>JBGSOM010000132.1:0-21656 GCA_041739135.1 Pirellulaceae bacterium
CAGCTCGCCGAAACTTTTTGAGCTGTCTTGCTCCACTCCGCTCGCTACGCTCCCTCCGCTACGCAAGACAGCTCAAAAAGCCTATTCTGAACCTCTTTCCCCGGGGACATTTCTAATGAACGCTTCAAGGGGACATTTCTAATGGCGCATTACACGAATCGCGGGCGTGGGATTCTACGCACCGTCAGTCGTCGCTACAATCGACGTTCGAAAGTGCGACCGGAAGTGCGAGTAGCGCGAAAGTTATGTCGCATGCGTGCTGGTAAGTGTTTCTCAAATATGAACGAGGCGTCTCGATGAGCGAAAATGAATTGGAGGATCGTGCAGCCCAGATCCGCCAACGACTGACTCAGCTCCGGGACAGTCTTTGACTACGATAAAAAGCTGGCACAAATAACCACCATCGAAAGTCAGATGGCGGCTCAAGATTTCTGGAACAACCAGGAAAAGGCTCAGGCGACCGTCGGCGAACTGAAGAATTTGCGGTCTATCGCTGTGCCGCTCAAAGAAGCGTTGGCTGCGGCCGAAGACCTGTCTGGTTTGATTGAATTACTCGCCGAAGACGGTTCCCTTCGCGAGGACGTGGTCAACGAATTGACGCGGCTGGAGAATGAAGTCGTGCAATTGGAGCTCAAGGCGCTGCTGAACGGAACGCACGATGCTGCAGGAGCGTTACTCAGCGTGCATGCACGCGACGGTGGTGTCGACGCCAACGACTGGGCTGAGATGTTGCTCAACATGTACATTGCTTGGGCGAAGGATCATGACTGTTCCGTCGAGTTGCTCGATCGGCAGGACAATCAGGAAGCAGGCATAACGCAAGCTACTGTTGCGATCCGCGGTTCGATGGCTTACGGGTACTTAAAAGGCGAAGAGGGGATGCATCGCTTGGTGCGCATTAGTCCTTTTAACGCGGAAGGTAAACGACAGACCAGTTTCGCTGCGGTCGATGTTTCACCTGAAATCAATGATTCGGTTGAAGTTGAGATTGAAGAGAAAGATGTTCGCGAGGATACGTATCGCGCCAGCGGTGCAGGTGGTCAGCACATCAATAAAACAGACAGCGCCGTTCGGCTGACTCACATTCCGACGGGGATTGTCGCGGCGTGCCAGGGCGAACGCAGTCAGCATAAGAATCGAGCTCAAGCGTGGAAGTTACTGCGAGCTCGGTTGGCGCGTGTTGAAGAGGAAAAACGCGAAGAAGAACAGCTCGCGAAGTACAAAGGCAAAGTGAGGCAGAAAGGTTTCGGATCCCAGATTCGCAACTACTTCTTGCATCCCGAACAACGCGTGAAAGACTCGCGCACCGAGTACATGCAAAACAGTTTCCATGCAGTGATGGCTGGCGACATCCAGGGATTCTTGGAGTCATTCTTGCGCTGGCGGATGATGCAAAATAGTGAAGAACAGACTAGCTAAACCTGAAGAACACGATTGAGTTAGCTCTAAAACAATTTAGAGCGGAGGCAACTTATGACACGCGGCCCACAGCGATCAGCGGAACCACTGACGCTCAATGGCGGGAAACTTGGCGATCTGGCTTTTGAGTGGGTCGAAGATCGCTATCGTCATTCATGGCGGCTAGGCGATGTCGAACTCCTGTCATCGGTGGAAGGTCACGGTGGTTGCACGTGGCCCGAGTCGCCGCCGCTTCAGCAGATTCACTTGCAATCGTTTGGCGATGGTCGCGAAGTCGTCTTTGGCGTTGGCATGTCGGGTCGCGGACATTGGTCAGCAAGTTTTACGCTGGTGCCCGATCTACGCTGCTGGATTGTCGAGCTTGCATGTCGGTCGTCGACCAAGCCCGAGAATTTGGCAAGCACTTACCGGCTGTCAAACGGTTGGAGCTCCGCATCGGGAAGCAGTTGGGAGCTGCCTATTGGTGATGTGGTCGCGCGAATGGAACCGATTCAGCCGACGACAACAGCCACTCGCGAAGCTGAATTACTTAGTCTTCGGCCCGCGATGATTGTTGATACGACGCCTTCGACAACCCAGTGGGCCTTTCGCTTGCGTGTCAGCGAGTAGTGGCCAATCGAAATCGTTCACTTGAGCAGATAATTCTCTTCAAAAACGTCGGGCATGTCGGGCTCGACGGCGCCGGCTGCGGCGGCTGCAACCATTTGTTCTCGGGCGGACTTGAGCGCCAAGCCGTTTGTCTTTGGATGCACCAATGTAAAGGCAGCTTTGCGCGCCAGTGAAGTTGGATGTTCAACATCCATCTTCAAGTCCACCAGCCCCATCGCCAATCCGATTTGCAACTCAGTCAACGCAAAAGTCTGCACCTGCCCGCGAATCTTGACTGAGACTTCCTTCTCGTTGCCTTCGATAAATGAAGCCTCCAGGGAACGTCCGACTTTGAACGTCTCAGCAGCACCGAGGCCTGTTACTGCATCGACTAAGAACCCGTGAAACTCTTCTGTCAGCGTTGCGATCGTGGACAGTCGCTTGTGTTGCTCTCGCTGCAACTGCGTTCGAGCGAGTTTCTCTGATGCAGCGAGTTGTTCTTTCGCCGCTTTGAAATTCTGCATGCCGAGTGTCTTAAGCGTCTCCTTCATCGCTTTGCTCCAGGCTAATTTCTCAGCCGGTTTGAGCTCAGGATCAGCCGGCGGTACATCAGCGGGTTGTGACTCAGCGGGTTGCGACCCAGCGGGTGTCGAAGCTGGTTGCATGGCTGCATTATTGGTCGCGGGCGAAGCCATAGGCGGGTCGTTAGATGGCAGTGACATTGGCGCCGACATTGGCGCCGACATTGGCGACTCAACAGGTTGAGCGGGCGCGGTGGCGGGTTCCATCATGTTTGGCTTGGTGACAACTTCACCGTCTAACCCGGCGACTTTGGGCAAACCGCTTCCTTCAACTGGAACCAAATCGTCGAGCGCATCAGCGGGCTGTGATAAGTCAACTTTCGGAAGCGACTGCCCGTTATTGGTTCTCACTTGAGAAGATTGCGCCAATGCGGCTGAGGAATCAGGCTTCTGAGACACCCAATAGAACATGCCACCGAGCGTTGCAGCTAGCACGGCGGCGATACTTCCAACACTAATCAACATCGCGCGATTGCGTTTGCGTTGAATCTGCTTGACGGAACTCGCCAATGCAACTCGCGGCGAAGTTACCATCCCAATACTCGGTGCAACGAATTGTTCTGATTCTTCAGAGTCAAACGAATCGGATTCGGCTGCCGAGGTAGGCTGACGCATGAGTTCGATTGCGGAGATCGACTTCGGGGCTTCAACTGTCGCCGTTGCCGTACCGCCTAGGAAACTCTGAAGCTTCTCGTAATCCCCAATGGGATTCGACTCCGGCACACTGGCTGAAAGGCGCAGGAAACCACCGAGATCAAAGGCTGCTCGTGGATCTTCGGCGGGTAGCAGAGACTCAAGCACTTCCAAATCCCACTCCATTTCAACCGGTTGGGTTGTTACAAACTCTTGAGTCGATTTAACAGCGGGCGAAGGCGCTGCAGCAGTCTCCTCGGCGGGCGATTGAGCACCGAAGACTTTGGCCCAAGCCCGATCGTAGGCGGATTTACGTTCGGCGATTAGTAGGTTTTTCTTTCCCAATGCAACGATGCGAGCGGCTCGTTGAGCGACATTGGGACTGGATGCTTCAGCCGCCTCAAACTTTTTGTGCATTGCCAGCAGCGCACGCTGAATCTTGGTGAGGTCCGATTCGAGCGGCGTCAGACCTAACAATTTGTAGAGATCTGGAAACTGCTCTTGCGATCTGCTGTCACCGTTTTCTGCGTTGGACATAAAACACCGAAAAGGAGATATTTGCGAGGAGTGGTAGAGCTCTATTCTATTCGCTGCGACCTGATTATGCTCGACTTCATCGATCCTACTGCGCAGCAAATCGCTGAACCATTTTCCGCTGACTGAAAGCACCGAGCAAACTGACATGAATCGTTTAACTTTTCGAAGACTCGACTGTGTAGCTTTTATTGTTGGTTTACTGCTGATCGCCGAAACTTCCGTCGCACAACTTGATAGGGAGTCGCAGGCTGCGAAGGCCGATTCGAAGGCGGATGTGAAGACGGAAAAGAAAGACGAGAAGCCGGTCACGCAGAGTTACACAGTTCGAACAGTGCAAACAGCAGGCGAGGTTGAGATCGCAGGCGAGATGGTGCAGTACACGGTCGAAACGGGAACGCTCGCGCAGACTTCCGACAATGGAGACGAGAAGGCTGATGTGTTTTTCATCGCTTATCGCCGCGTAGACAGCGACGATGCAACTCGCCCGCTGACATTCGCGTTCAACGGTGGTCCCGGCAGCAGCAGCGTGTGGTTGCACCTCGGGATGCTTGGTCCCAAACGAATTGTGCTACCAGATGATGCTACGCCGCTTCGTCCACCGTTTCAGTTGAGCGAAAACCCGCTCTCGTTGCTCGACGTTACTGACCTCGTATTCATCGATCCGGTAAGCACTGGTTACAGTCGGCCGGCTGAGAAGCAAGAAAAGTCGCAGTTCCACGGCTATCAAGAAGATGTTCGAAGCGTCTCGCAGTTCATTCACGACTGGACAACGCATTACAGCCGCTGGGAGAGTCCGAAGTTCTTGATCGGCGAAAGCTACGGCGGTATTCGCGCGGCGGGTTTAGCGAGTTACTTGCAATCGCGATACAACTTTGAATTGAATGGCATCATCATTGTTTCCGGGGCTGTGAATTTTCAGACACTTCGATTTGGCGAAGGCAATGACCTTCCTTACATCTGCTTTTTGCCCACTTATGCCGCAACGGCTTGGTATCACGGCCAATTGAGCGAAGAGTTGCAGGCTATGCCCGTGGAGAAGGTAGTCGCGCAAGCGGAAGCGCTCGCGCTAGGAGGATACGCTGACGTGCTGTTGCAAGGTGCGTCTGCTAAGCCGAAGAAGGTGGACGAAGTTGTGGCAGCCATCAGTCGCTTGACGGGACTCGAAGAGGACTACATCCGACAAAGCAACCTGCGAGTACCCATGTCGAGCTTCGGCAAGGAATTGATGCGAGACGAAGGCAGAACGATTGGTCGCTTCGATAGTCGCTACAAAGGTATCGATCGCGATCGCGTCGGCGAATCGGCTGAGTACGACCCAAGCGGCGCTGCCATTTTTGGCCCGTTCACTTCAACGATGAATCAATACCTGCGCGAGAATTTAAACTACGAACAACCACGTGTGTACGAGATTCTGACTGGGAACGTACAGCCTTGGAATTACGATTCATTCACGGGGCGATTTGTTGATGCAACGGAATCGCTGCGTTCGGCGATGACCGCGAACCCTTATCTGAAGCTGTACGTGGCGTGCGGTTACTACGATCTTGCAACGCCGCATTTCGCGATGAAGTACACGCTCAACCATTTAGGATTGGACGAGTCGCTGCAATCCAACATTTCGGTCAGCAACTTCGAAGGTGGACACATGATGTACATCTATCAGCCGGCTATGGAACGCTTGCGTGACGAGTTAGTCGAATGGTACAGCGATGCTGACGGCGTTGAGTAGACGTTACCACTCCGGTTCAGCACCAACGTCACCAGTCACATAAGTCCATGCGATAATGCCAGCGGATAGAAGTAGAGCGAGGCAAATGGTCAACACGACTGCGAAGCGTGTTGATTTACGCTGCGCCATGCGCGCCGCCAGTGCAATGATCGCTGGGCTGAGCATCGCGAGGAAGTAGAGGGTGCGCGGCAGTCCGAGGTAGCTTTGAAAATTCGCATGTGCAATGAAGCCCGACATGGCGAACAAAGTAGGAGCGAACAACATCGGTAGCGATCTGCGAACCTTCTTCCGCAAATCGAGCAATGAACAGATCCCCAGTACAGTTGCCACAGCGATCAGCGGCTCAGTCACCTTCATAATCGAAAGCGACGTGAGGAACGCGCTGGCAATGAGCAGCGGTATCGTTGCAAGGCCGACAGTTATTGCAACACCGGGTTGGCAACCAACAATTCCCCACCAAGCCAGGCTGGCAGCAAGTGCGATGACCGAGCACCATAGGAATCTTTGACTTTGCAGTTCGGCCCATGATTCGCCGCTTGGAAAAACCAGCCATGCAGCAATGAATGCTACCACAGCGATTGCAAACCACTGAACGATCGCTAGCGGTGATGCGTTGCTGCTGAGACTTGCGGTCGACTCCGCTCGATCCTCGCCCTCGCCCTCGCCAACCGAGGAATCAATCGCGGAACCGCTTCGGTTAACAAGTGTTGCGATGCCCACTGCGGCTGCCGTTACGAACAGCGCGGCGCTAGGCACCCGTTGCCACGCGTCTTCGGGCCACCAAGCGAATCCGTTGCGAATCGCCATTGCTGAACAGATTGCAACGCCGCTGGTCACCGTCAGGATGAGCGGTGTGAATCGAGTACGGCTGGGCGCGGGCAAAAACTGACTTGCAATCGAACTGACGATCACAAGCAGTGCGGGCACGAACACGTTGCCGAAAAGTATTTGCAGCTCGAACACAGGTTTACTTCGTTTGTAGTTTTTGAAGAGCGATTCGCAGAATACCAATGCAGGTTGGACCGTGGGTGATCACGCCATCCAGTACCGCCTGCAAACCTTCTTCGAGACTCATTTTGACATGCTCGATCAGTTCGGTGCCTTCCGGATTAGTTTCGTTGAATGATAGTTCTTCAGCCAAGTAGATCTCGACTGGCGAGAGAATCGCCGCAGTAAACGGATCGACAACACCCAAGCGTGTCCAGCGATTGGCGCTGATCCCGAGTTCTTCCGCGAGCTCCCGAGTGGCGGCTAGGTCTGCGGATTCGTCGTCTTCGATGCCGCCGCTGACTCCTTCAACTGTGACGCGACCAACCGCGTAGTGGAACTCTTTGGTTAAGTGCAAATTACCCGCATGATCCATGGCGATGACGCACACGCCGGCCTTGAGATGCACTGTGGCGTAGGTCCCTGGTTTGCCATCAGGTCGCTGCACTTCGTCGCGAAAAACCTGAATCCACGGGTCGCCATACATTCGCTCGGACTTGACAATTTTCCAGGGTCCATGATCGCGCATCAATTTTTTCCAAGCGTGGGGCTGAGAGGATTTTGAACCGGTTCAGGGACGCTGCAAGCGGAGGATACGAATGCAAACGCTGGTAAAGAAGCGCGGTTAGGCAGAGTTCATCACAAAATGGCTTTTTGTCGCTAGTAATTTGTCATGAACCTCGCGAAACCTAATCAAAGCAGGGTGCTTCGCTCGGGGGCCTTAGTTAAGATAACAACAAGACGCACCGCAGAAACGACCAGGACGGTTCGACCAACTTTAACGCGATGCAATTTACATCCTCCCTTACCTAGTGACAATTACTTCTACTTCGCAATCGAAAGTACTTCGCAACTGAAGCCGCTCAAGCCGGCGCGATACGAAGCAGTTCTAATCCGGCATCCTACCCACCAACCCTACCGCTCACACATCGCACTTTGAACACTCCGAACAAACCCATGAGCGATCCTTTCGGCAAGTCATCCAAGCAGAATCGATATGACATCGAATTCGCTGTGCCAATGACTCACCGCTTGCGATTCACAAAAGATTGTTTCGGCGGTGAATTTCCAGTTGTAGCAGAGCTATTCGAACGTAGCGGTTCTAGTCCTGCACGAGCCCAGGTATGGATCGACGAGGGGCTTTGCAACTGGGATCCGTTGTTGACGAAGAAGATTACTGCTCAGCTAAGTTCCGCGGACTCTGGTGTCGAGCTGGTCGCGCCAGTCGAATGTTTGCCAGGTGGCGAAGCGGTCAAGAACGACCCTGCTATCGTCGATCATCTGCTCGAGTCCTTTAATCGAGACAACTTAGATCGACGCAGTTACGTGTTGGTGATTGGTGGCGGAGCGATTCTCGACACGGTTGGTTACGCAGCGGCGATCGCGCATCGCGGCATTCGCCTGATCCGCTTTCCAACAACAACGCTGGCACAGGCGGATTCAGGGGTCGGCGTCAAAAACGCGGTCAACTGGTTCAACAAAAAGAACTGGAAGGGCACCTTTGCTACTCCATGGGCGGTTGTGAACGACGAGCGCTTGCTGGAAGGCCTGAGCGACCGCGATTTCCGTTGCGGATTCTCGGAAGCGGTGAAGGTTTCATTGCTGAAAAGTCCCGATTTCTTTCAGTTTCTAAACCGATCTGCGGAAGCGATTGCAGCCCGCGAACAACCCCAAACTTCAATCGCAATCCGGGAGTCGGTACTGCAGCACCTGGGGCACATTACACGCGGTGGGGACCCTTTCGAGTTGCAGCAGGCTCGTCCGCTCGATTTCGGCCATTGGTCGGCACATAAACTGGAAGCGATCACGCAATACAGATTGCGACACGGTGAGGCGGTGGCGATTGGTGTTGCGGTCGATACGGTTTACTCGCACTTGCAGTTAGGTTTGCCGCGGTCAGTGGCCGATGCGACTCTGAAAACCCTGCTCGGGTTGCAATTGCCGATTTGGGACGCTGCTTTGAATGAATCGGTGATTTTCGACGGCCTGGAAGAATTCCGTCAGCATCTTGGCGGAGAGCTGACAATTACTCTATTGGAACAAGTCGGCCGACCAGTCGACATCCATTCCATCGATCGCGGAGCAATGCGCGAAGCGATGTCTTATGTCGCCGAAAATGCGACTTCTACTGTGGGGTAGTAGAAGGCTTTCCAAAGAATTCCTGGGGAGTAGGGCTGCAATCAGATTGTGGCCGAACTTGTGAAGAGCGGCTGCGTGCAGGAAGATCGGCTCGCGCCCCAGGCTCAATAAGACCGGGGGCGTGACGGAATTCGTTCACGCAATCGCTACAACTGTAAAAATGTGCGTTTTGCGCAAAATAAGACGCTGCGGAACTTGCAGATCGCTAGACACCTGACAGAATCGAGTCATACTTGTGGAGGAATTCAACCCGATTCGAGATCGAGGTGACTGATTTTGAGCAACGGGCAGGCGACGGACCAACGACGAGCGAAACTGCGGGAGTTAATCCGCAGCCAAGGCTTCGTGTCGATCCCGGACCTGCGATCGGCGCTCGACGTCAGCGAGTCGACGATCAGGCGCGATCTGGATCATTTGGAATCCGAAGGCGAAGCTCAGCGGACGCATGGCGGAGTCTTCTTCACTGGCGGTGCGGCGGCGCTTCGATTGTTCGAAGATCGTCGATCCAGCCAGTGGGATCTAAAGCGGCAGATCGCGATCGAAGCCAGCCGCTTGATTGAGAATCACGATACGGTGCTCCTCGACGGAGGCAGCACGACTTACGAATTAGCGCGACAGCTTGTTGGACGACCTCTCCAGATTGTGACCAACTCACTGCCACTTGCGAATCTCTTCGCCTCGAGCGACCAAGCGGACCTGGTTCTGCTGGGTGGCTATGTGCATAGTCGCACTGGCGTTTCGCTTGGGCCGTACGCGAACCAAATGCTCGCTTCGTTGAACGTCCAGAAAGCGGTATTGAGCATCGCTGGCGCGAACGACCGCGGATACTACAACAGCAATCTGCTGTTAGTTGAAACCGAGCGAGCCATGATGAGTTGTGCGGACCAGACGATTGTAGTTGCTGACAGCAGCAAGTTCGGTAAGAGTTCGTTGGCTCGGCTATGTGAACTGAACCAAGTCCACACCGTGGTGACTGACGAAGGGCTGAATGAGACGTGGCGCACGCGACTGCGAGATGCCGGCGTGCAACTGCATTTGGCTACCGAAGCGAAACCAGAATTGATTCCTGCTGAACCGACCCCCGCAGAATAAACTTGCATAACTTGCAGAGATACTGATATGACAGCAGCCTCCGTTGATCGAAGTCAAGTTGAACAGCTTGTGCGTCAGATAGTTCGTCGCATCGCTAGCAGCGGAGCGATGAGCGGTCCAGCGGTTGAAGCCGCACCTGCGACGCCGAAGTTGATCGTTAGTATCTCGGCGCGCCACGTCCATCTGACGGATGAGCATGTTGAGCGACTGTTCGGCAAGGGGCACAAGTTAACTCCTGGCAAAGACCTCTACCAAGATGGTTTTTATGCAGCCAAAGAGACCGTGATGATTGTCGGTCCGCGGCGACGCATGCTGCCGGAAGTTCGTGTACTCGGACCAACTCGTAAGGCCAGTCAAGTTGAGTTGGCGATCACGGATGCAATTTCGCTTGGTATCGATGCACCGGTGAAACACTCGGGCGATATCGCTGGTACGCCGGGTTGTGTGCTGGTTGGGCCGGCTGGTGCGGTTGAGTTGAGCGAAGGTGTGATTCGCGCGGCGCGGCATGTTCACATGAGCTTTAAAGAAGCGGAGTATTACGGCGTCAAGAATGGCGATTACATGACGCTGTCGATCAAAAGTCCGAATTGCAGTGTGTCGTTCGAAGACGTGCTCGTGCGGGCTGATGAAAACGCAAAGCTGGAAGTGCATATCGACACCGATGAGGGCAACGCATGCAACTTGGACTCAGCCACTGAAGTGGTACTGAAAGCCAACGCGGGTTGCACATGTAAAGATCACTGACAGGTAGCCCAGGCTTAGCCTGCGATGAAAGCAACACGATGTTGCTTGGCAGCTTGTTGATTTAGTTAGCCGGTGTGCATGAGCGACCGGTGACGACAAACCGGACGCAAACGTCTTCCGGCTGATGATGAGAGATCAAGATTAAATCAACGGGATGTTAGACAGAGGTTCCGCTTTGCGTAGCGAAGTGTGGCAACAAGACCAACAACTGTGGGCTGCAAGGCCCGTTATTTCAAATGCCAAAAGCGAGGAGAAAATCGAGTATGGCCAAGATTTCTGAGGCTCTGGGTATGATCGAGACCAAAGGGTTCATCTCTTTGGTAGAAGCGGTCGACGCCATGATGAAAGCTGCCAATGTGCAGTTTCTGGGTTGGGATAAAGTCGGTAGCGGATTGGTTTCCGCATTCGTCACCGGTGATGTGGCAGCGGTCAAAGCTGCGACAGACGCTGGTGCTGCAGCAGCAGGTCGCGTAGGTGAAGTTGTCAGCGTGCAGGTCATCGCTCGTCCGCACGAAGATCTGTCCAAGATTCTCAAGGTCTAAGTCCCTGAGACGCATCCACTTATTTATTCGCATAAACAGTATTGAAAGATCATCATGCAAAAAGCAATTGGACTAGTAGAAACGAAGGGACTTCTGGCACTCATCGAAGCGACGGATGCCATGGTCAAAGCAGCTAGTGTTGAGATCGTGAAGCGCGTCGACATCGGTGGCGGCTTGGTCACGACGGTTGTCAGCGGCGATGTCGGCAGCGTTCGCGCGGCTGTAGAAGCCGGTGCATCAGCGGCTGCGCAGGTTGGCGAGTTGATTAGCAGTCACGTGATTGCGCGTCCGGCTGAAGGGCTCGAAACCGCTTTTTTCTCGTAAGCGATGAAGCGTCAGTTGCTACATGTACTGAACAAGCAGCTGCACCGGATTACACACCCAACGTAGGAGCAGGGATGAAGGTCCTAGTCGCAAACCTCGGCTCAACAAGCTTTAAGTATCGCTTGTTCGATATGTCGACCGAAACTCAACTGGCACGTGGCGGCGTCGAACGAATCGGTTCGGCGCTCAGTCGATGCAACGTTGAGATCGGTGACTATCGCGGCGAAATGGAGATGCCAGTGCCGCATCACGGAGTTGCTGTGCGAGCTTGCGTTCAGCAATTAACGGATTCAGAACATGGTTGTTTGGGCAGCGCGTCGGAGATTTCCGCGATCGGTTTCAAAGCCGTGCACGGTGGTCGACTCGCTGGTGTTTTTCGAATCGACGAAGATGTATTGACTGCGATGGAGGAGGTCAGCTCGGTCGCGCCGGCTCACAATCCACCTTACTTAGCAGCCATGCGCCAGTTAGCGGAGACGGTGCCAGACATTCCGTTAGTGGCCGCGTTTGAAACCGATTTCCATCTGACGATACCAGAGGCTCGACGACGTTACGCGCTTCCCAAAGCGTGGACGGATGCGTTGCCGATTCGCAAGTGGGGCTTTCACGGCGCAAGCCATCGCTTCATTGCGGCTCGCAGTGCTCAGTTACTTGGTCGCGAAGACGCACGTGTTATCTCGTGTCACCTTGGAGGATCGAGCAGTCTGTGCGCGATTCACTCCGGCAAGAGTGTCGCAACAACTATGGGAATGAGTCCGCAAACTGGATTGCCTCAAAACAATCGAGTCGGCGATTTGGACCCGTTCTGCCTGCCGATGTTGATGCAGCACACCGGCATGAACTTGGAAGAGATGCTCAAAGCATTATCGACTGAAGCCGGTTTGGTTGGACTCTCGGGCGGTGTGAGCGGCGACATTCGCGATCTCGAGAATGCAGCGGCCAGCGGCAATGGCGATGCTCAGTTGGCGCTCGATGTCTACGTAGCGGAGATTCGCAGGCAGCTTGGTAGCATGCTTGTCGCTCTCGGTGGCTTAGATGCGTTAGTGTTCACCGGTGGAATTGGTGAGAACGGTGCGAATATCCGAGCTGCGGTCTGCGATGGTTTAACTGAGCTAGGAATCTGTTTAGACGATACCAAGAATCGTTCGTCGAAGGGCGAAGTGCGTTTGGACTTGACCAACAGTCGCGCTCAAATCTGGATCATCCCAACCAACGAAGAATTAATCGTCGCGCGTCAAACCGCAGCTGCGCTCAAGGACTAAGTGATCATGTTTGTAGCCAAAGTTACCGGTTCTGTAGTCTCGACTGAAAAGGTCGAATCGATGCGCGGCCAAAAGCTGCTGGTCGTCGAGCCATTTCGAATCGAACCTACGGACCGCGACAAGTTGATAACGACAGGACGTACATTTGTAGCCGTCGACATGCTCGGCGCCGGAGTGGGAGATATGGTTCTGATCGTTCAAGGCAGCAGCGCGAGGTTTACGCCCGAGACCAACAAACTGCCGATCGACTGTGTCGTGATCGGTATTGTCGACTCTGTGAACATTGAGAAGAAAGCTGTTTACAACCGCCAAACCAGCGACGCTGAGGCAAATAACTGAGGCTAGAAAACTGAGGAACTTACAACAAACAGCGTGCGATAGTTCAAGCTCTAGCTTGTTTGATAACCAACTTGATGTTGCAACCCGATTGCAAGTTAGAGCTTGAATTTTCGCCCGCTACAACAGCTTCAAAGCTGAATAACTTCCCAAGAATCGGTGGCTCACGCCAAACCGCTCCCATAACACCAACCCGTAGTACAACCATGCAAATAAGCGAAGAACTCATCCGAAACTTGGTCACTCAAGTGATCAAGGAAGTGCAAGGCAACAGTCAACTTAGTGCCACCGCCAGCGCAGGGCGATTCAGTGGCCGGTTCGGGATTTTCGATGATGCCGATCAAGCGGTCGCTGCGGCTCGCGAAGCGTTCGAAGAACTGCGCACACGTCCGATCTCGGATCGCAAGAAAGCGATCGACCACATCCGCCGCATCTCGATCGATCAATCGGTAGAGCTCGGCACGATGGAAATGAACGAGACGAAAATTGGTCGCTTGGAGCACAAGATTGCCAAGCTGCGAACATTAGGTGAGCGAGTGCCCGGAACGGAGTTTCTGACCACTCAAGCGTACAGCGGTGATCGCGGTTTAGCGGTGATCGAACATGCACCGTTCGGCGTTATCGGAGCGATCACACCGGTAACGCATTCGTTGCCAACGATCACAGGCAACGCTATTAACATGATCGCATCTGGAAATACAGTCGTAGTCAATCCGCATCCAAGCGGTCGGTTGGTTGCTGCTGAAGGTGTGAAGCGTTTCAATCAAGCGATCGCAGCAGACATCGGTATCGAGAACTTGATCTGCGTAATCCGCAACCCAACCCTCGAATCCGCTGCAGCGATCTTCAAGAATCGCGATGTAGCCTTGATTTGTGTTACAGGCGGGCCTGCGGTCGCTCGCGCGGCGCTTAACAGTGGCAAGCGCGCGATCGTCGCTGGACCAGGTAATCCACCTGTGGTTGTCGATGAGACAGCCGACTTCGATAACGCTGCGCGATGTATCATCGAAGGCGCTACGTTCGATAACAACCTGTTGTGCATCGCTGAGAAAGAAGTTTTTGTTGTTGAGTCGGTGTTCGATGCAATGATGAGCGCGATGGAGCGAGCTGGTGCAGTGCGGCTCAACAGCTCACAGGTTGCCAAGCTCACTGAAGCGGCTTTCGTCGAAGTCGGCGAAGGTTCACACAAGCACTTGTCGCCGAGCAAAGAGCTGCTTGGACAGGACGCTGTCAAGTTGGCTAATGCAGCTGGCGTAACGATCGATCCAAAGACATTGCTCGTTTTCGGTGAAACTCCAGCGGAGCATCCGTTTGTTTACGTTGAACAGATGATGCCGTTCGTGCCGTTCGTTCGCTGCCGCGATATCGATCACGGCATCGAGCTTGCGAAACACTACGAACATGGCTATCGCCACACGAGCATCATTCACTCGCGCGACGTTCGCAATATGACCAAAATGGCGCGCGCGATGGATACAACTTTGTTTGTAAAGAATGGTCCCTGCATGGCTTCATTGGGACTGGGCGGTGAAGGCTATCCATCGTTTTCGATCGCTGGCCCGACCGGTGAAGGTGTAACCACACCGTTAACCTTCACTCGCGAACGTCGCTGCAGCTTGATTGATGATCTGTGGATCCTTGGCAACCCGAATGTTTAGTCAGAGTAGCAGGTGCCAGACTTAGAATTCGCCAGACTTAGTATTCCAAAGAAACCTTATGCAAGTTGCTCTCATCGTCGGTCATGCTCATGCGACTGTGAAACACCCGACACTTTCTGCTAACAAGTTGCTCGTTGCACAGCCGCTGGCTGCCGATGACGAGTCGGCAGATGGGGCGCCGGTGTTGGCCGTTGATCGCTGCGGAGCAGGCGCAGGTGACCGCGTGATATT
The DNA here is from genome assembly GCA_041739135.1 of Pirellulaceae bacterium. Classification (GTDB taxonomy): domain Bacteria; phylum Planctomycetota; class Planctomycetia; order Pirellulales; family Pirellulaceae; genus Aureliella. The sequence continues at coordinate 14,803 of JBGSOM010000132.1, forward strand.
AACCAGCGATGGGGCCGCGATAAGAGAGATTTTTGGTGTCCAGAATTCGCCGATTCGTTGGGCGGTTTTGGGGATTGTGGATGACAAGAGGGTGTAGGCGGGAAGGCGTAGCTTGGAAGAGATAGAGCTTGCAGGCGGAGACTGGGAACGAGTAGGCGAAACGTGAGAAGTAGGCGAGCCGGTCGGATTAATTAAGCAAATTGTTTCAATGAACTTAACAGCATCACAAATCGAGAATATTGTACGCGTCGTCGTCGAACGATTGCGGACGAGTGTTGCTGCGCCGGCGGTTTACCCCACGCTTGAAAAAGTTGCTGAGCCGGTTGTGGGTGAGGTTTATTTGAATGACCGCGTCGTTACGCTCGAATCGCTGAGAGGTCATTTGAGTGGTACGACGACTTTCGCAGTGCATCCCAAGGCCGTGGTTACGCCCGCAGTTAAAGATGTGCTGCGTCACCAGAATATAAAGCTGATTCGGCAATTGCCGAGCGTCAAGAAAGTCGGCGAGCCTGCTCCGCTTCTTCTAGTTACCAGCGAGCCACAGCTTGCTGTGCTTAGCAAGCGAGTTTGTTCGCAGCAGGCAGATGTAATTGGCGCCGGCGACGCGACGAAAGCAGTCACAGCGATTCGGCGAGAACTCGCTGTCGGAAAACTCGGTGCCGTGTGGTGCTCTGACAAGCCGTTTGTATCCATCGCTGCAACTTATGGAATCTCAGACCTGCGGGCGATGCAGTTGACAGACCTGCGAGATCTGAAACCGGCCCTCGAACAAGCTCAACCGAATGTACTGATACTCGATAGTCGTGCATGGCATGCAGCAGCGACAGCAAACTTGGTGCGCGACTGGTACAGGAGTTTTCGCTAATGCATATCTACAAAGTGATCGGCAGTGTGACGCTCAGTCGCTGCCATCCCAGTTACAGTTCCGCAAGACTTCTTGCAACGGAGCCGATGGGCGCCGAAGCGATTGGTGGACCGCCTAGTAAAGATCCCGATCTGGTTATCGTCTGGGATGACTTGGGAGCTGGTATGCATGCCAAGATCGCTGTTGCCGACGGTGCTGAAGCGGCTCAACCGTTCAAACCTGACATGAAAGCCGTCGATGCTTACTGCTCGGCGATCTTAGACACCATTCACATCGACCCTCAAGCCGTTAAACAGATCAAAAACTAACAACGAATTCGACCCAAACAAACTAGATATAAACACGAGGCAGCTATGATTAACGCTCATCAGATCAAGAAAGACATCTGCGAAATCGGACAGCGGATCTATAACAAAGGCTTTGCGGCCGCCAACGATGGCAACATCACTGTTCGCATCAGCGAAAATGAAGTTCTGTGCACACCCACGATGCACTCCAAAGGATTTCTCAAGCCTGACGACATCTCGACGATCGATATGACAGGCAAGCAGATTGCCGGGCGCAAGAAACGCAGCAGCGAAGCGTTACTGCATCTCGAAATTTACAAACAACGTCCCGATATCAAGTCGGTTGTTCACTGTCATCCACCACATGCAACTGCTTTCGCGATCGCACGTGAACCGATTCCGCAGTGCGTGCTGCCCGAAGTGGAAGTGTTCCTTGGCGATGTTCCGATCACTCGTTATGAAACGCCAGGCGGTCAAGCGTTCGCAGACACGATCATTCCATTCGTCGACAAGTGCAACGTGATGATTTTGGCGAACCACGGTACGGTCAGCTTTGGCGAGAACGTCGAACGCGCGTATTGGTGGACTGAGATTCTCGACGCTTACTGTCGCATGCTACTGCTGTCGCGTTCGCTGGGCCGCGTCAACTACTTGAATGAAACCGAAAGTCGCGAATTGCTCGCACTGAAGGACAAGTGGGGCTTCGCTGACCCTCGCAATACGGACGCGTACAAGAACTGCGACATCTGCGCTAACGATATCTTCCGCGAGAGCTGGGCATCATCGGGCGTTGAGCGTAAAGCCTTCGATGCGCCGCCAGCAATGAAGCCAGCAACCGCAACCAGCGCGACCGTCGCTGCGGCACAGTCGACATCAGAGGGCATTGATGAAGAACGCCTGATCAAGTTGATTACCGAGCAAGTGATGAATCAGCTGAAGGGTAAATAACTCTTTGCGTGCTCGCCCTCGCAAGCCGGAAGAATCAAACTAAAAAACAAGTTAACAGGCAGGAATGAGACGATGAAAGTTAGCATTATTGGCGGCGGCGGATTAGTTGGTTCGTGCGCGGGATTCGCGTTGCAGTGCGGTGGAATCGCAAAGGAGATCGCGATCCTCGACGTCAACGAGAATCTGGCTGCCGGGCAAGCGCTTGACTTGATGCATGGCACGCCCAGCGTTGCGGATCAAGTGATTACGTCGGGTTCGTACGAACACATTCCTTCGAGCGACATCGTATGCATTACTGCGGGCTTGCGTCGCAAACCCGACGAATCGCGTTTGGATCTCATCAATCGCAACACAGACTTGTTCATGTCGATCTTGCAGCAAGTCAAATCGGCTGGGCTAAAGAAATGCGCGAAAGTTGTTGTCGTTAGCAATCCGGTGGACATTTTGACTTATGTGGCGGCCAAGTACTTGGGCTTGCCAGAGCAGCAAATCATTGGTCTCGGAACACAACTTGATACGATTCGCTTTTGCAGTCTCATCGCAGAAAACCTAAAAACGCCCGCGACACAAACACGTGCGCTGATTCTTGGTGAACACGGCGACAGCATGGTGCCAATCTGGTCGAGCGCAACGATTGGATGTTTGCCGCTCGAAAAGTATCCAGGCTGGAGCACCAACACAGCGAATCAGATTTTCACGCGGACCAAGGGATCGGGAGCGGAGTGCATCAGCAAGAAAGGCGGCGCCGGATTCGCAGTGGGCATCGCAATTCGCGACGTGATTGAATCTGTGATTCTCGATTCTCGCCGCATCCTGCCGGTCAGCACCATACAATCGGGTGCTTACGGCATTCGCGATGTGGCACTTTCGGTTCCGACTGTTGTTGGCCACACTGGTGCTGTTGACCGCATCGAACTGGACCTGTGGCCTAAAGAGATGCAAGGTTTGCGTAGTAGCGCGTCCGCATTGCGTCCGACATTGGAGACCGTTTTGAAGCGGATTGGAATGTAGTTTTAAGTTAAGCTAAAGGCGGAATTGAAGTTGTCGGGTACAATGAGGACGCTGTCCAATTGCCCCAATCTTCGAGGAAGCAATTATGAGTTCCGTCGTTGCGCAGACGAGCGCACATAGACCTAACTCCAAGCCGACTTTGTGGTTCGATCTGATATTCGGTCTTTTACCCTTGGTGCTTGCTGCGCCAATGTTGTCGCTTGAATTTCAATTGCTTTGGTCGCGCCTGAGCATGCGCTACTTTGTGGTTCCTGTTATCGTCGTCGCAATTCTTGTGGCGTGGAACTTTAGGTCGCAGAGAGCCGAATTACCGCTCCGAGTTTTCTGGGCACGGACAATCTTTTCGCTTGGCGTCGTTGTATTCGGCTTGAGTGTGTGGCGTAACTCGCCATGGGTCGCGCTTCTCAGCTACATCTTGCTGTTCACTGGTTGGGCGATAGAACGGTTCGGTAATGTTGCGTGGCCGAGTCTGCTTGGCTGGTCGGCCTTACTGATCACTTCGATGCGATTGCCTGGAGACTGGAGCGATCACCTCCGCGAATGGCTGGTGAACCAAGCTTCGGCCATTTTGGGTCACATACTTGACGGACTCGCCATCCCATTTTTGATTCAGGCGGATACGTTCAGTATGCGCGATTTGGAGTTCTCGATTCGCGAGTGTTGCGCTGGCCCCTACAGTATTCATGCGCTCGCCAGTCTCGTAGTTCTTATGCTGTTGTTCGGTCGTCGAAGTTTGTTCGCCGCATTTGTTCTGTTGTTAACACTGCCTTGCTGGCTAATCATTCAGAACGTCTTGCTGCTGCTTGCAGTAGTTCTTCTGCAGCACTTTGGAAATCGCAATGCCACTCAAGGAGTCGATCACATCGTGGTGCAGTTAGCCGCGTTTGGCGTTGTCGCGATTTGTTGCTGGGTGACATCATGGTTCTTAGCGCGCATGCTGCAACCAGTCCCAGCGGCGGACAGTCAATTCGAGCCCGAGTTCTTGTTATTGAATTCTGTTCTGTGTTGGCCACAACCGGATCCGTTTGCAGGGGACGCTCAGGTCGATGTGAAAGGAGAACGTCTGGAAAGCGGCAACTGGGCGATTGCGGGTAGCCAAGCTTTGCGAAGACTCTCGTGGGTTGCGGCCGTATCGATGGTCGCGTTCGGCGGAGTGTCAACACATCGTTGGGCGTACGGCGACTCGGCACGCACGATCGCTGCAACCGAACCTAGGCTCGACGAATCAAAGTTCAAGCAGCATCCGTGGAAGGAAACGTTTCCGGCGAGTTTTGGACGTTGGCGACAAATGGTGACCGCACATGGAACGAAAGTCGAGAATGGCATCGCGCGCGGCTGGGTCGATTGGCAGTTTGATTGGCAGGGACAAGTCGTGCAACTGCAGATCGCTTTTCCTTACGTGCAGCGACCACAATTCGCAGCTCAATATGAAGCCAAAGGCTGGCAAGTGCTAAGTCAGGAACTCAAGCAACTTGCCCCAAACACTGATGCAGAAACAGCGGTAAACAGTGTCACAAACAATGTAGCAAACAATGACTTGAAGACCGACGCGAGGGCACCCAATAATCAGCCCGCGAACCGAGCGAGTGTTGCTCAACAGGACTGGACGATTATCAATGTAGCAAACGAGTTGGGTGGGCGTGCAACGGCGATTGTCACTTATCACAAGCTCGACAGCACGCTGCAAGCGACGGATTCGCAAAACGCTACTGCGATTGAGTATCAAGTTGTTTTGTTCTGCGAATCGGGCGACGAACTCACTCAGCCGCAGTTAATGGAAATGTACAATCATTTTTTGCAAGCCAACGCACTATTGCAAAACGCGGTAGCACCGCACCTACACGAGATGGTAGGAGGCGACGATGGGGAATAAACAAGTTGAATGGCGTTCGCTGGTGTGGGACCTTTTCACGAATCCTTTCCGAACTGCGCAAGGCATCATCGAGTACTTCCTGGCATGGTTCTTTACACGCCGTTGGAAATCCTTGATTGGGTTTTCGCCTGTGCTTGTGTTGCTTTCGACGCTTGCTGGCTTCGCGATTTATGGTTGGTCCGTCGACCATCGGAAGCTCGCCGGGAAGTATGCTCGCTGGAATGATGAAGAGTTGGACGCGAGAAAGCAGTTGACTAAGACAAAGTCAGTTAATGCCGAGAAGAGCAGGCTGATGGAAGTCGAGGACGTTTCGCCCTATGGCGAACTACTGCTGCAACGGATCTTGCAGCTTGAAAATTCCGACTCACGCTCGCGTTATCTTGTGGCACTCCAAATGGGTAGCCGAGGGCGACGAGGTCAGGCGCGACAAATGATGCGTCAGCTTGCACCGAAGCAGAGCGAGGGACTCGCTCCCGCGCACGCATGGTTGGCAATTGATCGGATTGTGCAAGGCCCCATTACCAATGACGCATCCAAGCTCGATCTGCTCCATGATTTGGAGATCGCGGTAAAGTGGTCTGGAGCCGGCACTCCGCTAAAAATGATCTTGGCGGAATTGTTGGAAAAAGAAGGGCGAATTGGCGATGCCATTAAGACTCTCCAGCACGCGGCGGAGTCCGATCCGGTTGCGTGGATTCCCTTAATCGCAGTTTCGCTTCGCAACGGTCGCAAGCAGCCTGCGGAAGACGCGTCTGCGAAGGCACAGCGCATCTTCAACGACCGCATCAAACAACACAGTGCTTCTGCCATGGATTACATCAATCTGGCACGTATATACCTACTTGAATCAAGAGCTGACGAAGCGATCCTACAAGTAAATTCGGCGATGAAGTTGTATCCCGACGACCCGAACCTCAAGCTGGTGTTGTCGGAGTGCTATCGCATCCAGTTTCTCGGGAGCTGCCGCGAGACGCCAGATGGTATCACTTGTGATATCGCTCTTCTCGATGAAGCGTTGAAGGCGGATCCTACAAATCCCGCTGTAGGAGAGGAAGTCGCAAAGTTGCTCGCTCGTGGTGGCGATGCCTCAGAGGCACTAAGCAAGTCGCTCGAATCGCAACTTGCAGAAGGTAAAGCAACAACGCTGACGCACCTCATGCTTGCAACGTTTACATTGAAACAAGGCAAGCTCGAAGCAGCCATTCCGCATCTGGAGGTCGCATTGCGAAATGCACCCGACGCGCCAGTCGTGTTGAATAACTTAGCGGTTGCTTTGGTACGTGTATCGCCTTCAAACGCAGAGCGTGCGCGCAGGCTAATCGATCGAGCGATTCAAATTCGAGGTCCAAATGCGGAGATGTTTGATTCTCAGGGTGAAATTCGAATGTCTGCTGGCGATTATGTAGGCGCCGTTGAGAGTTTCGAATCTGCAATCGGACAGGACGGCTCGCGAATCGATTCTCGCAAACGATTAGTTGAAGCCTATGAGAAAGCTGGCTTGACCGACATGATTCCCGTTCAGCAAGCTAAGATCCGCGAACTTGAGGCTGCTGCCGCGCCTGCGCTACCGACACGCTGAGTTCGCTTGCGGTCACCCATGACTGCTCTGCTGTGTACCGCTAAATTCATGGTTAGTGTTCGCGGAAACGATTGGGACTTGAGGCTCGCCTGGGCATGGGTTCTGTCCAACCGATAGCAAATTCCCGACACTTGGCCATTCAATGTCAACACGGGTCAACAAGCGTTCGGCAAGTTGCAAGGTTTTATGATGTGGTCGCCACAGCATCGCTACCAACTGGGACAAATTCAGGTTCGAAGCGTCTGCATACACGTATGCTTGTCGGGACATGGAGGACGGGACGAGTGTCGT
>JBGSOM010000145.1:0-40901 GCA_041739135.1 Pirellulaceae bacterium
TACGAAGATTTCGTAGCGGTGCAAAGCGAAGCAGCTTTGCGAGCGATGGCGACTCGTCATCCTTACGACAGCGAGGATCACGAGGTCTCACTGCGTGGCAGCATGCAAGAGATTTCTGATCAGTTGCAAAGCGACATTCAAGATCGATTGGACAAAGCCGGTGTACTGGTCATCGAAGCTCGTATCAGTCACTTGGCGTACGCGCAAGAAATTGCGGCTGCGATGTTGCAACGGCAGCAAGCGGGAGCGATCGTTGCAGCTCGAACCAAGATCGTTGAAGGCGCGGTGGGGATGGTGCAGATGGCGCTCGATCACTTGTCGAAGGACAAAATCGTTGAGCTTGATGAAGAACGTCGCGCTGCGATGGTATCCAACTTGCTAGTCGTCCTATGCAGCGACCGGCATGTGCAACCTGTTATGAACACCGGTTCGCTGTACCAATAACAGTTGTACCAATGACAGTTGTACTGAGAACCAACAACAAAGCTGAAATCGTTTTGCGAAGCGTTGCCTAGGTGAGCTCGCATCGGGCGGCGCGTGCCAAGCGCGTCACAAGTCGCTAGACAAACGCGCTCGCAAAGCGAATCAGCTAACTCAAACTAGACGTCGCTCGCCTCTTCGTCGCTTTCGCATAGTTGAACGCAACATGTCCAAACGCGATTCGTTCTTACTTCGAGTTGATCCGCAGATACTCGAAGCCATCCGTCGCTGGTCCGACGATGAAATGCGAAGCATGAACGCTCAGATCGAATACATTTTGCGCAGCAAATTGAAAGACGCGGGTCGTCTGCCGCAGAAACAGGCTGCTGGCGCGAGCGATACCGCCGCACAATCTACGACTGGCGAACCGCGCCCCCCAACTGCTACGCATGAATGAGCGAGAGCGGGAGTATTCACGCAGTGAAAAGTGAGTCTAATGGTGCAAAGCGTTAACGATATCGCTTTGCTTCCGCACTTTGCACTCACGGATTCCCTACACAAGCTCTCCACCATGACCGAATCGGACCCCAACCGCTGGATCTCAGCTCGCAGTCGCTCGTTCGATAGCAGCGGTATTCGTAAAGTTTTCGATTTGGCTGCGAAACTCAAGGACCCGATCAATCTCTCGATCGGTCAACCGGATTTCGATGTTCCCGACGCAGCGAAACAAGCTTGCATCGCTGTGATTCAAGAAGGCAAAAATGCCTACTCGCTAACGCAAGGTATCAAACCACTTCGCGATCGCCTGAAATCCGAAGTCGATCGGACCCACGGCCACGCGAATCGCGATGTGTTCGTCACCTCGGGCACAAGCGGCGGTCTGGTTCTAGCGATGCTCAGTCTGATCGATCCGGGCGATGAAGTTATCATCTTCGATCCGTTCTTTGTCATGTATCCACCGTTGGTTCAGTTGGTTGGTGGCACGCCAGTAATCATCGATACCTATCCAGACTTTCGCATCGACATCAACAAGGTGCGCGAAGCGATCACGCCGCGCACGAAGCTGATTCTGTTCAACTCGCCCGCAAATCCGACTGGTGTTACGCCCAGCACCGATGAAGTGCGGGAGCTGGCGAAGTTGGCGGCTGAAAAGAACATCGCGCTGATCTCTGACGAGATTTACAGCCAGTTTTGTTACGACGATAAACTTGCCAGTCCAACGGAAACGAACCCAGACACCATTGTGATCGACGGGTTTTCGAAGAGCCACGCGATGACGGGTTGGCGAGTGGGTTGGGTGCATGGTCCGTCCGAAGTGATTCAGACGATGATCAAGATCCAACAGTACTCGTTCGTCTGCGCTCCACAACCTTCGCAGTGGGGCGCGCTGGCTGCCATGGACATCGATCTCGCGGGCTACCGTGCAGACTACAAAGCCAAACGCGACATGGTCGTCGACGGTCTAAAGGATCGCTTTGAATTCGTTCAGCCCGGCGGGGCGTTTTACCTGTTCCCCAAAGCACCGTGGGGCACCGGCAGCGAGTTCGTTACGAAAGCGATCGAACACGGTCTTTTGATGATTCCCGGAAACATCTTCAGCAACCACGACACTCACTTTCGAATCTCCTACGCGGCCCCCAATGCAACGTTGGAGCGCGGCATCGAAGCACTTAACAAGTTAGCAAGGAAGTAATGCGTACAAATATCGTCAAGGCAAAATTGAAACGCGGCCAACCCACCATCGGCACTTGGCTGACGATGGGCCATCTGCACGCCACGCGCGTGCTGGCACGATCCGGTTTCGATTGGCTGACATTGGACGTCGAGCATGCACCATTCGATTGGCGCGAGATAGCGACCATCGTAGGCGCGATCGCTGACGCGGGCTGCGTGCCGCTGGTTCGATTGCCGGATGGATCGCACAGTAACATCAAACGAGCTCTGGATGCGGGTGCGTTCGGCATTATCGTGCCCATGGTCGACACCATTGAACAAGCCAAGTCGGTGATCGCTGCCGCCAAGTATCCGCCAGAAGGCAATCGAAGCGCCGGCGGTGGCTCGCACAATCTGAATTTTGAATGTTCGGCTGAAGATTATTTTCTGAATGCGAATGAACAGATTCTGGTCATCCTGCAGACGGAAAGTCCGCTTGGAGTTCAAAACGCGGAAGCGATCTATGCGCTGCCGGGTTGCGATGCGATCTTTATCGGTCCGAACGATTTGCGTTTCCAAATGCGATCCGCCGACGGCTCTTTCCCAACCGATGAGCAACACGAAGCGATGATTCAGCGCGCGATTCAAATTGGCCGCAATTCGGGGCGACCTACTGGGATGCATGTGCAAACAATCGAAGACGCGCAGCGCCGCGTCGATCAAGGCATGCAGTTCATCGCCGTTTCCAGCGACCTCGGGATGTTGTCCGCGCAAGCGCGTTCAGTGGTCACTTCGATCGGACTTGAAACTCGGAAAGATCTCGCTCGATACTAATCAACCACGATGCACGGAGACGAAGATGGCAACGAAGACCATGGCCACGAATCGACGTAACTTTGCAAAAGCCGCCTTGGTATCCGGTGTGTGCGCTTGGAACCTTACCACCCGCTGCACCGGAGCTGTGCTGGAAACTAAAGCTGCACAGGCATCGGATGCAGCAACGATTCCGATCATCGATACGCATCAACATCTGTGGGACTTGGTCGCGTTCCAGCCACCATGGCTTGCGAAGTCGGATGCGAAGATCGCGGCAAAGCATGATATGTCGGACTATCTTGCCGCAACGAACGGATTGAATGTTGTCAAAGCGGTTTACATGGAAGTTGACGCCGCACCCGCAGATCAAGACAAAGAAGCTGACTACGTTCTTTCGATCATCGCTGCCAAAGCGAGTCCAACGGTGGCGGTGGTCGTTTCTGGCCGACCGAACTCCGACACCTTCGCCACCTACATGCAGCGCCATCGCAGTAATCCGCTGGTCAAAGGCGTCCGTCAAATCTTACATGCCGGTTCAGCCGAACGCGGCCTCTGCCTGCAACCTCAGTTTGTGAAGTCGATTCAATTGCTCGGTGAAATGGGCAAGAGTTTCGATCTCTGCATGCGTCCAACCGAATTGAGTGATGGCGCCAAATTGGTGGCAAGTTGCCCGAACACGCGCTTCATCATCGATCACTGTGGCAACGCTCATCCAGCAGCTTGGCTGCCGAAGGATAAACAAGTCGCTGGACCAGGGCGCAGTTTACCGAGCCACACTGTCGAGCAATGGAAGTCAGACATGGGCAAACTAGCGGAGCTCGATAATACGATTTGCAAGATCTCCGGGATCGTCGCGCATGCGCGTGCAGGTTGGACAAGCGAAGACATTGCGCCAGCGATCAATTTCTGCCTCGACGCATTCGGTCCGGATCGAGTTGTCTTTGGCGGCGATTGGCCGGTGTGCAAACTTGGAGCGACGTATGCCCAGTGGGTGAACGCTCTGAAGGAAATCGTAAGCTCCCGACCGATGGCGGATCAAATCAAGTTGTTCCACGACAACGCGATTAAACACTATCAACTGTAGAGCCGCTACTTGTTGAAACGCAGCTTCGTCGCCGCCGCAAATGCCTTCGCTGCCGAGTCAATTTTCTGAAGTGACTCAGATGTCGAAAGTCCAGCGCAGCTTCGCGCGGCTGAGATCAACGTTTCGCACTCATTAAAGTCCATGAACCGCGCCGCCTCCAGCAACTCAGCTTCGTCCGCTTTGGGAATTACGATGAAGCCGTGTTTGTCCGCATGAATCAATTGCCCCGGCTGAACACGCGTCCCAAAGACCTCCACTTCAGTGCCCCAACGGACCGGTAGGCTGTGCGCGTGACCAACGCACAGACGCCGAGCCAATGCTTTGAATCCAGCGTTGGTCATCTCATCGAGGTCGCGCACGGCTCCGTCCGTTATCGTTCCAACACAACCCAAAGAGCGATGAACGTTCGCGTTGACTTCGCCCCACAGCGATCCGATAACCCGCGGCTTGTCCATATCTTGCACAACCACAATCTTCGGCCCCGGTTGCGATGCGATGTACTTGCGATACTCGCTCCAACCCGACGGATTGTCAGCCTTGTGTTTCCCCTCGCTCGGCTCAATCACCACCGTAACTGCGTAACCCACCATCGGTCCCATTTGCGGCATGAAATCGCGCGTCTCTTCAACATTGCAAACCGCTGCCGCGGCATCCAGCGCCGTGATCTGTTCCCATCCGTTGTAAATCGTCGGCGTGTTCCAACGTTTAAGTTGCAGCAGTTGCGAATACGAAAGCGATGACATGGTTCCTGAACTCCGAAAATGAAAATGAGAGGAAAATCATTTCAGCGGCAGCAATCGATCGACCAGTCTTTCAATTCGCGTCCTTCAGATTGCGAATGAAGAAGTCGGTCATCAATTGCTGCATGTGAGCTCGTTGCTGAGGGTCGGTGACCCCGTGACGGTTCTTTGGGTAGATCATCAAATCGAATTGCTTGCCAGCGTTTTGCAGCGCATCAGCCAACTGAAGCGTGTTGCTAAGGTGCACGTTATCATCGCGCTCGCCATGAATCAGCAGCAACCGCCCGCTGAGATTTCCAGCCGCTTCGACCACCGAACTCGACTTGTAACCGTCATAGTTATCCTTGGGCAGATCCATATAACGCTCAGTGTAAATCGCATCGTAGTTGCGCCAGTCGGTAACGGGAGCCCCAGCAATTCCAGCTCGAAACAGTTTGCTGTGAGTCAGTGCATACGATGTGAAGTACCCGCCATAGCTCCAACCCCACAAACCGATACGTTCGCCATCGGCCCACGGCTGCTTCGCTACCCATTTCACCGCATCCTCTAAGTCCTGCAATTCAACTCGCCCCAAATCGCCGCGAATGGTCCAAGTGTCTTTGATGCCACGTCCGCGCGAAGCGCGATTATCACACATCACGACCGCGAACCCTTGCTGACACAGCATTTGATGCCACCAATAGTTCGAACCGGCCCACGCATTCTTAATCGTTGGCGCTTGCGGTCCGCCATAAACATGAAACACCACCGGCAGCTTTCGCGACGGATTCTCCAAAGCGACATCCGTTGGCAGCATCAGCAACGCCTGCAACTCCAAACCATCGCGGGCGGTAATCGTCATCGGCATCGGTGGACGCACGTCCAAGTACTGATATCGATCCGAAGTGGGAGCTTCGATCACTCGCAGCAGTTGCCCATCGATGCGATGCACTGATGCAACGGGCGGCGAAGTGAAGCTACTGAACACATCGATAAAGAACTGTCCCGAAGCGTCAACGGAAGTGCGATGCGTTCCGGGCGTCGAAGTCAACTGGTGAATGCTCGCGCGTGGAATATCAACGGCGATCAACTGCAACTCAGTTGGATGCGAAATATTGCAGCTTAGAAACGCAGTTCCCTTGTCGCTCGACACTCGCAGCAAACTGTCGACATCCCATTCGCCGTAAGTTAGCGGCGTCCGTTCACCGGACTCGTGCGACACGCGATACAGATGGCGACGGCCCGTGGGCACTTCACTCAGCCACAGGAGATCGCCGTTCGCCAGAAACTCCGGAGTTCCCAACACTTCGATCCACCCATCGGTCTCTTCCGTGAACAGCGTCTTCGCGTCACCGGTCTTACGATCCACACGTACAACCGACTGTTTATTCTGAATTCGATTGAAGACCTGCAACCACAATTCGTTCGTCGGCGACCAAGTCACTCGGCCAACCAAACGATCCGCTTCCTCGAACGCGGACAAGTCGACTTGCTGCAGTTTTCCAGTCGCAACGTCCGCGATCCACATCCTCGCGATTGGTAACGGATCGCCTGCTTTCGGATAACGTGTATCTTCGAGCTGCTGTCGCAAGCTGATGCTATCGGAAACTTCGTAGTGCAACACCGGCGATTGATCAAGTTGCAAGAATGCAAGCTGCTGCCCATCAGGGCTCCACCAATACGCCTTAAAATTCCCGCGTCCGTAAAGCTCCTCTTGGTAGACCCAATCCAATTTGCCGTTCAGCAGCTCTTCGGTTCCGTCCTTCGTCAGTTGCTTCAGCTCAGTTGATTCCGTGTCAACGACCCACAAGTTGTTATCGCGAAGAAAAGCGACGTGCTGGCCACTTGGACTCAGCTCCGCGAACTCTTCATCTTCAGTTTCCGAGTGAGTCAGTTGTCGCGCTGCGCCGCTGTCCGCATCGAAGTAATACAGGTCACGGCGATGCGGCACGAGCGCATGCTTTCGATCTGTTGAAAAGGCCTGCAATGTTGCTGCGGCGCGAGCTTCCTCAGTCTTGAACGCCGCCAACGAACCGAGCTTTGTGGCCAAAGTTCGCAACTCTTCGATCGGTCGCATCGCGCCGGTGGCAGCATCGATCGCATATGTTGCAGTATCGCGCCGCACTGCGTATTCTGTCGAATCTCCAATCCACGTCGCACCGCGCACCGCGCTGCCACTGAAATCGACAGTACGTCCCGGCGCGTACAGGTGCTCGAGCGTTATCTGCTCGCTGGCCGCAACCTTAGCGACCGAATCCAAAGACTCCGCTGGCACTGCCTGAACAACTCGTTGCACCGGAAACGTCGCGCCGACATTGATATCAGGATCAAAGAAATTCCACGTCGCCAAACTATCGTTCGCTTCCGGCTCAAGCATATGGGCGGCCAGCAATCCGAGCGGCTGCGTTGTTTCGATAATATAAGTTCCGCTCTTTAGCGTCACATTCTGTTGAACAACTTTTGCATCCACGTCCAACATCGCATGGCTCTGAAACGGTCGCTGCCGCTTGGCACTAAAGACTTCGTACTGTTCAACGTCCTGTTTGAGGTCCGTCTTCAACTGCTTAACTTCGATACCGTGCTTGGTCAGGCGACTGACGGCCCAAGCGTATTGTTCGTCAACTGCGTAAGCGTGGGGTAATGCGACTGAGTTGATCGCTTCCGCTCGGTTCCATAACTGAACTGCATAATTCTTATGAGCCAAATTGGTCGCCGAGTTCGGACCATAGGGACCTTTAGGCGGCGAGCCATCGGCTTGCTGGTAACCTCGTACCGTAAGCGACTCGCCGGTCGGAGCCAACTTTGCATCGAGCGCCAGTAACTGGCCGACGTGCGGCGCCGCGGTGGCTTGATCGATCAAGTGCCGAATCTCGACCACATTCTCACTTACATTTCGCAGCAGATCCCGCGTGAACTGATACGACGCTTCAACGCGGCGCTGGTAACTCGCATACGAATAGGATTCAACTAAGATCCCGATACGTCCGCGCAGCCCCATGTATTCGGTGCTGTAGCGAGGTTCGTGACCGTAGGTTTCCCAGCGACGATGCTCCGCGTCAAAGTTCCCGTAATAAAACGCACCAAAACCAGCCGCTTCCATCTGCTCAGTTAGTGTCGGCAGCAATTTGCCTCGCAGCCAGCGATCGATCGCCTGCGAAGCCGAAGGATTATGCGGTATGTCGTAAGTCATTTCGTATCGGTGCAGCGAACCGTTCGTCGTGTGCAAGTCGACGAAGACATCCACATCATATTGATTGAACGCTGCAACCAGCGCTGTGACTTCCGGCGTTTCCAGTTTGATGAAATCGCGATTCAGATCCAAACCTTGCGCGTTCTCACGCATACCCATTCCAGCCTCAGGTCCAGCTTGTCCCGGTCGATGCAGCAAGCCGCGGCGTTCATTGGCGTCCGCATTAAAGTTCGGCACGAAGACTAATCGCAAACTCTGCCACCACTTGTCCTGCTTGCCGACAGCCATATCGCGCGCCAGCGCCAGCAACGCTTCCTTACCATCGCATTCACCGGAGTGGATGCCACCGATGATCAGCACCGTGAGAGGTTTGACTTCGGTCTTGACTTGCGGTTCGACAACCAAAGCCCATAGGGGACGCCCTTCAACGCTGCGTCCGATAGTCGTCAGCGCGGATCCTTTCCAAGTCGCCGTTAGACGCCGCAAATAAGCTTCCACTTCGGCGCCGGTCGCTGTCTGTTTGTAACCGCTCGCTTCCGCAACCGTCGGTAACTCTAACGCAGACGCATCGACTGCTACGTTGTCCGATGCGCTCTTCTCTTGCGCACTCAGTTGCGAAGCAACGCTCACAAAGCAAAGAACTAAACCCGCAAACGCAAAACCAAACGAGCGCATCTCAGCTCGAACACTCATACTCGAACTCACTAACAAAGTTGATTCATTCATCGAAACAGCAAAGACGTCGAGAGGATTGCTGTTGGTGTTCATTCAGTTCCACTGCGGGACCTGATCGAAGCGGTAGATTGTACACGACGAAAATCGGCACATGGCTTCACTGTAAAGAAATGTCGCATGACTTGCAGCACCCGTCAGCGAACCACCAATTCATCGCAGCGATTCAACGCGTTCGCGCAGTCGCTCGACTGTCGCGCGATGTCGCACGTTCCGCTGATGCCTTGCTTCCGAAAGCAGACTGACGTGCACCAAGAAAACTGCCGCAGCTAGCGACAAACCGATCGCCGATTTTCGATCAAGTCTGGGGTTGGCACTCTCGACCGCCACATAACTTGCGATCCACGCCGCACTTGTAATGAGAGCCGCAATCCAGAAGGTGACAGCGAAACCGCGAGTCAGTACCAACAAGATTCCTAGCGCAAGTAGACTTTCCGCCGTTCGCAGCAGAAACGTCGCCAAACGATCGCGATGCTCAACCGCCAACTCGCTTGAGTGCGGCGGCAAGTAAGGATTCAGCGACACAGTAAGACTTTCCACAAAGCCCAGTGAGCAAACTGAGTGAGCAAACTGAAAAAGCAAACTGAGGCAGCTACCTGCTACACCAAAACGTCGTTCACAACGCGCGCTGGAAGCACCCCCGTCAACCGGAAATCCAACCCCTGAGCTCGAACCGTTAACCGCTCGTGATTCAGTCCCAACTGATGCAACAACGTCGCGTGAATATCGCGAACGTGTACCGAGTCACCGACGGGCCCGAAACCGAACTCGTCTGTCTCACCATGAATCAAACCGGGCTTGAACCCGCCGCCAGCGAACCACATCGTGAAGGCATCGATATGATGATTGCGGCCAGTCGATTCGCGGACTTCGCCCATCGGCGTCCGTCCGAATTCGCCGCCCCACATCACGATGGTGTCTTCCAACAACCCGCGCCGCTTCAAATCCAAAACGAGCGCAGCCGAGGGTTGATCGATCTCGCGGCTGATCGAAGGCAGATGCTCTTCGAGGTTCTCGGTCGGTCCGCCGTGATGATCCCAATTGGTGTGATACAACTGAATAAAACGAACTCCGCGTTCCACCAGTCGCCGCGCCAGCAAGCAATTGCGCGCGTAACTCGATTCTTTCGGGTCCTTGATTCCGTACATCGCCAGAGTGTCGGCGCTTTCGCCCGAAGTGTCCATCAAATCCGGCGCGCTGCTTTGCATCCGATAAGCCATTTCGTAAGCGTTGATGCGAGTCGAGATCTCATCGTCGCCGGTCAGCTCCAAGCGCTTTTTATTCAGCTCGCGAATCGCGCTCAGCACTTCGATCTGCTTTTCATCAGTTACCGAATTGGGTGTCGTCAAGTTGAGGATCGGCTCGCCTTGATTGCGCAGTGGAACGCCTTGATAAGTCGTCGGTAACATGCCGCTGCCCCACAACACCGCACCGCCGCGGGGACCGCGCGGGCCGCTCTGCAACACCACAAAACCCGGCAAATCCGCGCACTCACTGCCCAAACCATAGGTCAACCACGAACCAAGACTCGGGCGACCGAACTGGCCACTGCCGGTGTTCATAAACAACTTGGCCGGCGCGTGATTGAATAGATCGGTCTTACAAGTATGAATGAACGTCAGTTCGTCGACGATCTTCGACGTGTACGGTAACAGATCGCTGACCCACGCGCCGTTGCTACCGTAGCGTTTGAACTTGCGACGCGTTCCAAGTAAGTTCGTGCGATGGCTGCTGCCCATAAATGCAAACCGCTTGCCCTCAAGATAACTTTGCGGCATCGGTTCGCCGTTCAGTTCGTTGAGCATCGGCTTGTGATCGAACATATCTAACTGGGACGGCCCACCAGCCATAAATAGATAGATCACACGCTTGGCCCGCGCCGGAAAGTGCGGAGGCTTCGGCGCCAGCGGATTGCCCGCGGAGTTGATAACCATCGCGCCGGCATCGGACATGAGATTCGCGAGCGCGATCGATCCCAGCCCTACACCACAGCGACTGAAAAAATGGCGTCGCGTATCTTGTTTCAGTCCGTTTTCTTTATTCATGGCAAATCACTTTGCTTATTAACTCGGCTTATTATTCGGCGTATTATTCGCGCGTAACAGTTTCATCTAAGTTCAGGAGCACGCGCGCCGCACTCAACGAATCCAACTTCTCTAGCACAGCTAACTCATCTGGCGCCGGTGGACGCGCGACGCACTGACGAAACGCAGCTTGCAAGCCATCGCGTTCGATCACTTTCTGCAGCGCAGTCGCGAACTCGAAGAACGCCGAGTCATTCATCAGTGTCAGCGCTTGCAACGGCGTGTTACTGCGGATGCGCCGTGTGCAAGTGCTCAGTCCATCCGGCGCATCGAACACACTCAGCGACGGCGGTGGCGTTGCACGGTACAGAAACGTATACAAGCCACGACGGAAACGATCCTCGCCCTTGCTCACTTTCCATTCACGTTTGACTTGACCCTGCGTCATCACGCCATCGGGGATCGGTGGGTAGACCGGCGAGCCTCCCATCTTCGTCGACAACAATCCGCTCGCCTTCAGTCCGACGTCGCGCACGATCTCCGCTTCCAACCGCAAACGGCTCTGTCGCGCCAACAGATAATTGCCCGGATCTTTTTCCTTCAGCTCCGGTCGATCAACTGAGCTCTGCCGATAAGTTTGCGACATCACAATTTGTCGATGTAGCTCCTTCAGACTCCACCCGCGATCAACGAACTCCACCGCCAACCAGTCGAGCAACTCCGGATGCGAAGGCAACGATCCCTGCAGACCGAAATCGTTTTCCGTTTCGACTAAACCGCGACCGAAATAATGTTGCCAAACGCGATTCACCGTCACGCGGGCAGTCAACGGATTCTCTTGCGATACCAACCACTGCGCAAGATCCAATCGATTCAATCGATTGTCATCCGCCGGCAACTCCGGCAATACAGCAGGCGTTCCGCAACCCACTTCAGCAGCCGGTCGAGTGAAATCGCCTTGAATGAATACAGTCGTCTTGCGCGGTTCGGATCGTTCCTTCATTACTAAAGTTGACACACCGGTGTCCAGCAACTTGCCGATTTCCTTCAGCCGCGTTTGGCCAGCCTTAAACTCTTCGTTCGCTAAATCCGGTACCGCTTCGTACAACGTTCGCAGTTGATCTGGGTTTCGCTTCGCCTTGTCGACAGCCAACGCCTTGCGAGCTGCATCGGGCAATTTCTTTTTCGTTTCGTCAGTTAGTCCCGCTTCCCACTCCTGAATCTTGGCCTCACCGCCCTTCACAATTTTCCGCTGCGCCGCTTCGAGAGCCTTGCGTTCATCCGTCAGCGCAGGCGCGTCAACTTCAGGTGGGTACAATGTCAGACTTGGCTCGTCTTGATTGTTGAAGAAAGCGAAGAACTCGTAATACTCTTTTTGTTCGATGGGATCGAACTTGTGATCGTGACACTGCGCGCAACCAATCGTCAAACCTAACCAAACAGTTCCCGTTGTCGCGACGCGATCAAAGACGCTGTCGATTCGGAATTGTTCCGGATCGATACCGCCTTCTTGATTGAGTTGTGTGTTGCGATGAAAGCCCGTTGCAACGCGTTGCGATTCGGTCGCATCAGGCAGCAAGTCGCCTGCCAACTGCTCAATCGTAAATTGATCGAACGGCATGTCGCGATTCAGCGCATCGACGACCCAGTCGCGATACTTCCAAATCGATCGCGGCGCATCGATCGAATAACCGTTGCTGTCCGAGTAACGAGCCTGATCGAGCCACCAGCGACCCCAACGTTCACCGTAATGTGGACTCCGCAGCAATCGCTCGACAAGCTCCGCATAAGCCTTATCCGCGTTCGCTTCCGAAGCAGCCACGAAGTCATCCACTTCAGCGATCGTTGGCGGCAATCCAGTAAGATCCAAACTCAAGCGTCGAATGAGTGTCGTCGCATCAGCAGGTGGCGAAGCCTCAAGCCCCTCTCGCTTCAATCGCGCGCGAACAAATGCGTCGATCGCACTAGCCGGCTCACCGCTACCTTCGTCCAACTTCGGTACGTCCGCTTTCTTTGGCGGATCAAATGCCCAGTGCGGCGCGTACTCGGCGCCTTGGTCGATCCACTTTTGCAAGATCGCTTTCTGCTCCGCTGTCACTTCCTTACCCGAATGCGGCGGCGGCATGACTTCGTCTTCGTCGGTCGAAAGTATGCGGCGCACGAGTTCGCTTGTCGCCGCATCGCCGGGCTTCACCGCAACTTCGCCCGAATCGCTTTCCGACAGAGCTCCGTCGCGCGTGTCCAGCCGCAATCCCGCTTCACGTTTCGCTTTGTCAAAGCCGTGGCAGGCAAAACAGTTCTCCGACAGAATTGGCCGAACGTCGCGGTTGTATTCCAACTTGGCTGCTGTCGCTTCCTCAGCTACGAATTCCTCAGCCGCGTGAAGGAGTCGACCGCTGGCTATTCCGCAGACCGATGTCACGCAGAGGATGGGAACGACCGGCGCGAAACGCGCTGCGGGGAATTTGCGAAAGACTGCTGCAATCATAGAACTTCTAAAGTAGTGCTAGAGTAATCATTCGCCCGGTCTGAGAATTTTCCAAAACCTCATTCCGCGCATTGGTAGTTTAAGTATACACAATCATCCCGGAAGGGCGACCAATTGACTGCAGTTCGCTCGCTCATGCCTTCCAGCGGAGGTAGCCGCCCGCCTACTGACTTCGGTTCCGTTCGATGTTAAACTGCTGCCATCAGCGACGTGGGTCGTTGTGCCATCAGCGCGAGTTGGTGGCACACGACTTCGCCGATTTTCGCTGCCATTGCTCACTTGGAATCTCTGCATGAACACCTCGCCTGACGCCTCATCCGCCACCGAACTCGCTAATCGCAAACAAGAAATCCGCACCGCTGCCCACGCAAACCGTCGCGACCAAACGGACAAAGATGGCGTGAGCCGCGTGATCGTCGATCGCTTCATGAATCTCCCCGAATACGCTGCTGCGAAGACGGTGATGTTTTATATCGACGTCCGCGACGAAGTGCGAACGCGTCACGCGCTGCCTGAGGCGATTCAGGGCGACAAACGCATCGTCATCCCCTACTGCGTCGATGGCGAATTGGAATTGTTCCACCTCGAATCGATGGACGAGTTGGACGTGGGTATGTACAAGATTTTGGAGCCGAAGGCTGAGTTACGAACCGTCGCTGCGAAGAATTTGCAACCGCAAGATCTCGACTTGGTGATGGTCCCCGGAGTTGCGTTTGATCGCAACGGCGGGCGAACCGGACATGGCAAGGGCTACTACGACAAACTGCTCGAACACGCCCGCGCCGACGCACCATTGATTGCACTCGCTTTCGAGTGTCAGATGTTTCCGGAAATACCTTGCGGCTCACACGACATTTACATGGACAAAGTCGTTACCGAACTGACGGTCTACACCGGCAAAGGTCGCTGATAACGCCGTTGATGGCCGTTTGCTCAGCAGAGGTTCGTTACGCTCGAGCATTTGCGTCGAGGGAAGAACCGCGAAGCGGTGGCATGCGCAAGCCCCGGGTAAGTTCAGCGAGCCGCAGGCGATGCTGAACGTAACCCGGGGTAATGAAACGCGCGGCAAAGTGGTGAGCTGCTCAGTCACTATCCCATTGATCGTGTTCGAACCGCAACATCCCTGACGGATCGGGAGATTCGCGTGACGAGCAACACTATCCCGGCATGAGCTGTGAAGCAAAGTCACGGAATACTCAAGGTAAGACTCGCATGGCGGCGGTCAAGAATTCAGCGCCTAATCCGATAAACTACGAACCGCAAGCGGCGGCGCTGCGACGCGAGCAGGCGAACTCCAACTTGCAAGGATGCTTTCGGTCGCTCTCCAACCGCTGAGTATCGCGCCTTCCATCGTCGCGGGCCAACCTGTTCGCACCCAATCGCCCGCGAGCCAGATATTCGTGCCCGCTACGTTGCAATCAGGTCGCAACGCACTGCTCTGCACATCAACTGAAAATACCGACAACGGATCCGTGACCACTTGCATGCGCAGTAACCGAGCTTGCTTCACTTTCGGAAATACGGCCGCCAAGTCGTCGTGAAGCTGTTGCGATAGTTCCGCCGATCCGCGCGGCAGCTCTCGCGAAGCACTGATCACGATCTGGTAGTAGTGCTCGTTAGCTGCTGTTTGCGAATCGCTGTTGTGCTTAGGAAAAACCCATTGACAGAGTCGACCAACGATCGCTGCATGCGGCGTATCCAGCCACGCGCGATCCCACCAAGTATGAATGCCTGAGATGGGCGAAGCCGCGATTTGGTTCGCACTGCTCGCAATCTGTAGCAGCTCCGCGTGCTCGCTGGACTCCACCAAACCGAGCAACCGGAACCAAGGAACTGCGATGACAATGGCATCTGCAGTTATCTGTCCGCGTTGATCCGAGTTAACGCTGAATCGACCATCCTCAGCTTGAACAACACGTTGCACCCGGGTTTGCAAATGCAACTCAACGCCGCTTTCGCGCAGCTTCGATTCGGCGCAGCTACCGAACAACTCACCCAGTGGCTGCCTCGGGACCAACAGGTGAAACGCGTCGCGATGGTTCAAGAAACCGTCTTGCAGCACCTTTGCCATCGAAGACAAATTCACGCGCGAAAGATCTACTCCCACACCACTAACAATGATCGTTCGCCAACACCGTTCACGCGCGTTTGGCGTCTGACCACGTTCAACTAACCACGGTTCCCCAGCCACGGTGTCCGTCTCAGCACAGATAGCGAGCTTCCGAATCGAAAGCATGCCGCGAGCTACCGCAATCCGATCACGCGCCGTCAACCCAGGCCAGCGCGCCAGCCACGTCGCTAGATGTAGCGGCGCGGGCAACAGCGGTAACGCCCCCAAGCATTGATAGCGACCAGTTGGGCCATAGAAATGCAATCGGCGATGCGTCTCCCACTGATCGGTCTGTCCTAACCAATCGATCAATTGACGCAGGTTCGTACAGCATCCCATGCCAACATGTTGACAGTAGTCGACGGGTTCATTAGTTTCCGAGTTGTTGAACGAACCCGCGCGGCCACCCAGTCGCCGACGCGTTTCGAGCAGCTTCACTCGCACGCCTTGCTTGGCCAGCGCCAGCGCGGCCGCGATTCCAGCGAGACCACCTCCAATTACAATCGCCGTTCGCCGTTCGTTTGCCACTGCGGCTACTTCGCCGACAAGTCGACGCAGACAATCTCACGATCATTGCGAGCGAACAACTTGCGATTCGCCAGCGCCGGATGACTCCACACCACCGCCCGTCCAAACGCATCCGAAGTCGGCTCCAGCACATGCATTCGCGATTGTTCCTCGTAAGCCTGCGGAGTCAACTTTGCGAAAATCAGATCGCCGGTTTCAGAAAATAGCAGATATCGATCTTCGTGCTTAACGATAAACACTGTCCCATGGGAAGCACGTCGCTCACCGCCAGTCGTCGGCTGGAACGTTTCCCAATAACGCGAACCATCGCGCGCATTCACGGCGATCATCATGCCGCTACCACAGTCGCTCCCATAAATCACTTCATCTTCGAACGTCGGTGTACTATTCGCACAGTACACACCAATTTTGGGCTTGCCATTCCACAGCGACTCGCCCGGCTGGCCCTGCTTATCGATCGGAAACACCGCACTCACTTCACCAATACCGCTGGCAAACAGCAAATCACCGGACAGACGCGGGATCGCAATCGACATCGCATAACGCGGTTGCAGCGGCTTGGACCAAACAACTTTTCCGCTTTCGGGCTCCAACGCGTTTATCTTATCCGCATCCCAAATGATCAGCCGATCTTTGCCGCCCAATTTCAAAATCGATGGCGGACAATATCCAATCTCCGTCGCACTAAGCGCTCGCCAACGTTCTTTGCCGGTTGCCTTATCGAGCGCAACCGCCACGCTACCTTTGCCTCCCGCCAGCGTGATCAACAAGTCGCCGTAAACAAGTGGATGCGCCGAGTATCCCCAGATCGGAGTTTCCGTCTTATAAGCCTCAGGAAGCTTCTGTTGCCAAAGTATGTCGCCGGACTTTGTGTTCAGACAAAGAAGATCGCCCTCCGCCCCCAGACAATAAACTCTGTCGCCGTCAACCGTCGGCGTAGCTCGCGGTCCGTTAGCGTAAGAGATCTGATAAGTGCAATCGTAAGCAACTTTCCAAAGTTCCTTACCAGTCGCTTCATCGAGACAGAGGATGCGTTCCGTTCCTGTCATTTTGTCGCGTGCACCGGGATCGTTCGTACTCTTGCCACTTGCGGCGATGAAGTCGGTCACAAACACTCGACCGCCAGCGACCGCTGGCCCAGCGTAACCACCATGGATCGGCATGCGCCACAACACTGGCAACCCATCAGCCGGAATGGTCTTGGCAACTCCAGTCTCACGATAAACGCCGTCGCGCTGCGGCCCCATCCACTGCGGCCAATCTTCTGCCGACGCAAACGCAACGAACGTAAGCCAAACGGCGACGCACAAGCTCATTCGCAACTTCATAGCGACCTCATTCTTTTTGTAAGTCTTGAACCGCACGCAATACGTCGTTGTCGTGACCGTCAACTTGCACACGCTTCCAGACTTTGAATACTTTGCCAGAACCATCGATCAAGTATGTACTACGCTGGATACCCATCGATTTTTTGCCGTACATGTTCTTCTCTCGCCACGCGCCGTACTTTTCAGAAACCGCGTGATCTTCATCGGCCAGCAACGGAAAATTGAGACCGAACTTATCGCGAAACTTCACATGCGACTCAACCGAGTCGGCGCTTACTCCCAATACCACGACGCCCATTTGCGTCAGTTCCGCTTTGCGATCTCGAAACGCACACGCTTGCTTCGTACAGCCCGGCGTATCGTCCTTGGGGTAGAAATACAGCACGACGGGCGAGCCCAGAAAGTCGCTCAACTTCACCTTTTTGCCACTGTCAGTTACCAACGTAAACGCCGGCGCTTTACTTCCCGCTTCAATCCAGTCGCCCACTGTTCATTCTCCTTCAAGTCAAATTTCACGCTGCGATCAGATCATCCGCATATTCTACCGCACCGGCAAACCAACCGCATCCAAACAAACAGCACCGTAACTCCACCAAACCGCTAGCACTAAATCGGCGCGCACTAAATCGGCTCGCATTCCGCCCAGTTCAAACCCGCCTTCACGTCGACTTTTAACGGCACGGACAACTGCGCAACGCTCGACATTTCTTCTCGCACCAAATTCGACAGCGCTTCTCGATCCGCTTCCTTCACTTCGAATACCAACTCGTCATGAATCTGCAGCAACATGCGCGCTTGCAGACTCGATTGCGAAAGTCGACTGTGAACGCGCAGCATAGCGATCTTGATCAGGTCCGCCGCCGAGCCTTGAATGACCGTATTCACAGCGATGCGTTCGGGTTCAATCATCACTTGCTTACGCGACTCATTGAGACTCGCGTAATCGCGGACACCTTTGACGCGACGTCGACGATCAAACATCGTGCTCACATAACCCTGCGCGCGGCAAGTCATAATCGTCTCTTCGATGAACGTTCGCACGCCCGGGAACCTCGCAAAGTAAGCTTGAATGAACTCAGCCGCATCGCTCTTGGAGATCTGCAAGCTCTTCGCCAAGCCGAACGGACTTTGCCCGTAGATGATTCCGAAGTTGATCGCTTTCGCGCTTCGTCGATGCGCCGAAGTGACTTCACTCAGCGGCACGCCATAAACCTCACTCGCGACTTGAGTGTGAATATCGCGGTCGTGCAAAAACGCATCGCGGAGCGCTTCGTCACCACAAAAATGCGCCAGCACGCGCAATTCGATCTGCGAATAATCCGCCGCCAACAACAACCAACCCGCTTCGCCCGCTCGAAACGCCGAACGAATATTGCGGCCCTCTTCAGTCCGAACTGGAATGTTTTGCAAGTTCGGATCCGTACTGCTCAGTCGCCCTGTTGCAGCGACGTCTTGTCGAAACGAAGTATGCACGCGACCGGTCTTGTGACAGACCAGTTGCGGCAGCGCGTCGATGTAAGTACCGACAAGTTTCGTAAGCTGCCGATACTCGAGCAACTTCACGGGCAACGGATGATAAATCGCCAGTTGCTGCAACACTTCGGCGTCAGTGCTCACACCCGTTTGCGTCTTCTTAACAACCGGCAACTTCAATCGCTCATACAAAATCACCTGCAATTGCTTGGGTGAATCGACGTTAAACGACTCACCAGCTAGCGAAATGATCTCTGCGTGCAACCTCGCAATCCGGTCCGCAAAATCCGCTCGCAACGAAGCCAGCCGTTCGACATCGACGCAAATTCCGTTGTACTCAATGTCCGCCAGCACCCGCACAAGCGGCACTTCCATCGTGTCAAATAACTTCTTCAATCCGAGCGCTTCGAGCTGCTCGACTAACATGTCGTGCATGCGAAACGGAATGTCGACATCTTGGCAAGCGTAAGCCGTAATCTGCTCGATTGGAACTTGATCCATCGTCAACTGATCACGTCCGCCGCCAATCAACTCAGTGATCTTTGTTGTCTTATGTTGCAAGTGACGCCGCGCAAGATCATCGAGGCTGTGGTCACGCTGACCCGGATCAATCAAGTAATCGGCCACCATCGTGTCAAGCGTCACGCCGTTGACTTCGATACCTTGCTGACGCAGCACAATTAAATCGTACTTAATGTTCTGTCCAATTTTCGGAATCGCCGCATCCGCCAAAATCGGCGCCAAAGTCGCTCGCACCAATTCAATTTCAAGCGTCGCAGCTCCCGCGGGCGCACGCAGTGGAATGTAAGCCGCTTTTCCGATCTCCCAGCACAATGAAATTCCAACAGGGTCCGCCCACCGCGCATTCGTCGATGTCGTCTCAGTGTCCAGCGCAATCAACTTCGCCGTTCGCAATTGCGCCGCTAACCATTCGAGTTTCTCAGCAGTGTCGACAGTCGTATACTCCGGCGACCACTGCTGCACTTCAACCGCTGCCGTGGGCACGCCGCCAACCAAACGATCTCCCAATCGCCGAAATCCAAACTCGGAAAACTGTGCTTGCAGCGCTGCCGGATTGCGGCGACTGAAGTTCGCATCGCGCCAATCCAGCTCAAGCGGCACGTCCGTGCGCAACTTGCACAGCACGCGCGACAGCAATGCTTTCTCTCGATTGTCGCGAATGTTCTCTGATCGCTTCTTGCCCGCAACCGCGTCGGGATTGTCAAGGATCCGCTCGAGGTTATCGAATTGCTCAAGCAACTGTTGAGCGATCTTGGGGCCGATCAACGGAATGCCGGGCACGTTGTCAACTGCGTCGCCAACCATCGCTTGAAAGTCAACCACTTGATCAGGTCGGATGCCCCAGACCTCGCGCAGCTTGGCACTGTCGAACACTTCCTGCTTGCGAATGTTGTACATCAACACGTTGTCAGTGATCAGTTGCCGGCAATCTTTGTCGCTGGTAACGACGATCGCTCGACCGCCTGCATCTTCGATCTGCTTCGCCATCGTCGCAATCACATCGTCCGCTTCGAAACCGACCGCGTCTGCAATGCCGACGCCCAGCATCTGCAGTGTTTCTCGGATCAGCGGAATTTGCCCGCGCAGTTCGTCGGGCATCGGATCGCGATGCGCTTTGTATTCAGCGTACAGTTCGTTGCGAAAAGTGATTTCAGAAAGATCAAAAGCACACCATACGAATGCCGCTTGCCATCGATCGCGCAGGTCTGCAACATCTCTCAAAAATCCAAACACCGCCGCAACCGGCACACCCGACGGGCTGCTCATCGGTGCGATTGCGTGAAAGATTTGATAGATCAACGAATGCGAATCGATCAACACAACCGTCTGCCCGCTGAGATCCTCCGGCATCTCCGGTCCATCGATCGAATAAGTGATCTCGACCGATGGCGGAACCAAAGCTGCTGAGCCGGTCCCAGTTGTCGCCTTAGCCACATTTTTATCCGTGGACGCGTCAGTCGCGGATTTGCTCGCGCGGGACGGCGAGCGTCGAGTGCCGGACTTCGGTGCAGCCTTTTGTGCAGCCTGCAACTCCTCGCCGCTGGGCTCGAATCCCTCGAAAAATGGCTGCGAACTCGACTTGGCCATACTCAGCTTTCGATGGCGAGTGATAATTACTTAAGAGCGGCGATGACGTGATCAGTCATCTCGAGCGTTCCGATACTCGGATAACCGCGGCGAACCAAGTCCGCAGTGCGATGGCCGTCAGACAGAACAGCATGAACAGCCGTTTCGATCGCGACCGCTTCCGTTTCCATGTCGCAAGAATGACGCAACATCATCGCAGCCGCCAATATGGTAGCGAGTGGATTCGCGACACCCTGGCCAGCAATGTCGGGCGCGGAACCATGAATCGGTTCGTACAATCCCGGGCCGCTCGCACCGATCGAAGCGCTCGGCAACATCCCCAGCGAACCGGGCAACATACTCGCTTCGTCAGTCAAAATGTCGCCGAACATATTGCTCGTCACTACCACATCGAAACTCGTCGGGCGGCTGATCAAATGCATCGCCATGGAATCGACCAACACCACCTCGTACTCAAGATCCGCGAACTCTTCCTTAACGATCTTCGCGCACACTCGGCGCCACAAACGACTCGCTTCCAACACGTTCGCTTTGTCAACCATCGTCAACTTGCCACGACGACGGCGAGCTGCTTCAGCGGCCAGACGCACGATCCTCGCGACTTCATGCGTTTCGTAAACTTCCGTACTGAACGCTCGCTCGTTACCATCGGGCAGCGTCTCGCACCCAGACGGTCCAAAGTAAATGCCGCCGGTCAGCTCTCGGAAGAATAGAATGTCTGTTCCTTCGACGATCTCGCGCTTCAGCGGCGATGCGTCGAGCAATTGTGGAAACGGAGCGATCGGTCGCAAGTTAGCGAACAACCCTAGCTCTTTGCGAATCCGCAGCAAACCGGCTTCCGGACGTGTCTTCGCCGAAGGATCGTCCCACTTCGGACCACCTACCGCGCCCAACAACACCGCATCACTCGCTTTGCAAGCTGCGATAGTATGCTCCGGCAAAGGATCGCCCGTCATGTCGATCGCGATCCCGCCGATCAAACAATCTTCAAATTTGAAACCACATCCAAATTTATCACCGACAACTTCCAGCACTCGGCGAGCTTGGCTGACAATTTCAGGGCCAATTCCATCACCAGGAAGCAGAACGATTCGAGTATCCAATTTAGTGCGGCCCCACCCATCAAATGCAAGATATTTTACAGTACGTCGCGAAGCCTCTTTATAGACGCAGAGGCTTGTTGCATCAATGACCGGCGAGCACGTAAGAGACGCTGCGAAACGTTCCGACTGAGTTGCGACAGAGTAGAGGTTGCGACCGAGTAGAGACTGAGCGCTACGGATCAACGTTGGCGATTGAATTCAGCGGGATCGAACGGATCCGCTGATGAATTGGCTGGCGATGGTTTCTCTTTTGCCAGAATTTGATTCAGTTGAGCTTCAAGCGCATCGATTTCACTGGTCGATGGCCGCGTCGCTCCGTTCGGGAACTCGATTTTCGATTCGCTGACTTTTGAGTTCGGAACCGCGCGCAAAGGTGATGAACCTGGCGGAAGGGGGTTCAGTTTCGAAGGCACTTCGCTCGCGGAACTCAAGTTTGGTGACGCAGAACTAGTCGCCACTGCCGGCACGATCGGGTTCTCTGAAAACCGAATCCAGTTCTTAAGCTCTTCAATCAAGTTCGTTTCCGTCAGCGCAATCCCCGGTTCCCGCTGCAATCCGTGAGGCTTGGTTGCATACACCAACAGCTTCGCAGTACCCGATGCGTCTCGTGTAATCTGCTCCAAGGTGCTTTTCAGATTCTCGGAGGAAACTCGCGCGTACACTGAACCCGTCGGCTCCATGATTTTCAACGAGTTCTTAGACGCAACGCCATGACAAGCTGACTGGGAACATCGATTGACCAGAATCGGCTGAATCCGATCGTTAAAGTACAGCGCAATCTGGGGATGATCCGTTACTTTAGTCGTTGAGCTGGCAGTTGACGTAGCCGTAGAAGCAGATGGAGCAGGTGCATCCTTCTTATTGGCTTGAGCCGGTGTGAGCGGACCCAGTCCAGCGTAAGCCCGGAATTTCTCGTCGCTAAGGATCTTTTGTTCGATCTCAACGCCCAACTGCTTGACTAGCGGATAGTCGGGCGCCGCTTTTTCGACGACTGCGTAATGCTCGATCGCTTTCGCGAGCAGTTGGTTCTGACTGCACCAACGCGCCATTTTAAAATGATCGCCAGGCAACCAGCGCGTCACGCTGCGGCACTTGAACTCATAAACTTCTGCCGCATCAGCGCCCACGAACTCAACCTGATCGCGCGGTATTGAGACTCGCGACTGATCTGCGATTTCAATTTCAAGAAAGTTACCGTTCAATCGGACCGTGCCGACAAGGATGCGATCTGTTTTTTTCAACAGCACAGCTTGCGGTGCGTCAACGATCAAGGACCCGATGTCGGGCGATTGCGCGCGCGAATCAGCGGTAGCCGAAGCGAGTATCAACGCTACGAGCAATAGCTTCGGTAAGTTTGTAGTCAATGTTGCAGTCATGATCGCGGACATTAACGACGTGCGCTAAACCACGTCAATATCAACCCGAATGCCTGCAATCAAAAACTGAAGAGACTGAAAAGCAGATCCGAATCGACTTTTCACGCGACGCGGCGCGATGTCTGAACACCCACCGAGGCCGATTCATGACGATGCCGGCTGCGTTCGATCAACTCAGCGATTGCTGCGATCAAAGAAACTCGCGTCGTCTCGTGATAAAGCGAATCCGCCGGCAAACCAGCAGCCAATCGACGATGCGCGATGCCAAGATTGTGGTAAGGAATACTTGGAAACAGATGATGCAACGCATGATAGCGAGTGCCAATCGGCCCCCACAATTCCGTCACCCAAGCTCGGTGTGGATAATTTACGCTATCCAACAACTGCTCCTCAAAACTCAGCTCGCGACCGTCCCCCATAACGATGCGCACCCAAAGTACGAACGTTGTTAATCACAATCAAAGTCACCGCAATCAAGTAACCCTGAATCAAGAATCCGTCGATCAAAGTCCCGCTCACAATCGGAGCACGCAGGACAATCCCTACGCAGACTAAGAAACACAAAACTTCTTGCAACCGCATGATCCGGCGTGCGCGAGGCCCGAAATCGCCGCGGGTATAAAAAATGTCAACGACCATGCTACTCGCATGGCGTTCAACCCACTTCTGAAACGAAGGCGAAACCCACGATATCGGAGCCATAACGAAAAAACGAGCAAAGGCAGCTATCGGAACCACCAGCGCCGCCGCAACAAACAGCAGCAGGTTCGCGGGATGCCGATGGCTCAAGTCCAAATACTCGCCGTCGTGATCCGTCCCATAACTCTTCCGACGATGATGATCAACATGCGGATAGTACAGAAACGAAGGTGTCATGAAAGGAATGCCGCACAGCAGATTCCAAGCGATGCGAAAGCCGCGGAAAGTGCCTGGCCGCAAATGGACCAGTTCATGGATGAACATCGCCGACCGCATGTACAGCAGCGCCGTCACCGTAAATAAAGCGATTCGCACCGCCCACAGTCCCGCTGGTGACAAATCGAATAACTGCGGAGCATTCAAGCACAACGCGAAACCGATATGTCCGCCCACAATTGACGACAGAAAATCGACCCAATAAATCTTGGCGTTTGGAACTGAGAGGTCCTTCACCAAGGATTTCGCTTGAGTGATCGAAAAACGGCTACACAGTTGTGAACTGGACATTTTCAAGACCGCTTAAAACGATTATTGCTAGGGATGCCAATAAGTATTTCGGCTTAGACAGATTCGATATTGTTGTCTTCCACATCTCCCCTATTCAACGCCGACAATCCGCAAAGCTTATGCCAACAATCCGCCTTAACATCTGATCCGACAAAGTGGATTGCAAACGTGCAGTATCGCTCGTTTGCAATCAGTCCTGTTTTGACTCGTTTCTACCTTAAACGCTTTCCGGAGTTGGGTGAGTCCATGGTTCGCGGTAGGGGCGCGCGAGCAATTTGTTCGCCTCAGCGTCACCAATCACACGATGCGATTTCGGATCCCAAGTTAACGTACGACCGACTTGTAACGCTACGTTGGCCAAAATGCACGAGGCTGACGAAATATGCCCTTGCTCAATATCCGCCACAGGCTTTCCACGCGATTCGATATTGGCCAGCAAGTCGAGCATATGGCCGCGGACGGCTGGAGCGACATGTTTTTCAAGATCCTTTTCAGTTTGATCTTCTGGATACTTATCCAACTCCATCACGACGTCGCCGTGAATCGCTGAGCCTCTACCGCTTGGTATGAAGTCGTAACTATTGACGCTCAGTTTTAATGTGCCCTTGTCACCGTACAGAATAGCTGCCCAAGGATAATCTTTGTCTGGCGATGTTCCCCAAGATCGATGGTTCCAGACAACGTCCAGATCCTCGTATTCGAACATCGCAGTTTGCGTATCAGGCGTATTCGCGAGACTCTGTTTCTCAACCAAAATCCCTCCGCTGCTCGAAATGCGTTGAGGCCATCCAAGATCAAGCATCCAACGCACCGTATCAAACATATGCACGCACATGTCGCCCATGATGCCATTGGAATACTCCATGAACGCACGCCACTTACGAGGATGCACCATCGATGTGAACGGACGCATCGGCGCGGGCCCAGTCCACATGTCATAATTGAAGTACTCTGGCGGCATGCTCTCAGGCGGATTCTCTCGAGCTCGCATGTGATAGTAACAGCAGACCTCAACATGCCCGACTTTCCCTAACAGCCCTTCGCGCACGATCCGGTCGCGGGCCTCAATCAAATGCGGTGTGCTGCGGCGCTGTGTCCCCACTTGAACAACGCGGTTGTACTTCCGCGCCGCCGCCAACATCGCTTGACTCTCAATCACATCGACGCCTGTCGGCTTTTGCACATATACATCCGCACCCGACTTCACCGCTTCAATCATCGGCAGCGCGTGCCAATGATCAGGCGTTGCAATAAGGACAATGTCGAGATCCTTTTCAGCCAGCATTTCGCGATAGTCGCTATACAAACGCGGTCGCTTCTTACTCACCTGACGCTCCGCAACAATGCTTGCGGCGCCGTCAAGCATCTGCGAGTCCACATCGCAAAGCGATACGACGTTCACTGGAGCGACCTGAATCAATCGCAGCAAATCGACTTTGCCATACCATCCGGTTCCGATTAAGCCCACGCGCTTGGCGGGTTTGTCCTGCAATGCCGCTAATGATTCACGAGCCGCGGTGGATAGCGCAGCCGCAGCAGCAGATGCTTGCAAAAATTTTCTTCTCTCCACGGTCCTACCCCTAAAGAAAATGGTTGATTCAAGTCGCCCTAACTTCGATCGCTGATTACCAGCAATCACAATTCTAGCCTAACTCGCCCCCAGTTTGCACGTCCGCCCTCACGTCAGTCGATCCAGGTGCCCCTACCCCATCCCACAGGCATTTTTAGGTGCTCATCTAGCAACTAGCAACTAGCAACCCTGCACAATTGAGCTTCGCAGCAACACTGCCCAACTGTTAAGCTGTCGCGCGCAACTCTAGCCACACCCCAGAACCATCGCGAGCGAGACTCGATCGAGGTAAACGTGACACGCCTTCAAAAACTCACTTCGTGTTGGCTTACAACCTTGCTGGCGATCGTTTACTGCAGCGAATCGCCAGCTCAAATGCCGATCGCCGACGCGACCTCCTCGCCATTCGAACTCCTTTCGCATCGCTCGACGGATTCAAAAGTCTTTGCGGTGCCCGCTTCGCAATCCACGACTGTAGCAGATTTCGCCTCCCCGCAGCTCATCGCGTGGCTGACGAACATGATCCGCGAGAATCTCCCGCCAACCTACGAAGACAACAAAAAATGGGGCACTCAAAAAGAGGTGTGGGATGGCGTCCAGATTTGGCGCGAAGGAAATCGAATCGAGACCAAGCGTCGCAAGAAACTGGTCAACGCTGGGACATGGACTAAATACAAAGTCGATATCGTTGAACCCGACAAGAACCTGCATATCGTCTTTCACCAACTGCAATCGCTCCCCGACGGTCGAATCGCCTTCAGTTTCTCCGTCGAATGCTTGCTGGATGTGTTCGGACGCATGAGCCAATGGGTGCGCGACGTGCAAATGATCAGCCTAAGTGTGAATGCGGATGCGGTCTGCAAGTTGACGATGAGCGGCTCAGTCAAGTTTCAGCTCAACCCGCTCAAGTTCCCGCCGGATGTGATCATCAAACCGCATGTGGACCAAGCGTTGGTCGAACTCAGCTACTTTCGCGTTCGCCGTGTCAGCCAAGTTGGCGGTGACTTTGCGAAGGCGCTCGGTGAAGGCGCTCGCGGCACCGTCGAACGTAAGATCGAAGAGACCAACCAGAAACTGGTCGAAAAGGTCAACAAGCAGATCGACAAGCAGCAATCGAAGATGGTCTTCTCAATGCAAGACTGGTTGAAGTCGAAATTGCCCGCGCCGCGGTAACCGAATACAGCTTCGACCGAGACTATCCAAAGCGACCCGTGACGTAATCTTCGGTCTCTTTCAGATACGGCTTCTGAAACATCTGCGAAGTGACCCCAAATTCGATCAGCCGACCGAGGTACATGAAGGCCGTGTAATCGCTCACACGTGCCGCTTGCTGCATATTGTGCGTCACAATCAACACCGTGTAACGGCCTTTCAAGTCGTTGATCAAGTCTTCAATCTTGCCCGTAGCGAGCGGGTCCAGTGCTGAGCAAGGTTCGTCCAGCAGCAGCACTTCGGGGTCGCTGGCGATCGCACGAGCGATACACAGCCGCTGTTGCTGTCCGCCGGACAACCCAAGTCCGCTTTCGCTCAGTCGCTCGCGCACTTCACCCCACAACGCGGCGCCCTTCAAGCTTTTCTCGCACACTTCGCTTAACGTTTTACGATCGCGTTGACCATCAATTCGCAACGGATACACAACGTTCTCAAAGATACTCATCGGAAACGGATTCGGTTTCTGAAACACCATTCCCATTCGCTTCCGCAGTTCAATGACATCTACGCCCGGCGCAAAAATCGAATCGTTACTTAAAAGAATATCGCCACGAATCGACAAGCCATCGATCAAGTCGTTCATGCGATTCACACTGCGCAGCAATGTCGACTTGCCGCAACCACTCGGTCCGATCAATGCCGTCACTTTGCCGCGCGGAATCGACATGCTGATTTCATGCAGCGCTTGCTTCTTCCCATACCACAAATTGAAATGTTGGATCTCAACCGCCGGCTCGCACCCGAGCAGCTCCTCATGAATAACCGCTTCGATCTTCTCGCCCACCGCAATCATTTCCAAACGGCTCTTGGACGATTTTTCGTTGCCCAGGTTTCTCATTCCCGCAATGCCTGTAGTAATTGAAGCCATTTGGTTTTGCCGCCACTACCTTTTAAAACTGGTTGCCCTGGAATCGCCGCCGCAGCCGAGTTCGCAAGAAGATCGCCACCACGTTCAAGGCCGCGACGATCAGTATCAACAGCAACGTGCAGGTGAACACCATCGGCTTGGCCGCTTCACTGTTCTGACTTTGAAAACCAAGCGAATAGATCTGGTAACCGAGGTGCATGAAGTTCCGCGAGCCGTGAAAGAATGGAAACTCGCTATCGAGCGGCAACTCAGGCGCATTCGGCAGCGCACCGACCAACATCAACGGAGCCACTTCGCCAGCTCCGCGCGCCATCGCCAGAATCGCGCCCGTCAAAATGCCTGGTCGCGCATGCGGCAACACAATCCTGCGAATCGTCTGCCACTTGCTCGCGCCACAAGCCAACGACCCTTCTCGCAATGAATTCGGTACCGAAGCCAACGCTTCCTCAGTTGCCACAATCACCACCGGCAACGTTAACAGGGCCAAGGTTAACGAAGCCCACAACAATCCGCCTTTACCAAACGTCGGGTTCGGCAACTGCGCCGCATAGAAACCATCAAAGAACGGACTCTTGGCGATCAACGCCACAACCGCCACAACGCTTGCCATCCACAACACAAACGCCGCTTTCGAGAGTACGCGCTTCAATCGCGTTTGCGAGTGCAGCGGACCGCTACTGAGGAAACTGAAGAAGAAAGCCGCAGTACCAATGACTACCGTGATCCACAGCACCAAGTACCAAGTTCCCGAAGGCCAAACGGTGATGTCGGCATTGCGAGGACCGCCATCAATGTAAGACCCAATCGTCATACAGAAGAAAGAGAATCCGAACACACCGTAAACAATCGAAGGCACGCCAGCCAAATTGTTGATCGAAATTCGAATGATCGAAACGAGCGGGCCGCCCTTCGTGTATTCGCGCAGATAAAGCGCTGCCATCACTCCGAACGGTACCACCGCAATCGTCATGATCAACGTCATCACAATCGTTCCCCAGATCGCAGGAAACACACCGCCCAGCGTATTCGCTTCTCGAGGGTTTTCGAACAAGAACTCGCCCCAGCGACTAAAGTAAACCGACAGCTTGCCGATCATCGACAGCTCGTTGACCGGAATAACCCGCACCAGCTCTTCGAAAGCGACCGGATGCTCCGTCAACAAACTCAATCCGCTCGTTTCAGCACTATCCAAAAGCTGCGGCGCAGTCACCGCCAGCAAATGATTCGAATTCTCAGCGTCAACGATCTCAGTCAACGCAATCGCTTCGTCTTTGAAAATCGAATTCGCTTTCTCTGACGCGGTGACATTCACTGCCGCGAGACGCTCGATAACACTCGTTGGAACGGTGCCTTCCGCTACCTTCGCCGCGTCTTCACGACTAACCGCTTGCAGACTCTGCGCACCATTCGGAACGCAAACCATCAATTCGCCCCGCGCCAATTCCTCTTCCAACTTGGCGAGCTGGTCTTCGATCGGTCGTTTTTCAACAATGACCGCAGCGTAACCCGCCTCGTAAGCAGCAACCGCTTCCTGCAGCGGTTGCACTGCGTTCTCCAGCGGCATCCGCCAAGCAGCTAATTGCATTTCGATGGCAGCGATCTCACTCGGAATGCGTTTCTGTTCAAACTCAGCGAACTGCTTCGCAATCGCTTCAGCCTTCTGCGGATCGTCGATCAAGCTCGTGATGCGAAGTTTGCTTTCTGCAACGCGATCGGCAAGTTGCTCCAGCGCGGTGCGCTGCTGAATAAGCACATGGCATTCGTCAAGCTGCAATGGCAAGACGCTCTTCGTATCGAGTTCAGCTTGACGTATGCCGATTCGCAGTTTCGAAATTCGCACGTCCGAGCGACTCAAATCATGCTTCAATCGCTGAACACGGTTGCGCTGCGCCGTAACGACTGGCAAGACTTCCTCAATCCGCCGAGCGACTTCACTCGGATCGGTCAGCACCTGACGAACCGCTTCCACGTTTGCACTCGATTCGAGCGCTGTCGTGTCGATCGCAGTTGCGGAACGCCACGCGTCTTCACCTTGCAAGCGCACTTGAACGACGCCTGCGTTCGCATCGGCGATTCCGCGCTGCAAAGCCAAACTCTTGTTCTTCACCAACCAAGCTTGCACGATCTGCATCGCGTCCGACACCGCGGTGCTCATCGCTTCGCTGCCTTCGGGAGACGATGTCGCGAGTGGCAACAGAGCTTGCAGCGTTCTTTCGATCTCAGTCACCTCAGCGATTCGAGCTCGATCGGCTTCGCTGACTTCAATCGGTTCGTGAATACGCAACGGGATTCCATACAAGTGACCCCATTCGTAACGTTCAACCAAAACCGACGAAGGCACGCGGACGATGCCTTCAGGCCGCAACTCTTGCGGAGTAAACCAACGATAGTGCGTATTGGTTAAGTCAAAGTTCTCCGTTCGATAGTAATGGCTGCGCGTACCCAACGCATTCTGTGGAGTTGCTTCTGCGGGTGACGCGCCCGAGGACTCAACTGCCGAAGTTGATTGGACGGATGCAACGGAGCTCGATTGAGCTTCACCGATATCCAACGATCCATTGCTGAGCACCAACCAATCGATTGGCCGCGGCCAAAATGTCGGCAAGCCCGATGCCAAGATCAAGGCCAGTAAGCTGACGACCATGGCCAAACAAATCGCAAGCATGCCACCAGTGAACCATATTTGCGGTTCAGCTCGCGCCAGCAACGAAAACCCGCTTTGCAACGTGCCGCGTCTGCCGGACTTTCTCGACTCAGCCGGTTTGCTTTCACTTTGAATTGAACTACTTCCCGGATTAACGAGTGAACTCATAATTGGCTCGCTCGCTTACGGAACCGAATGCGAACAAACTCAGCTAGCGTATTGGCGACCAATGTCAGCACGAACAGCAGCAACGCAGCTAGGAACAAAGTTCGGAAGTGCGTGCTGCCTTTCGCCGCCTCCGGCAACTCAGTCGCCAACGTGGCGCTCAACGTTCTAAAACCGTTGAACGGATTCCAATCCATGACGGGCGTGTTGCCTGCCGCCATCAACACGACCATCGTTTCACCGACCGCCCGGCCCAACCCAATCATCACTGCACTAAACAATCCACTCATCGCACTCGGCACGACCACACGCATCGTTGTTTGCCAAGGCGTCGCTCCGCATCCGAGCGAAGCGCTTCGCAATTGCTTTGGAACAGCTTGCAACGCATCATCCGAAATCGTGTAGATGATCGGGATCACGCAAAAACCAAGCGCGATTCCGACAAGCAACGCGTTTCGATTCTGATAGTCGCCGAAAACCGTTCCTCGCGCATCCAAACCAATCGATTCAAGCGCTGTTCCGATCAACCAAGCTCCGACTACGACCGCAGCGGTCGCAGCGATCAGCCTTATCAAAGCGAACAACGCAAACGCTCGCGGCGTCCGAGCGGCAGCCATTCCACGCGTCCACTCTTTAAGCGGCCCAACAAATAGGAAAACGACCAAGCAGACCAAAAGCGGAGTCAGTACCATCATCCATCCGCCAACCGCACTGCCACGCCCAGAGTTGATCCACCGCACGATATCTCCGTCAAACAACACTCGCTCAACAATCGGTGCCGTCAAGCTCGTCAACCACAGGCTGATCGGCAAACAAGCCAGCAGCGCGAGCAATCGAAAACGCTCGAAGCGGACGATCTTGTCCAGCGGCAGAAGATTCCAAAGATTGCCGGCAACAACAAAACTGAACGGCAAAACCAACATCGCAACCAGCACATGCATCAGATAAGTCTGCAACAGCGGCGCAACAACTAAAGCTGCAACAAAGCCCAATACGACGCTCGGCAAACTTGCCATCAACTCAATCACCGGCTTCACGCGCACCCGCGCCGCCGGCAACATGAACTCGCTTGTGTAGATCGCCGCCATCAGCGCTAAAGGCACGCTGACCAGCATCGCATACAAGGTCGCTTTGAGAGTTCCGAAAACCAACGGCACCAAACTCAACTTCGATTCGGCCTTTTCAGTTCCAGCCGAAGATTGCCAGATGTACTTCGGTTCCGAGTAACCTTCGTACCACACCGCCCCGAAAAACGTTGCAAAGGAAGACTCAGGATGTGGCAGTTGCAATTGAGCAACCGCCGACTTTGCGTCACCAATCGCGACCAACGCACTGTCGCTTGGATCGAACGCCACCGATCGAGTGCCTTCCGCCAGCGGACTCGTCACACTCATCAGCAGTTCATCTGTCGTGATAAAAGCAAGGTGCGCTTCGCCAAGCGAATCGACTACTGCCGCCAAGTGATTGCGTTGGCTGCTCGTGATCGAACGAATCGAAGCCGGCGATACTTGCAACTCATGCGCTGCAATCAATTGAAATCCATCTGTCGATGCAACTGCGACTTGCGGCGTCTTCGTTGCGGCAGCTCTATTTGTCTCAGTAGGATCTGCAAGTTCTTCGCTACCGGAAGCCACGCTGTCCGATTTGTTCTCTTCCGCTCGGTTTGCTTGCACGATGTTCCAGCCAACCAGTTTTCCCGAGTCATCGGCGCACAGCAAAGTTTGACGAGCGAGTAACGGCGCAGCAAAAGTAAGTTGAGCGCCACCAAACGTTCCACTCGCCGACTCTGCCCAAGTAGGGCGATCACCTTGCAGCGAGAATCGATCCAGCGTCCCGTTCGGCCACACGACCACCGCGTGATCATCGCCATTCAAAATCGACAACGCCAAAGGAGTCCCGTTCGCGTTGCGAATATTCAGTTTGCATCGCTCGGCAGCAAACGACTCGGTGAACTTTTTCCCAATCAGCGCTTTCTTTCGAGCGATTGTTCCCAACACAAACTCGTCGCCCACGATCGCTGCAACGTAGGAACTGGATTGAGCCGCTGACTTCGACGCTGCTGGAAGAAAGTCGATCTTGCTAACCGGTTGCTCTCCGAGGCTGCGTGGTTCTGACCACACCGGAGCGACGAACTGAGTGCGTCGAACGCTGGTCGCATCAAACTGCTGAAAAACCGCTCCTTCGAAAATCGCCAGCGGTGAAGCGTCGTCGATAACCACTTCGCTCGGCAAGTCGGACTTGTTCAGCAGCTCGTACTTGAATCCGATCTCTGCGACTTGAAACGTGCCATCGCTGAACCCAAGTACCAAGGTTGCGCGATCGATCGACAAATGATTCGCAGTTATTTTGCGATCTTCATTCGACGGCGCGGCGTACTCCGCCAGCAACTCGCCGGAATGAGCCGCTTGAACCGTGATCTTGCCATCCCGATCAGCACCCCACAAAACCAAGTGCTGCTCATCCAATCCGACCTGTTCGTACGTAGGACTTGGAAACGATTGCCATTCGACGACGGACGGCGGGCGGAAAAGGGGCCAAGCGGTTCCAAATAGGACGAATACGACCAACAAGATCGCAGCGATGGTCCCAATCCCACCAACAGCGATCAATCTCGAAGCAAACGCATCCCCGAACTTGACGGTCCAAGGCGTTTGTTTGCGGCGGCGAAGTCCGACATAGGCATCAACCGTCACACAGTTTTCCTACTAAAAACAGCTCTCAAAAGGCCCTATTTTTTGCAGTCACTAGTATGTCAATATTCTGCGTTTCAACCAGCCGTCTCCCCGCAGACTCCTCCGAGCTCGCCGAGTCGAAAGGCCCGCGAATCTTTGGTTTGGGAAGAATCCAATCGAAGCCTGGATGTTAATCTTCGGTGAAGATTTCCGCCGCTCACCCACGCGGGATGATCCAACACGAATCATGCTGAGCCATTCCAATGTGCGGATAGTAGCTCGCCGCTTTCGGCGCGGCCAGCAAAATCAGCATCGTGCTCAACCCCGCCGCCTCATGCGTCTTCCGAATCAGTTCGCGCCCGATCCCGCGCTTCTGAAATTCCTCGTCCACCGCTAAATCTGACAAATAAGTACAAAACGAAAAATCGCTGATCGCTCGCGAAACCCCCACAAGCCGTCCTTCTACCCGCGCCGTATAAATGACCTGGGCCGAGCGCAACATAGTCGCAATGCAATCCGCATCATCAACCGGTCGTCGTTCTGCCAAAGTGCTTCGACGCAGCACGTCAACAAACTCGCTCGACGACAACTCCGGCTCCAAAGCGTACACAATTTCCATTCGCAACGATTCCATTTCTCTAGTCCAAATTCGATTCGACGAAGTCCATTAGCACGGCGGCTGGCACAATCCGCGCAAGCTTCGCACCGCTGCTGTCAGCGTTGAAGCCGACAGAAATCCCAACGATCTTGCACTCGTTTGCATCTTCATCATGAACAACAACGATTCCGCCACTCGACCCAGCCCCCACTGCCGGACTTGCAAAGAACACCGATTCACTACCCCAGCTCCCTTCGAAGCGCAGTTCTTCACTCGCGACGAAACAGGTCGTAACAAGCGGCGAAATTCTCTCCTGTGTAATGCCAAGCCCCATTGGAAAACCAACCACTTCAATCCGGCTTGATCGCGTCGGAATCGTTGGTTCGAAGTTGTCCAACGAAAGCGCCATCGATTCGATCTGACTCCTGAGCGACGCGACTACTTTCGACCGTTTCAGCTCGCAGAACGCTACATCAGCACTGCGGTGCGCGACCCACGGATCTGCACCTTGCTTGACAATCGCATCCGCCAATCGAAAGATCCGCGGCGCACCCGTTGAAGGCAGCGCGAGTTCGGTTGAGAGATTTGTTTCCAGCGCCGAGAGCTTCGTTGTAACCAACAGCAGCTTGTCTTTGTGAGCGACGAAGAAAGCGGAACTCCGCTTGCGTTCGTTCTCATGTGCCGAGGTCATCGCGGCCACACGATCAAAGCGAGAAATTTCAGGTCGGGGAGCTTGTTCAGTTTGAGCAACAACAAAGCTCGGCGATTGCAGAACAGCGATCACAAACGCGCCGCCAACAATCGCTCCCGTCAGCGGCCTGCATTCCATGGTCTATCCCAGCCAACTATCGATCGCAACAAGCAAACAAAACCCGAAACTGATAACTGCGTTGACTTGAAAGAACGCCACATTCACACGCTGCAAATCGTTCGCGCTGACCAAAGCGTGCTGAACGATTACTAAAGCGGCAACGATAGAAAGAGCGATCCAGTACAACCAACCGAGCCTCAGTTCCGAGAAACCAGGCAAGCAGCATAACACCACCAGCATCGCGCCGTGAAGCCCCGCAGCGATTCGCAGCGCGCCAGCCACGCCAAATCGCGCCGGAACGCTATGCAGTTTCTGCCCACGATCAAACTCAGCGTCCTGACACGCATAGATGATGTCGAAGCCAGCCACCCAAAACGCGATCGCCAGCCCCAAACAGATCGCCGGCAACAAGTCGCTCGGCGCAGCAATCACCGCTTCGCCTCGCAACGCAACCCAAGCACAAACTGGCGACAAAGCCAAAGCGACGCCCAGCCATAGATGCGCCGCCGATGTAAATCGCTTTGCAAAGCTGTAACCGCAGATCCAAATCAGCACCGGCACAGCACAAACAATCGGCAACCAATTCGGCCAGAACAACAAACAAGCCAACACAAACAGGCCACTCATCGCTGCGAAAAACAACCAAACTTGCCGAGCACTTAAATCGCCCGCCGGAATGTGCCGACGAGCTGTGCGTGGGTTGGCTGCGTCGATCCTAGCATCTACCAAACGGTTAAATGCCATCGCCGCAGATCGCGCGGTGACCATGCAGATCAAGACCCCTAACAAACGCATGCCCCAGAGTCCAGCTCCCGTGGAAACGTCGGACTCAACAGGCACGACCGCAGCCAACACACAAGCCAACGCAGCGAATGGCAGCGCAAAAATCGTGTGGCTGAAGCGGATCAGTTCCAAAAAACGCCGCACGAGCCCAGTCCGTGCATGCTCAGCTTGCACTTTCTCGGACTCGTCCGGCGCACAGTTCACAGCGGATCCAGTCGATGTAAAGTCCACCTGATTCACCATGACTATTCTTCTTTGACCTCTGCTACGCTTCCATCTTTCCAGCGTTGCATCAACGCATGCGGCACAGCCAATTGATCGAGAATCCTCGCGACCACAAAATCGACCAGGTCCAACATGTCATGCACTCCGTGATACCAACCCGGCATCGCTGGCAACACCACCGCACCAGCTTGTGCCAGCCGATGCATGTTCTCCAACTGAAAAACACTCAGCGGCGTTTCGCGCGGCACCAAGATCAATTTCCTATGTTCCTTCAAATGCACCTCCGCCGCTCTTTGGATCAAATTCTGACTCGCCGCATTCGCAATACCGCTCAACGTGCTGCCCGAACAAGGGCAAATCACCATCCCCGCAGTCAGAAACGACCCGCTCGCAATCGGCGTAAAGTAATTCTTGAAGTGATGAACGACCAAATTCCCAGTACTTTTCGCATTCGCAACCAGTGCCTCAAAATCGACTTTCGGTTGCTTCAAAAACGCGTTGCTCGCCTGCAAGTAGGCGGCCACATTCACGTTCACTACGTCTAACCGCACTCCCAACTCCTGCGCAATCACCGCTGCGCCGGAATCGCTGACCGTGACATGCGTCGGCACTTCGCGTTCTAGCAAAATCTGCAACAACCGAGCTCCATACACCGCGCCACTCGCACCCGTAATCGCCAGCACAATCGGTTTTTGAGGCTGCTGAAGAGCATTCATCGGTCACCTACATACAACGTTGCGATACCGAACGTCAGCGGCATGAATCGCACGTTCTTCAGACCGACACTTTCCATGCGTTCCACCAACGCTCGCCCGCACGGAAACTCAAGCACGCTGTTCGGCAAATATTCGTAAGCGCTCTCCTGATTCTTAGCCAATCGCTGGCCGACGCGCGGGAGCACGTGTTTGAAGTACGCTTGATACAACTGCTTCAGTCCCGGCACCGTTGGTTTTGAAAACTCTAGCACCGCGACTTGGCCACCCGGAGCACAGACACGCGTCAGTTCTTTCAAACCCGCATCGGTGTCTTGCACGTTACGCAACCCGAATGCAACCGTTACCGCTTGGAACGCGGCATCATCGAAAGGCAAAGCCTGCGTATCCGCTTCCACAAATCGAACTGGTAAACCGCAGTTCGACTTGATCCACTTGAACCTCGCAATCTTCAACATCGGACCGCAAAAATCAGTTCCGATCACTTGAACTCGGCCCGCCACGCGATTGGCTAACATCAACGCCAAGTCGCCTGTGCCGGTACAGCAATCCAGTATCGGCAAGTCCATATTCAACCGCAGCTCGCGCACCGTTCTCTTTCGCCACAGAATGTCGATGCCCAGCGAAAGCAGATGATTCATCAAGTCGTAGCGAGGCGCGATCTGCGCGAACATCTCACGAACTCGCGAACCAGTCTTATCAACTTTCAAAGCTTCAGTTGTAGTCGCCACAGTTGTTTTGTCTCTTCGTCAAGTTGATGAGTTGCGAGAAGTCCGTTACGGCACGATGTAAACCTGCAGTTCGCGGCATCCGTGTGCCCCGATCACTAGCGATTGTTCGATGTCCGCCGTTTTGCTCGGCCCCGACAAGAACAACCCAAAACCCGGTTGCGGCGGCTTGGCTCGGACATACGCTTCGTGCATAGTCTGCACCATATCCGAGCGACGCACGACAAGAACCAGAAACTGCGTGATGAAAAAGATCACCCGATGTTTCAGATTCTGATCGGTCAGCCAAACCGCTCCGTTCTCTGCAACCGCAAACTCACCTGGGTACACAACAAAATCGAGATTGTCCAAATCGTGTGCATCGTCGGTCGCCTCGAGATCCACGTTTCCAGCGACTTGCGGCACACGCGAAAAAACCCGCTTCGCAGCTCGAAATTGCTCGAATTCGTTAAGC
Source organism: Pirellulaceae bacterium (assembly GCA_041739135.1). Lineage (GTDB taxonomy): Bacteria > Planctomycetota > Planctomycetia > Pirellulales > Pirellulaceae > Aureliella. The sequence continues at coordinate 37,803 of JBGSOM010000145.1, forward strand.
TTCGTCGGTAATTCATCGGCGGAGCTCAGTACCGTGCAGACGCCGCCAACGAATTTTATGGACTCGGCGAATTGAGCGATTGGGTCTTCGAATTTGATCCAGTCACCCTCAATGACTTCCGGTAACGGTCGGCTTTCGATCGTTTGCGAGCGAAGCTTTTCCAACAGTCTCCGTTTCGATTCGCTCATGATTTCACACTTTCCTGCTCGCGCGCTGCCGACTGACGGTAAAACGTTGAAGAGGCATCAGTCTATTAACAAAGTCAACTTCGGCAAGCAAGGACTCGCTCCACCGCGGCTTCGCATCGCCCACGCCAAAGCAAATTCCCCCGCCTCGCAATCGCTACAACCAGAACTCTCAATCGGCAACTTTTGCAGTTCCCGTTTGCTTTGCGACCTTCCGCCAAGCTTTGAAATGCTACGGTTGAGGGCTCCGTGCATTCAAGCACGCAGCCCTAACCGCTTGCAACTTGACCGCATGCAACCAAATCGCATGCAGCCAGATCGATTGCAACACATCGCGATTCACTGCGAATTATATGGGAAATGAGACATGGCTTTACTTCGCCGCAAACGCAACTTAGTTGACTTCGAAGTTCAAACCAGCTTGCTGCGCCGCATGGCTTTGCAATGGGTTCTGTTCCTGATCGTCAACGCACTCGCCCTTTACGGTTGGACATTTTTGGTGTCCGGTGCAGAAGATCAAGTCGGTGGTCACTGGACTCAGTTCACTCAGAACTATCTGCCCGTCTTGCTCGTTTCGCTCGCGCTTCTGCCTGTTTTTATGTTGGACGCTGCCAAGTTGAGCAATCGATTCGTCGGGCCAATTTTGCGAGTTCGTCGCACGCTGGCGGAAGCCGCTTCGGGCAAAGATATCAAGCCGATTCACTTTCGCGAAAACGACTTTTGGCAATCGCTGGCGGACGATCTCAACAGCGTTCTCAAGCTTCAATCCAGTGCCAACGCGACCACCGCAGAGAAGTCTTCGAAATGATTTTCACTCGCATTTTGCACAATAACCCAAATATTCAGCTTCAAGCAGGTTGCCCTCGTCGACGCCCTGGTCGGCGCCGCCGTGCAGCCGCTGTGGTTGAGTTCGCGGTGTGCCTGCCGCTGCTGATGTTGATCGTCCTTGGCGCGATCGAAGCGACGCATGCAATGTTCCTCAAGCAAGCGCTCAGCGCGGCCGCTTACGAAGGGATGCGAGTTGCCATTGAGCCGCGGAGTACGACCGCAGAAGCGACCTCACAAGCCAGCAGTATTCTGAATTCGCGGTTGGTCAAAGGTTCCAGGATCGAGTTCTTTCCTAGCGATACCGAAAACGTCGAACGCGGCAACAAGATCGCTCTAGAAGTCTCAGCGCCTATATCCGCTAACAGCCCGTTCATCGGTCGCGTTATCTCAGATCGAACCGTAAAAGTTCGCACAGTGATGGTTAAAGAGTAAACGTTTGACACAGCCGGAAACACCGCAGCCTTTCGCGATCCGCAATGAGCACAGGAATTGCCCAATGACACAACCCAATCCTCCGGCACAAAAGAGAATCCAGTCGCAAGGTCGCCGACGCGGCGCGATGGTCGTGTTGCTAGCCGCGATGTTGGTTATGTTCTTCGTGGCTGTCGCTTTCTCAGTGGATATCGCCTACATGCACTTGGTTCGTGGCGAGTTGCGGGCTGCAACGGACGCGGCTACGAAAGCCACTTCCGAAGCGCTCGCTCGAACTCAAAACGTCGAAGTAGCCATCGCACGCGGCAAGGAAATCGCACTTGAGAACCTCGTCGCCGGCAAAGGCCTCGAACTAGCGGATTCCGATATCAAATTCGGCAACTCAACGCGGCAATCCAACGATCGCTTTACATTCGTCGAAGGTGGACGCCCACTCAACAGTGTGCTCGTTGAAGGAAAACGAACAGCCACCTCGCGCTCCGGTTCGGTCGGCCTGTTCTTCGGCAAAGTACTTGGCAAAGGCTTTTTCGAACCAACGGAACGAGCGATCGCAACGTTCGTCGAACGCGACTTGGTAGTTGTCGTCGATACCTCAGGTTCGATGGCAGGACAGAAGTTCGCTGACTTGCAAGCCGCTATGCAGACTTTCATTTCTACTATTCGAGCCGCAAACCTTCAGACGCGAGTTGGACTGGCTTCCTACGCAACGTTCGGCTCAGAGCGCGTTCAACTGACATCGAACCTCGATGCAACTTCGACCGCCATGTCACGGTTACAAGTCGGCGGATTCACGAGCATCTCGGGCGGGATGGAAGCCGGCGGACGCATCATGCGCAGTGCTCGGTCGGGCGATATCGTCGAACGCACCATGATTGTAATGACCGACGGATTGCACAACACAGGCGGTGAACCAGAGCCGGTCGCAATCGGACTGGCTAACCAGAACGTCGTAATTCATACCATCACTTTTGGACGCGACGCAGACCGCAGGCGGATGCAACGAATTGCTGAAGTCGCTCGCGGTCAATCATTCCACGCCGACACCGGGGCTCAACTGAACAAAGTATTTCGCGATCTTGCATTGACGCTTAGCACAGTGATCACTGAGTAAACGTCAGTTGTGTGCCAGCCATCGATCGACAAGAACAGCATCGTGTGAAATGGAAACTTGAGATGAAATCAATCCCTTCAAAATCGAATCGCATGCATCGTCGAACGCGGCGCGGAGCGGTCGCGGTTGAATTCGCGATCACTTCAGGCGTCGCACTGCTGTTCTTTTTCGGTGCCTTCGAATTCGCACGCGTAGCGATGCTTCGTGGAACGATTGATAACGCTATCTACGAGGGAGCTCGCGTAGGTATCATCCCAGGAGCCACCAATGCCGACGTCCAACGCAAAGTGAACGAAATCCTCGGGTTTTCATTGGTACGTTCCGCCAGAATTACCATCGTTCCAAACCCAATTCTGTTCAATTCGAAGACGGTGAAAGTTACCGTCGACCTGCCGCTCGATGAGAACACCTTCTCACCAGCCAAGTTCTTTAGCGGAAAATCGATTCTTCGATCGATCGAAATGAAGCGCGAAGCGAGCCGCTTTGCAACAGACATTTGATCTGCGAATCCCGCACGCTCGGGCTTGTGGCTGCGACACACCC
>JBGSOM010000191.1:0-3037 GCA_041739135.1 Pirellulaceae bacterium
GGCGTAAGTCAGAATGATTTGGCTCTGTGTCGGCGGGCTGCATGGTGGATTGATTCGGGCGCTCCCTCGTCAATGCCAAGGGATGTTGCTATGTGTTGGGCGGAGAGAGCACAACCAACTGCACATGGGGAGCGGCCGAGCCGCGGGGGTTTTACTCTTGTTGAACTTCTCGTCGTAATTGCAATCATCGGAGTTCTCGTGGGACTGCTCTTGCCAGCTGTGCAAGCCGCACGCGAAGCGGCTAGACGTATTCAGTGCTCGAACAACTTGCACCAACTTGGCATCGCGCTCAACAGTTACCACGACTCACACCGACGTTTTCCATCCGGTTACGTCATTCCAACGCGGCTAATGTGGAGCGGCAGTTTGTTGCCTAATATCGAGCAAGGCAACCTCTTCAATACCATCGAGTTCGGCCAAGCTTGGGAAGTGCCGAATACGCCGAACGGTCGCGCCTGCGAAACTTACATCTCAACTTATCGTTGCCCCAGCAGCGATGCGCCGGAGCGCGCACCCAACATAACGCCGCTACCCAATCGTGTCCCTAATTCGTACTTAGGTGTTGCGAGTGGAACGGCAACTACAGAATCCGGCTTCATTCCAGAAAACATCGGCCAAGCCAATCAAGACGGATTGATGTACCTGGCCAGCACGAATCGAATGGCGAACGTTACCGACGGCACCTCCAATTCGCTCGCCGTCGGCGAAGCACTTTTTCGGCCACAAATATCCGGGCCAGATCTATTTAACAGTGTGTTTCAGATCGTCGACCATTGGTACATCGGCAGCGACAATCAACTGCTGGCTTCGGTTAACCCTCCGCTGTACCAAGAGTTTTCCGAGGGGCTGGGATCGACCGGTGTACCGATGAATGCGATCAACGATGCGAGTCTACTGATCGATCAGCGCGAATTGTGTTTTTCTAGCCTGCATCATGGCGGCTGCTTATTTGTTTTTGTCGATGGTCACGTACAATTTGTGCCGCAGACGATCGATCGCCAGATTTACTCCAGCTTGGGGACGATCGCCCGCGGAGAAGTTGCCACGCTCGACTGAGATTCTATCGCCATCAAGTTTCAAGCTCATGAATCGCACGCCTTCAGCTCAACAGACCCTCAAACGCATTCCAACCAAGTGGGCGGTAGCCATTGTGGTTGCGCTGATCGCTTATGCGTTGGTGCAGCCGTTTGCCAACAGTCGCTGGGGTTGGAATTTGCCAAGCCTGGCGAGCGTGCTTGGCATGGAGCAACCCGCGGCGAAGGTCGCCCCTAAATCGGTCGCCCCTAAATCGGTCGCCCCTGAATCGGTCGCTCCGACAAAGTCTCGCTCAAAAGTTACCGATGACGACCCCACACCAACGAATGCAACCGCGGGTTCCACTGTTGATAAATCATCGCAAAAGCCCGCCGAGAAAGCAGCTCAGAAATCCGACCAGACGCCCGCAGAAAAATCGACTGCAAATGAGCCCGCTTCAAAATCACCCACCAAGTCGACTACTCAGTCCACCGCGTCCAACTCAAAGCCAAGTGAATCGACTTCGAAGCAGCCCAATGCGAGTTCTTCTAAGTCGACGGATGCTGGTGTAAGTCAAACTGATTCCGGGAATTTGTTGTATGGGTTGTTAAAGGACGCTGGACGCGAAGTCTACATTTCACCTGCAGGCTTGCGCTACACACGTGGCAGCGAAGAAGGGCATCGACTGAAGCACATTGAACGACACTTGAAAGATATCCCAGATCGACCTGGCAAGCATGGAGTGTTCGACGGCGATATGGCTCAGGTCCTGCGATGGATTGATGACGCTTACACACGTGGCCAACGCGGCGCGAAAGGAGTCCGCAAGCGCGAAGAAGATGGTCGCACGGTTTACGAAGTTCCGTTTACGAAACCGATCGGTTACATCGGTGGCCGCGATGGCAAACGCGACAAGAACCCAGACGCGAAACGACTGCGTTTGGTGGTTGATGGCGATCAAGTAATTACTGCGTTTCCGTATTAACTAACATTTGAACGGATTAGATTTCGAAGGATTGGTTCCGATGCTGAGATATGCTGATCAATGATGAGCGAACTGCCACCAAGCCCCTGGATTCATATTGGCGAATGTCCGGTCTGCGTGAACGGTCTATGTCGCGTGCGCGCTTGCCAAGATGCGTCTGGAAAGCGTCACTTGTATGCGATGTGCGACGAATGCGAAGCGCTTTGGCTGAAGCCGGACACAACTTCCGAACGAGTGTATCCGCAGAGCGAAGATCCGCTTTGTCCCATCTGCTCGCAACCGCTCTATGGACCTCAAGCACATTGGGCTGCGCCGGACGAAGTGGCCGTTGAGCCGGAATGGTCGATGGCAGCGATCTTTGAAATGCCCAGCTCACTCGATCAACCGCAGGTCAGCGACTTGTTAGTGGTTGATGACATCGCTGCTGACCTCGACGCACCGGAAGCTCACCGCGAAAGTCAGCAGGAGCAGATCGCAGACGACCTCACGAATGAAGACGCTCCAGGAATCACGTTCGCCGACAGCAGCTACGGGCAGGACGAACCCAAGCCGGGCTGTTGATCGACAGCGGAAGCTGCCATTAACTCAGCGGAAATGTGACTCTCGCTGATCGCCTTCACCGCTTCACCCTGCGAGCCCTCCCCGGCAATCTCGCTAGACGCTCGCTTGCCGACCCTCCCGGGCGCTTCGCTGGGAGGGTCAAGCAGAGAAAACCGTCAAGTCAAAATGCGGCTGCGATCAGCGTGAACTAAGCGGGTGGTAAACCTTCCATGCGACGCCAAGTGCTCAGTTGGCCAAGATGCATTGCGACGTGACCGGTTAAGTAAAACGCCAGCATCGAGCCCAGCGACGGGCATATCTGCTTTAGCGGAGTGTCCGTTGGATTTTCGGCGGACAACTGCGAGTCTGACGCATCGCGTACCGCATCGATCGCTATTTCGTAGCTGCGGAAGAAAACGTCCGACAGTTCTTGCAGCGACGGATAGATGATACCGAGCGCATCGTCTTGGCACTTTGCGTCTTTCGAGAACAGAGCGA
>JBGSOM010000201.1:0-6932 GCA_041739135.1 Pirellulaceae bacterium
AGAGAGCCGGCGACAGGTTCCTTCAGATCGATCCAGTCCACTGCATTTGCGAGTACAATAGCGGCTTCGGTGGCGTCGCGAACGCTCACGAGTAACTGCGTAGGATTAGAGACCATTGGCGGAAAGCACTTTGCAAATCGGGTGGTTTGAGCAGGTTCGCAAATTTCGCTTTGGCAGAAAAACACGTCCAGCCGGAACTTTTTATCGACGAATTGGAACCTTCTACAGCGGAAAGCTGAGTCCTTGCTTGGCAGTCGGCGACCCGCGCAGTTTAATGGGCAGTTCGCAATTTGAGCTTGACTATTTTGCCTTCAAAACATGGCAGTGCGCGTGAATTATACGCTGATCGAAGACGATACGCAGTTACCTATGCTACTGGCCGCGATTGCGCAGTCGGAATTGGTCGGCTTTGATACGGAATTTGTGGCTGAGGATTGCTACAAACCTGATCTCTGTTTGTTGCAGATCTCAACGCGCACGCAAGTTTTCATCGTTGATCCCAAGGCCATGTCGGACTTGCAACCGCTGTGGTTGCAGTTGGTTGACCCTGAGCGAACGATCGTAGTCCATGCTGGACGCGAAGAGATTCTATTTGCTTATCGCGCGACGGGCAGCACATTTCCGAAACTGTTCGATGTGCAGTTGGCGCTAGGTTTATTGGGTGGTGAGTTTCCGGCTTCGTACGGCAAACTGCTGCAGCGATTGCTTGGAGAGAGTTTGTCGAAGGGCGAAACTCGGACTGATTGGCGAAAGCGTCCGTTGTCGACGGCGCAGTTGGATTACGCGGCGCTGGACGTGTTGCATCTGCCGCAACTGTACGATGCGCTCAAGCAGCAGTTAATCGCGGCTGGTCGGGAAATGTGGCTGACGGATGAAGTCGCTCGGCGGCAGCGGAATTTGATCTCGGCGCAGTTGCGGGAGGGTTGGCCGAGAATCGGTGGCGTGCAGTCGATGCACGGAAGGCAGTTGAGCATCGTGCGCGCGTTGTGGTTGTGGCGCGAGCGTCGCGCGGAACAACGCAATATGCCTGCGCGACGCGTGTTGCGCGATGATCTGATTGTTGAACTTGCGCGGCGCGGGACTGCGGACCCGAAGAAGATCAGCCCCATCCGTGGCTTGCATTTTCCTGGTTTCCAAAAGTTCATTCCGGAAATTGCGGAAGCGATCGAAATCGGATTAGCTTCGCCGATTCCACCGTCGCCGTGGAGCGGTGCGATGAAGCGTCCGCGTCCGCCGGCGCTGCTGCAGCAATTCTTGACTGCGGCGATGTCGTATATGTGTCGAGTGCATGGAATCGCGCCGGCGATTGTTGGGACATCTGATGATGTCGGGCGGCTGGCCTCCTATTGGCTCGATCCAGCCACGACGCTGGAAGCCGACGAGGAAGAAGAGCCGCTCGCGCTCTTGGAAGGTTGGCGCGGCGAGCTGGTCGGCAAGCCGCTTTACGATATCTTTACAGGTCGCAAAGCGATGCGAGTTCAAGATCCGCAAGACGATATGCCGCTGGTGCTGTGCGACATCGATATCTAAGTTCGCTGGCCGGGCGAATTACTCTCGTTGATAAACGCGAACGTAGTCGACCAGCATTTTTTGCGGGAAAGTCGTCGAAGCGTTAACGTCGCCGACAAAACCACCGCCAACTGCAATATTCAAAACGAGATAAAACGGTTGGTCGAACGGTGCAGGGAACGGACCGCCAGCGGAAGTCCAACTTTTCTGAGTCTGCACGAGTTGCTGATCGATGTACCAGCGAATTTCTCCCTCTTCCCACTCGAGCGCGAACAGATGGAAGTCCTTGGAAAAGTCGACGTCAGGGGAAGTGAATGTTTCGCCGGTGTGTTTGTTGTCGGGCCAAGTGCCGCCATGGTGCAACGTGCCCCAGACACGATTGGGTTCCTGGCCTTTGAATTCCATGATGTCGATTTCGCCGCTCGCCGCCCAACCGCCATATTTCTCATCTGTTGGCAGCATCCAAATCGCTGGCCATATACCTTGACCCTTCGGTAGCTTCGCTTTGATCTCGAACCGCCCGTATTGCCAATCGCCGCGATTCTTGGTGCGAATGCGACCTGAAGAGTATTCGCGCTCGGTTCCCATAATTCCGGTTTTGCCTTTGCGAGCTTCCAGAACTAGCGAACCACCTTCGACGCGAACGTTTTCTTTGCGGTCGGTGTAGATCTGCAATTCTTGGTTGCCGCCGCCGAACGCATTGATTTCGCACTCCCATTTGCTGTAGTCGAGCTTTGCACCGTCAAATTCGTCGTTCCAGACCATTTTCCATCCCTCGGGGGCGGTCTGAGCTCGGCTCGTTTCTGGCGCTGCGGCCCAAAGAGCAGTTAACAAACAGATGCATCGAACAGAGTATTTAGAAATCGACATGGAGGCGAGCCGCAGAATGAGAGAGGAATTGATGGGGTACTGAGTATGATTACTGCGAGGGTTCTTCGCGATACTTGACTTGAACTTCCAAACCAGGAATCTTGTCGGATAGCAACTTCGCACCTTCTTCGGTGACCGCAGTTCGCGTAACCTTCAAGTCCTTGAGCTTCGTCAAGCCGAGCAGTTTGGGCATGCCGGCGTCTGAAACTCCGGTTGAGCCGAGGTGCAGGAAGGTGAGTTCCGTCATTCCGCTCAAGTGATCCAGGCCAGCGTCAGTCAGTTGTGTGTTGTCGAGGTTGTACCAAGTGAGTTGCTTGAGACCGGCGAGCTTGCTGCAGCCCACATCGCTAACGGGATCTCGCCATAAGTTCAAGCGTTTCAGTGTCGTAAACTTCGCCACATCGTCCATGGCATCATCGTTGATCTGGCTGCACTCGCTCAGATCGAGGTCTTCAAGTTTCAGATCGGCAAGTGATTTCAGGCCGGTGCTACTGACCGTGGTTCGAGCCAGCCGCAGTTTCTTCAGCTGTTTGAACGATGCAACCGTCGGCATGGCTGCGTCTTCGATCAAGGTCGCGGAGATATAAAGCTCGGAGAGATTCTTACAGCCCGTGAGGCTCTTGAGTCCGTCTTCGCTGAACCAAAGTTCGTCGGCTGCGAGAACACGCAGGTCAGGGCAGCCAGCGAGCACGACTAACCCCTCATCGTCGACTGAGGTCGCTCCACCTTTGCCACTCAACCGTACAGCTTTCAGTTTCGATAGCGGTTTTACCATCGTCGTTAACTGCGCATTCGAGAGCGCGCATTCGCGCAGATCCAACTGCTGCAGCGTGGTTAACTGTGCAACTTCATTGATGACCGATTCACTCAGTTTGCAACCGCGAAGATCGACGACGGTGACTTGGCCGCTCGCATCACGCGTCAACTTTGCTCCGGCGCCTTCAATCGCCGAAGTGCTCTGCGGGCTCTTAGTGGCGGGTTCAGTGGCCGGTTGCGGTTTCGAATCTGCGGTTTGTTCTTTCTTGGCGGAGGGCGTTTCCGCTGACTTGTTGGTCTTTGAATCGCATCCTGCAAGGCTGGCGTAAATGAGGCAACTTGCGGCGCAGCCGACGGCGAGCGCCAGAGGTTTGCAAGCTAGGAGCTTCGCGGACGAAAACAGGAAAGGCATCTTTGAGATCCCTGGAAATTATCGATGGGTTTAGTCGAGTTCGTTTTAAACAGACAGCAATTGTAGACGGGATACAGCCAACTGTCGTCGCGGCTCCCGCCACGCCAGTTTCCAGTTCGTTAGATTGCCCATTCAGAGTGCCAATTCAGATTGCCAGTTCAGGTATCGCGCAGTCGACCCAGGGTGTGCCGTTCGGTACAATAGTCAAGTTAACTCTACGCACGGGTTTTTCAACAGAGTCGCTCAACGCGGCTTCTCAGCTACTTTTTGTGACCATTCATGTTCCGAAAATTTTTGCGATCCAAAATTCATCGCGCCACCGTAACTCAAGCTGATCTAGACTACGAAGGTTCCCTGACGTTGCCGCCCAATTTGATGAGGGCAGCGGACATTCAACCGTTCGAAGCGGTAAATGTTTGGAATATCACGCGCGGAACGCGAATCGAAACGTACGCGATCGAGGGAGATGAAGGCAGTCTGAGCATTTGCGCCAATGGCGCTGCGGCTCACCAGATTCGACCCGGGGATGTGGTGATCGTGGCGACATTTTCGTTTAGTGCCGAAGCTTCGGAGCAGATTTCGATCGTGCCGAGAGTTGTTTTCGTTGATAGCGAGAATCGCATATTGCGCGTCGGGCAGGAAATCCCCGGCCCGCGACGTCGCGGATTGCCGTCCGCAACGGAGGATAGCTGCTGCTAAGTTTGAATAGAATTTTGCGACAGTTGCTCGGTCGGTTGGCTTCGTCGCATACAACTGCGCTCGATAGAAACTTCGCGGGATCAATTGCGTTGAATGAAGCTTTCGCTGGGATGCTCGAAGAATGTTTTCTCAAACTGTTGAATATGCGCTGCGCGCCGCAGTGCATCTAGCCATCAAGTCGCCTAACGCTCAAACGACGGCCGAGATCGCCGAAGCGACCAAAGTTCCGTTGGCTTATCTATCAAAAGTTTTACAGGGCTTGCGTGAAAAGAAGATCGTTCATCTCCAGCGAGGTATCGGCGGCGGAGTTTCACTGGTCAATTCGCCAGCAGTGCTGACGATTCTCGACATCGTCAACGCAGTAGAGCCGATTCAGCGAATCAAGACCTGTCCGCTTGAACTGAAATCGCACGGCACTCAGTTATGTGCGTTGCATAGCCGGATGGATACTTCGTTACGGAAGATGGAAGAAGCGTTCGCTGCGACAACTTTGGCTGAGTTGCTCGCGGAACGCAATCCAAGCTCGCCGCTGTGCGATTCCACTATCGCTGATTCCACGATTGCCGACTCGACGGTAGTGAACTAGCCAACGCGCAGCTATCTGGCTGAGCGCATTTCTTCCAGCTCATCGTTCGAGATGATAAGCGCAGACGCAGGCATTCTTAACCAGTCTTCGATCGATGAATTCCATTTTGCGAAGTCCGCCGAATCGAACTGGGGCTGCGCTGTGTAGGTCGTTTTGGTTGTTGCCAAGTTATGGACTTTGCCCGCTCGTACAACCTCGACGCCGTTCTTCAGCAGCAATTCAGCAGTAGCAAATGTCGACTCCCAATTCGACTGAAGACGATACGCGACCACGTCGGCGCGCTTGCCCGGGGCCAGCGAACCGCAATCGTGCAGTCCAAGGATGCGCGCGGGAGCGGCACGCGTGATAATGGCAATTTCGTCCAGCGTGTACTCGCGATCCAACTCACGCAGCAGCGAATGCGCAGCGGCTCGAGGGTGAATCGTCTCAAGCGTCGATTGGCGGAATGTCCGATCCATCAACAACCGAATCAAGTGCGGGTAACTGGTGAACGGTCCGCCGTTGGGATGATCCGTCGTAAGAAACACTCGCCACGGATCTTCGATCAGCAGCAGCAGCTCGAGTCCGATCGTCCACTGCAGGCTGTGCACGAAATGGCTGTCGCGATAACGCATCGGCACGACACCACAGCCCGCTTGGCATTCGATGTCACTGAGAATCCAATGTTTCGGGTGTGCATGCGTGCGATTGCGAAACTGTGCGGACTCGTCAGCCGACAGGGTTACCGTCTGACCAAACACAACTTGTCCGACGTCCAGGGTGACGTTGGGATGTTCGTTGACATAGCGACTTAATTGTTCCGCGCCGCTGCCCATTGCGTAACCGATGTCACCATCGGTAAAGGGTCCGGAATAGCAATTGAATTGAGCGTGGGTGAGATGGATGCGACGTCCTTCCGCAGCGTCCAGTGTGGCGATGGTGGAAGCGATATTGCCTGGAACCCCGAGGTTGCTTGCGTGAACGTGCAAGGGATGCGCGAGTCCAAGATCATCGACGGCGGCGGTCAAACGTCGAATGACGTCGCGCGGTGAAATTCCGTAACGTGAATGAAGTTGGTCTACATCCAAGTCGCGTTGATTGAACTTGAATGCGTTGATGCCACCTGGGTTCACAACTTTGACCGCGAGGGCTTGAGCTGAAGTAACGGTCCAGGCAACCAAACTCCTGAGACTGGAATCATCGATGCCTTTGCCGAGTGCTGATAGCAGCCAGTCTTCGTTGCCGAGGACAACATAGGCTCCCGTATCGAGGATCGGGGTGTCGGCGAGTTCCAAGTGCGTGTGTCGAGCTTGCGAGAGAATCATGGCGGGTTCGAAGCAAGCGGTGTAACCCATGCGCGCGTAAAGTTGGCCGTTTAACGTCGTAGGCCAAATGCACCCTGAAGGATCGCTCGCCTCCGCGCCTTGAAGTTGCGTACGCCCCGCTAAGTCACTCATTAGCATGCGAGCTAGGTTGACTTTGCCACCACCGATGTGCGTGTGCAGATCGATTCCACCGGCCATCACAATTGCACCGCAGAGATCATCCTTACAATCAGCTGCACCGGAGAGCGGTGGAGCAATGATACGCTCCCCTTCGATCCACAGGCTGGTCAGCTTAGCGTCTTCGAAAGTGCATGATTCTTGGGTCGGGTCAACCACTCGGCAATTCTGCAACTCAGTTCGCATCGCAAACCTCCGAAGCCGCACTTCGCGAATGGACAGTCAACTGATTCGTAAATTGACTCAGAATATCTGCGGCGGCGGGAAGTGAACTGGGAGTAATGGCTTTCGCAAAGTGAACTGTTCCGCGATCGCCCCTAAACAGATGACCGGAGCAATCGAGACCCACCGCTGCAACTTGAATCGTTCGTGCATCGCTCGGTGCAGTTACTGCGCTCGAAGCATTCGAAGTACGCGATTGCAGCACGAGTGTAGCTGGAAGATTTGGCAGAGCTCGATCACTGGCTACATTGCTGATCAGCACAATCGACGGAAACTCGGCGGACCATTGTTCTAACGAATAACCGATGTACCGCGACGATCGATACCAATGATCGCCACGCCAGACCGCGGTTCCGGCGCATCCGGTCAGCCACAGAAGGGTCTCTTCAGCGGTCAC
>JBGSOM010000208.1:0-23545 GCA_041739135.1 Pirellulaceae bacterium
ACAGCGAAAAGGCCCGTTCCCGCTGCCTGGTCCAGAGTCCGCCGGAAGCATCTCGCTCAAACTGCTGACGGGCATAATCGACCGCCTGCAGCAATTCCTGGCGGCGGGTCAGCCGGGATCCATCGACGTTCTGCTCGAGAATTAGCGCGGGAGCCTGGAACTTGAGAGGCTGTTCGAGGCTGCCGTCGACATACAGTGGATCGTGTTCGACTCCGAGACGGGCGGCGAATTGCCCAGGGCGCGTGTAGGGAGACTTGCTTGGCTTGTGGGGCAGCGAAATCGCATTCGGCAGGAAATTGTGCTTGGGCCTGCGCGAGGCAGCGACAGTCCCCAGGAAGGGCCAGTCGTCCTGGTACGGAGTGCGATTGTTGCCCAGCGTTTTGAACGTCACATCGGGAACATGGCCAGTCAGGTTGTAGTAGTATCCAGCGTGGTGATCGTTCGTGTTTACAGTCCCGCACACCGATCGCACGATTGCCAAGTGTTGCGACTGCTGACCGAGCAACGGCAAGTGTTCACAAAGTTGAATTCCGGGGACAGTAGTCTTCATCGACGTGAATGGACCGCGATACTCTAAGGGAGCGTTCGGTTTCATATCCCAAGTGTCAACATGAGACGCGCCACCACAGAGAAAGAACAAAATCACCGATTTAGCTTTGCCGCCCGCCGCAACTGCGTTAGGTAGTGAGGCGGCTCGCAATTGATCTTCAACTTTGCAATCAACCGCTTCGGCTCGACCAGCCCCGCCGAATTTCAATCCAGCGATGCCACAACTTGATGCAACTAAGAAGGCTCTTCGATTGTTCATGATGGATTCACGCTTCCATTGAGATGCGTTGATGAGACGCGCTAATCTTCATTCAAAGTATCGCTTCAATCGGTTTCCCTTTACTGATCGCCAACGGCCGATTGAATCGATCTCGCAACTCCGTTTCAGGCGCATAACCTAAGCAGTGATAAACGGTCGCAGTCAAGTCCTGCGGTTCGACGCGGCCATCGAGCGGGAAGCCGCCTTGTCGATCCGATCGACCATAGACCGCGCCGCCTTGGACGCCGCCACCGGCGAGCGCTGCCGAAAAGACATGTCCCCAATGATCTCGGCCGCCACTTGCATTGATCTTGGGCGAGCGACCAAACTCACCCATCCACACGACGAGCGTCGTCTCCAGCATTCCACGTTGTTCAAGATCTTCGAGCAGCGCTGAGTAGGCTTGATCCATCGGTGGCATCAAGGCTGTCTTCAATCGTTCAGCGTTCTTGGCGTGCGTATCCCAAGCCGGCGCCACATTCTCATCGTTTTCCCAGCGCGTCCAATTGACCTGCACGAGCGACACACCAGCTTCAACTAAACGTCGAGCGAGCAATACACTTTGACCAAAACGGTTTTGACCATAACGCTCGCGCGTCTCGACAGCTTCGCGCTCGATTGCGAATGCTAACTGAGCGTCGCTCGTTCGCAGCAGATCGATCGCTTTGTTCTGCCAGCTTGCCCAACGTGCGGGTGCATCAGCTTGTAAGGCATCGAAGCGACTGTTCATCAAGCTTTGCAACTTTCGACGTTCAATCAATCGATCCGCCGTCATGTCCGCAGGCAACGCAATTGTTGGCACTTGAAAGTCCGCTTTGCTTGGGTCACACGTTACCAGCCACGGATCTGCGTGATTGCCTAACCAGCCCGCATCTTGCCCCGGCCAAACGATGTGACCGGTGTTCCAAATCTCCTCTGGAAGACGGACTGCGCCGGGTAGACTTGTCGCATCGCCTCGCAGATGACGGACCACAGCCGCCATACTCGGCCAGTCATTCGGTGCGCCGGGCAAAGCATTCTCTTGGTTCTTTGGAGCATGCGGATAACCAGTCAGCATCCAATAGCCGCTCGATGAATGCGCGTTATCATCCGTCGCCATCGCGCGCAAAACAGCAATACGATTAGTTAGCTTTGCGGTCAGCGGCATCAACTCGCCGACCTGCAATCCAGTTGTAGCAGAAGCGATCGTGCCGAAATCCCCGCGCACTTCGCTGGGCGCATCCGGCTTGGGATCCCAAGTTTCGTGTTGAGGCGGTCCCCCCAGCATAAACAACACGATGCACGCCTTGGCCTTGCCGAAAGAGGTCGCCAGTGGCGATCCATCTGCCATCGCAGCCTGGCAACGATTCTGCATGAGCTGCGGCAGTCCAAGCCCGAATGCGCCTAAGCCGCCAATTCGAAGCCACTCGCGTCGCGACACTCCATCACACAACGTAGGTCCACGATGGTTCAGCGAGAGCATTGCAAAGTCCTGCTAATCGGAGGGAAAGAGGCAGGGTAGGGAAGGGTAGGGCGGGTTGATTGTAACCGAAAACACTGCCCCGTGCCGACGCTTTTCCCTAGCTGATCGTAGCGACATTCTCAGTCGACATTCTCAGTAGTGAGTGCAAATCAAGATAGTTCCGCCAGCTTACGAACGCCGCAATTCGTTTGACAAACTCAATGTATCCATACTGAATGTTCAACTTGTTTTAGCGATCGATCAGCCGATAATCAATTTGACAGTGCAGTTAAGTCTCGAACTCGGTACTACTTTGGGAGATCGCGATGCAAATTCATGTAGGCGGAAAAGGATCTGGATTGGCTTCCCAGTTTCAAGCGGAAGTCACGGAGAAGATCGAGTTGGCGCTCGGACGTTTTAGTCCTCGCATTGGGAAAGTAAATGCTTATTTCGAAGATGTGAACGGTCCCAAAAATGGATTCGATAAGTGCCTGCGACTGACGATCGATATACGACGTTTGCCGTTAGTGGTCATCGAAGAAAGAGGAGAAGCTTGGCGGACCATTATCGACCAAGCCGCAGATCGTGCGGCGCATACGGTCAGTCGCCAGGTCGCTCGACTTCGATCACGTAGCGACCGGACCAGCATGGCGGGTGACAGCAGCCATGCTTTGGATGCCTAGTAGATCGGCATTAGAGCCTAAACCATGTGGGCGCTCGCAAGTTCGAATTGACGCGCGCCTGCCAGCAACGGTCGTGGGTGCAGAAAGAAATCACCATGCTCGACTGAGGAGCCAGAACAGCAAAACAATCGCCCCAAAGGAACACGTGCTTTACCGAGCTTTCGCGTCGAGCTCAACCATGAAACGCAAACCAAGCAACGGACAACTTAATTCGAAAGATCCACGTGAACTGCAAGGCCTAGTACGGGAGTTGCTCAAGAACCGCTTGTGGGCGTTCTCAATCGGAATGTCGGAAACTGGAATCGTCTTGAACGGTGCCTGTAACTCATTCCATACCAAACAAATGGCGCAAGAAATTGTCTCACAACATACGCATTTACCAATCGCGGCAAACAACTTAGTCGTTCACTACTCCGGCTTGCACACCGGGCCGGGCGATGCGCCAGAAGATATCAACAGGCTTGAAAACAGCTTGCCCAAAGATATTGTGCCCGTGAATTCAGAGATCAACATTGAGGAAACGCCAATGAACCAGCAACTCGCTTTCGAGCGCATATTTTTGCCATCGGACTTTTCAAGCGATAGCGATGTGGCCTTTGTGCATGCGCTCAAGATTGCTACAGAATGCAAGGCTGCTCTGGAAATGATGCAGGTCAGCACCGCGAACGCTAATAGCGAAGTGCACTGGGATGATTTCCCAAGTGTGCGGTCTGCCCTTGAGCGTTGGCGAGTCATCCCGGAAGGCAGTTCGCGAGAAACCGTAGTTGAGCTGGGAGTCGAGATTAGTAAGATCATCGCCTCCAGCCCAGATCCGGTGAACGCGTGCCTTGACTATCTCGAAGTTCAGGAAGTTGATCTCATCGTGCTGTCCGTCCATCAGCGCGAGGGAGTGATGCGTTGGCTGGGCAAGATGATTGCAGAGCGAATTTCATCGGGTTCAAAGCAAACCACCCTCTTTCTCCCTGTCGGTCGAAACGGTTTCGTGTCGCCAGAAACCGGCGCGGTGACGTTGAAAAATATCTTGATTCCGGTAGTCAAAAAGCCTCGCTCTGAACCAAGCATCGAATTTGTGAAGTCCCTCATCCGCAGCTTGGATTTGGTTACGGGTTCCGTAACGCTGTTGCATGTTGGTCCTTCAGAAACGATGCCATTTGTGCAGCACCCGCTAAGCAATGGATGGACTTGGAACCGAATACGGCTGGAGGGCGAGCGGACTGAGACCATCGTGAAGTTCGCTAAAGACTTGGACGCGCACTTAATTGTCATGACCACCGACGGTCCCGACCGGTTTCTAGACGGCCTACGAGGCACTACTTCGGAGCGAGTTCTTCGAAAAGCCCATTGCCCTGTCGCAGTCATTCCAGTTGAATCTGTAGCAGAGTAAAGCCTGCACGCTGTCGCGCTCGCTGCATCTTGAGTGACGCAGTTCGTTCCATCAACCACCGCACTTGGTGAACGCGACCTTGGGCATTCACTCTCCGTGCGTTAGTGATTAGCTTTTGACCAAGGATCGCAGCAACATGAGTGCTTCGGAGCGGACACATTTCGACTTAGTTGTCGTTGGCGGCGGACCCGCGGGCATCAGTGGCGCCGGCGCCGCTGGAGTACTGGGCAAACACGTAGCGCTGATTGAAAAAGAGGCTGTGGTAGGTGGGGCTGGAATCAACACGGGAACCATACCGAGCAAGACGCTGCGCGAAACCGCATTGGTGCTTTCCGGCGGAAGGTCTCGCAAATTGTTCGGAGTCGATCTCTCGTTGCGTCGCGAGGCAACGGTCGCCGACTTTATGTGCCACGAGAAGCAGGTGAAAGTCCAGGAGCGCAAGCGTTCCGAAAGCAATTTAGAACTCGTCGGAGTCACCACGCTGCACGGCGAAGCAAGTTTCGTTGACGCGCACACACTCCGCGTGGTTTCGAAAGAGGGTTCTGAACAATTCGTTTACGGAGAGAAGATCTTGATCGCAACCGGTTCGTCGCCGTTGCGACCACCAGAGTTTCACTTCGAAGACGATCGCATTCACGACTCCAACGAGATTTTGGAATTGAGCGAGATTCCGAAGAAGTTAGTTGTTATCGGAGCAGGAGTCATCGGTTGTGAGTACGCTGGCACTTTTGCAGCGCTCGGTACAGAAGTTCATCTAGTCGACGGCCGGGACACACTTCTACCGTTTCTTGACCGCGAAGTTTCGCAGGCGCTCGTTCGTGCAATGACCGAGAACGGAATTCAGTTTCACTGGAAGGAAAAGGTACTCGAATGCGACGCGAATCAACCTGGTAACGTCATCATCCAACTTTCTTCGGGTGCTAAATTTGAATGTGACGGAGTGCTTGTCTGCGCCGGTCGATCAAGCAACACCGGCTCGTTGAACACCTCTGCTGCAGGTTTAACTTTAGGCAACCGAGGCCTCATCCAAGTTGGACCAAACTATCAATCCACTGAGGCGGCACACATCTACGCGGCAGGCGATGTGATCGGTGCACCAGCGCTCGCAGCAACAGGCATCGAACAAGCTCGAATCGCAGTGTGCCATGCCTTCGACGCTTCATGGAATTGTAGCCTTTCTCGCTTGCTCCCTACCGGAATTTACACCATTCCAGAAGCAAGCTTTGTGGGCGACACCGAAGAATCGCTGATCGAAAAAAACATCCCGTACATAGTTGGTCGTTGCAAATACTCCGACATACCTCGCGGCGACATCATCGGTGACAACGTCGGCTTTTTGAAGCTTCTGTTTCATCGCGACGACATGCGTTTGCTCGCCGTTCACGTGCTTGGCGAGCAAGCAACGGAAGTTGTCCACTTGGGACTGCTCGCGATGATGATGAACGCTACCGCAGAACTCTTCAATCAAACTTGC
Source organism: Pirellulaceae bacterium (assembly GCA_041739135.1). Lineage (GTDB taxonomy): Bacteria > Planctomycetota > Planctomycetia > Pirellulales > Pirellulaceae > Aureliella. The sequence goes on from JBGSOM010000208.1 coordinate 5,791, forward strand.
TTTAACTATCCAACACTCGGCGATCTCTACAAATACGCCACCTACGACGCGATGCTTAAACGACAAACTCTCTGAGCCGCTCCAGGTCGCAATGCCTAAGAACTCAAGCTGGCGGCTCGCTCGCGCATGTGTTGCACCAACTGCGTCGCGTTCAACGGCTTCGGAAACCAGTCTTCAACTCCATCACGTCCGATCGACAAACCGACGGAGTCTGGAGAAGAACCACTTACAGCGAAAATTGGCAGGTTGGTGAATGCAGGAATCTGCCGAATACGCTGCAGGGTTTCCCGCCCGTCGCACTCCGGCATCATCATGTCGAGCAGTACAAATTGCGGAGTGAATCGTTGCAAGCAGCCCATCGCTTCATGACCATTGCTGGCCGTGTGAACGCTATAACCTTCCAACTCCAACAATCCGCAAAGTAAAGCGCGTTCGTTCGGATCATCTTCAACTAGTAAGATATCAACCTTCTTTCGGCGATCGATCCTGTACTCAGCCTGTGGTTGCGCTACGAATGATTTGGTATCGGTTGAGAACCCGTCCAAGCCCGTATCTTGGGACTTAGGCAGTTGCTCAACAGGTCCACTCGCTTCGACAGTCTCCAGCTCTTTCAGCCGCGTTAATGCGGTCTCCAACGTTCGGTTAGCTGATTCGACCTGTCCTGCAGCCAATTGCTTTTGCGCCAAGTGTATCCCTAGCACAGCTTTATTTAGCCGATTTCGTAGATCGTGTTTCGACTTATCGCATGCGGCTGGTGTCTGTTGCGAGCGGGCCGAGAAACCGGTCGAATCTGCAACGGAAGCTGGGGCTAGGTCTGCATCCGTTTCTAACTCTTTTCGAAGTATTTTGATCTCGGGTGGTGCTTCGATCCCAACTTGGACTCGACTACCTTTGACCGAAACAATCGAAATTGAAATTCCTAGTTGCGGGAAACGAATCGTTTCATTCGGACGGCGAGAGAGAATAAGCATGGCTGGTCTCCATACCCCGAGCAACTTGCACTTGTCGATTGAAACGACAAATACAAAGCCGAGAGGCAAATCCATTGAATCCAATTGCCAACAATTTGGTAATTGGTTGGTTGGCATCACGCCCGAACTACGCGGGGATCAAAAGCGAACTTGCTGTTGACCAAGTGATTTCCATCTCGCCATGCGCCTAACCGTGAGTTGATCAATGGAACTTAATGTGAAACCTATGTCAAGATCGGTTTACTGTACCCGAACCTAACGCATTCGCCAGTCTTTCAGGATCAACCGGTTTCACCAGATGCACATCAAATCCGGCCGCCAGCGCGTTCGCAACGTCCGTTGGTTGCCCATACCCCGTGAGTGCTATCAATCGAACTTTTCCGCAACCGGGATCTTGCCGAACGCGACGCGCAACTTCGTAGCCATCGATGCCTGGTAGGCCAACATCGATTAGAGCGATGTCGGGTTTATGCCGGCGAATTACTTCGCATCCAACTTCACCATCCATCGCAGTGATTACTTCGTGACCATCTATCTCAAGAATCGCTTTGAGCATCTCTCGATTGTCATCGAGATCCTCAACCAACACGATACGACATGCGCCACTCGAAGTCGTTTGACTATCGGATTGCGAGTCTAAGGCTGTTGAGCAAGCGCCCACGACCGTAGCACTTGGAACATTAACAAGCGGAAGTCGCACCACAAACGTGCTTCCGTTGTCGCTCCCATCACTGAACGCCTCTATCGTTCCTCCGTGCATTTCGACTAATGACTTTACCAAGGTAAGGCCAACCCCCAAGCCACCTTCAGATCGGTCCAGGGTTTCATCTGACTGCACGAAGGGTTCAAAGATGCGTGGCAGAAAATCGGCGGGAATACCTGAGCCCTCATCGCGGACGGTCACGACGGCAGACCCATTTTCAGCGGACATACTCACGAAAATTGGACTGCCCGGCGGCGAATACTTCGCTGCATTGTGTATCAAGTTAACATGAACTTGAATCAGTCGTGCCCAGTCGGCATCGACATAAAGCTCCGGTTGCACAACCTCGAAATGCAACTTCGCTTGATGCGATTCGATTTCGGGCAAGGTCGTATCGCGAATGGTCTCAATCAGATCGACAAGATTAAAGACACTTCGCGTTAACTCAATCTTTCCAAGCGAGATGCGTGAAACGTCTAGCAAATCGTCCAGCAAAGTAGCAATCATGGCAGCTTGGCGTTGGATTGTTGCAATCGCCCGCGGGTGTGTTGCGGTCGAAGTGCGAGCATCACTCAGCAAGCGACTTGCCGTTAGTACAGCGCTCAATGGATTCCGAAGTTCGTGCGAAAGCATCGCTAAAAACATGTCGCGGTGTTTCGCTTGGTCGCGAAGTTTAGCTTCCACTTCAACCCGTTCCGTGACATCGCGAGCAATCTTTGAAAGGCCGATTACTCGGTCTGTGGCATCACGCACAGCAGAGATCGTTAACGATACATAAACCAACCTCCCGTCACGACGCAGTCGTACCGTTTCCAGGGTACGCACAGACTCTCCATTCTTTATGTGCTGCAGATAGTCCCCGATTTCTGCATGTCGATTGCTCGGAACGAGAAAGGACACATGCCTGCCGATAGCCTCTTCGGGCGTGTAACCATACAGGTTCTGTGCACCAACGTTCCAACTGGTGATGACACCGTCCAAGTCCTCTCCGATGATGGCGTCATCGGTTGAAGCCACTATGGCTGACATCCAACGCAATCGTCCGCGCAAGTCTTCGAGCGGAGCCAAGTCAACCATCACGATAACCACGCCGTCAATTTCTCGATCGACTCGATGCGGCAGGATTCGCAGTAAATAACATGCCCCATCTACTGCGTGCACTTCCGTCTCGAACCGCTCCCCAGAGTCAAGCACTGCTTTGACTCGCTCGAGCATGTCGACCAATTGAATTCGATGGGAAAAACTCGATATGGGACGCCCCACGTCATGATCCATCAAGTCGAAAATTCTTCGCACCCGCGACGTGAACTTTCGGATACGCAAGTCGCTGTCGAGAAAGACGGTCGCCACATCCGTGTTCTCAAGCAAGTGGTACATATCATGATTGACCTCGGCAAGCTCAGCGATCTTACGCTGATGCTCCGCATTGACCGAGTAGAGCTCCTCGTTCACCGAGTGCAATTCTTCGTTGGTACTCTGCAGCTCTTCGTTCGATGCAACCAGTTCTTCATTGGTAGCTTGTAACTCTTCATTACTGGTCTCCAATTCCTCGATCGTGGCCTGCAGATTTTCCTTAGTGTAGCGCAAGTCTTCTTCCAGCAGCTTCAGTTGCGCACTCGACAGTTCGACAAGGTCAGGGGTGGCTTCAAAGGCCTCTGTGGTAGTGGGCGCAACTGAGCCGATGGGTTCGAAGGTTAATAAGTACTGAAGTGCATTAGTCGAAGGATTCCGAAATGGTTCGACCGTTAAGTTGTAAGCTTGCTCGCCCACCTCGCTGGAAATTTTGACTCCAGAAAATCGAACTTGCGATTCGGTCTTCGTGACTCTTTGCAGCGCTCCGACAAGTGTCGTGCGCAGCCCGCGGTCAATCAAATCCAGCACATCCAACGAAGGACGACGCGATGGCAACTGCAACAATTTTTCAGCCCCTCCAAAGCTGTCGACCAACTCGCGCTTCTCATCAATCAACAAACTGGGCGGCATATATCTGCTCAGCAAGTGGTCGTACACCCGCAACAGACTCGAATCTGTCTTTTTACTAAAAGTCGAAAAGCTTCGAATCGCAGCTGCCGGGGAGTGCTGCCCAGCAGTGCCAGTTACTAAGGTTGGGGGAGGCGCGGGAATCCGAATCTCGGCTGGCAGACGCGTTTGCCGCCACTTGCGATATACCTTGTTGCGCTCATGCACCGTGCGAAACTCGCTCGCTAACTCACCCGGCGATTCGCTGCCGCCCAAAAATAAAATTCCGTCCGTGTTCAGTCCGAAATGAAACAACGAGAGCGCTTTGGTTTGAGCCACCGGTTGGAAATAGATCAATAAATTGCGGCAGGAAACAAAGTCGAGATCCGTGAACGGCGCGTCGCGGAGCAAGTTATGCGGCGCGAAAACAATCAACTCGCGAATATCATTCGAAATGCGATAAACGTCGTCTTGACGGATAAAGTAACGATTGCGTCGCGCCTCGGAAACATGCTTCATCGACTCTTCGCGAAACAGACCACGCCCGGCTTGGAGCAACGACCTCTTGTGCACATCGGTAGCAAATATTTTAAGCCGCAGAGGTCGCCCCTCGGTTTCAAATGCTTCATGAAACAAGATCGCCAACGAGTAAGCTTCTTCTCCAGTCGCACAGGCTGACACCCAGCCACGTATCGTGCGATCTTTCGCTCGCTTCTGCAGCAACTCGGGTAGAACCTCCTCCTTCAAATACTGAAACGCCTCTTCATCACGAAAGAACTGTGTGACACCAATCAACAAATCTTGATAGAGCGAATTCAATTCGGATTTATCCACCCTGAGCTTCTCTGCATAGCTATCGATCGTTGGCGTGTCTGACATCGCTAACCGTCTGCCTATTCGACGTAAGACAGTGGCTTCTTTGTACATCGAGAAATCGAGATCGTACTCATGTCGAAACAGTTCATAGATCGCCTCAGCACCCTTCAACCCCAGACGCATGCGCTCGGTCTCATATGCCAACAGCCCATTTTTCTTGCAATCCAAAGGGTTGGCGGCATGCTGCAGTAAAGCAGTTCCCATTTCGTGAGGCGGCAGCACGAGATCCACAACTCCCGTAGCCTTAGCACTCAGCGGCATGCCATCGAATTTCGCCGTGCCTTCACTCTCACAAATCACTAATCCGCCCGCCTGCGAAATGTCTCGAATTCCGCGCGAACCATCCGATCCACTGCCTGACAGAATCAGTCCAATTGCCCGCGATCCACACTCGCGAGCCAAGGATTCAAAGAAGCGATCGATCGGCAGCGTCAGTCCCTTGCTCATGTCTTTGTCGATCAAGTGCAGTTCGCCTCCGGCGATGATCAACTCTTTTTTGGGAGGCAAAAGATAGATATGGTTCGCCTCAATCGACATGCCATCTTCGACACGATGTATTTCCATCTTCGTGTCGCGAGCCAATAACTCATACATCATGCTCTTGAAGTCAGGCGAAAGATGCTGAACGATGACAAATGCCATCCCCGTGTCCATGGGTAGATTCTGGAAGAGCTTCTCCAGCGACTCAAGCCCGCCTGCGGAAGCACCAATCCCCACTACGAATGAAGGTGCATTTCGACGCTCGCCCGCAGGTAGCTCACCCAGGTGCATTTTAGATCTTCTCCTGTACCGCTGTGGCTATACTCACCGGCCTCTTGCTTACACGCAAATTCAGTAACTCTACGCCAAGTGAAAAGGCCATTGCAAAGTAGACATAGTTCTTGTTGAAATGAGCTCCAAATCCTTCCGAAACCAACATTACGCCTATCATCAGCAGAAACGAAAGTGCCAAAATCTTGACCGACGGATGACGCAGCACAAACGAAGCGATCGCGCCGGAGAAGACCATCATTACCAATACCGAGATCATCACCGCAGCAATCATGATCGCGATGCTGTCGACCATGCCTACCGCTGTAATGACTGAGTCCAACGAAAAGACGATGTCCAGCAAGGCGATCTGTACAAGCACTGCTCCAAACGTGGCTGAACCCATTGTGGTCGTACGCTCAACATTGCGATCAGGTTCAGTAAGGTGATGAATTTCCCGCACGCTTTGATAGATCAAGAACAACCCGCCACCAAACAGAATCAAGTCACGCAGCGACACTTCGTTAACCGCTGCTGAAGCGGACAACCACGGGATCCAAGTGCTCGAAAAAAACTGATCCAGTCGAAATAACGGCTGCGTCCACGAAGCGATCGTTGCGATGAAGCACAGCAACAGAATGCGAAAGCCCATCGCCAGCCCCAACCCAATCAAGCGAGCACTCCGCTGCTGCTCCCTGGGTAGCTTGCCGGTGGCGATCGAGATAAAGATGACATTGTCGATTCCGAGCACAATCTCCATCGCTGACAATGCGATCAACGCCACCGCCAGCCCCACCCAACCACTCGACGGATCGATCGCTATCGCTCCAGACCCCACGACGCTAATCGCATCGAAGCAACTATATGTGAAATTCAAGTCTCGCCTTCCCTCGCATGTATGGATTGGTTACAGCTCGCCGACCACCTGCACTCAGTCAAATTACCTAAGCCCCCGATACCCTGGAATTGCTCGCAGTGCGCGCGAAGGAGCTTCGACCTCCGCCAAGCGAGAAGTTGCCCCAGTCGTCCTTCGAATTCGGCAAGCTCAGTGTCCAGGCTATGATACGACCGACGATCGATTTGATAACAGCAATTCTTTTGGAGCGAAGATTTGATTTAAGCTAACAAACGATCCATTACTCGATCTCGGGCAAGAGCTTCCGCCGATCCTGCGTGACTCCTTATTTGGAGCACTAATCTGCACTGATCGTCGCCAATTAAAAAACTCAGACACGGAAGCTACTCAGATACGGAAGCTATAGAGCATTTACTTAGTGAATATCAGAGTCAATTGATGTTCTACCCAGGTTCCGATTGGCTCACTGAGACACATGACAGCCTCTTGATGATTGCACCCGACGAGCGATGCGGGCAACCGTTAGTGACCAACCACAGCAGTCAGGTCTCAATTCGGTGCACTCTGGTGCTTCGAACCACAGCAGTTGGTTTCGATAGCACGGGCTCAGAAAACAACTGAAAACCCTAGAGAAAGTGACGATTCACCCGAGAAAACAAGGGTGAAACTCACAGTGGCCAGGGCCGGGATTGAACCGGCGACACACGGATTTTCAATCCGTTGCTCTACCAACTGAGCTACCTGGCCGTGAAAACGATATCGGCTGAGCCGACGGCGGTTTCAACTAGCAGAAATGCTATTTGTGCAAGCAACATGTGTCAACGGGACTGACACGCGACTGGCTGACATTGCTAGGTGTCGAATGGACTCGTGCCGAAAACGCCGGATTTATCGGGCTCAACATGCGGCGGGTTTGGCAACTTGTGCAAGGATGATGTACGATGGAACCTATGAGGCAATCCGCTGTCTTCTGCACTAGTGAGCTTGATGATTCTATGAAAGATCGCACATTGCAATGGGCGCAACAGCTGTCGAAGCCGCTTTTATGCTTCGGTTTGATAGCGTTCAGTTTTACTGCGTTGACTGAGCAAACAGCTGCGCAGAATTACTCGCCGGAGCACGACAAAGTGCAAGCGATGGTGAAGCGAGGGGCTGAGTTCCTGGTGAAGTCGCAAAGTCGTGAAAACAGTTACGACGGCGGCAAAACGGCCTTGGTCGCTTACACGCTGCTAAAAGTCACTGGCGATCCGGACCTGCCGCGCGTCAAAGAGGGCGTCCAGACAGCGCTCCAGATGGCGAGAAGCCTACGATCTTCGCGGTTCAGCGAATCGGTCGTTTACTCGATCAGCGTAGCTGCGGTCCTGCTCGCGGAAGCCGATCCGGTGGCGTATCGCTCTGAGTTAGAGACTATTCTCTCATGGCTGGTTTCGGTGCAGAAGCCGCATGGTGGCTTCGGGTATCTGGAGAAGCCCACTGGGGACACGTCGCAGGTCCAGTACGCGATGCTCGCGCTGTGGACGCTGTACAAAGCCGGGCTGGATGTGCCGCCAGCGACCGTTGAAGGCGCGATCCGTTACTTGGCTGCGACGCAGGATCCTTCGGGCGGCTGGGGTTACCAGGGAGTTATCCCGACAGGTCCAGGGCGAACGCAGCAGGCTCAGGTCACCAAGTCGCTATCGACCGCTGGCTCGTGCTCGATCTTGATCGCTGGCGATATTCTCGGGTTCTATCGGCAACTGAAGCGTGGCAACGATGAAGAGGATGGCATCCCGGACGCGTTCGTACGCACCGACACGCTGAAGAAACGCGGCGACCCGAAACGTGACATCACTCTGAAACGAGACGACATCGACAGCAATATCGACGACGCAGTTCAGTACCAAGGTCGAGTCGATTTCAACAGCGGTTACTTCTATTACTATTGGCGCTACTCTCAAGAGCGCTACGAGAGCTTCTTGGAAGTTCGCAATGCGAAGCAGAACAAGAGCCCAGCTTGGTACAACAAGGGAGTCACCGAACTCGCCAGCTTGCAGGAGCCCAATGGTGCGTGGACGCAGGCAAAGAAAGCGGACTACACGGATGACGATATCTGTACCTGCTTTGCCATGTTGTTTCTCATTCGCAGCACACAGAAAGCGATCGGCAAGATCAATGAAGGCTTGCTGGCCGGTGGCTATGGTTTGCCGGACGACGTATCGTCAGTTCGTCGAATCGGCGACCGCATCGTCAATGACGCTGAAACGTCGGTCGAGAATCTGCTGGAGTTGATGGAGAGCGAAAGCACCGGCAACGTCGAAGTCGGCTTGTTACCGGAGAATTTAAAGCTGAGCAAGGATCCGAGCGAACGCAAGGAGCAGGTGGCTCGCCTTTCACGTTTACTGATTGCGAACGATTATAAGTCGCGGCAGTTGGCGGCAAAGCTGCTTGGTCGCAGTGAAGATTTAGATCAAGCCCCCGAGTTGATTTACGCGCTGCTCGATTCGAACGATTTGGTTCCGATGATCGCCGAGGAGAGCCTGCGGTTGCTAAGTCGCAAGTTAACCGCTGGTTCGTTGAAGCAGCAGCCGACGGTAGAGCAAAAGAAGGCAGCCTTCAGGTATTGGAAAGAATGGTACCTGGGGCTTCGACCGGATTATGAGTTTGTGTTGCAGTAAATCGTGGTGGCGACTTTCAGTCGCCGATTCGTGCGAGTATCAGGCAGCGCCGGTGCTCGTACGCGACCGGGTTGAGGCAGAATCGAGTATGAGTACGAGTGCGAGTACCATTTCATTGAGTACGAGTACTATTTACGGGCACACTTTACGGGCACATCGTAAAGCGGGACGTTAATCAAACTGCTCGACCATGACGGTCCGGAAGCGGTTGAATTTGGCGGCGCGTCCAGCATCGAGAGCGCCAACCACTGCGCCGTGAGTGCTTTCTTCGTGAGCTTGGACAGTCAGCAACTCCATTTCACCTTCACCTGCGGTCTCTTTCAAGCGACTGAGAGCGATGATTAGGTCTTGGCGGCTGGCGAGTTCTTCGCGGTCATCGGCAGAGACCAAAGCGTAGGCGTTGAATTCGTCAACTTGCACAATTGGCCCAGCGTTCTCGGGATCGGCGTCGGAGGACGCGTTGCGGCTGGGCTTGTCGCTTTGTTGGCGGCCAGTGCGAATGACTTTCTGGATGCTAAACGAAGCGGTTAGCATAAAGAAAATCAGCAGCAGGAACACGACGTCGACCATCGGTGTGATGTCCCAGGCCTCATCGTGATTGCTGCTGTGAGCGCGCGACTTTCGCCTTCGGCGTTGAACGGCCGGCGGCTTCATCACGCCGGCTGGGTCGACGGACTCGACGGTCGTTGAAGTTACTTTTTGGCGATTCGCCTCAGCCAGCCGTTTTTTCTCGGCAAGCTTCGCTTTTTCCGCTTGAGATTTTTGGAACTGAGCCAATTCGTCGGCGGTCGGCAAAGTCAAACGGAAATCGCAGCGAGGGCAAGCGATGGTACTACCCAGTACGCGCTCGTGTACTGCGAAAGCGGCCTCGCAACTCGTGCATTTGACTTTGACGCTCATACTTTGTTTCCGAGAATTACCACTGCATCAACTCGCAGAGTTTCGTTAAGTACTATCTACTGCTGTACCGCGATAAGAATCTGCTGATCTTCGCTTAAGCCTTCGGACGCAGCTTCGCGAACGCGGGTCATATCGCGTGTCTTCACGCTTGGTTCGCCGCGGATCAGCACGAACTTACGATTTTCATTTTCGATGCCATTTCGAACATATTCAGCGATTTCGCTGGCCATCAATTCAGGATCGGCAGAGAACGCGACTTTGTTTGGGCGGATGACTTGCGCAATTCCGTCGGCCGATTGTTTGACATTGATCACGACTCCTTCTTCACCGGCAGCGACGTCGCCATTCTTAGCCTTCGGTAACTCAGCCACGATGGTTGGTTCCATGCGCGCGGTGACGATGAAGAAGATCAGCAATAGCAGAACCACGTCGATCATCGGTGTAATGTCGAACTCGCCATCAAACTCGCGCTTCTTACTTAAGCGTCGTTTCTCAGCCATGAATGCTCCTCAATTGTATAGACGGCAGACGTGATCGGCCGACTAGCGTCGCGCTTCGCGCCATTCGCTTTGGCGACCCGATTCAAACAATTCGAAGAAGCGATTCAGGCCGAAGCCCACCAACTCTTCCATGTCCTTGATGCGATTGTTGATGACGCCCATCGAAACTAGCAGGCTGACGGTGATCAGCAGTCCGATCAGCGTGTGATCAAGTGCGATACGAATGTCGGCGAGGAGTTGCTTAGTTGGTTCAGAGGTAGTTGCTTTCTCAAGCGTTTCGAAGGCGCCCATCATACCGGCCACGGTACCGATGAGCCCGAGCATGGGAGCCAATTTAATGATGGTTGAAACCCAAGTGACGCTGGCGTCGATCTGTGCGATGGCGTCGTATTGAAAACGGTCGGAGACAAGATCATGCAAAGCTTGCGGTTCCATGTCGGCATTTTGCATCGCAATGTCGACCAGCATCGGGAGTGCTCGGCGGTCACCTTCGCATTTGGCTTGCACCGCAGCATAATCCCCGCGTTCCAAGTCCGGTGCGATGCTATCCAAAAAGGCTTCTTGAGCGGCTTCATTTTTAAATCGCAGACGACCGACCAAGGTCCATACCAAGTGCAAGCAGAACAAGCCCCAGAGAGCTGCACCGGCAAGCAAAAAGTAGTCCGCGTGTGCAATGAATCCGAATAAGCTCACCTCGCCGATAAATAAACCGAACATTGGAATTCCTTAAGTGACGCTGAGTCGTAATCGATAGCTTCGGAAATCTTTGAGAGGAGGCCAGCGCCATCGTTCTGTGGAACTGGAAAGAGAAATCGCAGGCCAGATTCGCTTCGCCAACTTGCACGCGATCGGGCACTGGATAGGCTCAAGTCTATATTCTGACGATGGCCCGGTCAATTAACTCACCGTTCGCTTTGGTCCCTTTGCGCGGGGTAGTCAATCGCGATGCGTCTCCGTGACGCGGCTTGCCACTGCGATATCTGCACTCAAAACCCGACTTTGTAATTGACAGCTCGAACACCACCAACTTAGTCTGGTCTATATTGGCAAGTGGGAAGTAACAGTTCGTCCAGCACTTAGCAACTAATTCGCAAGCATCCTCCAAGCACACTGATTTTAGGAATCGTCGACGATGAGCGCGGCAGCCCAACATGACGAAGCACCAGTTCATTCGATTGGCACTCGCAACTTGCGGACTCAAAAGGTCGATGTGGTTGCGAGTCTATTGATGAGCCTGCTGATCATCTTCGGTATGTTGGCGATCATTCTATTTCTCGTGTGGGCGACGACAACTTTTACTTGGAATACGGGCGGCATCGAAGTTGAACCCGAGCCGACGGCGGCAGGGCGGGGCGATCATGCTGAAGGATTTGCACGTGACATCGAACCGCCAGGTGCAGAGGAGGCGGATTTCTTCAACGAACCTACGCTCGCCGAATCGCTCGAGGCGGTCACCGATGCTGTCACCAGTGTGGCTGCATCGATGGACAATGTCGACACGAACGTGACTGCGTCAGCGGTCGGTTCAGGTCGCGGCGATAGTCGCCCGCCAGGACCGCTCGGCGAAGGCGAAGATATCGTGTCGAGGTTTGAACGCTGGGAACTGAAGTTCATGGCGAAAGATGTAAAGTCCTACGCGACACAGTTGGATCATTACAAAATCGAGCTTGGTTGTATCGGCAAGACGAAGCTGGTTGATTACGCGTTCGGTTTTGCGGGTTCGCCACAAAAACGGTCCGGCAAAGGCAGCGAGGAGAAACGGCTGTACTTTATGTGGCGAACAGAGGGGCCTCTAGTCTCCTTCGACCGTCAATTGCTCGGCCAAGCGGGAGTGCAAACGCAAGGTCGACAACTGCTAAAGTTCATCCCGAAAGAGCTGGAAGAACGCCTCTATCAAACTGAAATGAAGTATGCGATCAGCAAAGGTCACAGCAAAGTTCGTGAGGTCGCAAAGACGGTCTTTGAATCGCAACCCGCTTCATCAGGTTTTGAATTCGTTGTAATCGAACAGCGATATCGAACGGTCGGCAAACCCGAATAGTTTTCTCGCCCCGCAGCGCGGCCACTCTGCGCCGCTTGGCGAGCCGCTGCCAGTGAATGTTCTTAGAGCAACTCTGCCTTAGGTCAGGGCAACGCGCGACGCCGAGTGCTTCAAAGCGCGGCACTGTTTATCAAATTTTGACTTTGTGGCGTCGGAAAACCGGATAGTTTTTAAACTTCGCGGTGCAAGCGCTTCGCAGTGCGGTTATTATCAGTACATACTGCCCGCGAATCGTGCTTGGAAGCTTCTTTCGACGGATCTTGTCCACGAAACTGCGTCGCCCGAGCTATCGCTGACAATCCCGAGCTACCGCTGACTGCCCAGGCTCGATGCCGGTGCTGGCCGCTGCTTGGGTTGCCGATGTATGGCTTGTTTCAGGAACTTGAAATTCATAACGTTTAACAGGAACGATCAATGGAAAAGTTTGGTTGGCCTTGGCGGGCGAACCTTGCCACAATGAAGATGGCGAGGAAGAATTACATGGCCTCCAGGCGCATTGAGGAGGCACGACTATTGGAAGCCAAAACTCGTACCGCAAGCTTGAGCCCAACACTCGCTTGAGTCAGTCCAGTTCGAGTTCGCTATTTCTCATCTTTCCGCACCAAGTCGCATCGGATCAATGCAAGTGCAGGCTAAACAATTCATCGAACAGATCGCTGCCCTTCAGCTTCTTTCACCTACGATCATTGAAGAACTTCGTCGTCAGGTGGCCGAAAGCAAATCGCGATTAACTCCAGAACTGATCGCGCGTCTCCTGGTTGATAACGGTCACCTGACGAAGTTTCAGGCAACGAAATTAATCGCCGACCTCAAGACCGATAACGAAGCGCCCAGCCCCGCCACCTCCAGCCAACCTGAGCTGGATTTCTTGCCTGACGAGAGCAGCCCGAAACCGAGCCCAATGGCGGTGTTCGTTGCAGACGACGCTCAGTTGGGTGAACCCGAGGATGCTCAAGTCGTCGAAGTAGTCGATGTCGAACCGGTCGAAGTTGTCGAAGCAAAAGTGCGACCCAAGTCGGCGAAGGGAAGTAGTTCTCGCTCTGGATCGTCAAAAAAAGGTTCGCCAGGAAGTTCCAAAGCCGCGGTTCGCCCGCGACATACGGAAGCCACAGCATCGGTTAATCCGTGGGACTCATTTCGCATCTTGGGAATCGGGATGCTACTAGCGGTGACTTTGATCGCCGTTGTTTGGCTTGGTTTGCATTTCTTGCGAGGCAACGCAACCGACACACTGAAAGCGGCTGATGAAGCTTACAAGAGCCGCAATTATGAAAACGCGGCCTCGATCTACACCACGTTCGTCAACAACTTCGGCAGCGATGAAAACTACTCGTTCGCCAAAGTGCGGCAAGCCTTGTCGTTGATTCGCAAAGACGCCGAAACCGCTTCCGATCCAAATATCGGATTGAAGACGGCGATGGAACTGCTGCCAACCATTGCAACTGAAAAAGCGCTTACCAGCGAGCAAGGCGACGTTACCGGCGTGCTTCTCGGATTGGCGAATAAGTTCAACGAGCGCGCCGACCGCAGCGAGTCCGTTGCGGATCGCAAGTCGCTAATGTTGCAGATGGAAGATCTACTCAAGTTGATCAACGACCCGCAATATGTTGGCGGAGCTCAGCGAACCGCGCAAGCTCCAACGTTCCTGCGAATCGAAGAGGATCGCCAGCGGATCTTACGCGACATTCGCCGCGAGGAAGAGCTGGCCAAAGCCGTTGAAGCGATCAACTCAAAACTTGCCGAAAAGGATACTCTTGGCGCTCACGCTATCCGTCGTGAATTGGTCAGCCGCTATCCGCAACTTGAGACCGACGAACGTCTCGTGGCCAAGGTGAAGGAAGCCACCGCGATTCAAGAGTCGCTGGTAACTCCCGGCTCACTGACGATTCGACTTAGCAAAGAAGCTCCACCAAGCTCAACCGGGCGCACGTTCGTTCTCGGCAACATGTCGAAGGGTACCGCACCGGCACTCAATGGGCGACAGATCTTTGTGAAGGTCAAAGGTTCAGTCTATGGACTCGATGGTCAAAACGGAGCGGTTCTGTGGCGGCAGTACATAGGACGCGACTTCCAAACCGAACCAGTTCGTTTAAGTGACACTGCAGCCAGCGACGTGCTAGTTTGTCAACGTAAAACCGGCCATATCCAGCGCCTGGCGGGTGCGACCGGAGCGACTCAATGGTTCGCCGATCTGAGCACTCCCTCAAACCAACCTTACGTCGATGGTGAGGATGTTTATCTTACTACGTTCGATGGAACGGTCGTCAATCTCGACGCGGTCGCTGGTCAGACCAAATGGGTTTTGAAGCTGCCGCAGGCGGTTCAAGTCGCACCTGGCTCCGGCCCCGGCAAACCGCAACTTTATATCCCTGGTGATCACAGCAACCTGTATGTTGTCTCGCGTTCTGACGGGACTTGCAAAGAAGTCGTCTATCTTGGTCACAGCGCCGGATCCATAGTAGTACCGCCTGTTTTGGTTCTTGGTCAGTTGTTCGTCTTCGAGAATCGCGGTGACCACTCATTGATTCGCATCTTAAGCTCGTCGGACAACGGCAGCGAGCTGGTTAGTACGCAAGCTCCATTTCGCATGAAGGGCAACGTGGTCGTACCACCGCAAGTCGATGGTCGCCGCGTATATGTGATTACTGACCTCGGAGAAATCGCCGTCATGGATGTCGAACCCGCAGCAGATCGCGACAAGGTCAGTCGCTTCGATCCGGTTTCAGCAAGTAAGCAGGAACCGCAACTTTCCTTCCTCGCCGCTGGCAACAACAAGCTCTGGATTGCTGAGAACATGCTCATCCGCATGGATCTGGATGTTTCGAAAGGCAGACTGCAGAAAAAATGGGGACTTGAATCCGGCGATCGATTTACCAGCCCGCCTCAGCTCATCGGCGATGCGATGATTCACAGCCGCACTCTGCGTGGTAACTCGGGCGTTCGTGTCTCTGCTGTCAACGCGGAATCTGGAGACGCCATGTGGGCGACTGATCTTGGCATGCCCGTTATCTCAATCGTCGCGGGCTCAGGTAAACCCGATGCGATTAACTCTGCTGCGATGCTATTCACGCTCGATCCCACCAAACCGATTCGTGAATCGGCTGACACGAACGCAGGTGAAAGTAAAGCGATGATGCGCTTCGCTCATCCAACGCTGCTGGGCAATGACAATTTGCTGTTGATGAACACTTCGATCGCAAATCAGATCGTGCTGTACTCGCCATCTGGAACGAATAAGCTGCGATTGCTTTCCGCTAACTTTGCAGGCGCTTCGCCAACTTGCCCGCCAACCGGCGTCGGCAGCAATTTTGCGATTGGACTCGATAATGGCCAAGTCGTGTTGATCGATCCAACGAACGGTGCACCCGCAGCAACTCCCTATCAACTGCCGATGCAACCGGGAGCCAAAGTCGTTTGGAACCAGCCTGCTTACTTTGCCGACTCACAGACTTTAATCATTGCCAACGATTCCAAAAAACTCATTCGTTTAGGAGTGGCTGAGTCGCTGCGCATGCTTTCGGAAGTCTCGTTTGAGAATCGATTGTCCGGTCCTCTGGTTGGTCAAGGCAGCAAAGTGTTTGCAGTCGAAGCGACGCCTGCGGCTGACAATCTATTACAATTCGATGCATCTAGCCTCGCGAAAGGTGCATCGCTTCCGCTCGACGGTCGAGTCATCGCGGGCCCATTTGCTACAGAAAATCTGATCGTTGTTCAACTGGATGGCAAACTACAAGCCATCTCTGCCGAGGGTCAGTCGCAATGGTCGATCGATTTCCCGCGATCAACTTTGCTCGGCGCGCCGCTTCAATCGGGCGGTTCGCTAATCGCAACGACAACCAATGGTCAAGTTTGGGTGATCAATGCGGCCAGCGGTGAAGTTACGGGTTCAGTCGACGTAGGCCAACCACTCAGTGGTAACGCAAAGCTGATTCCAAGTGGCATTCTGGTCGGCAGCGACGAAGGCGCGGTTCTACTGCTCTCGATTCCAACAACGCGTACAATCGAATAGATGGAACGAATTATGCGAAACACCTATTCGATACTCCAGTCGCCGATAATCACCTGCAGGTGGTGTGTCGCGATCTGCGCAGCACTCTTGCTGCTGTGCAATTCTGCGCTTGCGCAAGATCAAGCCCTTGAGATCAGCGATCCGCCGTTGATCGATCAGCAACCTTTCGACTTGATCACGCTGAAAGGCACAGCCGGTGGCGGCAGCTTCAAAGTTGCACCGCTGCCATTCCCAAATCGCCAATTGCCACCGCGCCCCGCTGACACCGAAAAGCTCGAGAATCTCATCTTGCTGAAAGTCGGTGAATCGCGCCGCTACGAAATTCTGTGGAAAGACATCGAACGCATCGAACTTTTTGAACAGCGAATCTACGACGAAGCGCAGCAGAAACTCAAGTCAGGAGACTTTGTCGAAGCGTTCATGAACTTGAGCTACCTGCTCAAAAACTATCCGAACATGCCCAACCTCGAAGGCTTGCGTCGCGATTTTTTGCTTCAGAGCGCAGGCGCTATGTTCCGTTCGCAAGAGTACCGCCAAACGCTGTCCGCACTAGAAGAACTTCACCAAACGGCTCCCGACTTTCAAGGCGAGACGGTTAATCGAGTGCTGTCGCGCGTCGCCGACTCGCTGATCAATACCTATTACCAATCAAACCAACTGGGCAACGTAAAGAAGCTCCACAAACGTCTGAAGGACACTTATGGTAGCGACCTTCCGGTCGTCGCGCTGTGGGACAAAAGGCTTCAAGAAATGGCCGACGCAAAGAAAGCTCAAGCCGAGAGCTTAATTTCAAAGCAGCAATTTCGCGAAGCCCGGTCAGCGGCGGCTGCGATGCTCGAGATTCTGCCGAATACGGCCGAAGCGAAGAAGCTGGTGCAGGAGATCAATCGCCGACATCCTATGATTCGAGTTGGAGTGATGCAGCGCAGTACCGAACTTGATCCTTCCAGCCTTGTGAATTGGCCAGCGCGCCGCGCCGGAGCTTTGACAAACCAACCGATTTTTCAGTTTCTGAAGACCGGCAGTGAAGGGGGGCGATATGGTTTCGCTCTGGGCACTTTCCGACAAAGTGATGACCGCCAAGAGCTGGTCCTTTCACTTGAACCCAACGCACAACCAACACTCGACGCCTTCGGGCTCAGCCAGATCCTGCTGGAGCGTGCCGACATCAACGAACCGACCTACGATGCGTCTTGGTCCGCAATCCTCGAATCAGTTACCGTAAACTCAGCGAAGCAAGTCACGATCAAACTCAAACGCCCCAATGTTCTGCCGCACGCGTTGCTGCAATGGACGTTGCCTGACAACAACATTCATGGAGCGTTACCCGGCAATTACAAATTAGGTGACGTCGATTCGAAGGAAACTTCGTATGTCATTCGCGGTGCCAAACCGACTAACGGCCAACCGATTGAGATCGTTGAGATCTTCTACGACGACCCGAAACTCGCCGTCAACGATCTGCTGCGAGGTGAACTGGATGTTCTCGATCAACTCTATCCGGCTGATGCAAAACGCTTAGCCATCGATCCGCGA
>JBGSOM010000014.1:0-54147 GCA_041739135.1 Pirellulaceae bacterium
AAAGGACGATGCCATGCCTACTTTCCAATTCGAGGCAATGGACGCAACTGGACAAGAGATCAAAGACGTTATCGAAGCGGCTAACGAAGACGAAGCGTCTACTACGATTCGTCAGATGGGCTACTTCGTAACGAAGATCCAGGTGAAGAAGGGTGCGGCTAAGACTGCTCCGGGGCAGAAGAAGAAGCGCCCCTTCGCGATGGGTGGTGCGAAGACGAAGCATATTTGTGCGTTCACTCGTCAGTTGTCGATTCTTCAGGATGCGGGTCTGCCGATTTTGCGCAGTCTTAAAATTCTTGAGAACAACAGCAAACCGGGCAAGCTCAAGAACGCGCTGATGGATACGTGCGACGAGATCGAAGCCGGTTCGACGCTGTCGGAAGCGATGAGCAAGTGTCCGAAGGTGTTCAGTCGCTTGTACGTGAACATGATCAAAGCCGGTGAGGCGGGTGGTGCGCTCGAAACGATTCTCCAGCGTCTCGCGGACTTCTTGGAAAGTAGCGAAGCGTTGAAGCGTAAGGTCAAAGGCGCGTTGATTTATCCAGCGGCGGTGGTGATCATCGCGGCTGGTATTATCTGCTTGATCATGATCGTGATCGTGCCAACGTTTAAGAAGATGTTCGAAGAGTTCGGTTTGACTCTGCCAGCTCCGACTTTGCTGTTGATCGCGATGAGCGATTATATCGTGAAGTACTGGTTCTTAATGCTGCTGATTCCGTTCTGCTATTGGTTGTTATCGAAACTGATACGCAAGTTCCGGGAGGGGCGCATGGGCTGGGATATGTACATGCTGAAGTTGCCCGTGTTCGGAGCGTTAATGGAGAAGAACATTCTCGCGAGAACGACGCGAACCTTAGGAACGTTGGTGTCCAGCGGTGTGCCGATTTTGGAAGCTCTGAACATCACGCGTGAAACGGCTGGTAACGCGCTGTTCGAACGGATCTTTTCGAAAGTGACGGAAGCGATTCGCGAAGGTGAAGTGATCAGTAAGCCGATGCGCGATTATTCGACGCCGGGCTTCCATCCGCTAGCGCTGTTCTTCTGGGCTCTGATGGGAACGTTCCCCGGCGTGATGGTTCTGTCCGTGGCGCTTACTGCAGGTCGCGGTGCGGGCGGATCGAAGACGAAAGGTTCGATGGAGTCGCTGTTGCAAGTCGGTGGTTTCATGACTGCGCTGGGAGCTGTGTTCGCTTGCGGATTCTATTTGATGAAGATGCGAACCCGCGTGATCGACGAGCTGGTCGTGAACATGGTCGACGTCGGTGAAGAGACGGGCGAGTTGGATACGATGCTTTACAAAGTCGCGGATACGTACGACGACGAAGTGAGCGTGATGACGGAAGGTTTGACGAAGCTGATCGAACCTTTGTTGATCGTGTTCCTCGGTGTCGCGGTGGGCTTTATCGTGATCTCATTGTTCATGCCGCTAGTTGCGATGATCACCAGTTTGGCATAGGAAGTAGCGAGCGACGAGTTGCGAGCGGTGAGTTGTGAGACTTGCCGCTCGGCGACCAGTAACACAACTATTAAGTGTCAACCAATAACAACAAACAACCATCAACGAATTAACTTGCGGGGGAGGATTGAGAGCGGATTTGGATTCTGCCTCAGTTTCACAAGTTGATCGTTTTAGATTTTTAACAAGGGTAGAAGTGTCATGCCAGTTCAAGCAAACAAACCGAGAACCGCTCGCCATCGCACCCGCGGCTTTACCCTGGTCGAAATTTTGATGGTCGTCGCCATCATCGGCGTGCTCGCAGGCCTGATCATCCCGGCAGTGGGCATGGCGCTGACGGCTGTGAAGAGGAAAGCGATCGCGCTCGAAGTGCAAGCGATCGCCAGCGCGGTGAACCAGTACAAGAACAAGTACGGTGACTTTCCACCGGACGGATCCAACGTAACCGCTTTCGAACGTCACTTTCGCAAGATCTTCCCGCAGATTCAGGCTTCGGAGTTCACAACGTTGTATGCGAACGTTAATCCGCCTGCCGGAGCACCTACCACGGCCGTGATGGATCCTGCGGAAGCGCTTGTATTCTGCTTGGGTGGCTACAGCAGCAACCCGACGCAGCCGTTTACTGGAACGGGTGGACCGCTGAGTTTGGTGCCGGGTTCGACATCGACTTATCAATACAACACTGAGCGCACCAATGCGTTCATGGAGTTCAAGCAGAATCAGTTGACGATTGCGGTTTCGGGCGCGGCGACTGTTTCGACCGACGAGGCGACTTACTTTGGCGGGACGAACGACAACATCCCTGTTTACCATCCCGGTGGAAGGCTCGCGCCGTATGTGTACTTCGATAGTCGCACGTATGCGATCAGCACCGGAGCGTCTCTGCCCGCTTTCTTTAACAAGTATCAACCTTCTGCGGTCGCGATGGGTGTAGCACGACCTTACAAGTCAGCCAACGTGAATACGAACGTGTCGCAGACGTCAGCGCCGGACAATCATTTCAAGTATGTCGAAGACAAGGCTTTCCAAATTGTCTCGGCTGGGTTGGATGACATGTACGGTGGCGTTCCAACGACCGACTTCGCGACTGTGCCGACATTTTTCGTGTATCCGACCGGTTTGACGCTGAACATTTCGAGCGGTGCGACGGGTGGTGGACGCTATGCCGAGGCTGCTGGAGTGCCGAGTGCGCAGCTTGATAACGCCACCAATTTTGCGGATGGTGTGTTGGAAGATGCGCTTGAGAACTAATGGGTTCGAACGAGCGTGTGAGGCTCATGGTTCTCCAGTGCGGCACGTGACTTGCTTTTATAGAAGATAAGCCCAAGGCACACACTATTCTGTTTCGAAATGAGAACATAATTTCAGTTTGAGACAGATTCTTGGGATAAACGAGGTATTTCAATGATTTCAAGATTGCATCAGCTAAAGAAAAGCGAAAAAGCTTTCACGTTAGTGGAATTGCTGATTGCGATTTCGATTATCGGCATCATGGGCGGCATGGTGCTGTTCGCTTTGCTTGGAGCTCAGAACGACGCCAAAGTCGCTCGAACCCGCGGTACGATCCAGAAGATCAATGAGATCGTGCTGCAGAAGTGGGAAGAGTATCGATACAAGTCGATCAATGTGCAGCTTGATCCTGCTTTGACGGTACCGGTCGCTGGTGTTTATCCTGTCACGCCTCGTGAAGCAGCTCGGGTGAAGATGGTTGTTCAGCGAGACGTGATGCGTATGGAGATGCCTGACCGTATCACCGATTTAATCTACCCGCCGACGCATTACACGATTGAGTACACCAATTCGTCTGGAACCGTAACGTCACTTAAACTGCCGCGGGCAATTCCGCCAGGATACGGACTGCTTTACAACACGCTTCGCAATCAGCTCATTTCATTGAAAGCGCGGGGAGTGGGTTCGTGGGCTGCGTTTGATCTCATGCCCCTGCCGACTGGACCATTGGGTGCGACAGCTGCGATTACTCCATTGACTTCGAATTCGGCTGTGGATTGGGACAATGCAGTTCAGAGCAGTGAGTTGTTGTATCTGTTGGTTTCGACTTGTAACTATTCCGGATCGAGCGCGCTGGAGTACTTCAAAGCGACGGAAGTTGGCGATGTCGATTCGGATGGACTGCTGGAGTTTCTGGATGCTTGGGGCAATCCAATTGCTTGGATTCGTTGGCCAGCAGGTTATCCAGGCGACTTGGTCCGCTACGCCGATGCGGACGCAATGGACCCAGTACGAACCGATTGGCGATCGCGAACTTCCGGTGGTCCCATTCCAACTGATTGGCAATCTCGAACTTTAGTTCCGCTTGTCATTTCAAGCGGTGCGGATGGCGAGTTCGGTGTGACGTTTGATTTTGATGGGCCTTTGCCTGTGACTTATGCGACGATGACTTGGCCGACAACTCCATCGGGAATACGTGGTGTAACTGGTACGCATTATTCTGCCGGCACGTACTACTATCCCGACCCGTTCTTTACTTGGGATTATGCGAATCAAGTTCCAAATGGACCGGCCAGTGGGATTCCTGCGCCGGATGGCGATGCAACTGGTTATCGACACAATCAGCTCGGGTCCATTCCGAATGCAGCCGCTGCGTTTGCGACAGACAACATCACTAGTCACGACATAATCTTGGAGCCATAGTGATGCGAGTTTTACTAAATAAGAATCGAGCATTTACGCTCATTGAGTTGTTGATTGTGATTGCGATCGCAACCATTCTCGCAACGCTGACTTTGACGACCATGCAGGGCTTGTTGAAGGACCAGAAGATTTCGCAATCGGTGCGTCTGGCTCGCCAGTACATCGAGTCGGCTAGAACACGAGCGATGGCAACTGGACGACCGGTTGCACTGTTCTTGGAACGAAGTTCGCCGGAGGGCAACAGTGCTGGCGATCCAGTGGAAGCCAACTATACCGTTACACGTATGAGCATCGGTGAAGTGTTTCCTCCGTACACGGGCGAATCGCCTCAGGCGACGGCGACGTTGTGGGACACACCGCTAAGTGCGAGTACGCGAGGTGCAACGGATGGATTCGCAGATCAAGCGCGATTTCTGCTTGCGGAAGTTATTACCGCGTTTGGAACAGCGTCGACGCCGGGCATGATGAGTATCGGCGACACGATCGAATTCGGCGGGAACAACCAACGGTTTGTGATTGAGTCCATTGATTATGTGGGTGGTGAAGTTGCGGTTACATTCTTTAATCCTCCATCGACCTACGACACGCTGTTGGCGGCCAAGATTATCGGCGGCACTGCGACCGATCAGAAATTTGAGCTGGGGTATTCGGGGCGCGAGCCAACGCTGAAAACGCCGAACACGTTAGCGGGTATGACGGCACCAACGCCACCTGGAACGTTTACGGGTGTGTCGTTTCGAGTCTATCGCAAGCCCTCGAAATCGTTGGTTGGCACGGTCACGATGCCCCGCGGCACTTGCATCGATCTATCCGTTTCTGGACTTGGGCCAAGCGGATCGGCGCTGGAAACAACGAGTCCATTTCATTTAGCGAGCGCACCAAGCGGTACGCTGACCTCCTTCGGCAGCTCGCCGACGATGAAGCGATCGAGTTACAGTCGGATCGCCGTAGTCTTTAGTGCAGAGGGTCGTGCACAGGGGATGTACCAAGACAATCGCATTATAAATATGACGGGCACGCCCGAAGTTGTTGCGGCGGGCAGTTACGTTCCTTTTCCGTTAGCGAGCAAGTTGTTTCTGATGGTTGGTCGAACTGAGCAGGTGCTTCCTAGTTCTCCGTTGACAGCGCCGGTGGCTGGTGAACGAGAGGATGCGAGAGGGAATCTGATGGATACAGGAAACACTTGGATCTCAATCAATCCATTTACAGGTTTGATTGAAACATCGCCGGTTGCGGCGGTGACTAGCACTTCTAGTATTCCGGTGGCGGTCCAACAAGCGCGAAGATTTGCTGCGATGGGAGTCAATGATGGTGGCCGTTAATTTTAATTTGGCTCAACAACGAAACCTTAGACTGTCTAGTCGCCAAGCGATCTCGGTGGTCGAAGTGATGTTCGCGATGATGGTCGCGGTGGTTGGTCTATTGGGCATCGCTTCCGTGTTGCCACTGGCGGCTCGCAATGCGCGGGAGAGCAACAATTTCAACTTTGTGCACGCTGCGGCGAACACATGGTTTCAAGAGTTCTCGACGCGCGGGCTCAACGATTACTCGGGTTGGAAAGCGCTGCAAGATTACCAAGTCGGAGCCGTTGATCCGCAGTTTGTGTCGTTGGCTCATTCTGCTGCTGTCACTTCGACATACTCCACGGTGACCAGCCAAACTCGAAATCGTATGTGGGCTCATCAATCGATCTGCATCGATCCGTACTTTTATACAGACCCCGTCGTCGCGAGTGACATTTCGGCTGCTGTGACTAGCGCAGCGATACCGTTTGCGGCGAACCATTTGTCTTTCCGTCCAGCGGTGTTTCCTTACTATCAAGACGGACACAACCCGGTTACGGATGCATTCGCGCCAGCGTTCCCATGGCCCGATCAACCGCGGATGATTCGCGTGACGCTCGATGCGCCGATGGCTCCTGCGGGCAAGTTACGTCAAGTGAATCGTGAGTTCGCGCAGAACCTGTTCACTGCCAACGATGACTTTTCGATGTACGTCGATGAGAAGCAAAGCGATGTACCGGCGATTCGATTGTTCTCGACGCTGGCAGCACCGGCGACTGGGTTTGCGAAGGCTGTGTCGGATCGTAAATACAGTTGGATGGCGACGCTTTCGCCGAGGGAACCGATTCCTTCGTTGATCACTTCGACCACTGTTTCGGATATTCAGACAGAACATTCACTATCGATCGTGATTTTTGAAGGACGCGATTTGTCGTGGATCGACCCTGCCGGTTTCACGCTGGGTAATACCACGCCGGGTATTGTTGAAAACAAACCTGGTGGCGAGCGTCTGGTTTGGGTCTATCCGTTGTCCGGTGATTTTATTGGTGGGAACGGTGGTCGCGTTCGTTTGATTACGAACGAAGCGGTGGACGATCGGCTTACGATCGGCGACTGGATCATGTTGGGAAAACATTACGCCACGGATCCAGGTGATCCTTTGAATCGCTTCGCTTACTTCCGTTGGTATCGCATCGTGGCGGTGGATGCTGAAGCACAGCACGGGCGACTGGCCACAGATCGCGATGGTGACGGAATAGGTGAAATTGTGGATGCAATGGAAGACCCTTGGGGCAATGCAGCTGGGACCCAGGTATGGTCGCGAGACGTCGTGCTTGAAGGTCCCGATTGGTCCTTCGGCGCGCCGATGTCGAGGAACCCGACAACGGGGACGTTGATGAAGAATGTGATCACTGTGATAGATCGCAGCACAATTATCCCTTAATGCCATAGGGATGTTTTGAGATAGTGGTGGTTGGGGTTAGCTTTTCGGCTTGGTCGCCGATCGGAGAATAGAAATGAGTAAGAATCACGTCTCTCAACCCAAAGGGCTAATCCTGCTGGTAGTGCTCGGGATGTTAGCTCTGTTCAGTTTGCTGGCGGTGACTTATGTCGTCTTCGCGAGTCAATCGCGAGCGTCCAGCGTCGCGCTGGCGCGGCATAGTATACGCGACGGTAAAAACAAAAATCCGCTATTTGAAGAAGCGATTAAGCAACTGATTCGTGGTACTGCCGAACCAACATCAGCAGTGTATGGGCATGATTTGCTCGGAGATCTCTACGGTGATCGCGAGTCGTTGCCTGCAGCGATTCCAGATATAACCATACGCAGTCGCCAATTTAGTCCTAATGGTGGCGCCGATTCACCCATGTCCTATGTCGCTGCATCGAGTCATCAGCGGCCAATGTTGTTGGGGGGAAGTTATGCGAATGGTGGTCTACCGGGAAAATTCTTGCGAATTCCACTAGATCCAATCAATTACGCAACTCCGGTTGGTCTACCGATTGAACATGACGCGCTCACCGGAAGGGTTGTCACATTTCTGGATGGGCATGGACCGCTTGGCGGCCAGTCATTTAGAATTGTGCGATATATCGGGCAAATGCCATTTAAGTCAGGTATGAGCGCGCAGGAACTATTTGAGTTCTCGCAGTGCTACTCTATCGTTATCGACCTTTCGGAAGCCGACTTTTCTAAGGCTTACTCCACGCGCGACGCTGTAACGGGAACCTTGATCACTCGGAACTTGGCGGAATGGGCGCAGTTGTTTCCACCCGTGATCAATACGTCAACGTGGGCTTCTGGATTGTATCTCTGCTATGAGAACGTTTCTCTAGATCCTACCAATCGTCTAGTTTCTGGTGGCTATAAGCTATTCATTAACGCTGCACCTGTGAACACACACGGAGTTGGCATCTTAAACGATGGTTCATCGCAGATGCACGTCCTCAAGACGTCGCCAATGGATCCGATATTTAATACCGAAGTGAACGCGATGCCCGTTGGACTTCAGACGCGGTATCAAAATCTTGCGACTACTGGAACACTCACAGATCCGCGGACAGGCGGTACAACCATTGATGTGCTAGGAGATTCTGACGAGCCTTACGATGCGCCCGACTATCAAAATTTGTACTTGTCATCGAAAGAAACCGGTGCGACTACGGAGTCGGATATTATCCCAAGTTTTCACCGCCCTGCATTGATTAACTATATCGTCAATTGGAAGGATCCCGCGACGTATACTGAGGAAGAATTCCGCGCAACGCTCCGGCGTATAGAGCTAGTTGTTGGTCGTCCGCTTGCAATTAATGTAACGACGCCAACGATGGGAAATTATATCGTACATCCAACTTTTACCGGAAGTAACCCGGGCAGAATCCCCTTGCCAGCTAGCCCGTTAACTACTTCTAGCCCTTCGCTCATACTTAATGTTCCCGCGCCTTGGTCTTCGAATTGGCCTGTAGCGAGGTCCGAATTCACGAAGTGGCTTAACTTTTTGACCGTCGGTCCATGGGATGTCGACAACGATGGGGACAGTATTAAGGACGGTATGTGGTTAGATCTCGGCATGCCTCTGCAATCAACGTCCGATGGCAAGCTATTGAAGGCACTCGTGTCCTATTACGTTGCCGATCTTGATAACAAGATTGATGTTAATGCAGCGGGCAGTGCGGTTCAGTCGAACGTTGCTGGATTGTATGGCCAACCTACGACCACACCGCCAACTGCAACGCCTCCTATTCCCTATGCACGTGGATACAATCAGTACTTTAGCCAGGGGCTTGGCTATGGGCCCGCCGATCTTTCGTTCCGACACTTGTTTGGTAAATCTGGATTGCAGTGGAACGGGTTTAGCGGAAGGGATGCGGCGGAGGTCGCGTATCGCGACTTCATGGGCGAGCGTTACTCGCGTTCTTCTGCGGTCACTGAGTTTTCGCCTGGAGATACAGGCGAGGACGACTTGTCCCTAATGCTAACACGTGAAAAGAGACAGTTTTACCGACATGGCTCACTTCCCGGTCTCCCCAGCGGAGTGTTCGGACGCGTATCCCTTGGCCTTGATCGGCTCGGCAGTCCATTCATGCACAATGTTGATGCTACTATGGATGAACTGACGGATGATCCGTATGAGTCACGCCTCATTACGTCGCCATACAAGGATAGACCATTTAGTTTGTCAGAGTGGGAGAGGGTCTACCGTGTGAGCGACAGCGATCGAAGTGCCTTATCGATGCGCTTAGAACAAGCCTTTGGCGAAGACTCAAGCAGCATTTCGCAGAGCAGTTTGCGGGACGAGGTTACCACAATTTCTCGCAACTTGCGTATACCGATGCTTGCACAACGAGGACAGGCGCCAACTTCGCTCGCTCCGACTTCGTTATTTCAAGTTGTCAACACTATTCGCGAGTTGAAAAGCCAAACGCCTTTGACGCCGCTCGCGTTCGGAAAGCTTTTTCCTCTTGAATTTCACCGGGGTCAACCATTTAACATCAATCGTCCATTCGGGAACGGGGTGGATGATAACGGCGACGGTGAAATAGATGAGCCAACGGAAGTGTACCTCGGCCAGCTAGCCAAATATGGCATAGATTCAAGTGGTAACCTCGTGAACTCCGGGGCACCGGAAGATTATGTTCATGAAAAGTATCCTGGGGATACTTCGTTACTCGACATTGTTGAACCGCAAGTGTATCCGAATACGATTTTTCGTGGTAATGAAACACGTCAACTTTACGCTCGACACTTGTATTGCCTTGCCCAGTTGATAGTTCCTGCGGACTATGTTTTTCCGAATGTGGATCGCGCATACTTTCTGAAGTTGCAGGAGCTTGCAAATTCAAATACTGAGCTTACCGCCACAGTTGATTTAGCGGCGAACAAGCTCCGTGAAATTCGCGGACGCACCCTAGCTCAGTGGGCAGTGAACGTGGTTGATTTTCGTGATTCAGACAGCACGATGACTAGATTCGCCTACGATAATGACCCGTTTTTGAACGATGCAGGGTTGGTAGATTTCACATGGACGCCAGATGATGGTGTCGTGTGGGGATTGGAGCAACCTGAGCTGCTACTAACTGAATCGCTTGCGATGCATGATATTAGGGTGCGTAAGGCCCCTGGGGTCACGCCTGCCCGATTTGACCAAGTTCGTATTCCAGAAGGCTCGCTGTTCCTTGAGCTCTATTGCCCGCGTTCAACCCAGACTGGAACAACTGCAGGAAATACGCCTTTGCTTCCTGGTGTTGCCACGAGTCTGTACACGGCAAACGCCGGCGGTGATGTTGTGCTGGACGTGTCAAAGATAACCTCGGATTACTCTGGTGTTGGCATTACTGAGCGTTTTCCGGTGTGGCGAGTCTATCTATCAAACCCAGTCGACAAGAATTCGTCGAGTGGGCCGGACATTAAGACTCCTGCCGAGCGCTTACGGGCGCCGCTTGTAGCCCCTTCGTCGACTTTGTCAGTTGGTACCGTAACTCGCAGTGATTTGACTTATCAGCTACCTTCATCGAACCAGCTGTACAATTCTGCAGCCAACGCATTCCAGCCGCCACTCGCAACGATCAGCTTGAATAACGGCTTGGTTCTTGATCATGCTGTAGATTTAGCGCAGCGTATTGCAGACCCAGATCCAGAGCAAAGCCGCGTAATCGTTTTTGCAAATGGATTTACGCCTTCGTCGACCAATACGCCTGGGGTGAAGGATGCCGACAGCCAAGTTTTCGTGAATAAGGACGCAAGCGTGCTGCTTCATGGCAATCAATATCTTGTTGTTGGGCCTCGTGATGTAACCTACTTTGGCTCCTCGAAGGCTGCTGCGAGCGGACCTGACAATGCTCCAAATCCGCATCGCATCGAACTGAACGGTTCGTGGGTCGATGTGTATAAACCGGATGGTTCGTTGATCGTTGATCGAACTGCACGACCTGGTGTAATTAAAGACTGCGTTACGATGGTTGCAGCGGCGGAGATACCACTGACTACTTGGTCTATGCCAGTACATCCCACAGTCAATGAGATTGGGCTCAATGTTTCGGAGCCATTGTCGAATGACACAGATTACTACGATGTGCCAACTGATTATTTGAATAGTGGCGATACAACGGCAGACCCGACTACTGGTGCACCTGGTTTTGGAAATGCGCCCGCCGACGCATACAACGACTTGGGAATGAATCCAGTTCCACCAACGGGCTTGGCACCGTTTGACGACGGACTAGCGGGACCTTTAGCACGTTGGGATCTAGACCATAATGGAATTGCCGACACTATCGATCTAGCTGGGCGGAACGTTGTGAAACCTGGAACACAGCTTGATTTTTGTACAGCGTACCTTCAGCGCCTGGCTGACCCCGATAAACCTTGGGATGCAACGTTTAACCCGTACATTACCGTGGACTGGATCCCAATCGACTTGACCGTCTTCAGCGGTGAAGATGACTCAAGTGAGATCACCACTGCCGACCAAGATCCGTATTTGGTCACACGCCAAAAGGCAGGTCAGACACTGGACTCACAGTCTCTATCCTTCAACCTCGCAACCACCGCGCCAAGAGGACAGACCTTCCTCTCGTCACTTACAGATGCGCCAAAGGATCCTTCCAATCCGTCGTCAACGACGTCAAATTTCTTTGAGTTCGAATTGCCAGGCGACGAAATAGCTGGTGCTGGGCGGCCTTCGAGTGTTGATGGTACTGGTGCGTTTTCAACGTTGGGATTCCTGAATTCCACGTTCGTTCTCGCAGCGGAAGACTCTTCTTTAATTGGGAAAGGACTACCCGCGTTCCCACCCCAATACATAGGTTCGCCTGGCGATCCCAATCCAACCGCTGCTTCGCGTCGTGTTGATTGGCATCCAGACTCAGTCTTCTGGGCGAATAGGTCGTTTGTGAACACGATGGAGCTCGCATTTGTACCGTTAAGTGCCCCCGGCCAATTCATGCAGGAGTTTTCCGGTACCCTGGCTCCCACTGTCAATTCGAGTATGTACGGACCTTCGTACAGCAATGAAGAGACTGCTACAAACCTGCCGCATGACCCGAGAATGCCAACCCGTCCAGTGTCGGCAAAGCTCGGTGTAGGTTGGCCTCCAGTAGCACCTGACAATCCGTATAAAGCGAGGGAAAACACTCCGACGGTGTTTACACTGCCAGGTTCTCCGGATGATAAAGACGATTACGCATATACACCTTTCTCGCACCTGCTGAATTTCTATCAGGAGGTCCCTGAATTGCCCGTGAAGAATCCAATGGCTCCGGTGGATGCCAGATTCCCAAAGAATTCACCTCTTGCGTTGCTACTAGATTTAGTTGAAACGCCATCACCTTGGGTCGACGCGAATAGTTTTGAAAATCCAAATTCAGTTGCAATGACAAATTTGTCTGCCGTCACAGGTGATTACCTTGGTGTTGCTGCTGCGGCAAATATCGCACTCGCTCCATTACGTGCTCCGTACAACAAGATCTCGCGATTTGTAGAGCCTGGGAGAATTAACTTGAACACAGTACGTGAACCAAACGTGTTTCAAGCTCTGTGGTCCAATTCGCTAACACCAAGCGACGTTGATTTCCCCCCCTACGCGCCGATAACTCCGTTCGGAGGAATCGAGGACATCGATCATAACAAGAATGGCATCCTCGACCTCGGTGAGCGAGCGACTCCGCAACCTTCGTTAGCAGCATGGGATTTGATTAAGCGCAGCCGTCAAGGTTTCGAACCAATCGCTGGTTTCTTCAATCCTGGCGGATCAACCACTTACAGGTTCAACCCGCATTTCCCAACTGAGTTTGCAGGCGTGTTTAAGCCTGCGAGCGAAGCGGGAATGGTACCTTATACGCGCAATCCGATTTCCGTAAATCCTGGTAGTCCTGCTGAATTGAGGAAGCTTCATGCACTGGCCACGAATAGAGGCGTATTGGATTTACAAGCCAGTGTCGCCCCAGCGCATGTAACATTGATGCGTGGCAATAACGATACGCCGGTTGCTGCGGGAATTCAGAAATTCACAGAGTCGCCGTTGGTCTTTGCGGATCCAGCAGCGTTCCCACAACGGCACGTTTTTACGGACCGCTATCCACTTACGAGACTTGTCAACCTAACTTCGAATCGTTCGAACGTGTTTGCGGTGTATGTGACGATCGGGTTGTTTGAGTATGACGAAGCGACAGGTAACATCGGCATCGAGTATGGAACGGACAAGGGTGAGATGGAACGGTTTAAGGCGTTCTATATCATCGATCGCACCGTGCCCGTTGGATTCCGCACTGGTGAAGATCACAACATTGAGAAGACGATTTTGGTTCGTCGCTATCTCAATAACTAAGCTGAACGTTTAGCTACGTATTCTTGAAGCGGCTCGCAGTGATGCGAGCCGTTTTTGTTTACGTGTATTCGGCGAGTACGAGTACGGGCTGCGCGTGGGCACACGCACGCATTAGGTGGCAAGAGTTGGTCAGTGCCGACTCGCGACTTTCGTTGGCTCCGAAAACTGACTGCCCCCTCACCCCCGTCCCCTCTCCCCCGATGATTTCTTGCAGCTTTAATTGCTGCAAGAATTCCATCGGGGGAGAGGGGAGATGCATTTTCCGCGCTCCTCGGGGAGCTGCTATCGGGGATGAAGATCATGAATGAAAGTCGCATCTGCAGTTGACTTGCAAACGGCGAGACTTTGCTTTAGCTCAAGCTTTGCCTGAGTCGAGTACCGGCAGCGCCTGAGTACGAGTACTGGTTGCGCGTGAGTACGAGTACCGGCTACGCCTGAGTACGAGTACTGGCTACGCCTGAGTGTGAGTACTGGCTACGCCTGAGTACGAGTACCGGCTACGCCTGAGTACGAGTACTGCTGGCTGCGTGTGAGTGTGAGTACTGGCTCCGCCTGGGCTGTGCGATAAATAGCAGTCTCTGATTTTGCGGCGACTTTTTCCTGATCGTTTTTTGTTCTGAGTCGCAAAGCGACGGCATGCATTAGCCTGGGACGCAAGTCCCAGGAAGGTAGCAGAAGCACACGCAATAGTCGCAACGCGACGTCAGGTGAGTGATAGTTCATGTGAAGCAACCTGGCAGCCAATAAAAGAGATTGTTCGAGTTCAGCTTTGATTGCAAGTCTCGTATGCCGTCGCTTCGCGACTAAGAGAACCGACGACAACCATTCCTGGGACTTGCGTCCCAGGCTAGCGCGTGTCGTCGCGTTGCGACTGGAGCGGGACAAAATTCGAATCAATCTCTTTCTGCCAAACTGCTATTTGTTGCACCGCCCAGGCTGCACCTGGGTGCGAGTACCGGCTGCGCCTGAGTGCGAGTACGAAGAGTCTTTGCAATGGCGGTCGCTGAAGTTGGTGAGAATTGTAGGATGTTGATAGTAGTTTCCACAACAAAGGCTTGGGCGGGATGGTGAATACACTCTGCGACATAGTTTGCGATTGCGGACCTGAGGTAATGCTTGTTATCTTTCCCGCAACGCATCGCGAACTGACCATTTGTCAGCGATGTTGTGAGCTGGGCGGTTGTCTATCAAATGGAGATTAGGCATGAGTTTTGTCAAAGAGTTCAAAGAGTTTGCGATGCGCGGCAATGTTGTCGACCTCGCGGTAGGTGTTGTCATTGGCGGAGCGTTTGGAAAGATCATCGGTTCGTTGGTGAGTGATTTGATCATGCCTCCACTGAACTTGATCACTGCCAAGAGCGGTGTGAATTTCAAAGATATGGCTTTGAAGTACCCGGTCAGTTTGCCGAAAATGGCTGATGGCAAACCGGTTTTGGATGACGCTGGACAACCGGTAACAGAGCTCGTTCAGTACAGCATTCTGAACTATGGATCATTTATTCAGACGGTGATCGATTTCACGTTGATTGCGTTGGCGATCTTCTTCGCGATCAAAGTCATGAACTCGATGAAGAAGAAAGAAGAAGCTGCTGCCCCTGCAGCGCCTCCAGAAGATGTCGTATTGCTGCGCGAAATTCGCGACTCGCTTCGCAAATAGCGTTGTGAGGTCTAGCCCGGCTCGACGGGCTGGATGCAAATCTGTGTAGGGTTAAAGGCCCGGCACTTGTTCGCGATTCACCAGGTTGAATATCAAATGGGCGGGCCTTCAGCCCTACGTTCCGTTGCACATTATTCCCAGCCCTTTGGGCTGGGCTAGGTAAATGCCTGGACCTTTGGTCCGTGCGCACGAGTGCAGCGTTACCGTTAAATAGTAGGGTAGGACGGCTTTCCTGTGGCGTCTATTTATTGACGCTGACGGACTAGAAAGTCCGTCCTACACATATGCCACCCTCAAATTAAGATGTAACGGAGCGCACTAGCGTCATCGAGCGCCGCAAGCGGGCGGGGACGCCCGCGGTCCGACTAAGAGTACAGCGGAAAGCCATACGCAAAGCCACGACGTTGGGTCTGCAATTGACGTCATCGAGCGCAGCAAGCGGGCGGGGACGCCCGCGGTCCGACTGAAGTACAGCGGGAAGCCATACTCAAAGCCACGACGTTGGTTCTGCAATTGACGTCATCGAGTGCCGTAAGCGGGCGGGGACGCCCGCGGTCCGACTAAGAGTACAGCGGAAAGCCATGTCTACAGCTGCTTCACGCCCGAATTACTTGGCAGTCGTAAGCAAGAGTCCAACGAAATCAACACTCGATCTTCGAAAGTGAGTGACCTTGTGCAAGCGCCTCAGGCTCAATCTCTTTGCGTGTCCAGTAGAAGGGAAGGCCGAAGCCGGCGATGACGATGGTTACTAGGCGATAGATGGTTGCGACGAGCATGCCTGAGTAACCAACGGGCATATCGGGCAGCGTCTCGAACAGCTTTGCCAACGCAGCTTCTTGATAACCGAGACCGCCGGGTGCGAGCGGGAGTGCGCCGGCGGCGAGTGCGGGTGGGACAACTTTGAGATGGTCGGCCAGGCTTGGATGATTGGTGTAAGCTCCGCACGAGATTAAGTAGACTGAAAAGGACAGCAGTCCGTGCACAGCTACTGAAGCGACGATCACGCTGAGCAGTGTCCAGTGTTGATGGCGCAGCAAACGCAGAGCTCGTGCCATCCGGGCAAGCGTTTTGCCAACCAACGGAATCGCACTTCCCCAATCGATCAAGCGATCAAACCAAGCTCCGGCGTAGATCGCGGTCAGTAACGCGACGATGGCGGCTACGGCCACGCCTGTTGACCAGTTGCGGATGACGACGAGCGGCGCGGGCAAATCGCTGCCTGAAAACGCGATCAAACTTAAACTGGCGAGCAGGATCAAACCGAGCAGTCCGATGGCGCGGTCGAGCAGTACAGAAGCGATCACTTCCGGCCGCCGTTGCGGTTTGTCTTTGGCGACTAAGATGGCTTTGAACAGGTCGCCACCGACGCTGCCGAATGAGACGAAGTTCAAGAGGTATCCGAGAAATCCGAGTCGCAGCGCTTCGCTGGCGGAGAACGGTATATGGAACGCCAGAACCAATCTACGCCAACGAAGAATGCCGACGATGATGGCCAGGAATGAGCTGGCGACGGCGAGCGTCAGTAGATCCCAGCGTTTGGGTTGGTTCCAGAATACGCGATAATGTTCCGGATCAACTCGCCACAGCAGATAGCCGAACAGTGCGAGCGGGATCGCGACTTTGAGAATGAGGAGTAGGGCGTTCTTCAACGAAATTCGCTTTTCAAAGTGAGTCGCTCGTAGCACGCCCTTCGCAGAATCTCAGAGCGTGCCACTCTAAAACTCGCACAACTGCGGCAAATCGAACGCAATTCCGGACGTTATCGCATTGGCGTTGATTTTACTCAGTCCAGCAAAGTTGGACTATCGCCGGCGACTTTCTGGAGAGGCCAACGCAGGACAAAAGTGGTTCCGTGGCCGGGTGTACTATCTACATCGATATCGCCGCCATGCTCGCGCAGAATTTTCCGACTAACCGGCAGACCTAAACCGGTGCCGCGCGCTCCCTTTTTCGATTCGAACGGTGAGAAAATCCGTTCGCGATCTTCAGGTGCGATGCCTTCGCCGTTGTCGGTCACACACACTGCGACTTGGCGTTTGGCGAGTTCGACGATGGCGGTGACTTCGACGATGCCAAGTTCGCGCGCGCCGGCGGCATCGATTGCGTTGGTAACTACATTCAAGATCGCGCGGTGCATCGCTTCCGGATCAAAGCTGATGGTCGTTAGGTCTTGCGGATTCTTCCACTTCAGTTGGACGTTCAGTTCGTTAGCGCGGGCTTGCATCAGTTCGATGACGTCGGTTACGGTTTGACCGAGATCGGTTTCGATCAGTTCCGGTTGGCGCTCCTTGCTGAACGAGAGCATGTCCATGACCAAGTTGCTGATACGATCTTGGTTGCGTTCGACCATGCCCCAGCCTTTGCGGACAACTTCGAAGTTCTCTTTGCGCAATCCATCTTCGATCAGGTAGCTGCCTCCGCGCACGCCTTGCAAGATGTTCTTCACGTGGTGCGACAGGTTCGCGATGGTTTGGCCCATGGCTGCCAAGCGTTCGGATTGCAGCATCGCGCGATAGAACTGAGTGTCTTCGACCGCTAAGGCAGCTTGGCTGGCGATAGCGAACAACAGTTTCAAGTGATCTTCGTTGAAGCTGCTCACCTGTCCACGTTCGGCATACTGTCCGGGTGTCATGGAGGTATCGATGTAGATCGCGCCCACCAATCCGTATCGACCGAGCATCGGCACGCACAGGGCTTCTTGAATTCCAAGATTGACGATGCTCTGGACATTGTTCCAACGCGAGTCGTCCTGCGCGTTGCTGGTGAGGACACCTTCTTTTTTGGTAACGACGAAATCGAGAATCGTACGGCTGATTTCGATTTTTGCGGAAGTCGAATTGGTTTTGCGCGTGCGGCTGTGCGTGGGTGTTAAGTGGCCGGAAACATCGTCGATCATCAGAATGCAGCCGCGATCGCACACGATCCATTGGAAGATCAAGTCGAGAACTTGTCGCAGCAGATCGTCGAGATCGACGGTGCGACTGATCGCTTGTCCGACCAGGTAGACAATTTCCCAGTGCGTTCGCGGGCCAACTGATTGAGAGCCCGTTGAATGCAGGTCGCTTGATGGTTCCGGCGAGTTGGGATTGGAGGGATCGTTCATCGCGCGATTTGCCGACTCGATGGGCAGCGCGAGACTGCTGTGTTTGCTATCGTGCGGAGTGGGCATGGTCGAGCGGATGTGGGAAAGCTCGATGGTAGAATCGTTGCCGACGATATTCACCGCTTCGGGTGCGGGCGGTGTCAGCGGTTCGGGGCCGCCGGTGAAGATCATCAGTGTTCGACCGACTTGCACACGATCGCCGCTGCGGAGGACTTGGTTTTCAACTTTGCGACTGTTGACGAACGTACCGTTGCTGCTGCCGAGATCGGTCAGGCGCAGTGTCTTGTCATCGGCGACGTCGATGCGAGCATGATTGCGCGAGACTTCGGTGTCGTGGACTTGGATTTGGTTGGCCGCGTCGCGCCCGATAGAGATCGACGCGCCTCGCAGTAAAAAATGTTGGCCGTTGTCGCGACCTCGGATTACATAAAGCGATGCCATAAGTTGCTTGTGACAGTGCTGCTACGAATAAGACGTGTTACGACAACTTGCTGATCGCTTGATACGCGCCGCTCAGAGCTGGGTAAAGTGACTGGTAGATCGGGAACAATTTTCCGTAGCTCTTTACGGCTGGTTTGCGCGGCGGCGTCTTCTTGACCACTTCGATGGTGGCTTTGCAAGCTTCTTCGATGTTCTTGAACTGGCCTGAGCCGACTGCGGCCAGCAAGCTGACTCCGTATGCTGGGCCTTGTTCAGCACTAATTGTACATGCAGTTTGGTCGGTTACATCCGCCATAATTTGTTTCCACAGTTGACTCTTCGCGCCACCGCCGCTCAACCGCAGCTCACGAACTGGAACGTCGAGTTGCCGAATGATCTCGAGGCTCTCGCGGAGGCTCATCGAAACGCCTTCCATTACCGCGCGGGCCATGTGGCCGCGCGTGTGTTTGCTGGTGAGTCCGATGAAAGCGCCGCGGGCGTGCGGGTCGGCGTGCGGCGTGCGTTCGCCCGCCAGGTAGGGCAAGAAAATCAAACCGTCCGATCCCGCCGCAACTTCTGAAGCTTCGATGTTGATGGTTTGGTAAGGGTCAGCGCCGCGACGCATCGCAAGCTCGGGGCAGACGTTTTCGACGAACCACTGCAGCGAACCTGCGGCGGACAACGTGACGCCCATCATATGCCACTTGCCGCGTACGGCGTGGCAGAACGTATGCAATCGGCCTTGGTGATCATATTGCGGTTGATCGCAGTGTACGAAGACGACGCCGGAAGTGCCGAGACTGATCGTGGCCACTCCAGCTTTGACGATTCCGTTGCCGATTGCGCCCGCAGCGCAGTCACCTGCGCCAGCGACGACTTTGCAATTTGTCGTCAAGCCTAACTTTTCAGCAATGTCGGGCAGGAGTGAACCAGTGACCTCTTCCGATTCGTAGACCTTGGCGAGCAGCGAACGGTCGAGGTTTAGTTTGCCGAGCAGTTCGTCGGACCAGTCGCGTTTGCAAACGTCGAGCAGCAGCATGCCGCTCGCGTCGCTGGCATCGGTCGCTAGTTCACCGGTTAAGCGGCGGCGAATTTCGTCTTTGGGTAGCAGAACATGTTTCAGCCGTTCGTACTTTTTGGGCTCGTTGTTGCGCAGCCACAGGATCTTTGGCGCGGTGAAGCCGGTGAGTGCTGGGTTGGCAACCATGCGAATCAGTTCGCTGCGCCCGCCGGCCAACTTGGTGATTTCCTCGCACTCAGCTGCGGTACGTTGATCGTTCCACAGCAGCGCGGGGCGAATCACTTTGCCTGCTTTGTCAAGAAAGACTGAACCGTGCATTTGACCCGACAGACCGATCGCGCTCACATCCGCCGGCTTGACGCGTCCTTGCTTCACCACGGCGCGAACCGTTTTCACGGCGGCTGTCCACCAGTCTTCCGGATCCTGTTCGGTCCACATCGGCTTGGGCATGGCAACACCGTAGCTTGCCGCCGATTCGGCGATGATGTTACCATCCGGATCCACCAACAAACTCTTGGTACCCGAAGTTCCGATATCGA
Organism: Pirellulaceae bacterium; assembly: GCA_041739135.1. Classification (GTDB taxonomy): domain Bacteria; phylum Planctomycetota; class Planctomycetia; order Pirellulales; family Pirellulaceae; genus Aureliella. The sequence goes on from JBGSOM010000014.1 coordinate 19,958, forward strand.
TGCCGATTGTGTAAGCCACGATGATGCTCCGCGAATGCCCGGTCCGAAAATTAGCGTCGCACACTATACTTTGTTTTCAAAATCGTTCCTACCAGCCCACCGATATCGCGTCAGTTGAATCGTGGCACCCTGAATCGATGCGCGTCGAATCGTGCATACTGAAAACTGCAAAGCCAAAAACTGCAAAGCCAACTCGTCATGCTGAAGTTCTCTTTACCATTTTCGCTCGCAACCGCAGTTCTGCTAAGTTGCTGCGTTGGATGCGATCCGGATCGCGCGCAGAATGCTGAAACATCGACCCCGTCCGCGCCGAGCACTTCGAGCGTACCGCTACGGTTGTGGATTGTGGGGCAAGTTAGCGACGCGACGTTGGTCGAACGCGCTTGGTTGACGGGTTCGGACCAGAAAGTGGAGATTCGCACGTTGTCGGTCGACGAGTTCTTGGCTGAGAAGGCGTGCAACTGCGATGTCGCGATCTATCCATCGCGTCTGCTGGGCGAATTAATCGACCGCCGCTGGTTGACGAAGCTGCCTGTTGCGCTGACTGTGCAGGATGAAGACGCGCCGCAAGTTCCGGCGGGTTGGAATCGGCAAGCGATTTATGGTCGCGAAACTTGGGCGGTGCCATTGGGTGCTTCGGTGCCGCTGGTGATCGTCAGTCCGCCCGCGATCGACACCGCGAGTAAGGCTGAGGATTGGACCGGTTTGCTGAATTCGCTTGAAATCGCGTCCTCAACAAAGCCGACGGTGAAGTTTGATGAAGCGGCCGTGGATCGCGCCGCCATTGTCGATCGTTTTTTTGCAATCGTTGGCGGGTTAAGCGAACGCACTCCGGATTACGGTTTGTTGTTCGAATTGCAGACGATGAGACCGCGATTGACTGAGCCTGAGTTTGTGCGAGCGGCTGAGATACTGGTTAGTCTCGCGCAGCAGTCGAGCAGTGAAGACAGCGCGGGATTGCCGCCGATGGTGGCTGATGCGTCGCGAGCTTGGACTTGGGTTCAATCGCAGATGCAGCCTGCCGTCGCGCTGGTAACGCCTTCATTGTTGACCGCTGAAGCCGCGAAAGCGACGGGTGGCAAAGCGCTGCGAATGCCTGCGAAGTGGATTGGATGGAACACTGGCAGCGGCTTGAATGCGTCGCTGTCCGCGAACTGTCGTCAATCGACGCGAGCGGCTGAGATGTTGAAGTGGTTACGAAGCAGCGAAACTCGTCAAACGCTTGCGCCCACTGTGGGCGGTATCGAATCTGCTTCGCCGATCGCTGGTAGTGACTCATCAGCGTGGCAGGCGAGCAATCTTGCGACTGAGTTGATCGCCAGCGCGGACGCTCCGAACGAGATGCGATTGCCGAGAGCGGAAGATTATCGCAATGCGCTCGCGACCAACTTAATTGCGATCTTGTCGGGTGCTAAAACGATTGACGATGGACTTGGTGCTGCTGCGCAAGCGTGGGAGAAGATCACCGAAGTGCAAGGTCGAGTGCTGCAACGCTCTGAATACGAACGCAGCTTGGGATTGGTCCGCGAGTGATGGATTGGAATCAGCTGGGGTTACGCCAGTTTGCTGTCGGGCACTTCATTGCTGACGTCGAGCGCGTTTTGTTGGCGACGAATTTCGTAAAGTAGAATTCCGGCTGCGACGGCTGCGTTCAGCGAAGTGACGTGACCTTGCATTGGGATGCAGACGCGCAGATCGCATTCGGCGAGCAGTTCGTCGCTGATGCCGGTCGCTTCGCTGCCGATGACGAGCGCGGTCAACGGATCGAGTGACGCGGTCCAAGCGCTGTGTTGTGTATTGCCATCGGCGCCGACCAACTGAAATCCCGCCTTCTTCACAGCTTTTGCGGCGTGCACGAGATTCGCGGCTTTGATAACTGGGACGTAGTTCACAGCGCCGACGGAAGAGCGTGCGACGTGCGGCGTCACTTCCGCTTGACTGTTCTCGCCCACGATTACTCCCATCACACCGGCACCGTCGCAACATCGAAGAATCGCGCCGAAGTTGAATGTGTCTTGAATCCGATCGCAGATCACGACCAGCGGCTTCCGCGCGGCTGCGGTTTTTGAAGATTCGGACGCGGCGCGCATTTCGGCTTCGAAACTGGCCATCGATCGATACGGGTACGGTCCCAGGCGCGTCACCAAGCCCTGGTGCTCAGTCGATTTGGACAGTTCAAAGAGGCGAGCGGCGGTAACGACATCCACTGGAATTCCGGATTGCTGTTTTGCATTCAGCAACTCGGCAGACGCGTCGTAAGCTTCGCGTGTGGCGTGGATTTCGAGGACTGGCCACAGGCCCGATTGCAGCGTTTCGAGCACCGCGTGATGGCCCCACAGCCAACTGCGTTGATGATTTCCGCTGAACGCTGATGGTTTGGTGGGCGGCTTGGCGTGCTTGCTAAACTTCTTCGAACTGGCCATGAATTTTGCTACGCAGCGTAAATGATGGAACTCGCCGCGGGTGAATCCTGCAGTCGATACGTTATGCTTACACCTAGCATGCTAACAAACCGTTCTAAAAGTGCACGCCCATCGCGTCGTGTACCATGGCTAATCTTTGGTTAAAGCGATTTCAAACGGAGCCATGACTTGAAACAAGTTGACTCGACGATCCTTGGATTTGCTGAATTCAGTGTTTGCATCCTTTGCAGTTTTTGTAGTCTAGCGACGAATGCGGTTCTGGCTGACGAAGTGGTCTGTCGTTGGGCGTCCGGCGAAGTGGTGATTGACGGAGTCGCCGATGAAGCCGCTTGGCAGAGCGCGGCGGCGATCACGAACTTTCGCATCCCGGTTTCTGGAGAGCCGACGAAGACGGCGACCGTGGCACGGCTGATGTGGGATCGGCAGTATCTCTACTTTTTCGCGCAGCTTGAGGACCGTGACTTGTTCGCCGATGTCGTCGAGCGTGACGGGCAAACTTGGGATAACGACGTCTTTGAGATGTTCTTCAAACCCGGCAAGTCGGAGGCGGGTTATTACGAATTTCAAGTCAACGCGGCCGGAACCGAGATGGATCTGTTTCTGCCGGATCAGCAAAGTGGTGGTTACGCGGCACTGAAATTTGCCAACGCGTTCCAAATGAAGACCGCCGTGGTGCGTCGTGGAACGTTGAACGAACGAGGCGACCGCGACGAGGGCTGGTCCGTAGAAGGTCGGATTCCGTGGATCGATTTTATGCCGACGGGTGGGCGGCCGAGTGTGGACGAAGTTTGGTCGTTGGCGCTGTGCCGTTACGATTACACGTTGGGCGAGTCGCCGGAGTTGAGCAGCTGCGCGCCGCTGAGCGAGCTGAATTTTCATCGCGTCGAGGATTACGTTGGGCTGCGCTTCGCGGGTGCCAGTGAAAGCGATCCGCAGCTTCGCAAGTTGGCGGAACGTCCGCGATTCGTTGATGCGAAGTTGACTGGATCGCCCGAGCCACCGTTGCCTTACGTGATTGCGCGTGCGCTGCCGCATTTGAAACTGGAATGGCCGATCGATGTTCAAGTCGAACCGGGCACGAAGAACTTGATCGTTATCACGGAAGCGGGCGCGTACGGGCCGACGCTGATCCAACGCGTTCCAGCCGATTTGCTTTCCACTGCGGAACAACTTGTTGCACCGGAGTTGAAGAGCGAGCTCGAGACGCTGGTGGATCCGCAAGGTGTCGCGTACTCGATCGCTTTCCATCCGCGGTTCACTGAGAATGGATTCATGTATATCGGCAGCAACGGAAAGGGCGCTGACGACAAACATCGCAGCCGCATTACGCGGCATACGATCGCGCGCACGCCGCACAACGTGATTGGCGAACCGCTGACGATCATCGAATGGGAATCGAATGGACACAATGGCGCGGCGGTGACATTCGGCACAGATGGATTGATGTATGTCACATCTGGCGATGGCACATCCGATTCGGATGCGAATAACACTGGTCAAGACTTAACGAAGTTGCTTGCGAAAGTGCTGCGTATCGATGTCGACCATCCCACCGCTGACCGCGCGTACTCGATTCCAACGGACAATCCTTTTTTGAATCATCCGGATGCGCGGCCGGAGACGTGGGCTTATGGGCTTCGCAATCCGTGGCGTATCACGTGCGATCCGAGCAACGGTGATATCTGGGTTGGCAACAACGGACAAGATATGTTCGAGCAGGTGTATCGGATCGAGCGCGGTGCGAATTATGGTTGGAGTGTATTCGAGGGCAGTCATCCGTTTTACTCGCATCGGCAGCTTGGACCAACGCCGCACGTGCAGCCTACGGTCGAGCACGCGCACAGTGAGTCGCGTTCGTTGACCGGCGGAGTTGCCTATCACGGCGCGAAGCATCCGGAGCTGCGCGGTGCTTACATTTACGGCGACTATTCGACCGGCAAAATCTGGGGCGTGAAAGTCGATCATGAACGTGACGGACCGCGTATCGAATGGCAACGCGAACTTGCGGATACGACGCTGCAGATTTCTGCGATTACGCTCGACGCGGACGGGGAGTTGATGGTGGTCGATCATCGCGGCGACGCACTCGGCGGGCTTTATCACTTGAAACTGAATGAACAAATCGCTGCACCGAATACTTTTCCACGCAAGCTGAGCGAAACCGGATTGTTCGCTGCGGTTGCGGGGCATCAAGTTGCGGCGGGTGTGATCCCGTACAGTGTCAATGCACCTTTCTGGTCAGACGGAGCGCTCAAGAGTCGCTTCATTGCGCTGCCGAGCGACTCGCGCATGGAAGTGACCGATCGATGGTCTTGGCAATTTCCTGAGAAAACAGTGTTGGTGAAGTCGTTTGCGATCGAGACGAACGACGGCGACCCGAGTTCGCGACGCTGGATCGAAACGCGGTTGATGACCAAGCAACAGGGCGAATGGGTTGGTTACTCATACGAGTGGCTGGACGATCAAACGGACGCGGTGTTAGTGGAGTCGACGGGGCGCGATCGAGCTTTCGAGATCCGCGATGGGAGTGGGCAGCGATCATTGCAATGGCGTTATCCGAGCCGCACCGAGTGCATGGTTTGTCACACACGAGCCGCTGGATTTGTGCTGGGGCTGACGACGGAGCAACTGAATAGGAGTCATGATTACGGCGACGGAGTTGTGGTGAATCAGTTAGCGGCGTTCGAAGCGATGAAGTTGCTGAAGAACGATTGGATACCGAAAGCGAAAGAGTCGCTGCGGCGAGAGTTGCAGGAAGCGGGGCGATCGCAAGCTGAAATCGATGCGCATTTTGCGAGCGCGAAAGGGGTTGATGGCCAGCGGAAACCGCGTTCGTCCGAGTTGCTCGGTGCGGCAGCGGACGAGTATCCGCGGCTCAGCGATCCGTACGACGAGTCGCAAGATTTGGAGCAGCGTGCGCGAGCGTTCCTGCATGCCAATTGTGCTTATTGTCATGTGGAATCGGGTGGCGGCAATGCGCAGATGGACTTGTCGATCTACGTGCCGCTCGATCGCATGAAGATCCTGAATGTCACACCGACGCATCACACTTTCGACAAGCCCGATGCTAAAATAGTGGCTGAAGGTGATCCGCAACGGTCCGTGTTGTGGCATCGCGTCGGAATGCGCGGTCCGGGGCAAATGCCTCAGTTGGCTACGACAGTCGTCGATGAAGCTGCGGTGGCGATGCTCAAGCGCTGGATCGAGAATAGACGTTGATGGTAAACGTGATGCAAAATCCTCTAACTTGGGCGACTCAAGATGGCTCGCAATAGTTGCCAGAACTATCAAGCTGCGTGGGGTGATCGTCGATCTCTGCTGCGCATTGGATCACTGGGGTTGGCTGGACTTGCACTTCCCCGGTTGCTCAGGCAAACTGCAAGTGCTTCGGAAGCGGAACGTCGCAACAAACCGAAAGCTCGCGCGAAGAACGTGATCTTTTTGCATCAGCATGGCGGCCCGAGTCACATCGACACGTTCGATATGAAGCCGTCCGCGCCGAGCGGAATTCGCGGCGAGTTCACTCCGATTCCGTCGGCTGTGCCGGGTTTGCAAGTTTGCGAGCACTTGCCGCGCTGGGCGCAATCGTTGGACATGTGGGCGCAAGTGCGATCGGTTCATCACAAGATGAAGAACCACAACTCAGCGGGTTACTATTGTTTGACCGGTAAAGCGCCGCCTACGGACGATCAACGCCTGCGTGATTCTCTGGAACTATATCCAGCCTACGGTTCGGTCGTCTCGAAAATGCTTGGTCCCATTCAACCCGGTATGCCGCCGTTCGTTGCATTTCCGCATGTGGTTCGCGACGGTTCGGTTACGCCGGGGCAGCATGCAAGTTTCTTAGGCAAGAGTTTCGATCCGTTTTTCTTCGGTTCGGATCCGAACGCCAGTTCGTTTGCGTTGCCAGAGTTGGAATTGCCTGCGTCGGTTGATCTCGCCCGGCTTGAACGTCGTCGCCAGTTGTTGGACGTTGTCGATGCGCAGTTGGCTTTGAAGGAGAGGTCAACGGTAGCGCAGGGGCTGAACGAATTCCAGCAGCAAGCTTTATCGATTCTCTCGGCGCCGGGACTGAAGCAAGCGCTCGACATCAGCCGCGAACCAGAGTGGTTGCGCGACGCCTATGGCCGAACCACTTATGGTCAATCCTGTTTACTCGCGCGACGCTTGATTGAAGCGGGCACGCGATTCGTGACGGTTTACTATTCGAGCGGTATTGGTGGCAAGGGCAGCGAAGGTTGGGACACGCATCAAGACAACTTCACCGATCTGAAGAATCGTTTGTTGCCGACGACCGATCAAACGGTACCGACGTTGATCACGGATTTGCGTTGTCGCGGGCTACTCGATGAGACGTTAGTGATTTGGATGGGCGAGTTCGGAAGAGGACCGAAGATCGGTGATCGTGACGGCAAAGGTCGTAATCACTGGCCGGAATGTTACACGGTGTTGATGGCTGGGGGCGGTGTGACGGGCGGCGCGGTTTATGGTAAGAGCGACGCGCAAGGCGCTTTCCCGGCGGAGGATCCGGTGCGTCCTGAGGACATTGCGGCGACGTTGTACTGGGCTCTTGGAATCGATCCCGCGACGGAAGTGACCGACACGCAGTCACGACCGCTGCCGATCAGCTTAGGCAGTCCGATAACGCAACTTTTTGGCTAAACTGTTGATCTCCGTTTATTTCGCTAATTTGTATTGAAAGTCCATTCCTTAATACCCGGCTCAAGCGATGGTATCTCTGGTGAAACTATTTGTTATCTTCAGCATGCTAAGCTTGCTCAGTTGCGGAAGCGTGCTGGCTCAGAAAAAAGCGGCTCAGACTTCGGTTAGTGAAAATGACGAGTATGCAGACGTACAAACTCTGACGCGTCTGCCTAAAACGGATCGCGAAATGGCGGCTGTGTTTGCGGTAACGGATCGTCAAAGTTGCGAGCAACTGCCGAAAGGTGAACCGTTCGAGGTTCGCACCATGACCTCGACGCTTACTTTGCGCGATCGCTTGAACAGTAAAACGAAGGTGATGCCGTCGTCGCGTGCGAGCATCTTTTCAGTTGGCTTGGAGATTGATGCCGCGGATCGTTCGGACTTGCCGATGCTTAGTGGCGGGAAGATTGCGGAGTATTTGAATGAGAATTGCGTGCTCGTTCAAGCTCGCATGCGCAAGGATCTGCTCGATCGCAAGCTGTATTACTTTCATCGTCCGTTGGCACTGACGGCTGCTTATCGCGGATCGCGCACTTCGCTTCCTTTCGAAGAAGTTGTTGCAGCCAATATGCGTCAGTTTCATGGCGTTGGATTGTTTGTCGAAGATCGCGAGAAAATCGATGCTGAACAACTTCGTACACTCGTGTTAGCTTTCCGTAACAACGTCATGCAACCGGGAAGCACGCGAGCCACGGAGCAATATGAGTTTGTGTTTGTTCGCGGGCATGAAAGCAAGTTGCCAGACCGGCTCGATCATCACGTGTTTGTGACGGCTGAGAATCGTCAAGTGCTTTACTACGTCGCACCGTATGCTCAGCCGAGTCGTCCGTCACGTTGCAGTATTTTGGGTCGCATTGCAATTACCGGCTACGATGCGACGGGGGTTTATCCTAAAGAGAGTGCAACGCGAAGTTACAAGATCGATGCGCGTTCGAAGTATCGCATGAGTGATATCGAACAGTATTGCATCGACAACGAAATTGATGGCGGGTTTCATTCGAATCTGACTAAAATTCTCGACGCGATTATCGCTCGCAAACTTCGCTCGAGCGGTCTTTCGGCTACTCTGGAACCTTAGTAACTCAGCCTGACGTCTAAATAGCTAAAGTGAGACTAACCTTCTTTGAACGATAACGCGGAGCCATCGCGAAAATTGGATCAGCTTGGGAAGCGGCGCGTTAGTTTGCGAAGGCAGTGGATTCTCTCGTTTCTTGGCACGACGTTGATTGTGGTCGGCTGCGTTACTTTCGGAGCATGGTGGTTTGCGGATCACCAAACGCGAGCTGAAGTCGAAGAGCGTTTGACGAGTATCGGGAGAAGTCTGGCTGCGCCTAATTATCCGATGACGCCTACCGTGTTACGAGCGGTTTCGGAGCTGACCGACACGCAGTTGATCTTACTGGATGCGAGCGGGCAGATTGTTGATACCACGCTGACGATTTCACCAGAGACCCAGCGAAGTTTGGCTTCTGTGGCGCACGCAGGCACCAATACGGGAACGGGCATTTACATTGATCACGCTTACGTTGCTCCTGACAACCAGAACTACCACGCGGGTTGGGCACGTTTCGAAGGCGTGGAAACACTTGGACGGACGCAGGCGATCGCTTGGGTAGGCATCTTGTTGGATCAAGCGACAGTGCGGCAAATGCGGTGGCAAGCGCTGGCATTGCCGTTGATTACTGGGATTGCCACGGCGATCGGGTTGGGTGCGATTGCGGGTTGGTTGACGGATCGCGTAGTTCGACGTTTGCAAGCGGTTCAGCGTAAAGTGCAACGCATTGCGACAGGCGATTACGCTCCGATCGAACTGTCGGGCCAGCACGATGAATTGTTCGAGCTGTCGACGAATGTCAATCGCATGGCAAGCGAATTGCAACTGATGGAAGCTCGCATTCATTCGACTGAGCGAGAGCGTTTGGTGCATGCACTGGCGGCTGGACTATCGCATGATTTGAGGAACACGTTAACCGGTGCGCGACTCGCGATTCAACTGCACGCTCGCGAGTGCAGCGGTGACTCGGAAGCGATCGCGGTCGCTATGCGGCAACTGCGATTGGCTGAAGATCAACTGATGCGATGGTTACGTCTGGGCGGTGAAACGGAATCGGCTGAGTCGCAGTCGCTGCACGAGGTCGTCGACAAAGCGATCGAGTTGGTGCGGCCGATGAGCGAGCATTTGGGTAGTCAGTTGAATGTAGTGCGTTGTCCGAATTTAGAATCGATCGTGTTTGAACGCAGCGAGTTGCTGACCTCAGCTGTCTTGAATCTGCTGCTCAACGCGATCCAAGCGGCTGGCCACGCGGGTCAGATCGAATTGCGAGTTGTTGCGGGAACGCCGCCTTGGCTGACGATTGAGATCAGCGACAATGGACCAGGTCCGACGCCCGAAGTTCAATCGCGGATGTTTGATCCGTTGGTCACGACGAAGCGCGAAGGAGTTGGTTTAGGACTGGCTCTGGTGACAAAAGCGGCGAAGGAGTTAGCGGGCGAGGTGACTTGGCATCGCGACGATGGCCGCACCGTATTTTGTCTGCGGATACCGATTGCAAACACTTAAGAAAAACAAAGCTGGCTGAAAATGTCGCACGTTTTAATTGTTGATGATGAGCCGGCGATCTGCTGGGCACTTAAGAAGATGCTGCAAGCGGAAGGGCATTCGGTTGACGCAGTGTCGTCTGCCGAAGCCGGAATTGAAGCAGCTAAAGCGACTGAGCCGAACTTGATTGTGCTGGACGTGCGCTTACCAGGGATCTCAGGGCTGGATGCGATTCCCCAGTTCACAACTTTGGTCCATAACGTGCCGATCATTTTGATCACCGCTTTCGGCGACCTCAGCACTGCGGTGGAAGCTTATCAGAAAAAAGCAACCGACTATTTAACGAAGCCGTTTGATCTAGATCGCGCAGCAGAAGTGATTCGCGCGGCGCTGGAGCCGTCCGAAAGACAAATCGTTGCACCGGAGTCACGATTAAGCAGCGAAGGCAAAGTTCAGTTTGATCATGTTCTGGTCGGCCATTCGTCGGCGATGCAAGAAGTTTTCAAGAAGATCGCGTTGGCGGCCAGCAGCGATGTGCCGGTGTTGATCACTGGCGAAAGCGGAACGGGTAAGGAGTTAGCTGCGGCGGCGATTCACGTGCATAGCGTTCGCCGCGAACAGCCTTACTTGCCAATTGCATTGCCGGCGCTGAATCCAAGCTTGATTGAAAGCGAGTTGTTTGGACATGTCAAAGGTGCATTTACGGGAGCGAATGAACGGCGCGAAGGGTTGTTCTCGATGGCTGCGGGCGGTTCGGTACTGTTGGATGAAATCGGTGATTTGCCATTACCGCAGCAGGTGAAATTGCTGCGAGTGTTAGAGCAAGGGCATTTCACTTTGGTGGGTGATATTCGCCCAAAGCGTTGCAACGCGCGGATCATTGCAGCAACGCATCAGAACTTGGTGCAGAAGGTGAGTAGCGGTGATTTTCGACAGGATCTTTATTTTCGTTTGGCGGTGTTCGAGATCCACATGCCTGCGCTGCGCGATCGTACCGACGATATTCCTGAGTTGTGTGAGCACTTGCTGCGACGAATGCATTATCAGCAACCGGACGCGGCGGTTGATGCCGAGGCGCTTGAGGAATTGAAGAGGCGTGATTGGCCCGGCAATGTGCGAGAACTTCGCAACACACTGGAACATGCAGCCCTGTTGGCTCGGGGTGGTACGATAGCGCGCCGCCATCTACCGGCTCCGCAGCCTGCGTTCTTAAGTCCCAGTGACGGCCAGCCACCGCTGGAGACTTTGGTGCAATCTTGGATTCATCAGGAATTGCAGTGTCAATCCGAATCTGCCGCGCCGCCTACCGATGGCTTGTTCGATCGCTTCTTGGCTGTGGTGGAACCCATTTTCTTGCGCGAGGGGCTCGAGGCTACCAAAGGCAATCGTTCTAGTGCAGCCGATTTGCTGGGCATGCATCGCGCGACTTTGCGTGAGAAGATGAAGCGTTACGGAATCAACGACGAAGGCGCGAGTTAAATACGAACGGCTGCTTTGGACGCGTCGGCAATTCGGCTGGCGCGCGGTAACCAAATTTGGAAGCGGAATTATGGCTTTGGATGATTCGGAAATTGGGCGTTTAGTTGAGGCAGCGTTACAAGTGCGCGAACTGGCGTATGCGCCGTACAGCGATTTTTTGGTTGGCGCAGCGATACTTAGCGCTGATGGTCGGATCATCGTCGGCTGCAATGTTGAGAATGCGAGTTATGGGTTAGCGATCTGCGCGGAACGTTCCGCGGTGTGTTCCGCGATTGCGCGGGGCGAACGCCAGTGGAAAGCGATTGCGGTTGCATCGCGCGGAGGCGTGACGCCCTGCGGAGCTTGCCGCCAAGTGCTCAGCGAATTCGGCGCGACGCTCGAAGTGATCTTGATCGACGCTGAAAGTCGGCAAATCTCCGGACGATGGACGGTGGGGGATTTGCTGCCGGGTGCATTTTCGCTGAAGCAGTAGCTTTCGCGAAAGGGTACTTAGAGGGGTGGCGTTGCGAAAAGTGGGGTTTCGGTGTACACCCGTGCGTTTGAAATTGGATGCACTGTGGGTGGCGGAGCGGCGATAGAACTGCTTCGCGAAACTTGGAAAAGATAGGCTATGTCGCGATACAACCCGGCTGAGATTGAACCGAAGTGGCAGAACTTTTGGGCTGAGCATAAGACTTTCCGAACGCCTGAGATGCCGAGTGGCGAGAAGTTGTACGTGCTGGACATGTTCCCGTATCCGAGCGGCGCGGGATTGCATGTTGGTCATCCGGAAGGATACACAGCGACGGATATCGTTTGTCGGTTCGCTCGGATGCAAGGCAAAACGGTGTTGCATCCGATGGGATTCGATGCGTTTGGTTTGCCGGCGGAAGAGCACGCGATCAAGACGAACGTGCCCCCGCGCGTGTCGACTGAGAACAACATCGCCGAGTTCACGCGCCAGTTGAAGATGTTGGGATTCAGTTACGATTGGGACCGCGTGTTGGCGACAACGGACGTGGAGTACTTTCGTTGGACGCAGTGGATTTTCTTGGTGCTGTTCGATACGTGGTTCGATGTTGAGCGGCAAGCCGGGCGACCGATCGCTGAGTTGCCTATTCCGGCTGAAGTGACTGCCAAGGGCGATGTGGCTGTAGCGGCTTATCGCGACCAACACCGGTTGGCTTATCAAGACGATGCGTTGGTGAACTGGTGTCCCGCGCTTGGAACCGTGCTGTCGAATGAAGAGGTGATCGATGGCAAGAGCGAGCGTGGTTCGCATCCGGTGCAGCGCATTCCGCTGAGGCAATGGATGCTGCGGATTACAGCTTACGCGGATCGCTTGATATCCGATCTTGATGGATTGGATTGGTCGCCGGGGATCAAGAAACTGCAGAGCGAGTGGATCGGCCGCAGTACTGGCGCGGAAGTCGATTTTTACTTGGGCCAGGCGAGCGGCTACGCGGGTTGGCAAGCCGACCGGACGAAAAGTGGCTTTCCCAAAGCAGCCGGTAAAGACTCGCTGCGGATCTACACGACTCGGCCGGATACGTTGTTTGGAGCGACGTACATGGTCATTTCTCCGGAGCATCCGCTTGTTATGGAGCTAACGACGGCTGAGCAAAAAGACGCCGTTGAAAAGTATCGCACAGCGGCTTCGTTCAAGAGTGATCGCGAACGAACGGAGGGCGACAAGAAGAAGACGGGCGTCTTCAGCGGATCGTATGCGATCAATCCGGTAACTGAAAAGCCGGTGCCGATTTGGATCGCTGACTATGTGTTAGCGACTTATGGGACGGGTGCGATCATGGCAGTGCCGGCGCATGACGATCGCGACTTTGAGTTTGCTCAGCAATACGATTTGCCGGTTGTGGCGGTGGTGGATCCAGCCGGTTCGACTGAAGTGGATCCAGCGGCTGTGTTGGCTGGCAAGCAATGCTTTATTGGACTTGGTAATGCGATCAACTCGGGCCCTTACGATGGCATGGCGACCGAAGACGTGAAGGCGCAGATCACTGAGAAACTTGCAACGCAGGGCATAGGTCGCGAGGCGGTGAACTACAAACTGCGCGATTGGTTGTTCAGTCGGCAGCGATTCTGGGGCGAACCGTTTCCGATCTTGCATGAATTGGATGCGGCGGGCAAACCGACGGGAGCGATTCGCGCGGTCGACGTAAAGGACTTGCCGGTCAATCTTCCGCACTTGGAAGACTACAAACCGCATGGTCGTCCGGAGCCGCCGTTGGGCAAATCGCCTGACGAATGGTTGTACGTTGAGTTGGATGGGAAACGCTATCGGCGCGAGACGAATACGATGCCTCAGTGGGCTGGTTCGTGTTGGTATTACTTGCGATTCATCGATCCTCGCAACAACCAAACGTTTTGTGACCCGGTGAAAGAGAAAGCTTGGATGCCGATCGATTTGTACGTGGGCGGTGCGGAGCATGCGGTGCTGCACTTGTTGTACTCGCGATTCTGGCACAAGGTGCTGTACGATCGCGGTTATGTGTCGACCAAGGAGCCGTTTCACAAGCTGGTCAATCAAGGAATGATTCTCGGCGAAGTCGAGTACACGGGTTACAAGTGCGGCGAGCGTTGGATTAATCCGGCAAAGTTGGTGCGTTTGGACGATGGAACGCTCAGTGAGCATGGCACCGGCGAGGTCGCTGTTGCGGTGGTTGTTCCAGAGAGCGATGTTGTTAAGCGTGGCGATACGTTTGTGTTGGTGGCGGACGAGTCGATTCGAATAGAGAGCCGTGCGCACAAGATGTCGAAGAGCCGCGGGAACGTGGTGAATCCGGACCAAGTGGTTAAAGAGTATGGTGCGGATTCGTTGCGATTGTACGAGATGTTCATGGGGCCGTTGGAAGCGACGAAGCCGTGGAGTATGGCGGGCGTAAGTGGCGTACGGAATTTTCTGGACCGCGTGTGGCGGATGATTGTCGATTTTCGGTCCGATGAAACGGTGCTAGTTGAGAACGTGCGCGATGTGGCGGCGACTGAAGAGCAGAACAGGATGTTGCACCGAACCATTGCTGCGGTGACTCGCGACACGGCGGCGATGAGCTTTAACACTGCGATTGCTCGGATGATGGAGTTCGTAAACTTCTTTACGAAAGAAGAGGTTCGACCTCGGGCGGCGATGAGCGATTTCGTGTTGCTGTTGTCGCCTTACGCGCCGCATTTGGCTGAGGAGCTGTGGCAGTTGCTGGGCAATACCAACACGTTGGCTTACCAGCCTTGGCCGGCGTTCGACGAAGCGCTCACTAAGACGGCTGAGATTGAGATTCCGATTCAAGTGAATGGTAAGGTGCGAGGACGTGTCACTGTTCCGGCTGAAGCTTCGCAAGCCGATCTTGAGAAGATCGCACAGTCGGATCCGCGCATTCTCGAGCTGCTGGCTGGCAAGCAGATTGTGAAAGTGATCGTTGTTCCTGGGCGTTTGGTTAACATCGTTATCAAAGGCTAAACGCAATTGATGGCAGGTTCGCAAGATCATTCGACAAGCACCGACAGCGCGGCGACCGGAGAGCCAGTGGCGGCTGGCCGCGCCCTGGTGGTGCTGTGCACGTATAACGAGATGACCAATCTGCCGCGCGTTGTGGCGGCATTACAACGAGTTGCACCGGAGTGTGATGTGCTCGTGGTGGACGATAATTCGCCTGACGGTACTGGCACTTGGGCGACTGAGGAAGCGGTGGATGTGCAGCGATTGAACGTCCTCGGTCGCAGCGGAAAGCTTGGGTTAGGTTCTGCACTGCGCGATGCGATGCGTTGGTGTTTGGAACGCGACTACGAGTTCATGGTGAACTTGGATGCGGACTTGAGTCACGATCCTGAGAAAGTTCCAGATTTCCTTGCGGTAGCTCGAAACGAGAACATCGATGTCGTCATCGGATCGCGGTACATCGCTGGCGGCGGAACTGAGGGACTTTCACCCTTTCGCAAATTTATCAGTCGTAGTTTGAATCGGTACGCAACGCGTGTTTTGCAGTTGCCGGTGCACGATTGCAGCGGTTCGTATCGCTGTTACCGTGTCAGTAAATTGCGAGCGTTACCGATCGATCAATTGACTTGCGATGGCTACGGATTCTTGGAAGAGATTTTAGTAATGTTGTATCGCGCGGGCGCGACGCTGAGCGAGATTCCGATCGTCTATCATGATCGGTACGGCGGTAAAAGTAAGTTGAGTTGGTCGGATGCGATTGGCGCGATTCAGGTAATTCGTCGGTTGCGGCGTTAGTGCGACTTTGCGATATGACGGGTGAGAAGTTTGACTGCAGAAAGATGTAGGGCAGAAAGATCTTGCGCGGAAAGATTTTGGGGGTGCGGTGAAGTGAAATCCGAGGGGAGTTGTGTGTGTTGCTGAGATTGGGTTTTATCAATGATTGGCTAGTTAAGTTGCGAGTTCGCGAGGTTGCCCAATTCTACGTGATTGTGGTTTTGGGGTGGCTGGCGCGCGTGGCTAGTGTAGGGTGCTTGGGCTGCGTGGCTGGCTGTTCGCTCGTGGCGGCGCAGGAGCGATTGAGTGATGTCACTGAGTTTTCGGCGCGTTGTGAGGCTTCTGCAGTGGGTGAAACGGTTGGCGGCTATTTAGAACTGATTCAATATCAAGCTGGTTCGTTGCCATTGATCTTAGCTGCGCCGCACGGAGGCTCGAGAGCTCCGGCTGAGTATGAGCTGCGGACGGAAGGAAGTCGAATAGCGGACGCCAACACGGAGCGACTTGCGCGTGCTGTGGCTGAGGAGGTTTCGAAGTTGACGCAAGCGCGGCCGCACTTGGTCGTCTGCGAACTTCACCGAAAATTCTTGGACGCCAATCGACCGCTCGACGCAGCTTGCTCCGCCGAATCCTCAGCGGTTCGCAACTGGTACGAATATCAGCAAGCGTTGAAGGTTGCCAAGCAGCGAGTCGTGCGTGAGTTGGGACGCGGGCTGTTCATTGAACTGCACGGACATGGGCATTCAAAAAAGCGGTTGGAGCTCGGATATTTGTTGCGTGAGAAGGATTTCGAATTGCCGCTCGCGGAATTTGAGCAGTTGAAGACGAAGGCCAGTGTGCGCGAGATCGCAGAGCATGGTCAGTTGAGTTTAGAGGAACTGATTCGTGGCGAGTCGAGTTTGGGTGGCATGCTTGAGCGCGAGGGGTTGGCGGCGGTTCCGGGAACGAAAGTTCGTAGTCCAGGCGAGGATTTGTATTTCAACGGCGGATGGAACACGATGACGCACGGCTCGCGCGACTCCGGTACAATCAGCAGCATTCAAATTGAATGTCATCGGGAGGGTTTCCGGGATTCGGACGTGAGTATCGCGCGATCGGCGAAACAACTTGCTGCTGCGATGGTGAAGTTCCTGGAACTGCACTATGCAACTCGGTCACAGACTGGAAAATAGGGCTTCGTCGACAACTGGGGCGCGCGTGCACTTGAGAATGTAAGGCGCTTCGGAATGTGCGACGAGTGGAGCTTTACGAAGCATTTTATTGACAAATAGGCGTTCAAATGGCGGTAAGCGCGCCAAAGTCGCTTGACAACTTGCTAGCACTTTCATAGATTCGCGCACGATTGTTCGACATCGTGACCCCAAAATCGCCCTTTTCATTCGTAGCCCGCAGGGCTAGGGGCATAGATTGCAATTTGCGAACAGCCCATTTTTAATCAACCAATTTTCATACGCTTGCGCAGTTGCCGATTTGGCCCGCGGTGAGCGATTGGTGATTGGGGCAACGCATGACCACAAGAACATTGACGTATGATTGACCTTCGCAGCATCGCTCGCCACCTCCGACTTCCGGTTGAGCAGATTCGATTGGCCGCCGACTTGATTCAGCAGGGATACCAACCTGCATTCATTGAGCGGTTCCGCGCCGACGAAACTGGATGTTTGCCGCATTCCTTGCTCTGGTCGCTCAAGTTGGCGATCGAGAAGCAACAGCGGCTGGAAGAATCGCGTGTAAAGTCTTTGAATCAGTTGCCCGAGGGCGTGGAACTTGATTCGGAAGCCAAGGAGCGTTTGGCTCAGGCGGACACCGAAGTCGAAATCGATAGCACGATGCGTGCGTTCCGTGCGCGTCGAACGATGCAGCAGAACGCTGAGCGCGAAGGCGCGGCCGGGCAGTTGCTCGAGAAGCTGATGGCGTACGACGGCGCGCCGATCGAAGATATTGTGGCTTGGACGCAGAATGAGATGTCCTGCGAACGCGAAGCGGCTGAGCACGCGCTTCAAGGTTGCAAGCGGCTGATCAGCAGTTTGCTGGCGGGTGATTCATCGATCGCTCAGAAACTGCGTCAGATCATTCAACGTCGCTCCAACGTGAAGATCGTTTTGACGGCTGACCAGAACAAACCCGACGCCACCGTTGCTGTTGGTGAATTGGCCGCCACGGCGGAACATGGGCCGGCTGTCCAGCCGCTGGTAACGGATACGGCGGATGATGCGACGGAAGAAGTATCCGAAGACGGTAGCGAAGGCGTCCATGATGGTGCTGACGAGCATTTCGTCGAAGAGCTGACTGACGAAGCCGCAGGCGACGAAACCGCGGGTGATGAAGCGGAAGATATTTCGGCTGTTGATGAAGCTGAAGCGACAGGTGAGTCGGTTAGTGAACTCGCGGGCGATGTAGTTAGCGAAAGTGTCGCTGAAACTGGCGTCGATGTAGACGCTGGGGTGTCAGCCGCTGAGGAAGCCACGACAGTGCCGGCATCGTTCAACGTCGGCTCTGCCGCTGCGGGGGCGAAGGGTTCGATTGCTAAAAAAGGCAAACGGAAAAAGAGTAAAGATACAAAAGCATCAGCTAAGAACTCGGCTAAGATCAGTCCGCGTCAGCGCCGACGCCGCTGGCTGATCAGCATGCTGCAGCCATTCAACGGCATGGACAAACCGCTTTCGAAGTTGAGCGCTTACCAGCAGTTGATGATCGGTCGCGGCCGCCGCAGCCAGCTTGTGAATTTGCATCTGGCTTATGATACTCGCGTCTTAGTTAATGTTGTTCGCGATGCGTTTGTGAACGATAAGCATCCGCTGCTAAATTGGTTCACGGGTGCGATTGAAGAAGCGATGTCGCGGACGCTCTTGAACCGAATCGAACAGGATGCGATCGCGGAACTCGAGGAATTGGCGCAACAGCATTTGTTTGAAGTCGCGACCGAGCCGCTGCGCGAGCAACTGCAACAACGACCGGTACGTGGTCATCGGATCTTGGTGATCGATGCCGTTGGACCGAAGACTTCCTCAGTGGCAATCATTGATGCGAAGGGACGCGTCGTTCAGACGGACGAGATCGTCTGTTCTGCGCAACCGCAAGTCGTGACTCAGAACGTGGTGCGGCTGGGCGAATTGGTGCACCGATTCAAGGTAACGTTGGTGGCGCTGACGAACGGACCCGCGCGTCGGTTCTTGGTGCACACGTTGCGCGAGCTGGTGAATCAGAGCGCCGAGAGCGGACTGCGTTGGACGATGGTGGATCGCGGAGGTGCGGAAGCTTACGCGGCCAGTCGCATCGCGTTGCAAGAGTTGCCTGAGCACAATCGCCGTGACCGAGCTACGATTTGGATCGCGCGTCGATTGCAGAATCCGCTGTGCGAAATGGTAAAGCTTGACGCGAGTCGATTGCGATTGGGAAGTTATCAGCGCGAATTGCCAACGGAACCATTGAAGAAGTTGGTGAATGAGACGATTGCCGATTGCGTTTGCTCGCGCGGGATCGATGTTCTGTCAGCGAATATGCAAGAGTTGATGACGGTTCCTGGAGTTGGCCGCGCGCAAGCTGACCAAATTTTGAAGGCGGTTGGCCAAGGCAAGATTGCTAGTCGGGAAGACTTGTTAGCTGCAGTGACCGATTGGCCTGAGATGGCTAGTCGTCAAGCGATCGGATTTTTGCGAGTCTTTGGTAGCACTAATTCGCTTGATGCGACTGCGATTCATCCAGACGACTACAAGCTCGCCGAGAGATTGATTCAGACAACGGATCTTGTACAACCACCGGCCGCTCCCGCCGGTTGGACCAAGCCGGTTCCGCCTGTGGTGACTGCACCAGTCCAAGAAGTGGTTGTTGCTGCAGCTCCAGCGAGTTTTGCTGAAGGTATGAACGAACCAGTGGAGTCTCCAGAGTCGGTCGAGCCTGCCGAATCGGATTTGTCAGCGAGCACAGACGTGGCGGCTGAAGGTGTTGCAGCAACGGCAGAAGTTGCAACTGAAACGCCTGCGTCGGATGCGGATTCGAATGATGTCGCAGTTGCTGATGGCGCGGAAGCGATTGCGACGGAAACGTCGACGGAGAACACGATCAGCGAGTCGGTCGAAGCGACGGGTTCAGATCCGGCAGTGAGCGCGACAGCGCACGTTCCATCGGCTGATGAACAAGTGCTTGCACCGGAGTATCCGGAAGATGTGGCCGCTTCGGTTTCGCAGGAGTTGTCGATCGACGTCGAAAAACTGGCTCGAGGTTGGCAGGTTGGAAGAGAGAAACTTCGCTGGATCGCTAGCTGCTTGCAGGATCCGTTCCAGGATTCGCGGTTGACTCGCCCAGCGGTACCGATGCAAAAATCCATGCCCAGCTTGGAAAATCTCGAACCGGGAATGAGTCTGTGGGTCGTTGTCGTAGGTGTTGCGGACTTCGGCGCGTTCGTCGAGCTTGGGCCGGAATGCAGCGGGTTGATCCACATTAGTCGACTATCGCCTAACTTTGTCGAAGACCCGCATCAGTGCGTGCAAGTTGGTGACTTGGTTCAAGCTTGGGTGGTCAACATCGATACCAAGAAGCGTCGCGTTGCGATGACTGCGATTTCGCCAGCTCAGCGCGAAGCGATGGACAAAGCAGAAGCGGAGCGCGCGGCTCAACGTGCAAGCGAACGCGCGGATTCAAACCGTCGTGGTGGCCGATCCGATCGTGGTCAAGGCGGCCCGCAAGGTTCTAACTCGCGTGGTCAGTCGCAAGGCGGACAACGTTCAGGGCAAGGACAGCAGGGTCAACACGGCCATGGTCAAGGTCAGCACGGGCAGGGTCAACATGGTCAGGGCCAGGGCCAACGCGGCCAGTCGGGTCAAGGAAACCAACAAGGGAATTTCGCGGGTGCTGGGGGCGGACGAGGACGTTCTGGCGGCGGCCAGGGCGGTGGCGGTGGACGCGGCCAGCAGCGTGGCGGACCACGTGGTGGACGCGATCGAGATGGCGGTCGCGGACAATCCAGTCAACCGATTATCGTCACAAGCAAGAAACCAAAGGCTCCTATCACCAAAGATATGGTCGAAGGAACTGCGCCGTTGCGATCGTTTTCGGATTTGCTGCAGTTCTATGAGCACAAGCGAACGGATCCGCCCGCGGGTGAAGTGCCGCCACCAAGTGCGCCTGAAACGCAAGAGCAAGCGCCCAACACTGCCGAGTAACCGGTGGTCCATCTAAACGTCATTGTGCTGCCAATCAGCTCGCTTGATTGGCAGCTCGTTTGATTGGCGGATCTGGCGATTGCAGTGAAGCTTTGCACTGCACCTTTGCAGAGGCTTCGTGACTCAGGTTACAATTGCAGGCCGCTTTATCTACTCCTCTCCTAAAGGACTGCAAGATGGTCGACGCACGCCTTCTTTTACTTTCCGTTTTAGCGACTTGCAGTATCGTTCAAGTCCGATGCAGTTTGGCGCAAGATGCTTCGCAAACGGTAACCACTGACGGTGCTGAACTGAAGCTGGTGAGCGCTGAATACAAATTCACTGAGGGGCCAGCGGTCGATGTTGCGGGCAATGTGTTCTTCACGGATCAACCGAATGATCGCATCATGCGTTGGTCGACTGACGGAAAACTTGAGACTTGGCTGCAACCTAGCGGACGAAGCAATGGTCTATTCTTCGATCGCGAAGGCGCCCTTATCGCTTGTGCCGACAATAAGAACGAACTGTGGAAGATAAAGGCGGACAAGACACATGAGGTGCTGGCGAGTGAGTTTGAAGGCAAGTTGTTCAACGGTCCAAACGATGTGTGGGTCGCGGGAGACGGTTCGCTTTACTTCACCGATCCGTTTTACAAACGGCCGTATTGGGAACGAACGGAGGATAAGCAGACACCGCGAGTGTACCGCATGTCGTCGGATTATAAGCGAGTGAGTGTTGCAGCAGATGATTTCCGCCAGCCGAACGGCATCGTTGGCGATGCGGGTAGAAAGCTGTTGTACGTCGCTGACATCGGAGCTGGGAAGACTTTTCGATTCAAGATCGCGGACGACGGAACGCTTACCGATCGACAGTTGTTTTGCGAGATGGGGTCGGACGGAATGACGCTCGACAGTCAAGGCAATCTGTACTTAACTGGAAAAGGTGTGACAGTCTTTGATTCGTCGGGTAAGCAGATTCAATCGATCGCAGTTCCTGAGAATTGGACTGCGAACGTTTGTTTCGGCGGCGCTGAGCGCAAGACGCTGTTCATTACCGCGAGTGATAGTGTTTACACGATCGAAATGAAAGTCGCCGGATTGAAGTAGCTTTAGGTCGGGCTTGCGGCGCGCTTTCGCGGATTGAACGCACGGTGTTCCGGGTTTTGTTTACCCCGGTTTTCTTTTTTGCGAACGTCGCTGCGCACTTTTCATCCAAGCCTAGGCACCGTCCGCTGCGGATGAAATAATGCTTAGGCTTTTCCGTCGGCCTTTAACCCTTCTTAGACCGAGCGACATGAAACCGATCAAAAAAATCCTGGCTGCTAACCGCAGCGAAATCGCGACCCGAGTCTTTCGCAGCGCCCATGAATTGGGCATTCGAACAGTTGCTATTTATTCGCACGAAGATCGTTTCGCACTCCATCGATTCAAAGCAGATGAGGCTTACCAAATTGGAAAGATTGGCGAGCCGATTCGATCTTATTTGGACATCGAAGGCATCGTCCAATTGTGTAAGCGTTACGAGATTGACGCGGTTCATCCAGGGTACGGTTTTCTGTCGGAGAATCCGACTTTCGCCCGCGCATTGGAAGAAGCTGGAATCACGTTTGTTGGTCCCAGCGTCGCAGCGCTCGAACAGTTGGGTGACAAGGTTGCTGCGCGTGAAATCGCGATGAAGGCGGGCGTGCCGGTACTGCCGGGAAGCTCCCATTCGGTAACGAGTCTTGAGGAAGCGAAGACGCTGGCGACTGAGATGGGATTCCCAGTCATGTTGAAGGCTGCCAAAGGTGGTGGCGGCCGCGGAATGCGAATGGTCGATAGCGTTGACCAGTTGGCGGGAGCGCTCGATTCGGCGCAGCGTGAAGCGAAGAATGCGTTTGGCAGCGATGAAGTGTTTGTCGAGAAACTGGTACGTCAAGCGCGGCACATCGAAGTCCAATTGCTCGGCGACGATCACGGCAACTTGATGCACCTGTTCGAACGCGACTGTTCAGTACAGCGCCGCCATCAGAAAGTGGTCGAAGTCGCGCCTGCACCGAACTTACCTTCAGCCATTACGAAGCAGCTTCACGAAGCCGCGCTGGCGATCGGCAACGCTGTTGGTTATCGCGCCGCGGGTACTGTCGAGTTCCTCTATGACACGGACGCCGAAAAGTTCTACTTCATCGAAGTCAATCCTCGCATTCAAGTCGAACATACCGTTACGGAAGAGATCACTGGCATCGATCTCGTCCGCGCGCAAATTTTAGTCGCGATGGGACATAAGCTGGGCGATCAATCGGTCGGCCTTCCAACTCAATCCGAAGTAAACGCAACTGGATTTGCGATTCAGTGCCGTGTGACGACGGAAGATCCAACCAATGCATTCCGTCCGGATTATGGTCGCATTACGCACTATCGCAGCGCCGGTGGACTCGGCATTCGGCTTGACGCGGGCAGCGCGTTTAGCGGTGCAGTCGTTAATCCATTTTACGATTCGATGTTGGTGAAAGTCACGGCGCGCGGTCGCACGCTGCGTGAGTCCGCGGCGCGGATGGAGCGTTGTCTGCAAGAGTTTCGTATCCGGGGCGTGAAGACGAACATCCCGTTTCTGATTCAGATGGTCAGCAATGAGATCTTCTTGGAAGGTAAAGCGTTTACGCGCTTGATCGATACATCACCGAATCTTTTCGAGTTCAAACCTCGCAGAGACCGTGCCACCCGGATTTTAAAATTCTTGGCGAACACGATCGTCAACGGCAATCCGCTGGTCAAAGGTCAAGCCGTTGCGACGCGACGCGATCCAGCTCAACTGCCCCGCACCGATTCCACCTCGCCGATTCCGCCGGGCACGCGCGATCTGCTGAAGAAACTGGGACCGAAGAAGTTCAGCGACTGGGTGCTGGAGCAAAAATCCCTTTTGCTGACCGACACCACCATGCGCGACGCTCACCAATCGCTGCTGGCAACGCGCCTGCGAACGCACGACATGTTAGAAGTTGCGGATGCTTATGCGCGCCGCGCGTCGGAGTTTTTCTCGCTGGAAATGTGGGGCGGTGCGACCTTCGATACTTCGATGCGGTTCCTCAAGGAGAGTCCGTGGACGCGACTGATTGAGATGCGCGAGCGTGTTCCGAACATTCTGTTTCAGATGTTATTGCGAGCCAGCAATGCGGTCGGCTACACGAATTATCCTGATAACGTAGTGCAATTGTTTGTGAAGGAAGCGGCGGATGCGAGCATCGACGTATTCCGCGTTTTCGATGCGCTGAACTGGGTCGAGAACATGCAGGTCGCGATGGAAGCGGTAATTGATGCCGGTGCGATCTGCGAAGCTGCGATCTGTTACACAGGCGATATTCTGAATCCAAGTCGCCAGAAGTACACATTGAAATATTACGTCGATCTCGCCAAACACTTGGAAAAGATCGGCGCGCACATGTTGGCGATCAAAGATATGGCGGGCTTGTGCAAGCCAGAGGCTGCGCGGCAACTGGTGCGAGCTCTGAAGCAAGAGATTGGAATTCCGATTCACTTCCATACGCACGACACCGCGGGCATTCAAGCTGCATCGATTCTCGCAGCGTCAGATGAGAAACTCGATATCGCGGACGCAGCCATCGCGTCGCTGTCGGGCGGCACTTCGCAAGTTAACTTGAATACGCTGGTCGAAGCGTTGCGTTTCGGTCCACGAGCCAGTGCGCTGTCGACGGATACCCTGACCGAGCTGGCAACTTATTGGAAAGGCGTCCGCGAGTTCTACTTGCCCTTCGAGAGCGAAGCGCTAGCTGCGGGCGGCGATTTGTACCAGCACGAAATGCCGGGCGGTCAATACACGAACTTGTACCAACAAGCCCGCGCGCTTGGCATGGCAGATCGTTGGTCCGAAGTTTGTCGCGTCTACGCGGAAGTGAACGACCTGTTCGGCGGCATTGTCAAAGTCACACCGACTTCGAAAGCTGTCGGAGATATGGCGTTGTACATGGTTGCTGGAGGTATTAGCGCGGAGAATATTCGTCGTGGTGATCGTGAGATCGCTGCGCCGGAAAGCGTCATGGATCTGCTAAGTGGCGCGATGGGGCAGCCGCCGGGTGGTTTTCCAAAAGATGTGCAGAGCGCGATTTTGAAAGGTCGTCCAGTTGTCGAAGGGCGACCTGGAGCGATCATGCCGCCGGCAGATGTCGAAGCGACGCGTGCAAAGCTGACCGCGATTCTTGGTCGCGAAGCCACGGATCGCGAGTGCGTGACGCACTTGTTGTATCCGAAAGTTTACGAAGAGTTCATCGAGCACTTGAAGACGTACGGCGATGTCAGCTTTCTGCCGACGCCATACTTTTTTTATGGACCTGATACCACGGAAGAAATCTCAGTCGATATCGAACCGGGCAAGCGACTGATTATTCGTTTTTTGGCGGTTGGACAACCGAAACCCGACGGTACGCGGACTGTGTTCTTTGAATTGAACGGTCAACCTCGCGAAGTCGAAGTGATTGACACTCAGCTCGAAACAACGGTCGCGCACGCTGTCAAAGCAGATCCAGCGGATCCGACTCAGGTGGCTGCCAGCATGCCGGGGATGGTCATCGGTGTGGCGGTAAAAGTTGGTGACTCGGTTGTTAAGGGGCAAAAGCTGCTGGCTCTCGAAGCGATGAAGATGGAGACCACGATTTCTGCCGATCGCGATGGAACCATTGAGCAACTGCTGGTCAAATCGGGCTCCCAAGTCGCTGCTGGCGATCTCTTGTTAGTGGTGAAATAGGTTGTCATGAAGCGCATTGCGAGGAGATAAAATTCCGATTCGCAGCCTGTTGGCACTGAATTTCCTTTGTAGTGAGCTGAAATGCGAGTGAAGCCAAATTGGCAGGCGTTACTCGCAATGAGAGCCTGAACTACATTGAAATGAGGCAGACCATGGCGTTTCGATTCGACAAACTGACTGTTAAAGCTCAAGAATCTGTGGCGGATGCGCAGAATCGCGCGCTCGCCCTGGGCAATCCAGACTTGGATACGCTGCATTTGCTGGAATCTTTGTTGCAGCAATCCGACGGCGTCGTGGTTCCGCTGTTGAAGAAGTTGGGTGTGAGCGTCGAGCAGCTTCGAACGTTGGCTGGAAACGAAATCCAGCGTTTGCCTAAAGTAAGTGGTGGCCGCGAACCTCAACTCAACCCGTCGCTTCGTACGGCTCTCGATGTCGCAGCGAAAATTGCGGACGAGATGAAAGACGAATTCGTAAGTACGGAGCATTTGTTCCTCGGTCTGTTGCGCTCGGACGGCAAAGCTCAGAATCTGCTGAAGCTGAACGGCATCCAGGAAGCGGATGTGTTGAAAGCGTTGCAAGCGTTCCGGGGTTCAGCTCGCGTTACGGATCAAAACCCCGAAGGCAAATTCAACGCGCTCGAAAAGTACGGTATCGATCTGATCAAGCAGGCTACGCAGAACAAGTTGGATCCGGTGATCGGGCGTGACAATGAGATTCGACGGGTGATCCAAGTTCTTTCGCGTCGGACAAAGAATAACCCAGTGCTGATCGGTGAACCGGGTGTTGGTAAGACGGCGATCGTTGAAGGTCTGGCGCTGCGAATTGTCGAAGGTGACGTGCCGCAAAGTTTGAAGAACATGCGCGTCATCGCACTCGACATGGGAGCTTTGGTTGCGGGCGCAAAGTTTCGTGGTGATTTCGAAGAGCGTCTGAAAGCTGTCTTGCGAGAAGTGAAAGACGCGGATGGGAGTGTGATTCTGTTCATCGATGAACTGCATACCGTCATCGGCGCCGGCGCAGCCGAAGGTAGCAGTGATGCAGCGAACCTGCTCAAACCCGAGTTGGCTCGCGGTCAACTGCGCTGCATTGGTGCAACGACTCTGGACGAATATCGCAAGCACATCGAAAAAGACGCTGCGCTTGAACGGCGCTTCCAACCGGTTTACGTCGGCGAACCTACCGTCGAAAGTACGATTTCGATTTTGCGCGGACTCAAATCGCGCTACGAATCACATCATGGCGTCAAGATTCGCGATTCGGCGCTTGTTGCGGCCGCGAATTTGTCTAATCGCTACATCGCGGATCGATTCTTGCCAGACAAAGCCATCGACTTAGTGGATGAAGCGGCAAGCCGTTTAGCGATGGAGCGCGAAAGTGTGCCCGCTGAGATCGACGAAGTGCAACGTCGCCTGCGGCAACTTGAGTTGGCGCAACGGCAACTGGTTGAAGAGAACGATGAATCGACCGACGATCAACTGCAGGATATCAACGGCGAGATAACAGAGCTGCAGCGCGAACTGGCCAGCCTCCGCGAACAGTGGGAATCGGAAAAACTCGGTATGAGTGACGTGCAATCGGTGCGCAAACAACTTGACCAGGCCGAACAGAGTTTCAAAGCTCTCGAAACTCAGATTCGCGAGAAACAATCGGCTGGCCAGGCTGTGACAGAATCGGACTATCAAAAGTTGTTCGAGCTCGACAAGCAACGTCAAACGTTAACGACTAAGCTTGAGCACGAGGAGGAAGAGCACAGGCCGATTCAAACTGAAAAATCAAAGCTGCTGCGCACGGAAGTAACGGCCGACGAAATCGCCAATGTCGTTAGTCAGTGGACAGGCGTTCCGGTCAGCCGCATGCTGGAGACTGAGCGCGCGAAGCTGCTGGTCATGGAAGAGCGTCTGCATGCGCGTGTCATTGGACAGAATGATGCAGTCGAAGCGGTCTCGAATGCGGTTCGACGCAGCCGCAGTGGGTTGCAAGATCCGAATCGTCCGATCGGTTCGTTTCTGTTCTTGGGGCCAACCGGAGTCGGCAAAACGGAGCTGTGCAAAGCGCTAGCAGAAGTCATGTTCGATGACGATCAAGCGATGGTGCGGCTGGACATGAGCGAATTCATGGAGCGACACACAGTCAGCAGGCTGATCGGCGCGCCTCCGGGATATGTCGGTTACGAAGAGGGCGGGAAACTGACCGAAGCTGTTCGTCGGCGACCTTACAGCGTGCTGCTACTGGATGAAATCGAGAAAGCGCACAGCGATGTATTCAATGTATTGCTGCAGGTGCTTGACGATGGCCGCTTAACCGATGGCCATGGTCGTACGGTCAACTTTACAAACACAGTCGTGGTAATGACTAGCAACGTTGGCAGTCAAGTGATTCAGAAACTGACTGACGAAGGTGCCGACGAAGAAGAGTTGCAGGACGCCATGAAGACCGCTTTGCAGGCGAGATTTTTGCCTGAGTTTTTAAATCGAATTGATGACACGATTGTGTTTCATCCTTTGCGACGCGAGCAGATTCACAGCATCGTGCGCTTGCAATTGAATCGATTGGAAAAGCAGTTGGAGCAAAGCCAAATTCGTATGCAAGTGACCGAAGCAGCCGTCGATCATATCGCGGAGTTGGGTTACGACCCAGCGTTTGGTGCGAGGCCGCTGAAGCGTGTCATTCAGCGGGAAATCCAGAATCCGTTGGCGACTGAGTTGCTGAAGGGTTCGATCGCTGAAGGTGGTTCGGTTGCAATCGACTTCCGTGATGATCAGTTTGTGTTCGAACCAATTCAAACGCCGGCTGAAGTGGCGTGAGGTGTTCGATAGAGTGAGCTCGGACTGAAAGACGGCGATTGAAAGACGGCGACTGAATGTCGCCGCCACTCTAGACGATCGCTCGAACGCAGACTTTGCGACCATCGATAGAGACGCGACCTCGAGCGATCGCATTGATCGTTTCAGGATAAAGTTGAAACTCAACTTCTGCGACACGCCGCTGAAGCGATTCAGGAGTGTCGCAGTCGAGCACGGGGCAAGAACGCTGTGCGATGATCGGTCCGTGATCGAATTGGTTATCGACGAAGTGAACCGTGCATCCGGTCAACTTGGCTCCCATGTCGATCACTGACTTGTGAACTCTTTCGCCGTAAAACCCTTTGCCGCAGAACGCTGGGATCAGTGACGGATGGATGTTCGTAACGCGGTTCTCGAAATCCGATGGGATCTTCAGGAACTCGAGGTAACCACCCATGACAACTAATTGAACGTTGTGCTTGCGACAGACCGAAAAGATCGCTTCACTGTGAGCATTGGAATTATCGAAATTGCGACGTGAAATCACTTCTGTCGGTATCGACGCCTCGCGCGCAAAGTCGAGTCCCTTTGCGTCCGCTCGGCTGCTAATGACCACTGCAAACTGGACATCCAAATCCTCCATTCGCTGCCATTCAATCAGGTTTCGGAGTGTTGTGCCGCCGCCCGAAATTAGAACTGCGATTGGGAAGTTGGACATTTCCGGCTGCCTAAATTACTTCAATACCTAACTGCAAAACGTGATCGCCGATTTCGACCGACTGCATCTCGACGCTCTTCTCCGGCTGCTCGAACGTGATTTCGATCGCCAGAGTCTCGGAAGTAATGTAGTCGAGATTCTCTTTGAATGCGATAAGCAATTCTGATTCTGAACAAACTACATAGATGCGGATGCGATCCGTAAATTGACACTGCATCTGTTTACGATTGTCTTGAATCAATCGCACCAAGTCGCGCGCGTAGCCTTCGCGAATCAGCTCCGGTGTCAGGTCGGTCGACAGAACCACAACACACTGCTTGCCTTGCGCCGCAGTCCAACCGGCTTTCGCTTGCAACCGGACTTGGATGTCGTCGTTATCCAACTGCAACGCTGTGCCATCGATATCGAGCGTGATCGTACCAGAGTTCTGCAGTTCGCTGAGCAAGCGTGCTCCATCAGCGGCGGCGAGTGCGTTCTTCAGTTTCGGCAGCAACTTTCCAATACGTGGTCCCAGTCGTTTCAGGTCGGGCAAAATCTTGTATTCGATGAAGGGACTGTTGCCCGCGTTGTACTCAATTTCTTTGACGTTCAGTTCCTCGCGAACGATTGCGTCATGTTCTCGCAACCAGTCGATGTGCTCGCCGCTCGCCAAACTAACTTCGACGCGCGACAACGGCTGACGTACTTTCAGTTTCGAATCCATACGAGCGCTTCGACCGAGCGAAGCGATCTCGCGCAGCACTTGCATGCGCTGCCCCAAGGGTAAATCGCAGAGTTCTGTCGACGGAGCAGGATAATCGCAAAGATGAACGCTCTCGCGCACCCGGCCGCGCACCGGTTCGGTCAGGGTTTTCCAGATCGTTTCCGCTAAGAATGGTACGAACGGCGCGATCAACTTTGAAGTCGTCAGCAACACTTCGTACAAAGTCCAATAAGCGTCGGCCTTATCTTGACTCTCCTGAGCCGTTTCCTTGCCCCAGTAACGATTGCGGCAACGGCGAACGTACCAATTGCTCAGTCCGTCGACGAGCGAATTCAGTTGCTGGCACGCGCCGAAGCTGTCGTAACGATCCATGCGCTGCACAACATCATCCACGGTTGTCGCCAGTTCGCTGAGGATCCATCGATCGATCTCGCTTCGTTGGCTGATCGGTCGATAGGTTTTGGCGCGTGACAGTTCATCGGAATTCAGTTGATCGAGTTCACCAGTGATTTCACCTGGGCCGGCGAATTGATCGATCTCGGCGTAGATACTGAAGAAGCTGATCACGTTCCAGATTCTCAGCATGAATTCAGGAATGCTGTCGCGAATCGCGCGTTCGCTGTAGATGATCGAATTCCAGGGCGCTTGATTTGCGAAGAAGTACCAACGCAGTGCATCGGCGCCGTACTTGTCAAAGATCTCGTTAGGACTGCGATAGTTCCGCAGGCTCTTCGACATCTTTCCAGTTTTAGAAACGTACTCGGCACCGAGCGCTTGTTTGGCTTCTTCCTCCGTCAAGTAACGTTGTTTGCCATCCTTGCTCTCATACCACTCCGCTAACATCAAACCGAGCACGATGCAGTTGCGGAAAGGATGCGGAAAGTCGCGTTGTTCGCTAGCTGCGTTGGCGGACTTGCGACTCGAATCGGTATCCGAATCTCCGACTGGATCGCCGCCAAACAACATCGTGCTGATTGCGAGTTGGCTATAGAACCAACCGCGTGTTTGATCGATCGCTTCGCTGATGAAGTCGGCTGGGAACTGATCCGCAAATTGTTCTTTGCCTGTGTGAGGGTATCCCCACTGCGCGAACGGCATCGCACCGCTGTCGTACCAGCAATCGATCACTTCGGTCACGCGCTGCATGCGCGCACCGCTAGCGAACGGCGAATCGTAAGTGACTGC
Source organism: Pirellulaceae bacterium (assembly GCA_041739135.1). Lineage (GTDB taxonomy): Bacteria > Planctomycetota > Planctomycetia > Pirellulales > Pirellulaceae > Aureliella. The sequence goes on from JBGSOM010000014.1 coordinate 50,571, forward strand.
GTCAATGTACGGCTTATGAACTTTCAAGTCCTCCACCAACTCGGGATTCGCTTTCTTCGCGTTGGTCCACATTTCAGTGCCCGCGATGCCGGGCTTCTTCAGCAGTTCATCGTACGATCCGACGGACTCCATTTTCCCGGTCTGATCGCAAACCCAAATCGGCAGCGGTGTGCCCCAGTAACGTTCGCGCGACAGCGCCCAATCGACGTTGCTCGCCAGGAAGTTTCCAAAGCGACCGTCGCGAATATTCTCCGGCATCCAGCCGATCTTGGAGTTGTTCTCCAGCATTTTGTCGCGGAACTGAGTCGTGCGAATGAACCAACTTTCGCGCGGATACTGAATCAGCGGATCCTGCTCAGCTCGCCAACAGAACGGATAATCATGCAAGTACTGATCAAGGAACAGCAGCCGACCGCTTTCCTTCAGTTGCCGAATGATCGCTTTGTCAGCGTCTTTAACCCACACGCCTTGATGCTCGGGCACCACCTCAGTGAACTTACCGTCTGGCCCCACCGCGCACAGCAACTCGATTTTCGTTTCGAAGCGTTTCTGCTCCGCGATCAGCAACTCGTAGTCAACTTCGCCGAACGCCGGCGCGATGTGGACCAAGCCCGTACCGCTATCGAGTGTCACAAAGTTCGCTGCCACAACTCGCCAATAAAGTTTCTGCGACTTACCGGGTGCATCGACCAACTTGCCTTGCGTGTCGGACCGCGAGCGACTGTAGTAATCCATCGGCGGCAAGTAGTGCTTGCCGACCAGTTCGGCGCCTTTGACCGTCTTCGCAACTGTCCAAGTGCGTTTCGTTTTCTCAGCGAGCTGTTCGACGAGTGCGGCGGCGATGATCAGTTGCTCGTTGGCTTCTTCATCGACGCAATACGCATAGTCGATTTCGGGATGGACGGCTGCGAACATATTGCTGGGCAACGTCCAGGGTGTAGTGGTCCAAACGACAAGTGAAGTTCCCGGATCGTCGACTAACGGGAATTTTACGAAGACGCTCGGATCAGCGACTTGCCGGTACCCCTGCCCGACTTCGCCTGAAGACAACGCGGTACCGCCCTGAGCCCACCACCAAACGATCTTGTGTCCGCGATACAACAGGCCGCGATCAAACAAGTTCTTCAGCGACCACCACACGCTTTCGACGTAGCTTTGATGATACGTCACATAAGCTTGACTGAGGTCGATCCAGAATCCGATTCGTTCGGTCAAGCGTTCCCATTCTTGCATGTAGCGCCAAACACTCTGCTGGCATTTTTGGATGAACGGCTCGATTCCGAAGCTTTCGATTTCATCTTTGCCGTGGATGCCCAGTTCTTTGCAGACTTCGACTTCGACCGGCAGACCGTGGGTGTCCCAACCGGCTTTGCGTTCGCAACGAAAGCCGCTCATCGTGCGGTAGCGTGGGAACAGATCTTTGATCGCGCGGGTCAAGCAGTGACCGGGATGCGGCATGCCGTTGGCTGTGGGCGGGCCTTCATAGAAGACGAACGAAGGTGCATCGCAGCGCTGCTGGAGGCTTTTCGCGTAGATTCCGTTGTCTTTCCAGAACTGTAAAATCTGTTGTTCTTGTTCGGGAAAGCGAATATCAGTGCTAACGGCTTTGAACATCTTGTTTCTAGCGTCTAAAGTGAGTTGAGGAAGCTCGCTAAGTTGGGTAGACGATTTTCGCTATAGTTGCCGATGAATCAAAGGGCACCACGGGCTTTCCTTGTCATCAACTGAGGTTTTTTTTGCCATTCTGATGCCGTAAGATGTTCGGTTTGATCGTTTCGACCTCACTTGGACGCTGAGGCTCGTTTGGAACTGGAAACTAGAGGCTGAGCCCTCGAGAGGAATTCTGCAGCATGTCGCTCCCCGAAGAACTGGACAAGTTTCCTGAGGCACGAGGCGAGGACGAAAAAGAACGCCCGCAACCCGCCGACGAACCGGCTGGCGATGAGCCGGGGCACGCCGATTTGATGTCGACCATGCATCGCACCATCGATCGCATGGGACAGGACGGCACGACTCGCGGCGACCTGAAAATCCTCAGCCGAACACTTCGTGAGCTGCGTTACGCATTCAAAGTCTTCCAACCCTACCGACGTAGACGCAAAGTCACGGTGTTCGGTTCAGCTCGAACTTCGCCAGCCCAGCCAGCTTACCAGCAAGCGGTCGAGTTCGGTCGCGCGATGGCGGGCCACGGTTGGATGGTCATCACGGGTGCTGGCGGCGGAATTATGGAAGCTGGCAATTTGGGCGCGGGCCGCGAAATGTCGATGGGGCTGAATATTCAGTTGCCATTTGAACAGCGAGCGAATGACGTTATCGACGGCGATCCCAAGCTGGTCACGATGAAGTACTTCTTCACACGCAAGCTGATGTTCGTGAAAGAGTGCAGTGCCGTTGTCAGTCTGCCGGGCGGTCTGGGGACGCTCGACGAGACCTGCGAAGTGCTCACGCTATTGCAGACCGGCAAGCAAACGATGCTTCCCGTCGTGCTACTCGATTCACCCGGTGGCGATTATTGGTCGCACTTTCACGAATTCATAGACAGGACTTTGCTGGCCGATGGCTTGATTAGCCCTGAAGATGTGGCGCTGTACAAAATCACAGACAGCGTCGAAGGCGCTGTTGAAGAGACGCTGCGATTCTATCGCGTTTATCACAGCATGCGGTATGTCAACGACACGCTGGTGCTCCGCATCTGCCAACCGCTTAGCAGCGACGATCTTGATCAGATCAATGAGTCTTTTGCGGACATCGTAGTCGAAGGCAAGATTGAGCAAGTTGCTGCATTGCCTGAAGAATCCAACGAACCGGAATTGGCTCAGTTGCCACGCATTAAACTGCGATTTAATCGCCGCAACCTCGGCCGACTGCGCATGTTGATCGATGCCATTAATGACACCTGCCCAACCTGTTCCGTTTCATCGACCAATTGCTGACAGTTGCTCGTCGCCCAGCGTTTTGTCACGTGCTTTTCAACTTACTCAACTTGCAGACTACTCTGCAAGTTGAACGTGCAAGACTTCGTTGGCGCTGGCTCGCTCATCAGGGCTTTTTTTATCAAGCCAAGTCTGGATGCTTCCGTTCTCGTCGATAGCGCCGCGCAAGCGGAGATACTTCGCGATCTGTGCGGATGTGAGTTGGCTGAGTGATTCGAAGTGTTTACGACTAGCCAGTATCTTCGTCTCTTCGTCAAGTGGTGTTCCTTTCCCACCAAACGTTTTGAGTATATCTGGGTTCATTTGAATCGCCTTCCGCAACTTTTCTGATCTAAATGCGACTTCCGCGTTCACTAATTTCCTTGTCCGCGAAACCTGCTGTTCAGATAATTCGAGATACTCAACTCCGAATGGATGAACGATGAACTGTGTCCCGCGCAGTGATAATGGTCGGAAGAATTTTTCCTGCAGTTCCGGTGGCAGAAGCTCGCAGACACGATCGGCAAAGTAGCTGTCCAAACTGTGAAAACTGATCTTGGAGGGATTGGTGGGTTGGGTCAATAATGGGGCATGGACATTGAACAACTCAAAACGGATGTTGCGGCTGGCAAGCTTTCTGTGGACAAGCTACTGGTCGTTATTGT
>JBGSOM010000037.1:0-22907 GCA_041739135.1 Pirellulaceae bacterium
GTATTGCTCGCGAGCTCGAACTCCGACTTTGTTCCATGGACTGATAAACTCGATCGCCGTGATAACGCGACCGCTGGTTGTAGTAATTAGTATGTGGCGATTGGTGTGGGGCAAACGGCGCACGACGATGGGTTCGGCCGCGGTAGTGGTTAGAGTTTCGGTAGCCACAGAAACAGCCACGCCTTCTGTAGCGAGAGCCGAGTCATTAGAGATGTTCACATTAGGCCTGAGTATCGATGAAACGTCGTCGGCATAAACGGAAACGTTCTCCTCGATATTCGCTTGCAGATCGTTAGGAAGACCGCGGTTAATTCGGTTGGTTGTGTAGACGATTAGTCGTGCATGGATCTCGGGCCAGCGTGACTCTAGAAATGGATCCATGCCAGGGAACGGACTGCGCATTGCGGAAACTCCGTAAAAACTCGTCGGGACTTAACTTATCATAAGTCCCTGCGTTCGAAGCGAAAAGCGCGCAGTCACTGAATCGAACGATTCATGAGCTATATAAAAGCTATTCGATGGCGGCGGACGTCGTGTCGGTACGAGCGACTCGATGCCACCAAAGATCAGGAGGCGGCAGTTTTTCATCTGGCGAATCCTCTGACTCGACCCAGCCGAAATCGAGATTGGTTTCGATGTCCTCATCGTTGTGTTCGTACCACAACCAATCGATTTGCGGCTCGCGTTCGATAACTGCGACCCGTTTGATGACCGGTTGGGGAACTGGGGTTTCGACTTTCGGAACGATAACTTCGACTATCGGAATGGGCTCGGGTTTAGGCGGCTGAATAACGGGCAGGGGAGCTGGTTGCGGCGCAATTACTTCGATCACCGGTTCGTGAACAGGTTCTGGCGCTGGAGTTGGCACATAAACGATCCGCTCAATCGGTTCGGCTTGCTCAAGAATAATGTTCTCAGGATGGTACACGATCGCTTCGCCCGGTTCGCCTTGCGGTGGCAATACGCGAACTTGAACGCCGATATCGTGGAAGATGCGCATGATATGTTCGTGGCAGGTGAACATAACAACTTGATGCCCCAGAGTTGCAAAGTCTCGCAGCACTTTGGCGGCGGACTCGGCGCGAACCGAATCGAAGTTTACTAGCACGTCGTCCAGCACAAGTGGCAGCGTCACTCCTCGGCGAGCGTAGGCAGCAGCTAGCGACAGTCGCAGCGAAATAAAGACCGCTTCGCGAGTTCCCCGTGAGAGAACTTCCAGCGGCAGAGCTTGCCCGGTTGCATTGTCGATTCTCAATTGATTCTTGCCGAGCGGCGTCCAGACGCGAACGTATTTGCCCTCCGTCAGTTGGCTGAGAAACGCTGACGCTTCGCGTAGTGTTTCCGGTTGACGTTCAGTCTCGTAGACTTCGCAAACTTTGTCGAGCAGGTTGGTTGTTGTCGCTAACGTCTGCCAATGACTTGCGCAGGCTTTCAATTGATTTTCCAGGCAAACCAGCTCCAGCTTGGCCTCCGACAGTCGCGAGTCGCCGGCAAGCGACTTCATCTCTTGGCTCAATTCGCCTTGGCGTTGATGCAGTTGCCCCACACGCGCGACAGCTTGCTGAGTTCGTTGCTGAATTGCGTCCCAGCGTTTCTCCAAGTCATCGGCGCCGGCGCTGTCGAGCAGTCGTGCGATGGCTTCGTAGGGGATCGCTCCGCCGATGACAGCGCGAATGCGCTCGTTGAACTCAGCCAGTTGCTTTTGTAGTTTCTCGTGCTCGTGCTTCAGCTCCAGCAACTCTAGTAGCTGTTCTTCCGACTCGCAGCCGAGTTCTGCGAGTTTTGCGCTGTGTATTCGGTTCAGTTTGTCGATCGCTTTTTCAACCGACGACTGCTGTTTGGCGATCTGTTGATCTTGTTCGCGCATGTTCTTCTTCTGCTGAATAAACTGCTCTTGAGAGCTGATCAGCGAAGTTAATTTTGCGAGTTGTTCGAGCGCGATGCTGGCCGCGTCGCTGCCAGCGCGAACGGGTTCGGGTTGCTGTTGTCCGGAGACTAACGGTTGGCGCTTTGGATTGTTGCGATCATCTCGCAGGTTCTCTCGGCGGTCTTTTTTCGATGGTTGCAGTTCTTCAAAATCAACCTCGTCATATCGATGAGGATCATTGGAAGCGATCACATCGCTGGCCGCTTTGGCTGCGAAGGCTTGGCGTGAGAGGGCATCGACGCGTTGAGTGAGTGCGCCCAATTCGATCTTGCGCGTATCGAGTTCCTCTTCGAGGCTTTGCAATCGCTTTCGCGTCTGAGACAACGATTCGTAGCCTTCGGCCATGATGCGAATGTTTTTGGGCGAAAGCGATTCGGTTAAGCCCAACTGTGAAAGCGTCTTCTTCCACTGGCTGCGAGCGATGCGCAGTGACTCGGCGGCTTGTTGGCCACGTTTGCGGGCGGCGGCTTGGCGTTCGATGGCTGCTTGATGATTGTGCTGGAGCGGCAACAGACGTTCGAGATCGCCGACTTCGCCTTCTGCATCGCGCAGGCGGGTTTCGAGCGTGCCGGTGTGAGGCGGCAGACGGCGATCGAATTCATCGCGTTCGGCTTCGGTCTTGCGGATTTCTTTCTTGATCGCTTCCAGTTGATCTTCGACGTCTTCGAGATCCGTCACGGTATTGCGGTCAAGCATGTTCCCCCAAGTGAACCACATGAAGTTCAGGAAGATACCAAGGATGAGCAGCAGCAAACCGTTCTGCGTGTCTTTTTCAGCGACAATTCCGAGCAGTTTTCCAGCGCCCCACAGCGCTGCGAATGTACCGCCAACGAAGATCAAACCCATCACGAATGATCGCTCAACCGGCAACGCTTCATCGGCTGCCAAGTCGACCGCTTCTTCTTCAAGTTGTTCGCGCCGCGCGATCTGCTTGTCGAGCGATTCTTGGATGTGCAAGCGTTTGCGAAGCGTGCCGATCAAGTCGCCGGTGTTTTGCATCGCGTCGTGCAAGTTGTCATGTTGGCGCGTTGCGAGTGCGCCCGCTAACTCTTTTGCAAGTCGATCCGCTTCTTTCTTGTCCTGCTCGCACTGCTGTTTGGCTTGTTTCAAACGAGTCAAATACATCCGCACGTCGCGAGCGGGGCCTGCGAGTTGGCTGATCGCTTGACGCGAAAGATCCGGCATGCGCGCCATGCGCCGGTCGTCTAGCAGTGCTTGTTGGTCTTCTTCTGAAATACCAAGTCGTTTGGCGTCTTCGATTAGTTGTTCGCGAGTTTGTAGTAGCTGCGACTCGAGTCGCTGAATGTTCTTTTGAATAGAACTGATCCAAGGCGATTGCTCGTTTGCGGCTTCGATTTTGGCAGCCAGTTCCAGGATGCCGCTACGAAGTGGGAGATTGCGAGCTTGATCGCGAAGATCCTTGCGTTGTTGCCGCAGCTCGGCGCATTTCTTTTCACGATCCTTGATCTCATTGGAGATCTCGGCAAGTTTATCGGCGGCCGACTCAGGCAATTCCGTGCGCGCATTGAGTTCTTTGATCTCATTGCTCAGCTTCGTGCGCTGTTGCCAATTCGGACGAACCTGCAAAGCAACTTCATAAGTCCGAGCTTCGATTTCCCATTGTGCGATGCGCTGTTTCAAGTCATCGAGTTCAGCGTTTTGTGTGTTGCGAAGTGCTGCTAATTCACTCCAGCGACGGCCGTGCGAAGTTAGGTTTTCAATTTCATCGCGCAGCTTTTCACGCTTCATCATCAACTGCTGCATCTGTCCCAATTCGGGAGTTGGGCCGACGATTTGTTGACGAGCTGCTTTTAGCTGACGCGTGACATCGACCAACGACACGCGATCGAGTCCGCTCGACAATTTGTAAAGTTCGTCTGCGGCGGCTGTGTCATCGAGCGTGCTGAGTTCCTGCAGTTCGCGGAGACCGATTGCGAACACGTTGGTGAAGATGCTCTCATCGACTTGACCGAGCAACATCGCGAGTCGGTGTTGTCCCTGCGCGAGTCCATCGCTGCCGGTAACCGTCAATTGTCCAGTGGTTCCGTTTTGATCCAACGTGGATCGTCGCGTGATCTCATAGCCGCCGCCTGGACCAGTGACGCGCAACGCGCCGCCGGGTTTGCCGCCATACACGGGTGGAATGTAACGGGTGCGTCGATCTGCAGTGAAGCCGTAGAACATTGTGCGGAAGAACTGCATCAATGTGGTTTTGCCAGCTTCGTTGGGGCCGTAGAAAACGGTCATTGTGTCTGGCATCGAGTCGACTGTAAGACCCGACCAAACTCCAAAGCCATCGATTTGAACGTCTTTGATTTTCACTTTTCGGATCCTCCGAAACGTCGAGTGGGCGCCACCAAATCAATTTGGTGACCACGCAGTAGATCTACGCCCAGGAGCGTGCTGCGTTCGAGTGTCGCCAGTTGCGAACCCGGTTCGTTGCTCGCCAGGGCAGCTTGCCAAACGCTCGAAGCGGGAGTTTCGGCGTCGACAATCGGTTTGAAATTAAGTTGCTTAGCTTGTTCTTTGCGATGCGTGGCAGCGATACGCAGGAAGTCGCCCAGAATCGTATCTTCGTCATGCCATTTGGTCGGCAATTGTTTCGGTGGCAGGATCTCAATATCCGTTGACCAGCAAGCAGGCGAACCATGTCCGAACTCGCGCCGCAACCACGACAGCAATTCGTCGAGCGCGCTAGGGCCAACGACACTGGCATTCTCCAGGTCCATGTGCACACGCCACTTCACCAACATGTGGCGACCAGCACCTTCGCTCTGAACCCTCGCAACTCGTTTTGCCAACAATTGACGCAGGTCGCGACCCAGCGCGACATCTTCGGCATCGATCTCCTGTACTGAATAACGCACTTGATCGATTTCGATTTGATGAATTTGTAACTTGCGCTGCGCATCGACGTCGACAAAGGTAAAGCCGTGCGCGCCGGTCTCGGTAAGCGATCGAGCTTGAGGCGATCCACAGTAGCGAATCACAGATGGTTCGTTGCTGAGCACTTCTGGTTGATGCTTGCCGCCCAGTGCCCAGTAATCGACGCGTTCGGCGGTCAGAGTTTCGACATCAGCGTTGCCGTAAGCGATTGCGATCACAAAGTTGTCGTCGGGTTCGAGCGAGTATTCAGCGCTGCGAACTGTTTCGGAACCATCGCAACTGCGGCCCATTAAAGTGACAAGCGGTGTTTGGTGACGTCGAAAGACAATATGCTCGACTTGCTTTTCGGAAAATAGATGCACGTTGCTGGGTAATGAGATAGCGGCGGGCCAGCGGTCCGTATCATCTGCGTTACCACCAACCCAATAAACTTGAATGTTGCGTGCTTTGAGAGTCTCGAATTGCTCGAGCAAAAACGCGACGCCTTGGGCTCCGCTGGCCACGGGATTGAGTAGATCGCCAGCTAGGATTACGAAATCAACGTTTTCCACGACCGCGTGTTCGAAGATCGCTTCAGCAGCGCGCCACGGGGCGTCGACCAAAACACGTTTGAGGTGTTCGGGGAGATCGAGGATATCCTGCAACGGACGTTCGAGATGAAAATCGCTGGCGTGTATAAAGCGAAAAGATTCCTTCGCCATAACTGCTACCTCCCTGATGGCAGACTGCATACGATGCCGACCGCGCAGCGCGGTGACGATTGATGGCTTCGCAGGCTTTAGAAGTCTAACGCAATCGACCAAGCTGCGCCAACGCTGTTTCTTACCCAATTGGCCGAACAACGCAATTCGCATCGTTGCTAGCATATTACAAGCTGGCGAAGCAGTGTCGTAATTTGCGTGGCGTTACCAAACAGGTGGAATTATGTCGCACTTCGCATCACCAGTCTCAGATCCGACGAAGGGCAGTTATACTGAATCGAAACTTACAATGAACCGACCTCGCCAGGGCTTGCTTGGGCCTGCGAACGTGTTGCGAGTTCCCTCCGAATAAGACCCACCTTGAAGACCGATACACATGCCAGAAACAACCTCTACTGACGGCTCGCCTCGTAAGCCGCACGTTCTGCTGGTCGACGATGATGCTGAGATCATTGAATCGATGCGTTACGCGTTGGAAGCGAACGGATTTCATGTGACGATTGCTCGCGATGGAAACCAAGGGTTGGCGCTCGCCGAAAACACGACACCGGACTTGCTGATTTTGGACATGATGATGCCGAAGCGAAGCGGGTTCTTGGTGCTTGAGCAACTGCGTCGCAACGGTCACGACAATGTCCGCGTCATCATGGTCACGGGCAACGAGGGGAACCGTCACAAGCAGTACGCAGAGCTGCTGGGGGTCGACGATTACATTCGCAAGCCATTTCCGATGGATCGACTGATAGAAAGTGCTCTCAAGCTGGTATCTAAGTCTGGGGGCCCATCGAAACCGCAAACTCCAGGCGCGGAAGTTGCTGAATGAAGGCCCAACATTCGACTCACGAGTTAGAACAAAGGTGGCCGCCAATGATTCGCTGGATTGTGTTGTTTGCCGGTTTGTTAGGTGCAGTTGGTGTCGGTATTGGTGCGCATACAGCGCACGGACTGGAGAAGATGCTCACGGAACAGGGGCTGTCGGAAGGTGACGTTCTCAAGCGTCTGGATCAATGCGATGTGGCGGTTCGGTACCACTTGACGCACGTTGTCGCACTCTTGGCGCTGGGGCTTTCAACAAGTCGTCGCGCTGTCCAGACCAAGAATGCAGCGGCTGTGTTTATGCTGCTTGGGATAGCGTTTTTCAGTGGTGGACTCTACAGCATGGTCTACACGGGTGTCATGGGACACTGGGCCATCGTGCCCTTTGGTGGTTTGTGTTTCATTGTTGGCTGGATCATTACCGCTGCGATTGCTTTCTCGTCGGAACCGCAATAAACCAGACGAGAAACATGTGGTGGCGACTTTTAGTCGCCAATGCGCGAGACGTCGACTGAAAGTCGACGCCGCACAAAAAGCAGTCGAAGATGCTCAGCGGCTCATCAGTATCCTGCGAATCATTTGAGCAATTTCGGGATCGCGTTCACGGTTTAGCAATTGACGCAGTTCGCGCATCACATCGTTATCGAGCATTGAACTTAACTGTGCCACCGAGCGAGCGCGAACTTCGGGCTCGCCATCTTGTGCCATCCACAAGAGCCACACTCGGGGATCGATATCACTTCGCGTGGGAAACTGATCGATGATCTCCAAACGACTCGCTTCGCTGCCGGTAGCCAACTGCATCGCCAGTTCCAGTTTGCTGTCAGTCATTCCATGACGGCGCAGTGTCAAAGCAGCCGCTTGCGCAACCTTCGGTCGAACACTGGCCAACAGTCGAACCAACTCTTGAATCGGTAACCGATCCATTCCAGCAATGGATTGCGCACTTTGTTCGTCCTTGGAATCGCTATTGGTGTGACTCGCTTGTTCGCCATCGGAATCTGAAGAACTATTTGAGTTTGGCGCAGTACTGTCGATCTGTGAATTAGACTCAGGCTCATCGGACAACGAGACGCTCACCGGGGAAGCGATTAAGCGCAACGACGCCCGTCCACCGGTTGAAGACAACGGCTGGCTTGTATCGATTGGTAATGAAGAACTGTCCATGGAATCGAACAGTTGCGGCGATCTTCTGCCGGATTCTGCATCGTCCGGTGGCAGCGGCGGAGGCGGCGTCGACAACTCTGGTTGCAATACCGACCCATCGTTGCCGTAGCCGCTGATTTGTCTTCCAGTATCCGTGTATTCAGAACTGTTTTCAGGCGTTTGCAGGCTTACTTCCGGGCTTACTTGCGGGCTGATCAGTTCAGACTGGGGCGGCGTATCGCTCATCGAATACGCTGTTGATGCATTTGACAAACTGGCGAGCCGTGAATCTGGTTCAGCAGAGATTCCAGCGGTGCTGACTCGCTGCATTATTTGTTCGCAAGTTTGCATGATCGTCATTAGATCATCTTCATCGCGATCGAGACACAACGTGAAAACTCGCGACGCGAGGCTGCTGGCGAGGATTCGATTTTCTGAGGGCGTGGTGTCGGAGAGTTCCGACAACGACTGCACAAGTTTCTGCATGCGCGATTTGGATTGGCTCGGTGTTAGCTGTTGCCAACGTTCGATCTGAGCTTCGATGGCACGAAATGCTGCTCGAGCAACTGCAAAATCCTCGTTTTGCAATCCGGCGACGATCGCGTGGCTGGCGTTCGAATCGAGCAGCAGCAGACCTTCGAGCGCGAGCATGGCTTCTGGTCGCGACTTTGCAGACACGAGTTTTTCGCTCAACTTCTCAGCCAGAAACTGGCGGCTAAGTAACCATCCGCTCAGTCCGACTCCAATGCCGAGCAAACACCAGATCCACCACCCGCCGGGTAACCCGCTTCGCGGCGCCGGTTCTTCCACTCGAAATGTCAAACTAAGTCGATCGACTTGGTGGTTAGTTGCTGGCATAGACGAAAACCCCGAGTTCTCGTGGCCTAAAAAGTGATGATGGTTGAAGGCAAAGTTGAGTGAATGAAGCGTGGGGAAAACCGCTCGCTGCTTTATCAAGCAACTTTAAAGATTTCGCAGATTGCGAGCTTGAGCTCAAGATCATTTGCGAACTTGTGCGGGGCTTAACAATTGCGCTGAGGTTCTGCCCGGTCGAGTGTCGAATGAAGAGTTAGAGTTTTTTGCTTCGGCAACAGATTCTGGGGGCGGGGGACTTTTCGAAGATCACGCGAGTCAGCTAATGCGCGCAAGGCTGCTTGAATCCAATCTAAGCCAATGCTGTCTACACACTGCATTCGGTTCGCTGTTTCGAGCTTCGTCAGCTCGAACTGCTGCGGTGCTTGCGTTACTACTGAACGTCATGCTGAGTGTTGCATATTCGCATGCTGCTGAACCTTTCGCTGTTCCCTTTGCAGCGGATCCCGCTTCCAGTCGTGAGACGCAAGCGGATGCGACTCGTCGCCTTCCCATGCAGCAACTGAATCGGGAAACGCAGTCGCTCGTCAATGATGTTGTCGACAAACCGAGCTTCTTTCGAAGGATGCCGACGCAGAACATCGATTGCGATCCGCAGATGTTCGAGCACTTAGTTCGTTACCCCGAAGTTCTCGTCAACATTTGGGATGTGATGGGAATTACGAAAGTTCAAGTCAATCGAACGGGGCCTTATACCTTCACGGCGGATGACGGCGTCGGTACGACCTGCAAATGCGATCTCGTATTCGGCAATGAAAAGATTCATATTTACTATGGGACAGGCGCTTACAAAGGTAGCATGGCTCCACGCCAAATTACCGGTCGTTGCGTTTGCGTTCTGTACAGCAGCATTGTGAAGGCTCCGGATGGCACGTCGATGATCAACGGTTCCATGGACGTGTTTCTCAAGTTGGACAATCTCGGTGCCGACCTGTTGACTCGGACCTTGTCGCCGCTGGTGGGTAAAACAGCCGATTACAACTTTGTCGAATCAGCTAAGTTCCTTTCGCAGATTTCGCAAGTTTGCGAACGCAATCCGGCTGGTGCGCAGATCTTGGCTGCGAAGCTGACCAAAGTTCAACCGCAAGTTCGCGATGAATTTGCCCGCATCGCGCACCGAATTGGGAACGAGGCTGCGAGCTCGATTTCCTCTCCACAATTGGCGAGTATCGGACCTGATGGCATGAAACCCGCTCCGCGAGCTGGGCGCGATTCAAGTTCGCTTTCGGCAACTGATGAAAGTTACGCCGCAGCAGGCGATTCCTTCAGTGTCGCCCAGTCGGAACTTGCCAGCCAACTGACCCCACAGCATGTTCCGCCCATGACGCTCAGCGATGGCCCGCGTAGCTATGACGAGCCGACGGTCTCTTTGACACGGCCGACCTCAATCGCTCCGGCGAAACCCAATATCTATATGCGGCGCTGAGTTAGCCGGAATCTCTCATTTAGCCAGTTTCCTTGCATTCAGTTGCCTTGGCTGCACCACAACCTCGATCGTTTCCAATGAGTTTTGAGTGCTCCCCGAGCTGATCTCGTTCGGTTTCGAAGGCTTTTCTAGGGTATTCGCCAGGCTTGCTGGCATGCGTGCGGCGGAGGCGGAGTATCGCCGCTTGGCGCGAGGTTTGCTCGTCACTCCACGTTCAAAATCAGTCGGTCAACTTGGCACGCACTGAAAGTTTGGGGATTCACGATATACTTCAGACGTTGGACAAAGACCCGAACCGAGCAAAAATGCAAACAATGGCCCAGGATTATTACAAAGTACTTGAAGTTTCTCGAACCGCTTCTGCGGATGAAATACAGAAGTCGTATCGCAAACTGGCTCGCAAATATCATCCGGATTTAAATCCAGATGACAAAGCGGCGCAGAATAAGTTCAAAGAGATTCAACAAGCTTACGACACGTTGAATGATCCTGAAAAGCGAAAGCTGTACGATCAGTTCGGTGATCAGTACGAACAAGTCGCTGCTGGTCGAGCTGCCGGTGGTGGCGGTGCTGGGTTTGGCTTTGAAGACATTTTTCAAGGCGGCGCACCCGAGGGTTTTCAGTTTGGCGGTGACCTGGGCGATCTGTTCAAGCAGTTTGCTGGCGGTCAGGGAGCAGGCCGTGGCCGTGGCCGAGCGCGTGGTCCCGTGCCCGGATCGGATTTGAGTGCTGAACTGACGGTGCCATTCAATACTGCGGTGTTGGGTGGGCAAGCGACCATCAACGTGCATCGCAGCGGAAAGCACGACAATCTGCAGGTAAAGATTCCCGCGGGTGTTGAAAGCGGCAAGAAGATACGGCTGCGCGGCCAAGGCGAACCTTCACCCAACGGCGGGCCTGCGGGCGATCTGTTGATTACGATTACTGTCGCGAATCATCCCTACTTCAAACGCGTCGGGCAGAACCTGGAATTGCGATTGCCTGTCACGTTGGGAGAAGCGGCGATTGGAGCCAAAGTGGATCTGCCAACGCCCGGCGGTACGATGTCGCTGACCATTCCTGCTGGCAGCAGCAGCGGAAAAAGGTTGCGAGTAAAAGGCCAAGGAGTTCGTGATTCCAAAGGCGGCGCAGGCGACCTGTACGTAGAACTGCAAATCAAATTGCCAGAGCAACTCGATGATGAATCCCGACAAGCGATCGAGCGCATCGAGCGACTCTATTCCGAAGCCCCTCGCGCCGGACTTATCTGGTAATCAGGTTAGCTCCAGCTTCGATGCAGCGATTTGTTCAGCGAAACTAAGCGGTGAACGTTTTCCGAAGTTGTTGCGACTGAGCGGGCGCGAAGAGTTTGCGACAGTGTTCGATAAAGGGCGCGTGGAAGCAGATCGTACTCTGGTCGTGCACGCGATTCGAACGGAACGAACGTACAGTCGCATTGGCTTGAGCATTTCCAAAAAAGTCGGCAACTCACCGACTCGCAATTACTGGAAGCGCTGCATTCGCGAAGCGTTTCGCAGGCAGCGAAGTGTGCTGCCAAACGGGCTGGATATTATTGTGCGGCCGCGACGCGACGCTCGTGCTGACTCTCGCGCGATCGCAGAATCGCTTTATCGGTTGTTGAAGCGAGTGGATCGACAATTGCGAGGATGATGGGAGTCTGCGATGAAGTGGTTGTTGAGTCTTCCAGAGCGGATTGCGATCGGTTGCGTTCGGTTCTATCAACGTGGGATTTCACCGCTGTTGGGATCTAGCTGTCGCTATCAACCGACGTGCAGCGAGTACACGGTTCAAGCGATTCAAAAGTACGGCGTGCTGCGAGGTATCTTTCGCGGCGGGCTGCGCATCTTGCGCTGCCATCCGTTTACTCGCGGCGGCTATGATCCGCCATAACGCAACTCGCAGATATGAATTCTGTGTGAACAAAGATTGCACCGCGCGATTTCGCAGCGTTAGGACGTTAAACTTTGTCGAGAGTGCGTTTACAACATTCGTCAAAACGTACTGTCACCTGTTCCTCGCAATCTAAGAGAACCCGAATGAGCCTCCGATGTTTTGTAATCGCTCTTGCAATATTCGTTTCTTCAAACACACGTGCTGATGCTCAGATGATTGTCGCGCATCGGGGTGCGTCGTTTGACGCGCCGGAAAACACCATGGCTGCGTTCAACTTGGCTTGGAAACTGGGAGCTGACGGAGTTGAAGGCGATTTTTATGTGACCAAGGATCAGCAGATTGTCTGCATACACGACAAGGATACGAAGCGGACTGGTGGAAAGAAGCTGCTGGTCGCGGATTCGACGCTTGAGCAACTGCGCACGCTCGAATACGGAAAGTGGAAGTCAGACGCGTTTGCCGGTGAGCCGCTGCCGACATTTGCTGAAGTACTTAAAAGCATTCCGTCCGACAAGAAGTTCATCATTGAACTGAAGACTGGCCCCGAAATTGTTCCGTACTTGAAGACCGAACTGGAGAAGTACAAAGCGGACGAGCAGCGAATGCTGATCATCTGCTTCAACGCCGACACAGTGGCCGAGTGCAAGCGAGTCTTGCCGGGTATCAAAGTGCACTGGCTGACTGGTTACAAGCAAGATAAGACAACAGGGCAGTGGTCGCCGACGCGTGAAACTGTCGCGGAGACGCTCAAGTCAAGCGGCGCCGACGGACTGGGGACGCAGGGCAACCGCGAAGTGGTCACCGAAGAGTTCATCGCACAACTTAAGGCCAGCGGTTTGAAGGAGTTTCATGTATGGACAGTCGACGATCCAAGTGATGCAGAGTATTTTCAAAAGCTGGGCGCGATCGGAATCACAACAAATCGGCCTGATGTGATTCGCGCATCTTTAAAGCGCTAGTCGATTCGATTTTTTAGGGGTCTGAAATGATTGATCGCCGCGGGTTTGTTTCGAGTGCGGTTGCTGCGGGTTGCATCGCATCGTTGGGTAGCGCGGCGCGAGCGCATTTGCCGGAGCTGGCCGAAGACTCGCACCCGATTGCGGTGTTCGCCAAACCGCTGCAAACGATGGCGATCGACCAGTTAGGTAAGCGACTGCAATCGATTGGCGTGCAAGGCTTGGAAGCCACCTTGCGCAAGGGTGGGCAGATTGAGCCTGAAAAGCTGGAGTCGGAATTGCCTCGCTTCTGCGAGTCGCTCGCGAAGTATGAACAGCGAGTGATCATTGCGACCAGCGATATCAACCGAGCGGACGCGTCGTCGGAGAAGTACTTGAAGACGCTGGCGAAAGAGAAGATCCCTTATCTGCGGATGGCCTACTATCGATACGATCTTTCGAAGCCCGTGCTGCCGCAGTTAGAGCAATTCGCGCGTGAGGCAGCCGAGCTTGGAAAGTTGTGTGAAGCGAGTGGAGTTACGGCTCTCTATCAAAACCATGCGGGCGCCGCTTACGTTGGTGCAGCGCTCTGGGATCTGCTCGACGTATTACAAGAGATTGCACCGAAGCACATTTCCGTCGCGATCGATCTATGCCACACCACGCATGAACTGAGTGAGAGTTGGCCGGCGGCTTATCAAGCGATCAGGAGTCGCATCGGCGCGGTGTTCGCGAAGGACTTCCAGTGGATCGAAGGGAAGGCAGTGAATGTACCGCTGGGTGATGGACGCGCGAAACCGTTATGGGATCGTTTGGTTCGAGACGGTTTTGAGGGTCCGATCTCTTTGCACATGGAGCACATCGATCACCGCCCCGAGGAACAGCTCGAAGAACGCTGGGCTGCGACCGCAACCGACGTGGCCCGCCTGAAAAAGTGGGCAGCCGAAGGACGCTGAATGCTAACGGGGGGCCTTTTTCACGCCCAGTCGCATTAATGGGGCGCACTTCTTCTTCCGGCGTTTTGCGACACATGGCAGGCAAGGCGCTGCGCCTCCCTCGAAGCGGCGGTGCGCTTCTATTACTGGAAAAAATCCACGCCGATCGCATGACCAGAAGCTTTCCCTTCCGTTGTGTTGCGCTTACCATTACTTTCTGAATCTTTAGTTTTGGTTTGTTGCTTTCATAACGGAGATTTTCTTATGGTCTTACGTCGACAAGGTTTTACACTGGTTGAGTTGTTGGTGGTTATTGCCATCATCGGAATTTTGGTTGGTCTTTTGCTTCCCGCCGTTCAAGCCGCTCGCGAAGCAGCGCGACGCATGCAATGTTCGAACAACCTGAAGCAGGTTGGACTTGCAACTCACAACTTTGAAAGTGCGATGAAGTACTTCCCACCACGTGAGCACTCGGTGGTACTCCCTAACGCGTCTGGTGTGCCTACAACCTACACGTCTGGAGCGACTCCGCAGGCGTTGGTATTGGCTTACCTTGAGCAGGCGAATAAGGCGAATCAGTTTGACCACAATTACAACGTCAACTCGGATGCCCCGATTGCACCTGGAATTCCAACGAAAACTGGTGCGAACGCCAACGCACGCTACTACGATGTGCCTTCGTATTTATGTCCGTCTGATCCATCGTCAGCTGTCTATCAGTTCTCGGGTCAGCCTGCCGCCGGTCGGCAAAACTACATGGCGTGCATTGGTGGTGCTAATTTGCGAGGAGGAACATTGATCGATGGTATTTTCGCAAAGGCAAGTGCTGCTGCGGGAACATTATTGAAAGGACCAAGAATCGCTGAGATCACCGATGGTACGAGCAACACCGCCATGTTTGCGGAAGTACTTCGTGGTGGGTTGGTCTTTAATGCAACCAATCAGTACGACAACACAACGATGTTCAATTCAACGTCAGCGTTCACTGGCGCTCAGTTAGTTGACGGCAGGACCATCCCTCAATGCTTGCCGAATGGTAATTCGACAACCAGTTCGTGGCTGAGATACACCGGGCATCAGTACTACCGTAACTTGCCTATCAACTTTGTATACACTCACACGTTGCCACCGAACTGGAACAAGAAAGTGTCTTCCTTGGCAACGCAGCGATATAACTGCGGAACAACATCTTTCGTTCAGCAACACATTGCGGCATCCAGTGCCCACACCGGCGGCGTTAATGCTTGTTACGCAGATGGCTCTGTTCGTTTCCTGTCTGAAACCGTCGATTTTGCGGTTTGGCAAGCAACAGGTAGCCGCGCTGCGGGCGAAGTCGCTGTGATTCAAGAGTAGTTTCCATTCAGTCATTGGAGTTTGCATGCGATTATTGCTTTTATGTTTGGTCCTTGTCTTGCAAATCGGTTGTGGCGCCAATTCTGGTTCCACACCCAAGCAAGAGACGGAAGCTGGGGATGGACTTAACCAGTTGCGCGACCTTCTCGTTGAGGCAGCGGGTTCTGGTCCGACCCTAAAAAAGAAATCGGACCTCGCCGAATTTGAAGGACGCTATCCAGCGGCTGTGGCGGGAGTGAACGACGACTCTCTCGTCGTCGTTTGGGGAAAGGGGATTCGCGAAGGGATCGGTGAAAATGCTGAGGTTATCGCGTACAAGTCCTCTTCCGGTTCGGATGGCGGCTGGGTGGTTCTAGAGAACGCAGAGTTGAAGAAACTATCAGCGGAGGAATTTAAAGCCAAGACCGGAAAATAGCACAAGTAATGTGCTTTAATGCCGGGTAGAGATTTTGAAGGGCTGCAGCGTAAGTTGCGGCCCTTTTTTCTAACCGCGATGATCGTTAAATTCAGTACTTCCAAAACTCTTTCGCTGTTCGTGCAGGTTTCTCTACTCGGAAAACTAAAGGTTTACCGGCAAGGTCGGGAGGGCGGTGTACATTTCCTCATCGAAATCAGAAGTTTGGCTAAGTCTGTGAACAACTCAGCAGTACACGGTCAAACGACTGACTCAGTAACTCATCTATCCAGTTGCTCCCGAGGAAAACGTTATGCCTAAGTCCAGCAAAATCGGTGAATCAGAAGTTCAAATGGATCGCCGCTTCAAGGCTCGTCGCAACGAAAACACTGCTACCGAACCTACTGCTGCACCGATTGCTGACGATTCGGCTCCACGTCGTAAGAAGCAACGCCGTCGTCAAATCGACCCGACGACTTGTGAGCGCGAGTACAGCGACGAAGAAGTTCTATTCATGCACGCTTTAGACGCCTACAAACGATCGAGCGGTCGCATGTTTCCGACTTGCAGTGAAATCCTCGAAGTCATCCGCGGTTTGGGCTACGTCAAACTGACTGAAGAAGAGCAAACGCTGCTTGAAGTTAGCGAGATTCGAACTGAAGTGGACTGCGAATTGAGCGATTCGGACACACTTGTCGAGAGCAACTAATCCGCTTCGGCTAAAGCCGCACTGGACCTTATAAAAACGCACACAGCCAGCATTTCGATGCTGGCTGTTTTCGTGCACGGCCGACTCGAATGCAGGCGATTGTGGGTTTTCAGAACGGTGTGTTAGCGGAAGGTTTTCGATCGAGTAGAATGTAGAATGAAGTGGAGCCAAAACTTGATGGATGTCTCGTTCCTGCCTTTCGAATCCCACCCGACAACTGGTACACAGCCATGTTTAATTCGCTTTGGATGCACACCTCTTTAGTCATCGTGCTAGTTTCGACGACAGTCCTGCGCGCCGACGACAACTTGACGAGGCAAGTTCGATCATTGTTGTCGAATCGTTGTTTCGCTTGCCACGGGCCAGATGAAGAGGAGCGCGGAGGCGGCTTTCGGCTTGACGATCCTAAGTCAGCATTCGTTCCAGCCGATTCTGGCAAAACGCCGATCGTTGCGGGCGATCTGTCGCAAAGCGAAATGATTCGTCGGATACTTGTTGAGGATGAAAGCGAACGGATGCCGCCTCCTGAATTCGGAGCAAGGCTGACACCTGACGAAATCAAGTTGATTGAGCAGTGGATACGTGACGGCGCGCAATTGGATCAGCATTGGTCGTTCGTCGCTCCGCAACGTCCTGTAGTGCCTTCGGCAAGTGTTCCCGACGCAATACCGCAATTGAGTCCGCGATGGGAAAGGCATCCGGTGGATCGATTTGTTCTGGCCAAGTTGCAGTCGATGGGCATGACGCCTTCGCAACCCGCGACGAAGGCCGAGTTGCTGCGGCGATTGAGCCTAGACTTGGTTGGCTTGCCGCCGACAGTTAACGAAGTGCGAAGGTTCGAAACGGATTCGAGGCCAGATGCGTACGAGCGCGAAGTGGATCGCTTATTGGCTTCGCCGGCGTACGGAGAACATTGGGCTCGCAAGTGGCTGGACCTCGCTCGCTACGCCGACTCCGCCGGATACGCAGACGATCCCCCGCGAACGATTTGGGCTTATCGCGATTGGGTCATCAACGCGCTAAACGAAAATATGCCGCTTGACCAATTCACTGTGGAGCAACTGGCTGGAGACCTGTTACCGAACCCCACTGAATCGCAATTGGTCGCGACCGCTTTTCATCGCAACACGCTGACGAACAACGAAGGTGGAACGAACGACGAAGAGTTTCGCAATGTCGCGATCGTTGACCGAGTTAATACAACGATGGCGGTGTGGATGGGCGTCACGGTTAGCTGTGCTCAATGCCACACGCACAAATACGATCCGTTTACGCACGAAGAGTATTTTAAACTGTTCGCGATCTTCAATCAGTCGCAAGACGCTGACCGACGCGACGAAAGTCCGACGATTGAGCTATACACTGCTGAACAGAATCGCAATCGTACCGCTTGGCAGAAACGGATTGAAGAACTGCAATCGCAGATGGATCGAACTTCGCCGGAAGCGTTATCCGAGTTTACGGAGTGGGATGCAAAGTTGCGAGCGCCGAGTTGGCAAACGCTTAAGCCAATCAGTGGCGAGTCGTCGAGCAAAAGCGACTTTGCAATCGATCCCGCGGGTCCAGTCGTTGTCAAACCGATCGGCAACAACATTGTTAGTGACAATTACATTTTGCAGTTCGAAGTGCCGTCGAGTTTGATTGGCAAGAAGATCGAATCGATCGCGCTCCGCACCCTGCCTCGAACTGATTTGCCAGGAGGTGGATCGGGATTGAGTGAGGGCGGAAATTTCGTGTTGACGAACGTTTCTGCCACGCTGCTACCTGATGTGAGCGATGCGAATCCATTGCCGAAAGCGCGTTTTGTGCGCATCGAGCTGCCGGGCGAAAATCGCATTTTGTCGTTGGCTGAGGTGCAAGTTTTCTCAGTCGGAAAGAACGTCGCACGTGCCGGTCAAGCCACGCAGAGTTCGACGGATTATGAGGCTGAAGCAAAACGTGCGATCGATGATAAGACGGATGGTGACTTCAAGAAGAACACAACTACGCACACCGCCAATAGCAAAGACCCTTGGTGGGAATTGGATCTAATGAGCGAATTGCCGATAGAGCAGATTGTGGTTTGGAATCGTACGGATAACAAACTGCAAAATCGCCTGAGTGGCGTGGAGGTGATCTTATTGGACGCCGATCGCAAAGAGGTTTCTAAGCAGACTATCGCTGAAGGTCCAAAGTCGAACAAGCAGTTGCAGTTTCAAGAGAGTCTAGCTATCCCATTGCACGAAGCGTATGCCGATTTCTCGCAACCGGATTTTGATGCTGGCAAGGTGGTAGATGGCGACAAAGCAAGTGGTTGGGCGGTCGGAGGTCAGATCGACAAGTCGCATTTGCTCGTTACGATCGCAAAGCAACCGATGTCGATTGATCGAACTGGACGACTACGGCTCCAATTGCAGCACGGTTCGACGCATCGCCATCATCTGCTGGGCAGTTTCGAAGTACTGATTAGTTGCGATTCTACGGCTCGCAATTGGTCGATGTTGTCACCTGAGTTGCAACGTATTCAAGCAACGACGAGTGGTGAACGGTCGGCGGACGATCAAGCGAAGCTGGCAACATTCATTGCAAAACACCTCGCACGTTCAAACGATGGACCGCGCAAAGAGCTTGCTGATTTGCAGTCGCGTCTAGCTGCCCTGAAACCGGAAACCAGCGTGCCGATTTTACGTGAGCTGGAATCGAAATCGAATCGCGAAACGTATGTGCAGCTGCGCGGCAACTACAAGTCCCTTGGACCAAAAGTTACCGCGGGAGTGCCGCAAGTGTTTCATTCGTTGCCAGAGACTGCAGCGGACCGGTCAGTGTCTTCGCTCGTCAATCGTTTGGAGCTTGCTAAGTGGTTGGTCGATCGACGCAATCCTTTAACGGCGCGAGTGTGGGTGAATCGGTTGTGGGAATCGTTGTTTGGGTTAGGTATCGTTCGCACAAGCGAAGAGTTTGGATCGCAAGGTGACGCGCCAACTCACCCGGAGTTATTGGACTGGTTGGCGTGTGAGTTTATGGATGAAGGTTGGGATAGCAAACGGATGCTGAAATTATTGGTGACTAGTGAGACCTATCGACAGACTTCGCAAGTAACCGCCGAGGGTTTGCAGGCTGACAAGGATAATATCTGGCTCGCGCGCGGGCCTCGCGTGCGGCTGAGTGCGGAGATGGTGCGGGATCAGGCGTTATCAATCAGCGGTTTACTAGCCTGCAAGATGTACGGTTCGTCGGTGCGTCCACCGCAACCTAATTTGGGGCTAACGGCCGCGTTTGGGTCCGGCACTGATTGGATGACAAGCGAAGGCGAGGATCGCTATCGACGCGGCGTTTATACAACATGGCGGCGATCGAACCCGTATCCGTCGATGGCAACTTTTGATGCGCCCAGTCGCGAAGTATGTACATTGCGCCGTGATAGCACGAACACTCCGTTGCAGGCGCTTGTTACGCTGAACGATCCAGGCTTTGTGGAAGCCGCACAGGCTCTCGCGCGGCGAGTTATTCTTCACTCCCCTCAGTTGAAGTCGGATGCAGATCGTCTGCGAGCCGCTTTTGAGCTTTGCACTTCTCGTGAAGCAACTCTCGATGAGTTGAATCCGTTAGCGCGATTGCTCGAAGGTGCTCGCACGGAATTGGCTGCGAATCCTGAGGCGGCGAAGAAGTTGGCGACGGAACCTATTGGCGCTTTGCCTGAAGGTGTCGACGCAGTCGAGCAAGCTGCTTGGACGGCGGTTTGCAATGTTTTGTTGAACTTGGACGAAGTCTTGATGAAGAGGTAGATGACGATGAATCCCGCACTTGAACAACTGCAACTGCGAACTCGCCGATACTTTCTTCAGCAAGGGTCGCTCGGCTTGGGGGCGATTGCGGCGAGCAGTTTGCTGTCCGGAAGCGCGCAAGCCAAAGAAGAGTTGTCGCCAGCTAAGACACATTTTGCGCCGCGCGCCAAACGTGTCATCTATTTGCATATGACGGGTTCTCCACCGAACTTGGATCTGTTTGATTACAAGCCGGAGTTGGTGAAGCGATCGGGTGAAGATTGTCCGGCATCGTTTTTGAAAGGTCGCGAGTTCGCGTTTACATCGGGTGTGCCAAAGTTGCTGGGGACGCCGCAACCGTTCAAGCAAGTTGGCAAGAACGGCATGTGGATGTCGGCGGCGATTCCGAATTTGCAACGCGTGGCCGATGAGATGTGTGTGGTGCATTCGATGCACACGGACCAGTTTAATCATGCGCCGGCAGAGTTGCTGATTTACACCGGTTCGCCGCGCGCGGGACGTCCGTCGATGGGGTCTTGGGTGACCTATGGACTGGGTTCCGAGAATGAAGATCTGCCTGCTTTCGTAGTGTTGATCTCGAGCGGTGTGCAGCCGAACGGTGGTCGCAGTTCGTTTGGTAGCGGTTTCTTGCCCAGCATTCATCAAGGTGTGCAGTGTCGATCGAAGGGCGAACCGGTGCTGTTCGCTTCGAATCCACCTGGCATGGATGCAAAACTGCGGCGCATGACTCTCGATGCACTTGGTGAGTTGAATTCACTGCAAGCTCACATGATGGGGCACCCTGAAACTCAGACTCGCATCTCGCAGTATGAGTTGGCTTATCGGATGCAGACAAGTGTTCCCGAAGTGATGGACATCACGCGCGAGTCGCAACAAACGCTTGAAGCCTACGGTGCCAAACCGGGTGAGAGCAGCCTTGCGAATAACTGCTTGCTTGCGAGGCGATTGGTTGAGTCAGGAGTTCGTTTCGTGCAGTTGTTCGACTGGGGCTGGGATTTCCACGGCACTGGAGCGGGCGAAGGGATCGGCGACGGCTTGACCAAGAAGTGCGAGACGATGGACAAGCCAGTGGCTGCGTTGATTGAAGACCTGCGACAGCGCGGGATGCTGGATGATACGCTGATTGTGTGGGGTGGTGAGTTCGGAAGGACGCCATTTCGTGAGGGGCGGACTGCGAAGAGTGAAGTCTTAGGTCGCGATCATTATCCAGATTGTTTTACGATGTGGATGGCGGGTGGCGGTGTGAAAGGTGGGTTGGATTACGGCACGACGGATGAACTTGGTTTTGGTATCACGGAGAATCCGGTACACGTTCACGATCTGCAGGCAACCATCCTACATCTGCTTGGCATGGATCACACGCGGCTGACCTACCGTTTCCAGGGTCGCGACTATCGGCTGACTGATGTGCATGGCAATGTGTTAGGCAAACTGTTGGGTTAGTCTAACATCGGCGGCCAGTACTACTCAGTTTCTCCCCGCATCAGAGGTCTGCTCTGCCTTCCGGGGCGAGGAATAGTTCCAATTGTTTAGGGTCATTTAAAGATTCAGGAATCAATGTATCAAATGAGATTTTCTCGTTACATTTCCGCCAGTCAAAGCGGATGATTTGTGTCGATTCGCACCGCTTCCATTTCCCCTCAAATTGTTTTGCTGAATTCCAACGTAGTCTGCATTCCACCGGCACAAATAGGCCGTTCTTTTCCTTCCAATCCAAATCGATAGATCGAAAGACTGAGCCATCTGCATTAATTGTGCTAACGCGTTCAATGGTCAATGTTTCCGTGTCGATTCGAAATCGATACCAAGGTTTGTCAAAATCATTTAGGATTACAACGAATATGTCCTCCCCTACTTGCCGTTCTAGTTCGACGTGCGAGCTTGCCAGCAACGACGTTGACCATTCGGAAAACGAGTAACGGTTCCCTCCGTATGTGCAGGGTCGATCCATTAACCCAAGTAACCGAACGTCCAGGACATCTGACAGCATTAGCATGTATTCGACGGATGCGCCGGGTCGATTGCGAAGTCCTGAACTCATGTCGTAATCTGCCGTCAATTCATTGCTGACAAGCATCGAACGCAGGATTAAGCTTCGCTCAGGTTTGATTCCTGGCGTGACTTTTTGGATTTCTTGCTTGAAAGCACTTAGGTGCCTTCCGGCGGCAAAGTCCGCAGCGTGCCTCCAACGCTGGGATATCTGCTCAAAATGTTCGTCAGAGTATTGATGTGTTACCTGGGAGGAGCAAACAACATCAAACCGGTCCATCGCTTCCGAGTTCTTGACGGCGGCACTCAGGTAACTTCTCGCCTCTTGAGCGTAGATAGTCGTTGTTACGAAAAGCAACGCCAGTGACATCCATAAAGATCTTTCCCAACGCATCACTCTGACTGATCCTTTTCGAAAAGAACGCAGCGATTAACTCCTTGTACGACAGGTTTAGCGACCTTTCGCTCGACAGCTACTGCGTCTTTCTGGCAAACATACTTGCCGTTTCGTCCCAGGGCGCAATCGCCTGATGAGCAGGGTGTCTCCAGAGTGCAATCTACTTCACCTACCTTGTTGAAAGTCATATGGCCGAAATTGGAGATATAGGATGGACGCCAAACAGGGTAATTGTTTCCGTCACCATTCGCATCTCGTCTAATTTGATTCGTGCCAGGTGGACAGGCAACAATATTCACAGTGTCAGTGGCACCGCTTCCATTCTGTTCACTCTCCAATTCCTCGGGTTTCAGTTCTTTACACTGTACTTCATCACAAAGTTTCACGGGATGGGTATTGCAAGGGATGTCTTCGATCTCCCAGCAATACACGAGTTCGACAGCCATTCTGCTCTGGGTCGGCGGTTGAGCGATCGCGGTACCAGCCGAACTACATAGTCATACTACCCCGGTGACCAAAAGGATGCACTCTGACTTCATATTGTTCTCCTTGCAACGAGAAAAGTTAATGATTCATCCAACGAACTGCTCGTTGAAGGGTATGCGTTTCTTTGGAGGTGCCAATACCAGTGCTTTGAAGGTCGTTGGAATGATAGGCGCAGCTTGCCTTTGGTCAATGGTTGCGGATAATTGCGGCCGGTCCAGGGATTGATGGGCTGGGGAATCGAGGGATGCGAGCTGCTGCGTTCACGCATTCGGAAGCT
>JBGSOM010000064.1:0-23729 GCA_041739135.1 Pirellulaceae bacterium
TTGCATTAACCCGCCCTGCCTCAGCCTTTATCCGTGGGACCGCCATGCCATCCGTGGTCAGGCTTCCGTTGCGATCTAGCACAAACTACGACCACGGATGACATAGTGGTCCCACGGATGGAATACACTCCGCGTGCAGGAACAGTTACTAGTGCTTCGTTCCAGCAGAAACGACTAACTCTAAAATCCAATTGGAACGAAGCGCTAGCCGAGAATTTAGTTTTTTTTAGGGAAACGCATGTTGTTCTTACAGGCAGGAAATCGGCTAGCGCCTTAGGCTCGTGATTGGCTTATAATCGTGGCTTTCGTTGTTGACCCGCGGCTCCTGTCGACTTCGATGCGTGTGACATCCGTCAAGTTAGAACGCTGATTCATGATCGAAATTACTTCGCAACCGATTGATTTGAACAGGCTGCTGACGCTGGCAAGCGATCCGGAGTGCGGAGCTCAAGTGATGTTCGTGGGTACGACTCGGCAATGGACTGGCGAAGTTGAGACGGCTTATCTTGAGTATGAAGCGTACGAACAGTTGGCGATGCAAAAAATGGCGGAGCTCGAAAGTTCGGCTTGCAAGCGTTGGCCGCTTCGAAAAGTCGTGATCGTGCATCGCATTGGACGCGTGGATGTGATGGAGCCGAGCGTTGCCGTCATCGTCGCTTGCCCGCATCGATCAGAAGCGTTTGAAGCGGCGAAATGGTTGATCGATGAATTGAAGCACCGCGTACCGATCTGGAAGCGTGAACATTACGTACAGCACGGATCGAAGTGGATTCACCCGACAGCGGGCAGTTGCAGTTGCGACCACACCAACCTGCAAAATTCTGTGCCGGCAGGTCATACTGCGCCGGCAGGTCATGCTGTGCAGGCAGGTCATGCTGTGCAGGCAACTGACGTTCAGCCTACTGCCCTTCAGCACAATCAGCAGCAACAAGCGGCACAGCAATGAGCGATCTGCAGATCCTACGCTCACGCATGACGACCACTCAAACTGCGATTGAGGACCAGAGTAATAGGCTGGTTGATCGATTCGGGCGGCTTCATCGAGCGCTGCGAATTAGTGTCACGGACGTTTGCAATATTCGATGTCAGTATTGCATGCCTGCGGAGGGCGCGACGTTTTTACCGCAGCAGCGATTGCTGTCGTTCGATCGTATTGAACAGTTGGTGCGAATCGTTGCGGAGATGGGGATAAACAAGATTCGCATTACGGGCGGCGAACCTCTGATGCGACCGAATCTCTGCGACTTGACCGGGCGAATAGCGCGAATTGAGAAGATCGATGACCTAGCGATTACGACCAACGGAATGCTGCTTTCGAAGCAACTTCCGGAACTGGTGAAGGCTGGCCTCAAGCGTGTTAACATTAGTCTGGATACGTTGAACTCGGCGACATTCAAGCGGCTCGCCAGACGCGAAGGCTTGCTCAGTGTGCTCGAAGGAATCGAAGCGACGAAGGCGTTTCCGGGACTGCGAGTTCGATTGAACGCATTGATTTTGCGCGAAGTGAATTTTGACGATGTGATTCCGTTAGCCGAATTTGCACGTGCACAGCACTTACCATTGCGGTTTATCGAGTTCATGCCATTGGATGCTGAGCGAGCGTGGCAGGAGCAGCGTGTCGTGTCGGGCGACGAACTGCGACGCGTGCTCAGTTCCCATTACGGTCCGCTGCGACCGATGCAAGTTCATGATGCGAGCCAACCAGCGACGGACTATGAGTTTGCAGACGGCCAAGGCGTCGTAGGCTTCATCGACTCGGTGACTCGACCGTTCTGCGGAAATTGTGATCGCTTGCGATTGACGGCAGAGGGGCGGCTGCGTAATTGTCTATTTGGTCATCAAGAATGGGATGTCGGAACGTTGCTATCGGGCGACGATGCCCAGGCCGTTTGCAAGTCGGTCAGGCAGATGTTGAGCGACTGTGTTCAACACAAACATGCAGCGCACGGGATTGGCGAAGCTGAGTTTCAACCGCCGGAACGCGCGATGTATCGGATTGGCGGTTGAGTGGATGAACGAATCGAGTCGACGAATCTATCTCGATAATGCTGCGACGAGCTGGCCGAAGTTGGCGAGCGCAACGCAGGCTGCGATCGAGTTCATTGAGCAATGTGGCGCGACGAGCGGGCGCGGATCGTACCGAAGCGCGCAGCTTGCCGACCGCTGGTTAACGGACGCACGCTTCGCGGTTGCAAGGCTGCTAAAAGCGTCGAGTCCGAATTGTATTGCGTTTTGCAACAGCGGAACGCACGCACTCAACGCCGCGCTGCACGGTTTGCTGCGCGAGGGCGATCACTTGGTGACAACTGCGATGGAGCACAACAGCGTACTCAGGCCTCTGTCGCAGCTAGCTTCGACTGGTCGAATCACTCTATCGGTGGTCGATTGCAACGCGGACGGCTCAGTCGATTCCTCGAAGTTACAGTCGGCGATCTGCGAGAAAACTCGCTGGATTATTACCGGTCATGCTTCGAACGTGACCGGCGCAGTGCAAGCAATGGAACCGATCGCAAGAATTGCACAAGCGCGAAAGATCGGCTTAATGGTCGATGCATCGCAAACGTTGGGCTACTTGCCAATCGATGTCAACGCTTTGGGAATCGATGTGCTCGCAGCGGCGGCACATAAAGGACTGCGAGCTTGGTCGGGGACAGGTTTGTTGTATGTGTCGCCGCCCTATCAAACTGAACTGCGGCCATTGATGACTGGCGGTACGGGCAGCGCCAGCGAGTTGATCGATGTGTTGCCAAGTTGGCCGCAAAGTGTTGAAGTTGGCAATCTGAATTTACCGGGTATCGTATCGGTCGCTGTTGCCGCTCGTGAAGCCGATACATCGCAAGCGTGGCGAGCACTTTTGCGTGAACTGCTGACCGGATTGCGTGCGATGCCGGGTGTCACATTGGTTGGCGCTGAGGAAAGCGAAACGATGATTCCCGTGGTCAGCCTGATCGTCGACGGCTGGGACAGTCATGATTTGGCAACGGTGCTCGATGCAAATTTTGGCATTGAGGTACGAGCTGGATTGCATTGCGCGGCGCTGGTTCATAACTTTACTGGCACGTCGGCAGGCGGAACGTTGCGATTAAGTCTTGGGCACGAATCTACTGCCGCGGATGTGCAAGCGGTGTTGAATGCGCTGCGGTGCATCACAGGTAACGCTGAAAATATTGATACAGAGAAATAAGAACTTCGAACATGAAACAGCCCTGGTATAAAGACGGTTTGCGATTTACCTGCACACAATGTGGCGATTGCTGCAGCGGAGCGCCGGGATACGTGTGGGTTGATGAAGCTGAAATCGTAGAGCTGGCGAAAGCCATGGAAATGGAGTTAGAAACTTTCCGAGATCGATTTATTCGCCGCGTTGGGCCACGATTTAGTCTAGTAGAATATTCTGACGGCGACTGCATATTGCTGGATCCTGAAACTCGGAAGTGTTTAGCTTATGATGGTCGACCGATTCAGTGTCGTACTTGGCCATTTTGGAATTCCAATCTTCACAGCGAATCGGATTGGGAATCGACTTGCGAAGTTTGTCCTGGCGCGGGAAAAGGCAAACTCTATACACTGGGTCTGATTGAAGAATCGCGCAAGAAGAAAAATGTATAGCCTGTGATTGAGGTGAAGCATCTTGAGTCGACGAATTAAAAAAGTTGCGATCGGGGTGCTTGGCGGCTTTCTACTGCTGCTCATCGGCGTGCTCGTCTTGCCCACCGTCCTTGGAACGAAGTGGATCTACCAGCCGCTCGTCAATCGTTTAGCGGCTGATGATTTTGCGTTGAGCGTCGAAAGTGTTCGGTTGCGCTGGTTCAGTCCGCTGAAGTTCACTGGCATCGAAGTGAAGCAGTCGGATGGAACTTCATTGATTTCTGTCGATGAGCTTCGGACCGATCGCGGTCTTTTCGGTTATTTGATCGGTGGTCGCCGAGTTGGACGAATTGAAATTGTGCGACCTGTTGTCGATGTGAGGTTGTTGGAAGATTCAACGAACCTGACGCGGTTCATCAAAGCGATTGAGGGGAAGACGAAGGCGGCGGGGGATTCAGGGGAACCAGATCTCGAACCCAAGCGCGATCCAGGTTCGCTGGGCAAATTGCGATTTGATGTTCAAGTCGCGGTGATTGAGGCATCTGCAAAGGTCTCGCGCGATACGGAACAATTGGTAGTGATTCCGCCTTTCGACTTGGATGTGCAATATCTGTCGGCTGATGGGCCATCGCGTTTAAAGATCGCGCCCGCGCAGGTGCTGAAGGAGGTCGAGTTAACTCCGGAGTTGATCGATTTGGGGTTAGGACACGCGGTACCGTTGCTCGCTGAGTCCGCTTGGTTTGATGGCCGAGTATCGCTCGATATCGACGCGATCGAAGTGCCGCTCGACGCTCCGATTCAGTCCACTGGCGATGCGAAATTGACTTTGCATACTGTCCGCAGCGGCCCGAACGATCCTGCCATTGTGAACGTGCTCGATTTCATCGCCAAGCTGCGTGGTCGCGAACCGCAGCATGAGTTTGTTTTCGTCGATGGATCGCAGATCGCAGTTGGACTACGCGATGCTCAGGTGACGCACTCAGGGTTGCAAGTTGGATTGCCACGAATCGATCCGCGGTTGCAGTTGGAGTCGGCTGGTTCGGTTGGTTTATCGGATCAGCGATTAGCGCTGGTGCTTGGCGTGCCCGTTCCGGTCGAACAGCTCGCGCGACGCGACTCAGTGAAGCAGTTGGGTGTGCCCAAGATCAACGTACCGATCGGCGGCACGTTGCATGAACCTGTGGTTGAGTGGAGCGTGATGCGAGGCGACTCGGCTGAGTTGATTGGCTTGATTCGCGGACAACTTACGGAAGAAGCTCCCGGCACTGCAGCGGTTTTGGGCGCGCTCGAAGGATTGGCTGGCGGCGATGCTGATCAAGCCATTTCTGCGGCAACGGATCTGATCCAGGAGCTAAGGGAACGGCGCCGCGCGGCTAAAGAAGCGGCAAAAGAGTCGGCTGAAACCGAGCCATCTACACCAGAACCCGGCCGCCGCCCTATTCGTGATGCCCTTCGGGATATGTTGCGCGGTAAGTAATCGATTTTCGAAATCAACTTTGTGTAAAGATTATTCTTGTTGGGATTGTTTGGTGAAAATTTATGGCAACAGTGGAAACAGGCGTCAGCAGGCGATCGAGTTCGGGCAGCAAGTGGCTACGGCTGGTACTAAGTGGCTGCGCGATCGTGTTGTTATTGGCGGTTGGGATGGTCGGTTGGCGCGTGTTGCATGTGCAGTCGCAACAGAGCGCGCTGAAAGCGAAACTTGCTGAGTTGGCTACGGCGGGGAAGGCCGTCGATGCGGCGAGCGTGAAACAACTTCACGAGGAGCGAACCGACGACGCGTTAACATCTGAGTGGCGAGCGTTGTTCACCGAGCTATCAGAGCCTGACTTGCGTATCGCATCGTCCACGCTACCTATTGTCGGAACAATGGAAGGTGAAGCGAACCGTATCCCGCCGCGCGGTGAAGAATGGCAGACGGACGCCGAAGTGCGCAAGTTTCTCGGTGAAACAAAAGCTATTCGAGATCGATTGCGCAAGTTGGCTTTGAAAGGTCGTGCAGTATTCTTTCCGTTGCAGTTCGATGAACAGGGCAAGGGTAGCAGTGAAGCGCACGATGGGATTCAATTCGCCGTGAGGCTCTTGCACTTCGAAGCTTTGGCCGCGCTACGTTACAACGCGCCGGCTGCCGCAGTTGAAGATGCGCGCAGCCTGCTCGCAATACCGAAAGTGCTGGAAGGCGAACCGTCGATGATGTCGATGGCGGTTAGTGGCTCGGCTGAGATAGCCGCGCTCGACATCGTCAAGACAGCCGTCGAGCAACGCGCATTGAACGAAGTGCAATTGGTGCAGACGATCGAAGTGCTTCGCTCCTTCGAACCGCTGAACGAGCGATTCAAGTTGGCAGTTCAAGGCGAGCGCGGAATGCTGCAGACAGCGCTCGATTCACTCGCGACAAAGCAAGGATTGACGTACTTCGCTTTCGGATCGCCAAGTGTTCGCCTTGCGACGCTCGAACTACTGGATCGCTTGGAGGCTGCTCCGCT
This sequence comes from Pirellulaceae bacterium, assembly GCA_041739135.1. Classification (GTDB taxonomy): domain Bacteria; phylum Planctomycetota; class Planctomycetia; order Pirellulales; family Pirellulaceae; genus Aureliella. The sequence goes on from JBGSOM010000064.1 coordinate 6,075, forward strand.
GGATGACCCCGACGGTTTTTTTCGTGTCGGCAAACAAGTGCAAGGTGAAATTGAAGACTTAGGATTCGGGAGTCGCGGCTCGGCTAAAGCATTAGCACCTACAGCTCTGATTCCGATAACGGCTCGCATTGCCGTTGTCGCGAACCGAGAAATGGAGCGTCGCCTAGCGATGCTTGCGGTGGCGATTCAGTTGTATCGCAGCAAGACTGGAAAGTTGCCGGCTGAAACTTCTGGAGTCATTGCAGCGGTTTCGAAGCTGGGCGTGAATGCTGCGGAATTGGAACCGATCGGTGGCAAGCCGTTCGGTTATCGAGTGAGCGAAGATGGCAGCAGTGCGACCGTCTGGGGATTCAGTCTGCTGTCGAACACGAAGCAAACGCCCGACGAACCGCCTGAAATTGACGATCCGCTCGGACAACATCGCAACTGGGTTTGGAAACTGTAGGTCGCTTGCGGCGTCTGCTGGTTACTTAGGCAGTAATGCCATTACGGATTGGCTCGGCCGCGCGATTACGTGAGCGGCGATCAACTTGCCGAGGCCTTCGATCTTTGGCTTTGCAGCGTCAACGGCAGCGCGCACGGCGGCAACGTCACCGCGGATGACGATCGTCACATAGCCACCGCCAAGTTTCTCTTTGCCAACGACATCAACTTGAGCCGCTTTGCAGGCGGTGTCGATCGCTTCGAAGACAGCGGTAAAACCTTGGGTCTCGATGAAACCAAGAGCTTGTACAGGTTCTGAACTCACGTTGGTAGCCTTGTCATTCATTTCAAAAGGGTTGTCAGAAAGCTGTTTGACGACGTTCTGTTGAATCAGCGGATTGTATTCAACTTTGCTGTCGATACCTTGGAAACCGCCAGCGCTCATGCGCGGGATAACCGTCGAAGAAGCGGGTGAGCCTTGCATTTGGTCAGCGACCAATCGGCCAGCCGCAATCGCTGCGGAAACTGAATCGACAGAGCCGACAATCTTCACGCAAGTGCCGAGCATGTCGTTAAGTTCAACTTGCCATACTCGAATCGAGGCGGCTTTTTCCATCGCGTCGAGCGCCACAATTGCGGGCGTCCAACCTTTGGTTTCGAGCACGCCGAACGCAAAGTTAGCGGGTTTGGGAGGAGTTTCAGTTCCGGTCGACATGCGTATTCCTGAGGTATCTGATTCGAACCGACACGTACTCTACCACTTTGACTTGCGATTGCGGTATGTCAAGCACGCTCAGGTGCTCCGGCTGAAGCGAATAGCACGTTCGATCGCTTTTAACGCATCTTTTCGATTGTGCTGCCGCTTCAGACAGATTATTCGTCCGTAACGCAACCTTCCGAAGCGCTCTTCACGTTCTTGATGTACTTGTACAGCGTTCCGCGAGTGACCTTTAAAGGTGGTGCTTTCCAGGCGGCGCGACGTTTGGCGATCTCTGCATCCGACACAGAAAAGTCCAGGCGATTCGTGTCGGCATCGATTGTGACTTGGTCGCCATCTTGAACCAACGCGATCGGGCCACCTTCTTGTGCTTCTGGCGTGACGTGGCCGACGATGAAGCCGTGCGAACCACCGCTGAATCTGCCATCGGTGATCAACGCCACATCGCTGCCCAGTCCCGCGCCCATGATGGCTGAGGTCGGCGTCAACATTTCTGGCATTCCAGGACCACCTTTGGGACCTTCGAAACGAATGATAATCACATCGCCTTTGCCAATGCGTTTTTCTTCCAAAGCATGCAGCATGTCTTCTTCGCTGTCGAAACACTTGGCGGGGCCGCAGAACTGAAGTCCTTCTTTGCCGGTGATCTTTGCGACCGCGCCTTCGGGAGCGAGATTGCCGCGAAGGATCTGGATGTGACCAGTTGGCTTGATTGCGTTCTCGACAGTTTGAACCACTTTTTGCCCGGCTTTCAAAGGTGCGCACTCGTCGAGATTTTCAGCCAGTGTTTTGCCGGTCACAGTCATGCACGAACCGTCCATGAAGCCCTTTTCTAGCAGGTACTTCATCGCGGCAGGTGTACCGCCCACGGAGTGCAAATCTTCCTGAACGAATCGACCGCTAGGTTTGAGGTCTGCCAAGTAAGGCACACGATCACTGACGGCTTGGAAGTCATCGATCGTCAGTTGTACATCCACACTGCGAGCCATAGCAATTAAGTGCAGCACGGCGTTGGTTGAGCCGCCGAGCGCGATTACGACCGTCATCGCATTCTCGAAAGCTTGACGCGTCATGATGTCTCGCGGTTTCAAATCCAGTTCAAGCAGCTTTAAGATCGCTGCGCCAGCGCGATGGCATTCGTCGATCTTCGCTGGGTCTTCCGCCGGGATCGATGCGCTGTAGGGCAGCGACATACCGAGAGCTTCGATTGCAGATGCCATGGTGTTCGCGGTGTACATACCGCCGCATGCGCCCGCGCCTGGACATGACTTGCGAACGATCTCTTCGCGTTCTTCGTCGGTGATCTCACCGGAAAGATACTGTCCGTAACACTGAAACGCCGAAACGATATCGAGTGATTGACCATTCCATTTACCAGGACGGATGGTGCCACCGTAGACCATCAAGGCTGGACGATTCAAGCGCCCCATAGCGATCAAGCAACCGGGCATGTTCTTGTCGCAGCCAGGCAACGCAATCAAGCCGTCATACCACTGGCCGCCCATAATGGTTTCGATAGAGTCCGCGATAAGGTCGCGCGACTGGAGCGAGAAACTCATCCCGTCGGTGCCCATCGAGATGCCATCACTCACGCCGACGGTATTGAACCGCATACCGACTAAGCCGACTTTCTGCACGCCTTCTTTGACTGCGTCAGACAACTTATTGAGATGCATGTTGCAAGAGTTGCCGTCGTACCAGACGCTGCCGATACCCACTTGCGCTTTCTGCATGTCCTCGGGCTTCATGCCAGTTGCATAAAGCATCGCTTGGGAAGCGCCTTGGCTTTTGGGTTGCGTAATACGTTGGCTGTATTTGTTCAGTTGTGTCATGGCGGAGAGGCTAAATGGACGGTCGAGATTGTACAGGTTAATTGGGAGCCCGATTGTACTCGCCGCAGTCGTCTTGCGGGAGGTCGGTCACAACGTAGCTGTCGATCAATGATCGGCATGGAATTCGGTATCGAAACTAACGTGTTAAGCTGCCGGGTTCGACGGGCAGGACAACCGCCCAATCCGTTTCGAGATCCTTGACAACCACTGCGTCCGGCAACTGCTCGACTTCAGCTCGCGGCAGGGAGCAGACCAAGCCACGGATGTCGCACCACACACGCGGAGCTTCGTGCAAGACGGACCAACTCAGGCCGCTGAGCAACGCCATCTCTTGCGTCCACTCCACTCGCTCGGCGAAACACACTGGGTGAGATCGGCGTGCCGCGGCGAGTATCTGCGCTGCATTGACCACTTGCTGAAATCGAATCAGATCTTCGCCACTGATCGCATCCAACGGCATTCGCCAGGGCGGAGCTTGATCATGCAGGCTTAAACATTCCCACCAAGCGGCGTCACACTGCAGCCGCTCGATCACACTCCACGGCATCGCCCACTGCGCGGCACTGGGAGTTGTAATCAACATGCCGCCGTCGCTGATCAGCCAAGTGTATTCGCCAGCGGGTAAAGTCATCGATGCACGTCGTCGTGCAGGGGCGCGCGTTCTCGCAAATCTCGCAGCAGTTAACAGTCCGATCGCGGCACTGGTCAAGATGCTGATCGCCAGCACTCGCATGTCCACTAACAACAGCAGCGTAAGGCTAATCAATCCCACTAAAATCATGAACACCCTGAAACCACTGCCTACTTTGATCGCTTCCGGCTCGGATCGAATCTCGCCCGTGTGTGCGAGTTCAGGAAGATGGCCGCGAACTTGAATAGGGTCTTTCGCGAGACTGTTAATCAGATCCAGAATGTGCAGTTCAGGAATGTAGCTGAACGGTTGATTTTCCGTTTCCGAAGTCTGTGGAAGCGAACTGAGCGGTGGCGCGTAAGGATTATGTTTCCGTTCGTCGCGTTCATTTGCCATGGCAATCGGTTCTCAAGGACTTCAAATCGGACCACAATTCAGTTACGCTCGGGATGATCCACTTCTTCTAACACTCACTGCAGTTGTAAGCTATGAATCGCGAAGAACCTTTCACAGAGAGTGCGCGGGTTGATGAAACAAGCTACCGACCTGAACTTCCGGACTGGGGAGTCTATTTGACTTGGCCTGCCGAAGGGCAAAGTTGGATTCATGCTGCTGATCTGTCGATCGCACTTCGATTGATTCCAAGTCGTCGCGTCTTTCATCGTACACGCTGGGACCGTTCATTCTATCAGTTGCATTATGGCGAGTTGTCGTTCAGAGTGCGTCCGACGATGTGGGTTCGAGTTGACGCAGTTGATTTGCAAGTCGGTCAGCAGGTGGAGTTGCTTGCAAGGGACGGGGCGAACGATCCAGGCATTTTTTCCATTCGCGATATCCTCTATTGCCCCAGAAAAAGCCAAGTCGAATTCGCTCTTAGCCAACGCGGGATGGTGTTGCCGAAGAGGTTCGCACGCGAAGACTTGCGGCCGCTGAAAGTGGTGCACAAGCTGCGAAGTGGATTTTTTCAACATTTACCGCAGCGATCCAATTTTCCTCCGGATATCGATTTGCTGAACGTGGGCGATTTGATCACGGAGTAATTTGCGGCAGTTGTTTCGAAACGCTTCAGCGATTTGCAACGTGTGATAACGATCCCGTCTAAGTAAAGAACACAGTTCGCTCCCGCAGCTAGTCTGGAAAAGCCATAGCTTCACAGCGACGAGAGCTTCGAATCCGCTCGATTACTTTCAACGTGCCAGCTTCTTCCGTGTACCTGCGATTCCAACACGCGTTAAATGCTCGAGCAGATCGCAGCTTCAAGACAGCGATCGGGAGCGAACTGCGTCGAGGCAGCTTCGCAATCCCTGTGCCGATTTAACTCTGTGCCGATTTAACGTGGGCCGAATCAAATTGGTGCTGGATTTGAACCACGAGTTAAGGACGCACGACATCGAAATAATCGTGCAGCACCAACGTCAGTTGCTCGCCGTACTGCTTCCAATGTTTCGCAAGCGGTCGTTCGTTCAAACCCGCGATCCAATGACAATTGAATTCGTGAACGACGGCATCGATACCGAAGCGTTCGAGCCATCCGTCGCCGAGCGTCCCGGAGTTGCGAAACGCCGACTCGGTGCTGCCTTCTGTGAACCAAGTGTAGCGTCGCAACAGTGACTCGAGCGTGCGCATGCGCTCGATGTGTTGATCCAACTGCGGGATCGGCGGACGACTGATGTGCAATCGGCCGCTGCCATCATTGTGCAGCTCGATCGCCAAGTGCGGTGGCTTGCCCAGCTCAATTTGTTGCTCCAGCCACTTTTCGAGCGCTGCGTTTTCGGGTGCAAGAGCGGGATCAGCTGGTTTATCCCAGTTTCGATTCAGGTCTTTGCCTTGCATGTTGAATCGAGTTCGACCGCGAGCCACTCCGTCCTTGTTCGCCATCGGCAAGATGTAGACGCAGTAACGATCCAGACAGCGTCGCGCGAAATCGTCGTCCTGCAGCAACCGCGCAACAAGCCCTTCGAGAATCCAATTGCCGCCCGCTTCCCACGGATGCGCGCAAGCTCGTAAGAACACCCGGTACGGAGCCGCTTCATTGCCGATCCGAATTAAATCCAGATCGCGCCCGTCACAAGTTTCACCGATCTTCGAAACAGTTGCTTGCGGATTCGCCTTCACCGTTTGCAGCATTCTGTCCAAGTCCGATAAACGATAAGGTTCGACGCGTGCCACAAATAACGAACCAGATTCTGGCAACGTGACTTGCAAAGTAACACGATCGTCTTCCGATACGTTTGTTGCAATCGAACTCCACTCTCGGCCCAGTTCCGAGATGACCACCGATTTCAACTCGCGTGCAACTGAAGCCTTCTTGCCATTCCAGACGTTCGTCAAATTGTTCAGTTCGACGTTGACCGTTGCACCTGGCGCGCCGACGAGTTTAAAGTGCACGTGACCCGCAGCTCGATTCGGCGAACCTCGCTCGTGATCGTACAGCAGTTGGATCTGAACCGTGCCAGCTTCATCGAACTCGTACCAGAGCGGCGACGCGTTCTCGAAACCAATGTCGACGAACTCGACCGGGTCCACTGACGGCTTGGTGCTTTCGTGCTGAGCACCAACGAAGCTCTGCAGGGAGAGGACAGTTGCAACGAAACACAAGCAACATGGTTTTTTCATGATAGGCTTCTTTAAACGTCCATCGATTCTCGAAACCTTTACTCCGTAACCCTCTCAAACGCAGTTTCGAAGGGTCAGGGGGTCAGGGTTCAGCCCGCGATAGCGTGGCTGGGTGGGCGCACTGCATTGAGAGCAGAGATTTGGGAGCAGACATTTGGAGCGGGTTGCTTTTTTTGATGCCGCGCTACCGCGAGCAACCCTCCCCGGCAATCTCGCTGAAGGCTCGATTGCCGACCCTCCCGGACGCGTTCGCTGGGAGGGTTAAGTCGGACGGCAATCTTAACCCTCCCGAGTCGTTTCGCTGGGAGGTTTAAGTTAGACGGTGGTGGTGATCAGCGAGAGGGGTTCTTTTTTGCAGGATTGCGCCGGCGTGCGGTGCCTTCCGCATCGCTAACTGGACCAGCCATCGGAGGCGTCTCGTAGAATTTTCCATCCTCAATCATCCGTGGATCGCCGGTGGTTGTCAGTTCATTCAACAGACGCTTTTCCAGTTCCATGCGAACGCTTGCGTAAGCTGGTTCCGCTGCGACGTTCTTCGACTGATGCGGATCCTTTCGCAAGTCATACAATTCCTCGCGCGGACGCTTGCCGTAAACCCAATCGAAATGGGCTTTCCACTTCGGATCATTGCGAACGCCAACCAGCCAAGCTTTCGATGGACCTGAATCCTCGTCAGGCAACGAGGCTCGCGTATTCTCCGTCAGTTCACTCGCCGTGGGCGGCATATCGCTATCGAGGTCATAAGGATCGCCCAGCGGCCAGCGATCGGGTCGAAAGTTGATGATGTATAGATGGTCTGCGGTGCGAATAGCGCGTTGAGGATACGGAGTGTAATCAGCTCGTGCATTCTCGACATGCCGCTCGCGTCCCGTGAACACAGCGTCGCGCGTCGGATCGACAGTGCCCGCTTTGTCGGAGGTCAAGATCGGCAACAGACTGCGACCGGTCATGCGTTCAGGGATCGGCAAACCGGCGACTTCGAGAAATGTTGGCGCAATGTCAGTCAGACTTACCAAGTCATCGACTACGCGACCGCCCTTCGCGCCGCCCCAGCGCATCGCCAGGGAGACGCCGGTACCAAAGTCGTAAAGATTGCACTTGCCGTGGGGAAAACCAGGCGCACCATGATCGCCGCTGACGACGATCAGCGTGTTGTCGAGTTCCCCGATCTCCTCGAGACGTTTGATATGCAATCCCAGCGCTGCATCGAAGGCTGCGACTTCGCCGATGTAATCTGCTAGATCTTCGCGAACTTCGGGTACGTCGGGCAAGTACGGCGGGAGCTTTCCTTGCAGCGAGTTGGGGTCGATATTCCACAGCGCTTTGCCCGAGCCCTTGACCCACTTGCGATGCACATTGGTCGGACCGAACCAATAACAAAACGGTGCATCGGATTTCCTAGCGATTAAGAACGCATCGAAGTTCTTGGCAACTTCGTTGTAGATTTCTTGCTTGGCTTGTTCGAGTTCTTTACCTTGCGCGACCAACTTCGTCACGTTCTGCGAAAACTGATTAAACCGACCGCCGGCCTTTTCATAAGCGAACTTACCTGCGCCGAAGGGAGCATCGCCAGGCGTACCAGGGCTCCACACTTTATAAGATTCGCCGATGTGGTAACCGGACTCATTCAACAGCAGCGGGAACGCGGGTTGCGAATAATCCCAAACCGCTCCACGCAAAATCGAAGCTCGGCCCGTCCGCCAAAAGTGCTGACCGGACAACAGCGCGCTGCGGCAAGGCGTGCAACTGGGCGCCGAAACAAAAGCTCGCCGAAAGAGAACGCCTTCACTTGCGATGCGATCAAAGTTCGGCGTCTTGACCAGATCGTTGAACGTTCCGGCTCCTTCGACTTTCGCATAAACACTTGCAAACCGCCCCCAGTCGTCCGCGAAAGCGAACAAAATATTAGGACGCTTGGGTTCTGCCGCGTGCACGAATTGGGCTGCGCTGGCAATCTGTAAACTGAGTAAGCAACAAGCGATGAGAGAGCTTTTGGACATCATAAAACTCCTTGGCGTAAACTCGGTAGGCGTTGAGCGGGACGGAGTTGGCAGGTGTTTAGAGAATACATCGACTCGAAGTGAAACTATAGTCCCCGACTTCATTCAGCACCACCAAGTAACTTGAGAGCACTCCTTGCATCGACCGTATCGTGAAAAGTTCGCTGCTGCTAAAGTTATCGAGCTTACGGAATACGGTTCATAACAAGTTGTAAGTTCAGGAAAAGCATGTTTGATGCGGAAGTGATTTCAGTGGGGGATGAACTGACGAGCGGCCAGCGACTGGACACGAACAGTCAGTGGCTGAGTCAGCAGTTGGGTGAGATCGGCGTGCGAACCGTTCGTCACACGACGGTGGGCGATGATCTAGCGACAAATATTGACGCCTTGCAGCAAGCCGCCGCGCGCTCGCGCTTCGTGATCATCTCCGGCGGACTAGGGCCAACGCTCGACGATTTAACCCGCGAAGCGATGGCGCAAGCGTTCTCGCGGCCGCTGGTGTTGCACGAACCCTCGCTGCAGCGCATCGAACAGATGTTCGTTCAGCGAAAGCGACCGATGCCGCAGCGCAATCGCGTGCAAGCTTACCTGCCTGAAGGTAGCGAACCGATTCCCAATCCGCATGGAACGGCGCCGGGTGTCGATTTGAAAGTGATGATGGACGGCGAGAGAAGTTGCCGTTTGTTCGCTTTGCCGGGCGTGCCAGCCGAACTGAAGCAGATGTGGCAAGAGTCGGTGGCGCCGCGAATCGAATCTGAGATGGATCTGCGCAGCTTGGGTGTACTGCGCTATCACGCTATCAAGCTTTATGGAATTGGCGAAAGCGACGTTGAAGTCAAATTGCCAACGTTGATCGCTAGATCGCGCATTCCGACAGTCGGTATCACGGTCAGTCGCGCGACAATCACACTGCGCATCGCTGGTCGAAGTCAAACGGAAGAAGAATTTCAGCAGTTGATTGCGCCGACGGTCAACGAGATTGAAGCGGCTCTCGGTGACTTGATCTTTGGATCCGGCGACGATGAACTCGAACATTGTGTGGCGCGCATGTTGAGCGCGCGGCGCATGACGCTTGCAAGTGTCGAAGTGGGTGCTTCGAGTTTGATCCCGGATTGGATGGCGGCAGCGAACGAAAATGCTGGAAGCTACTACGCAGGCGGGCTGGCGTTTCCAAGCGCAGAGCGAGCGATGCAGTGGTTGCACGGCGATGGAGCGCGAACACAAGCGTTTACGGAGACGCAGTGCGCGGAGCTGGCCGAAAAAGTACGAGTAACCTTTGGCGCGGACATTGGGCTCGCTTTCGGCGTCTATCCTACGCTGTTGCAATTGTCCGAATCATCCCGCGTTTTCGAAGTGGTTTATGCAATCAGCTTGCAATCAGCAGACGGAAACCAAGTGCAAACCGAGCACAGATCGCTCAGCGGACATCCCGAAGTCGTGACCGCGCGCATCGCTAAGACAGGTCTCGATATCGTGCGCCACCAGTTGAAATTAGGTTGATGTAGCGCTTGCTCCAAAAATCAGTGAAACGAGCGGCGTTTGACAACTCCGCCATTAACATCTTGGATGGGCGAAGTGACGACGAAAGCGGATTCATCGCGAGCTCGAACGATGCGATCGAGCTTGGTCAATTCCAATCGAGTGACGACGCAGTACAACACAACTTGCTCGACTTCCGTGTAACCTCCACTGGCTTTGAAAGCGGTTACGCCGCGGCCCATTTCGGCGAGAATCGACAAGCGAATCAGTTCGTGTTTGCGCGACACGATCATCACGCCGTTGTACGCTTCGAAGCCGTGCAGGAAGTAATCGATTGTCTTGGTGGCAGTGAAGTAAGTGAGCATCGAGTACAGCGCGGGTTCGACGCCAAGAAACCAAGCGGCGATCAAAAAGATCACAATGTTCAATGCCATGATGATCTCGCCCACAGTTGCAAACGTGCGTTTGCTAAGCACCACTGCCAGAATTTCTGTTCCGTCCAGCACGCCGCCGCCGCGCATCGCTAGCCCCACTCCGGCTCCCACGAAGAACCCACCGAACACGGCAGCGAGCAACTTGTCACTCGTTGCAACGGGCAGAGGAAACACGGCGAGCAACAGCGCCAACGCGACGATAGCAATGAAGCTCTTCAACGCGAATTCGCGGCCAACGTGGCGATATCCAAACGCGAGAAAAGGCGCGTTGACCAGCACAAGAAAAAACGACAGCGGCATGCCGACGACGTGAGCGATAAGCATCGAGATGCCCGTCACGCCACCATCGATGAAACGATTGGGTAGCAGGAAGCACTCGAGTCCAATCGCGGAAATGCAGATACCGCCAGTTATGTACGCGGCGCTTGCGACGTGACGATTCAAGAGCAGATCCTCCGTGATCAAATCAAATGGAATGCAAAGAATAAGTGGTGGCGACTTTCAGTCGCCAAGATTCTAAGCGTTGTTGCCGTGAGTTGATTCGTCCGTCGAACTTGCACCGTCATTCGCCGCTGAGTTGTTTTCGTGATCGGATGGAGTCGCGACCGTAGTGGGCTCAGCCGGTTTGTTCACTTTGACGAAAGCACCAAGTCCTCTGCCGGTCACGGGCGACTGCGGAGCTGATCGATTCGCCGCTGGTTTGGCTGCGGTCGATTTGGCCATGTTTGATTTCGTGGAGGACGTTTTCGATTCGGGGTCTTCATCGACATGCGCGACTCGGACCGGTGCGACTGGGCGAGCGGCTTCTGCTGGCCAGCGACTTGCATTGGCTCCGACGCCGGCGCTGGCGGCAGGAACGTTGAGTTTCTCAAATCTTCCGCTGCTAACTTTTGTCGGCGTCGTGACTATTACCGGTGGTGGCGCCGAACGTCGCTTGCGCACCAACGCGGCGTCCTGAGCATCTCTAAGTTCGCTGTCACCATCGGTCGCATCAAATTCGGTGTTCGCATCCGTAGCGACAGCCTTCGTTTCCGTAACTTTGCGAAGCGGTTCGAAAATCGCTTTGTTCACCGATGGAGTTGCAACAGTTGGTTTGTCGTCGCGCGTCGCTGCGAGCGATTCGTTGGCAGCGTTCGCGGCAAGTTGGGGAGCTAACGCCGCTTGAGTTCGCAGAGCGCTCGCTGCCTTACTAACCGCTGCACCAGAGTTTGCGCCTGAGTTAGCGCCCGAGTTGGCCGGTTGCTTCTTCTTTTGCTTGTCCTTCTTTTTCTTCTTTGAACTCGACTTGTTGGACGAGCCACCGAAGTTGGAAGTAGAACTCGCAGATTGAATTGAATTGCCGGTCGCGTCGTCCATTTTTACGGGAGCGTTTTGCGAGCGCGATGACTTTTTCGCTTTCTTGGTCGCAGCGATGAGGGCTTCTGCACGGGCGCGTTCAGCGGCTTGATTGCGGCCGCGCAGGTACAGCCACAAGCCCATCGCGACCACAAAGGGCAACCACATCAGAAACATCGCGAAGTTGCTGGGTGGTGGTGTTTCTGATTGGCTGGGAGCCTGCTTGGCTGGCGCTTCTGTTTTGGATGTAGTCTGTGCAGCGGTTTGCGAGTCTGACTTCTCGGGCTTCGCAGCTTCGTTAACTGGTTTGCTCGCCGCGGCTCCTTCAACTTGCGAGTTTTCTATCACAGAAAAATCGTTGGTCGACTCAGCCTTGCCTTGCAGGTCTGCGGCCGGAGCGGCTGTGGCTGGAGCGGCGGGCGAACTCGGATTGGTTTCTTGGCTGCGAAACATTCAGTTAACTCTCAAAAGTTCAACGTAAAAACTGTTCGGGCGACTGGGCACTGGCGTCTTTAGAAACGATCGAAATCGCCAGCGGCGGCGCGGCGTTGCAAGTCGAGTATTTTTTCGACGCGTTTTGCATGACGTGCTTGCGGAGTGTACTTTGCGCCTAGAAAGGAACGAACGACTTCCATGGCAATTTCAGGTCCGATCACACGAGCTCCGATGCACAGGACATTCATATCATCGTGCTCGACGCCTTGGTGAGCAGAATAACTATCGTGACAGAGGCTAGCGAAGATGCCGGGGATCTTGTTGGCAGCCACGCTAACGCCCACTCCGCTGCCGCAAACTAAAATGCCGCGATCGACATTTTTCGACAGTAACTCGACCGCAACTTTCTCCGCGAAGTCGGGAAAATCGGCTGGTGATTCGTCGCAAGTGCCGCAGTCGACAACTTCCATGCCCTCAGCCTGCAGGAACTTGACCAGCATGCTTTTCATTGAGTAACCGGCATGGTCTCCGCCAATCGCAACACGACGCACTGCAAAGTTCGACATCTGTAGACTCGAGGGAAGTTCTGTTTGAGTTGTTTAGTAAAGTTCGGTGCAAAACCGACCGCGTTCGGCTCAGTTAATCATCACTGGATGGCAGAACGCGGCTTCGGTGCCAGTACCGTCAAGTACCGTTCAATTAGCACTTGAACATCGAGCTTAAACTTAGCGGTTTTTGGCGAACTGCTTTGGTTTTCGAGGGCCACTGGAGCTGCCGCCCGAGCGAACGGTCGTCGGACGATCTTCGCTGCCCAGCGGACGCAAACGCAATTGTTTTCCGGAGACCCAAGTGCGTCGCAGGGTTTGAATTGCAGACGCGTTCATGGTGTCTGGAAGATCGATCGTGCTGTAGCTGTCGCGGATATCGATCGGGCCGATCTCCGAACCGCTGATACCGCCTTCGTTAGCGATCGCTCCGACGATGTTACCTGGACGAACGCCATCGGCGTGGCCAACTTCGATTCGGTAACGCAGCATGCCGGGGCGAGGTGGACCGCCGACGCGGCGTTCACGACCGCCTGAGCGACCAGCGCGCTCGTCTTCGAAACGTTGCCGTCCCGCACCGCGACGTTCACTTGGCTCGCGTTCGCGACGATCATCGCGATCCCAACGCTCGGTCTCACGCTTGGGTTCGTCTTTCAGCAAGAAAGGTCGGTTGCCTTGTGCGATCTGCGCAACCGCAGCAGCCACCAGGTCCAGCGACTTGCCAGACTCTGCGGCGACTTCGTTTACGACCGTTTGAAAGAAGCTCAGATCCTGCGACTCCATCGCCGACTTCAATTGCTCCTTAAATCGCACCATGCGGCTGGCGTTGATCTCTTTCACAGACGGGCGATTCACCAACTCGATCGTTTGCTTCGTTGCACGCTCGATCAAGCGCAGTTTGCCGCGTTGCGGAGGCGTCAAGAAAATAATCGCCACACCGCTGCGGCCCGCGCGTCCGGTTCGGCCGATACGATGGATATACGATTCGCTATCGTGAGGCAGGTCGTAATTGAACACGTGACTGATACGCTGCACATCGAGCCCGCGAGCGGCGACGTCGGTAGCAACGATGATATTCAACTGACCAGATTTCAACTGATCAACCGTGCGTTGACGTTGTTTCTGAGGCAAGTCACCGTTGAGTGCGGCTGCGGCAAAGCCCAGCTTGCTCAGGTGTTCTGCGACAGTAATGGTCGAGTCTTTTGTCTTGGTGAAGACGATCACGCCGTCGGTCGTTTCCGCTTCCAGCATCCGCGCCAGCAAGTCCATCTTCTCGCGCTCTGGCACGAACACACAACGCTGCTGAATCGACTCAGCCGTATTGGTGTTGCGACGAATCGTAATGTGAGCTGGGTCTTGGAGATGCTTTTCAGCGATGCGACGAATCGGGTCGGGCATCGTCGCGGAGAACAAAGCCACCTGCTTTTCCTCGGGGCATTTATCCAAAATGAACTCAACGTCCTCTTGGAAACCCATGTTGAGCATCTCGTCAGCTTCGTCAAGCACCAGACACTTGAGCGAATCGAGGTTCAGTGTGCCGCGCTTAAGGTGATCGATCACTCGACCAGGCGTTCCGACAACGACATGCACTCCGCGGCGCAGTGCACGAAACTGAACGTCATAATCTTGACCACCAAAGATCGCAGCTACGCGAAAGTCCGGCATGCAGACTGCGTACGTTTCGAACGACTTGGCAACTTGAGTGGCCAGTTCGCGGGTTGGTGCGAGCACAAGAACTTGAGGTCCCTCAGCGCCTGCGTCCAGTCGCGACAAGATTGGCAGCGCGAACGCTGCTGTCTTTCCGGTCCCTGTTTGTGCTTGGCCGATAACATCGCGCCCAGCCAACATGAAAGGAATGATTTCGGCTTGGATCGGCGTCGGCGACGTGTATCCGGACATCATGATGGCTTGTTGCACATCACGGCTGAGTTCCAGATCCAGAAAGCGGAATTCGGGGGTGGTGTCTTCAGAAATTTCGATCGATTGATCCACGGTCGTGTTCGTCATACTGTTCAAAACGGCTTCTATGAAATCGGCTTTAACCCAGGCAAGCCAATCGTCGCATTCGAAACCATAAAGGTCGAACATTTAGACGACAGCTCTTGCAAAACGACTGACCACCGCGTATTGGCAACCCGCTGAGTCAACGAACTCATCAAGCCAACTCGTAAGCTAATAGTTGGCGAAAAGTGAGTTCGATCGACGTAGTTGGGAACCAACCGGCTGGCGATCTTAATCATTCAAGCAAGACGATCGAGTCGCTCGTCGGCGACTCTTCAGCACTATTTTGTGCTTGCCCATACACGGTCGGAAATTGGAAAAACACTTCGTTTCCCCGGACAACCGCGGACCGAGTCGTGCAAACTCGGCCATCCAATGCGTAGAGATTTTCCGAAGAAATTGGGCAAACCAGCCAATCAATCACCATTCAGACAGATCTCGAACCTCATCGGCTGCCTAAAGTTTACCGAACTTCGCTAGTTCTAAAAGGGCAAATTGCGCGTTCTAGCGAGTTGATTTTCAGTTGCAATGCGATATTTTACTGCAATGCAACCAAAGCATCCGTTGACAAAAAGTGGTTCACCGCTTAACTTGCGAACCTTCATGACTGGCTGGAAGCTCGTGGAATGAGCTGGTTGAACACGGAAGCCAACTAAAGAATACGCAATTACTTAAGGGTTCGGGGCCATGGCTGTTCCAAAACGGCGCCACTCCAATTCACGCACAAACAAGCGACGTTCGCACCACCACAAGAAACCCAAACAAACCGGTTTCTGTCCACAGTGCAGCACTGTCGTTCCCACGCATGCCGTATGCCCCAAATGTGGCTACTACATGGGACGTGTTGTTGTCGACATGGAAGACGCAAGCTAAGCCATCGGGCTCGTGGCGTTGCCATTGAGCTTGTGGCTTTTCCATTGGGCTTTTTGGCTGCAGAATTGCTGCTTGTGAAATCAGTTTCGAGGACGGCTTGTCAGCCGTCCTTGTTTTGTTGACGCGCGTAGCGTGGTCAAGCGGGAGAATTCAAATTGCCGACCGTGTTGATGTTTCCTGGCCAAGGAGCGCAGGTCGTTGGAATGGGCGCGGACTTAGTCGCGCGCAGTTCAGTGGCATCCGAGTTGTTTGCTGAAGCGAGCGAAATTCTTGGTTTCGACCTGCTGAAACTGTGTCGCGAAGGACCGACTGACCAATTGAGTCGGACGGAATTCAGTCAACCTGCGCTGTTCGTTCACGCCTTTGCTGCTCTGAAACAACTGGAAGAAGAGCGGCCGGGATTGTGGTCAAGCGTCGTTGGTGTCGCGGGTCTGAGTCTCGGTGAATACACAGCCGTTGCAGCGGCGGGCGGAGTGAGTTTCGCCGATGGTGTGAAGCTGGTACAGTTGCGTGGTCAAGCGATGCAGGCAGCGGCCGATGCGGTTCCGAGCAGCATGAGCAGCGTGATCGGATTGGACCCAGCGAAGCTGGAAGAGGTTTGCAAAAGTGTTTCGTCGCCAGATTCGTACGCTTTAGTTGCAAATCTGCTGTGCCCCGGAAACATCGCAATTTCTGGACACACGCTGGCGGTCGAAGCCGCTGAGCTGGCGAGCGTCGAAGCGGGCGCGATGAAAGCGATTCGCTTGCAAGTCGCTGGAGCTTTTCATACTCCGATCATGCTACCAGCCGTGGCGAAACTGGAAGAAGCGCTCGCGAAAGTCCCGTTTCAGGCGACGCGTGTTCCGGTCTACTCGAACGTCGACGCGGCGCCGCATACTGAGCCAAAAGAGTTCATCGAGCTGCTGAGTCGCCAAGTCGTTTCGCCGGTGCTGTGGGAAGCGACGTTGAAGAACCTGATCGCAACTGGCGTCGATCAGTTCATCGAAATCGGAGCCGGTCGCGTGCTTGCGGGAACTTTAAAGCGAGTCGATCGCAAAGCGGCTTGCGAGAACATTAGTGACTGAGCAGGCGATAGCCCAGGTGCCGACAAACTGGCCCAGTGCCCATAACTTAACAAGCAATCAAACGGAAGCGTGACATGAGCAGTGATTTCGGAATTAAAGTCGATTTGAGTGGCCAGATTGCCATGGTAACTGGCGCGTCGCAGGGGCTGGGCAAAGCCTGTGCAGTGCGGCTGGGGCTGAGCGGCGCGAAAGTGCTGTGCGTCGCACGAAACGCTGAAAAACTTGCATCCACCGTCGATGAAATCGTAGCTGGGGGCGGCGAAGCAGAGGCGCATGCCTGCGACGTAGCCAATCGTGAAAGCGTCGCGGAGCTGTTCGCAAAAATCACAACCAATCGCGGCGGCAAGCTGGATATCCTGGTTAACAACGCTGGAATCACCCGCGATAGGCTGCTCCCACGCATGACTGACCAGCAATGGGATGATGTCATTCAAACGAATCTGACCAGCTGCTTCCTGTTTTCGCGGGCCGCTTCGATGCTGATGATGTCGAACAAATACGGTCGAATCATTAACATGGCGAGCGTCTCGGGAATCGTCGGTAACGCAGGGCAAACCAATTACTCGGCTTCGAAGGCCGGGATGATCGGTTTGACGCAGAGCTTAGCGAAAGAGTTGAGCAAGCGGAAAGTAACGATCAACGCAGTCGCTCCTGGTTTTATCGAGAGCGAAATGACGGAGGCGCTAGGGGAAGATCTGATCAAAACGGTCAAGTCGCGAATTCCTGCGAACCGGTTTGGAACGCCGGATGACGTTGCCGGTGCAGTTCTGTTCCTGGCCAGTTCAGCGGCCAGCTACATCACTGGTCAGGTGATTGTAGTCGACGGTGGGATGACTTGTTAAATAGCGTAGGAACCGACGATTTGCCAAAAGGCGTAGGTTGGAAGCAAAAAGCTTCCCAAATACCTTTAGCGTAATCAGGCTACCTCACTTGACCGATTTTGTTAAAATCTTCTATCTTCTGGATTCTCAGATTCTGAGAGACAGCAATAGAGGCAGCAATTCAGTTGGCTGATTCGAAAAGCAGTGCTTCGGCTACGTGGCCGGATTTAGGCTAGATACAAAAAAGTTTCGGGAGTTGTGCAAAAATGGCATCCGTTGAGGAACGAGTGGTTGATATTGTGGCTGATCAATTAGGCGTGGAAAAAGACAAGATCACTCGCGAAACGCATTTCGTGAACGACCTTGGAGCCGACTCGCTTGATACGGTTGAATTGGTAATGGAGCTCGAAGAAGAGTTCGACATCAGCATCCCCGAAGATGCGGCTGA
>JBGSOM010000106.1:0-46224 GCA_041739135.1 Pirellulaceae bacterium
AGAGCTGTATACGTAAACGGCGACCCGAGACTCAAACCGAGAATACGCGTCACCGCACCCAACTCGCCCATGCACAGCCCAATCGTCGGCACTTTCACTTCCTCCAGCAAACGCAACATGCGGATGCTGTCGGTGAAACTATTCGCCATCGTGGCGATTTTGACGATGTCCGCATCCAGCGCAGCCAGCCGCGCGTGGATCTCTTCCAAGTTCCCGGGCGTCTCTTCAAAGTTGTGCAAGCTGACGATGCGTTTCGTTTTTCCATAACGCGGGATGGCTGCCGCGATATCCTCTTCCAAGTCGACGTACTCGACTCCAGAAGCGATCACACTGCGAAGAATCATCAGCCGCTCTTGCTCAGTCTTGTCCCAACGTCCGCCATCCTCGCGACGTCGGCAAGTAATCAGCATCGGCGCTCGTCGCTCCGCCAACAACCGTCGCAAATCAATCGACCGACCGATGTAATCCAACCGCATTTCAACCAAGTCGGCACCGATGTCAGACAAATGCAAATACTCAGCAACCATATATTTATGGCGCTGACGGCCAATCGTCACACATAACATGAAGCGGTCGTTCCTTGCGTTCCGTGTTGATGAATTGTCCCAGCTCAACCTCGCGAATTGACACCCAGGAGCCCCCATACTAGTCGCAGAGCCGTTTTCGAAAAAGGTATCGATCACGAACGCATCACTCGCTGAACAGAAGTCCGCTGTACACTGAAACTTAAGACCGCTACGATTCGCTTAAACTCGCTAGCTCGCATTGGGATAAGTGCAATCTCAAGGGCTCACCAAAATTTTGGAAAATATGATGAAACGGACAAGGAAGTCAAAGTCAGCACGTGTCGAAGTACCGATTTCGACTCCAAAAACGCCAGCGTCCAATGTTCCTGGCGTCTCCGCCGCTTACGTTGCGCTTCCAGCATTTCTGAGCGGGCTGGCGCTTTGGGCGAGTTTCGCGCCGGTTGGAGCGAGCTTTTTAGCTTGGTTCGCGCCTATCGGTTGGCTCGCTTTGATCGAACGCAAAGCTTCGCCAAACCGCCGCGGCTATCTGGTGATTTACCTTTCCGGCTTACTGTTTTGGCTGCTGAACCTTCAAGGAATCCGCCTCGCATTTTGGGCGCTCATTTTCGGATGGATCGCACTCTCGGTATACCTTGCGATCTACATTCCATTGTTTGTTGGCATAACGCGAACTCTCCGCCACCAATGGCGCGTTCCGCTCGCCGTCGCTGCACCCGTTGTTTGGGTCGGGCTCGAAGTCGCGCGTTGCTTCATCATCACCGGCTATGCCGCCAGCCAACTAGGCCACTCGCAAGCTCACTTACCAATCCTGATTCAAATTTCCGACCAGCTCGGAGGTTACGGCATTAGCTTTCTGATCATGTCAGTCAGCGTCACTTTGTTCCAGCTCTGGAATGGTTATCGCAATCACGAGCTGCGCTCAGCAGCAGTCCCAGTTGCAGTGGCAACAACTTTGATAATCGCCAGTCTGAGCTACGGCTGGTGGCGCTTGCAACAAGCCGACAAAATGTATGCCGCCACGGAACCTCTTCTAAAAGTAACTCTTCTCCAGGAAAACACACCCACAATTTTCGACTCCGACCCGAACCGCTCAGTTATCGCGTGGGGCAAATATTTAGATTTAACCCGCGAGGCGGCTCGTGAACACGGCATCAGCGATCTAGTCGTGTGGCCCGAATCGACGTTTACCGCCGGCGCGCCTTGGACTCAAATTCAGCTCGGGAACGAAGTGCCATCGGATCTTAAGAAACGCGACGCCAGCATCACGCTCGACCAACTTGCGTATTACAAGCAACGCACCGCTACGGAGTTCGAAACGAAAGTTAAACGCGTGCTTGCTGCGGCACGAAACGAAAGCCTGATGGAGCCACCCGCGCAAGCGATCCAAGATCGGCCGCACCTGTTGCTGGGATGCGATGCGTTCCTGATCACCAGCGACGAAACCAAACAATTCAATTCAGCTATCTTGGTCGATCCATCAGGCGAATATCGAGATCGCTACGACAAGATCCACTTGGTAATGTTTGGTGAATACATTCCGCTGGGACCAGTCTTGCAATTTCTCGCCGACGCTTTTCAACTCGGTTCCGTGCAACCCGGCGAGAGCTTAAAATGCTTCGATGTCGCAGGCGGCAAGATCGCTCCGAACATCTGCTTCGAAAGCATGCTGCCAGAGTTCACTTCGTGGCAAGTTCGAAATCTGGCGCGCGCGAACCAAGCTCCCGATGTTCTTATCAACGTGACCAACGATAGCTGGTTTTGGGGTTCATCGATCCTTGATCATCACTTGGCGTGTTCGATCTTTTGCGCTGTTGAAAATCGCCGACCTTTGCTTGCCGCGGCCAACACCGGCTTAACCGCCGAAATCGACGGTTGCGGCCGCGTTTTACAAGTTACCAAACGCATGGTCAAAGCATCGCTGTTGGCCGCACCGAAAGCGGACGCGCGAGCCGGTATGGTGCAGCAGCTCGGCTATCCGTTCGCTTGGCTATGCTGTGCCGTCACGGGAATCGCGTTTTTCGCTTCCCTCGCAAATCGTTTTCGCAAACCGAAAACGCAAAGTGCAGTTAAGGAGTAACAGCCGCCGCCGTAC
Organism: Pirellulaceae bacterium; assembly: GCA_041739135.1. GTDB lineage: Bacteria > Planctomycetota > Planctomycetia > Pirellulales > Pirellulaceae > Aureliella. The sequence goes on from JBGSOM010000106.1 coordinate 2,620, forward strand.
CGATCTCCGCGCCGGCAGATGTTTCTGAAGGTGATGGAAGCGCCGGCGAGCCATCCGACTTCCCAAGGTGCTTCAGCTGTTTTAGGAAATCGTTGTCGGTTGTCAGGATGAGTTGCGAGTTATTGCTAAGCGATTTTTCATATGCTTCCAGCGTTCGCACAAACGTGTAGAACTCGCCGGTTGCCGATATCGCATCAGCATACCGTTTGATCACTTCAGCGTCCGCTTTACCTCGAGTTTCACTCGCAACGCGCTGTCCTTCGCCGTGAATCCGCTCCACTTCTGCGTTGGTCATATTCAAAATCTGCAACTTCAACTCTTCGCCCTCCGTAATGTTGCGTGTACTGATCGCGTCGCGCTCGGCTTTCCAGCGTTCAAACGTCTTCATTCGCACACTATCCACGAAGTCGATGTGCGAAATGCCCACGTCGACCAATTCGATCCCGCGCGACTGCAACGAGTCTTCCTCACCCGATGCTGCAGCCATACGTTTGCGTGCATCGGCATTGATCTCGTTCAAAATCTCTTCGCGACCAATCACATGCGTCGAAGGCTTTGCAGCAGCGGCTTCCTCTTGGAGTGCTTCCTGTAAGGCTTCGGGAAGCACAGCTTTCTGCAACCCTGGGTCCTTAGTAATAATGTCCAGCTTGGCGGTCTTCATCTCGCGATTCGTGCTTCGCACAAGATCCGATAATTCAAACTGAGTGATCACGTCACGCATCGCTCCACGAGTAAACTGCGCCACGCGCTGCTCAGCGTTGTCCATCGTCCTCAGACGAGAAACGAAAGCGATCGGGTCATTAATCTTCCAAACCGCCCACGGCGTTAACTCAATCTTCTTGTCATCTTTGGTCGGCAAGTCGGGTACCGAAGTGTCATCGCCCCAGAATTGCAACGTGCTTGGCAAAATCCGCACCGTTTCGACCAGCGGTATCTTGAAGTAAATTCCAGGCTTAGTCGCTTGACGAACCGGTTTGCCAAACTGCAGCACGACAGCCAATTCGCGCTGGTCAACGACGTAAACCATAAATTGCGAAGCGATCAGTAACAGGGCAAGGCCCACAGCCGCCGGTATGGCGAGTCGTGCGTATTTTGGATTCATTGTCTATCTCCGCTTTTCGGCGTTGTTGTTTTGTGATGCAGTGTTCGTTCTAAACCAACTATTCACTCTGGTGCAACTACTTGTTCAAGTCCATCAGCGGCAACATGCTTTTCAAACTGTCGTCCAAAATGATCTTCTTTCCACCGGCGGAAAAGACTTTTTCCATCGTCTCCAGATACATCCGCTGTCGAGTAATGTCAGGCGCCAACCGATAGCTTTCATACTTCGCCAACAGCGCTGAGATCTCACCCTCAGCTTCCGCTAATCGACGCGCACCATAACCTTCCGCTTCACGAATCAGTTTGTCGCTCTCAGCTCGAGCGAGCGGGATCAAACTGTTGCGCTCGCGTCGCGCTTCATTGACCAGTTGATCACGCTGCTGAATCGATGCATTCACCAGATCAAACGACGGCTTGACGACGTCCGGCGGCGTGATGCGTTGCAGTTGCAAATCCGTGATTTCAATTCCCGAATCAAACGGTTCGATCGCTTTCTTCATCTCTTTGAGCGCCGCGATCGCAATCTCTTCTCGCTTGCCCGTCAGAATTTCATCGGCTGAATAATCGCCGACGATGCGATGCATAGTGGATCGCGCTACAGCGACCAACGCGCGACGAACATGATCCTCGTTGAAACTGAAAACAAACTTTTCCGGCTCAGCAACTCGCCAAAACACGTTCCACTCCACGACAGCCGCGTACAAGTCGCCGGTCAGAATAAGCGCGAGATCCTGATCGGCACTGTCCGTTTCCATCGATGAATTCGAATTGGCTTCAGTGTTGCCACCCGGCAATCGCATGCTCTTTTCGCTGACGTCAACCAGCACGCGTTTCTCCACGCCTGGGAACTTAAATTGCAACCCCGGCCCAACCGTGCGGCTGTACTTTCCGAACCGCATCACAACCGCCTGCTCGTACTCTTTGACCGTGAAGAAGCCGTTCCAGACGACGTAAACGCCGGAAAAAACCGCTGCAATGAGCAGGAACACAATCGCGAATTGCTTTGGCGAAAAATCGTTGACGTCTAAATTCGAAAAGTCTGATTTTGCCATGAGGGTTATCCTACGAGCGAATTGAATACAAAGTTCTGGGGCGACGAGCTAATTCCAACTGCCCCATGTAATGGTTAGCCCACGTCTAGTGCAAACAAGGCGCGCATTGCAAAAAATTTCAGAAAGCGGCCTCCATTCTGTGAGCTTCCTGACGAATCGACTCGTCATTTTGGCGAATCATCATCGCTCGCCGCGCGATCTTACAATGACATCGCCTGCGCCATCTGGCGCGATTATCCTAGCGAGCTCGGCTTGGACGCTTTACGACGCCGCTTCCTTGCTGTCCGCTTTTTTGTCGTCCTTGTCCTTGGGCTCCGCCGGCGCAAACTCGAAACTCAAATGCTCGGAAATCGCATCCGCCAACGCCCCCATCTGCTGACAAACGAAAAACAGCAAACATGGCAAAAAGAAACCAACAACCGCCGATAACATCACGCTGCGACCCAACAGAATGTAACACAGAACCGTCGTCGCCGCGAACGCCATTGCAGTCTTGAGGTAGTACCCACCCCACGCTTCCGGAACCTGAGAAATCGATGTAATCACCGCTCCCGAAATCGGTTGAAATGGACTGCCATTGTCAAGCATCGATAGCAACAACACCGGAAACAGTACAAAACAAGTACCCATCATCCCAGTCAGTATCAACCATTCCGCGCCGCCCGATCGACCGATCAATCCGCCAACCAACATCCCCGGCAATAGTGATCCGACAAGCGCAATCAGTATCACCATGATCTCGCCAAAGTTGTCGAAGACGTTGAAGCTCGGCCACTCCTCGACACGCCTTTGACGATTCGCGACCGACTCCAGCAACGCTAAACCAGCGCTCAGCATCGGCATGGCGATAATCGCGCTAAACACGGAAACCAGAATAAACAAGACTAACAGGTAACCGCCGCCCTCGAATCCGCCACCGTCAACTTTGGTCTTGCTAAATTGCGTAAGCGCAAACAATCCCGCGCTCATGAATCCATACAACACTAGCAACCCCAGTGCGCTCGGGTCCATAAGGAAACCGAACGTGCGATTCATGAAACCGATCGTATCAAAGTCGCCTTGATACAAGTTGTCGATCTCATCGTCGTCCAACTCCCGCTTGGCCTTATCCAAGTACTCGCTCGCCACCGTACGCTGCGAATCCAATGTGTTCGCGGACTGCGGCAAATCGTACGCGGCCAGCGGCATTTCCACACCGTCGTCTTGAATCTCGACTTTCTTCTTCGTCGATGACCAACCCGCCGGCGGCGGCGGCACGGTAAAGCTGCTGTGGCAATCCGGACAGTTGACCTTCTTCCCGACCCGATCCAACTTCACGTGCATGGCTGTCCCGCACGTTCGACAAGCGATTCGGTAATCGATTTCCGACGGCTTGGGCGCAGGCGGCGGTGGTGGCTTGGTTGGTCGAAGCGGCGGTGCTGCCGCCACCAAATCATCCAATCCTTCAAGCTGAAAAATGTCCGCGACGCTATGAGGTTTGCGACTGCTTGCGTCCAACTCCGCCAAGTCCGGTAACTCGTCGTCAAAGACCGAACGACGCACAGGAACATCTTCGGCGGCTTTCGATAAATCCGTCTCTTTCGACGAAGCGACTTTCTTCGGTGCAGCGGCTTGTTCTTCTCCATTCGGATTAACCGCTGGCTTCGCCACCGGCCGCGCAGCAGCCGCGGGTTGGTGCTTAGGAACGAAAGGCTTCGTCGGCAACTTACTCGAATCTTCCAGCACCGGCGCATCCAGACTCAACCAATCATCCGGCAACGCGATCTTCGCAGGCGGTTCGGGCACCTGGACTGGCACTTGCGGGGGCACTTGAACCGGATTGCCGCACTGCGGGCACTTCACGCGCTTGCCCGCAAACGTAGGTCCGGCTTTCAATCGTTTCGCGCATCCTGGGCACTGGAATTCGATAACTTGCGGACTACCGGTAGACAAGGCTGGCCTCTTTGCATCGCGACACTGACAAGCGGCGGTTACTTCTCGCCTCACTCGACATTGTACGTCGCACCCGCCTTCCGTGGTAGCAACGGAATTGCAAAGCTCTCCTGACGTCGGTGCGATCGACCGCGCTCGCGCAGACTATTTCGCGTCATCAGGGATTTTTCGAAGCATCGCTCCATCAGCTAATTTCCAAATCAATATCTGCCCACTTTGACCGCCAGTAACGATGAACTGCCCATCGTCACTCACCGAAACGGAATACAGTGGCGAGTTCGCACCGGCGAAAACGCGAACCTGCTGGCCGTTCGACGCGTTGTGAAGTTTTACCTGGCCATCAATCGAACTCGTCACAATTTGATCCGTTTGTCCAACGAACTCAATCGCGGTTACTTCCTTGCCAAACCCGCCGATCGACTGCTTCCGCTCTCCGGTTTCCACATTCCAGGTTTTCACGGAATTGTCGGCGCTCGCTGTAGCCAATGTCTGCCCGTTGCTCTGCCAAGCGACGGCGAGCACGTGATGCGTGTGACCTTCGAACGAACGCAGTAATTCGCCCGACTCCGTTTGATACAGTCGACTGAGTTTATCCGCGCCACAAGTGGTCAGTTGCCGTCCGTCGGGCGAGAATTGCAACCCCAGCACCGTGTCGCTGTGCGCTTCGCCGAGATCGCGTGTGACTTCACCAGTCGTGATGTTCAAAATCTTGACATCTCCAAATCGACTCGGCGGTCCGCTACCAACCGCCAACTGCTGACCATCGGGACTGAAATCCAACGCCGTAATCCGGTCGCTGAACAGGGCCGTAGCCGACTCATTTCCGAATGGCGAACCGAACGTTCGTTCAAGCGACCAAGGCAAAGTTAGATTCCAAGCAAACCACTGATTCCCGTCACCGCCGACGATTCGCTGATCGGACGAAACGAATAGCTGTTTGATTGCAACCGCACTCGGCTGCAACTTCGCCAGAGCCTTACCAGTCGCTGCATCGAAGACATTCAAGCAGTTATCGGCGGTCGCGGCGATCACAGCGTTGCTCAGTTTGTCGAACGCAAGCGTCTGAATCAAAGGCGCAGGTGCCGCTCGCTGCGCATCCAGCGTCTGCTGTGCCGTGGTCAGCAGCGCAGTCTCGGCGGCGACCAGCGATTCTTGTTTCGGTATCAGCGCACTTGCGCGCTCAACACTGTCGGAAGCGGTCGCGAGCGCTTGATCGTGTTTCACCAGTTCGCCGTCCGCATCCTGTTTGCGTTTATCAGCCTCTGCAACCGCCTTCTGCTTCGCCTCCAACTCGCCCGCCAGTGCGGTCATCTTCTTATTCAGCTCTTCGATCGCTTTACGAGTTTCTTCCATTGACGCTTGCGTAGCTGCAACTTGCGCTTGTGCCGCTTCGACTTCCTTCACTTTCGCCGCGATTGCTTCAACCGCCTTCGTGCGCGCTTCTTCGACTTTCTTACGAGCCTCAACTTCCTTCTCCGCTTCCTTTTTCAGTTCAGGTACCCGCGCCGCCAACAAATCGACCAAGGCCTTCTGCCGCGCTGCGTTGCGTTCTGCAACTTGTAACGTGCGAAGGTTCTCGTAGTCGCCTTCCAAGTTAACGGTCGATTTGCCATCGGATAGGTTCCAAAGCTTCGCCGGTCCGGTCGCGCCCGCAGTACTCAATCGCTTCCCGTCACGCGACACCGCCAGAGCCATCAACGGCGCACCTTGCTCGAACCGAACGATCGCTTCCGCACTCTCCGGTTTAACCACTTCAATCGCTCCGTTCTCGAAGGCAATCAAGTACTGCGCCGAGTCCGTTGGCTGTACCGTGTGAACGCTGTGAACATCCGCCAAACGATCGAAAGCCACGATCGGCCCAAATCTAGCGGGCACATTCGCCTCTGCATTTGCTGAATTGAACTGCAGCGCTCGAACTTTTTTGTCCTTCCGCAGCACGATCACTGAATTCGCTGAAGTAGCCGCCAGACCGATGACCTCTTTCGCGTCGATAGTAACTTGCGAAACATTTTCGCTCGGTGTCGCCTCTGAAAAGAGAATTTCAGAGGGTGCCGTAGTTTGCGACTCAGCAGGCAGAGTCCAGCGCAGCACACGACCTGAGTCATCGCAACTGAAAACGACTTGCGAATTCGGCACAAACGCGACGGCAGTTATGGGGCTGAGATGTCCTTTCAAAGTCACAATCGGTTGCATCTTCTCTGTATCAACCAGAACAACCGCGTGCTCCGGAGTTGAAACTGCGATGCGATCACCAACCAAGTTTGACGCCAAGATCGAACTGCCCGCAGGCACCGGAGCGTCGATTGGATTCGACTCCGTTTGCCGCTTCCAGATCTTCACACTGCGAAATCCACCGACCGCTAAACGTTGGCTATCAGGACTAAACGCAATCGACTGTACCAAATCCACATGAGTTGCCTGAATCGGAGTTCCATCAGGCAATTTCAAATCGGCATCGATCAGATAATCCAACCGAGGCGCAGCCGCACCAAACGGATTGGTCGCTAGCGCCACAACATTACCGATCCCGAATGCCAAGTAACTGCCGTCTGGCGAAACATCGCTGGCATAGATCGGTTTCAACGAACCCGTGATGTCGCGAAACTTCAACATCGAATTCGCTGCGGCTCGCGGCGCGGGAGCGCCCGCTGCAATCCATGACTTCAGCAAACCGACCTCGACTTCCGTCAAGCGTTTGGCACCAACCGCGTTGTCATCCGGAGGCATCACGGAGTCATCTGTCGCCACCACACGCGCCAGCATCTCGCTCTTCTCAGCCATGCCAGGCACAATCGAATCGCCGCTGTCGCCACCTTTCATCAAAGTCGCGAACGACTCCAACACCAATCCGCCTTCGGGCTTTTTCGCGTTGTGGCAAGCACTGCAGTTGCGTGTTAAAAGCGGCGCGATCTGCGTTCCAAAGTCGACCGGCTCTTGCGCGCTCGCAACCGAAGTCGCTATCAGTAGCGCTATCAATATCGCTACGCTAAATGCTCGATGCATCATAGTTCTATTCGCGTAAAGGTGGGATTCGTGGAGGTTGAGTTCCGCAGTGAGTTCCGCCATGGGAACTCTTCAGTTTTCGCCATGCGGAAATTTTCGCCGAGCGAATTGCAAAGCGGATCGTCATTGAGCCGCTTGTGGTGAGATCTGCAAGTTGACGTTAACGGTGTGACTCAATGCGTGACCATTGAACTTGCAATCCATCTTAATTGGTACAGCGACCGTCATCGCCGGCGCCATCGGCGGAATCTTGATAACTAGTTTCGCAAGGTCCATCCCCGCCGGTATTTGCGAGCCGGCAACTTCAAGTCCTTCAAGCGATGCTTTACCCGCCATCGAGAGATCGACTGCATCCGCGAAACCAAACAGCCTCTCGATCTTCAATTCCATATGGGATTCCGCGCCGCTGGCGACAGCAACAACTTCGGGTGAAGCGAACCGAACTGGAAACTCAACAATTCGAACTCGAACCGGAGTTGTTGCGAAATAGACTACCACATCGCGCTCCGCGGTCGCTTTCTTCAACTGCTCAACCCGTTCGCTGGCCACTTTGAGCGCTTCATCGATCATCGGTTTCGCAGCCGCTTGTGCTGGGTCTGCCGACGCAGCCTTCAGCTTCTCGACATAAGCCTCTTCTGCGGTCAAAGACTGAGGATTCGGTCGCCATTTCACCGTAGTCTCATTCTGCATCCAAAACGTGTACTCGCCGATCGGAGCGTCTGGTGCCACGACTAATTCGCCGCTTCCTTCTGCTTTGTCTCCCTCAATCGCGATCTCAGCAAGCGTGCATTTGGGCGGCAAGTGCTGGGGACGCAACGTGCATTTTCCCGCGCCGCCCGCCCGACGAACCAATTTGATTGGAATCGGCAACTTGCCACCACGGGCCATCTCCAACGTTTTACCATCGCCCAACGTCACTAGCAGAGGCGCGAGCTCAGAAGCATTAACTCGTACTCCCAAATCCGCCGCCAACCGAGATTCGATCGTGTTTCGAGTTGGTGTTGCGGCACGAAGAATCGTTCCAAACATCGCCACGCGTTCTTGTGCCGTAGCACTTAACGATCGCCCAATGACGCGAACCGCCGCCGTCGCATCCGCAGCGTCTTCAGCGGCTCGCAAGATCAGCATGGCTTCACTCGCACCCAACGGAATGATCGCTTTCTCGCACGTAACTCCGGCTGGCAGACCATCAGCGATTATCTCAATCGCCTCATTAAAACCGTCTCGTCGTGTGACCAGAACATGAACTGTTTCCGTTCCGCCGCGAGCCAGATTGCTCGCCCAATTCTTGGATTGCGCGACATCTTTGGAAGGGAAAGGTAAGTAAGCGAACAGCTCGAAAGCAGGTTGAGCTTCGCGCACAGTCAATACAAAGTTGCGAGATCCTGTCGGTCGGCCACCGGTTTGATTGTCGGCCAAAAGGATGCGATAAGTTGCATTCTCTGGTGCAGTGAATTGTAAATAGGGATCACGCATACGCAGTTTCATTGCAGCGGTTCCCAGCGTTGCCGCATCATCCTGCTCGGCCAGTTGCTGGAGCGATTCGCTCCCGTTCGCATCGCGGTTTACTTTGTAAACAATCGTTCGCGGATCCGTTAACTGATCAAGCTTCGCTGAGTTGACTTCTACCCACAGCGACTGACCCGCTGTCGCTTTGAAATCCAAACCATAACTCGGCTTCGAATCTGTAAACTCGCCGAACTCAGTGAACGGTACGGCTCGCTCGCCTGTAGTGGCTGCAGCACTTGCAACTGTCGGCGACAACCACTGAGCCGCAACAGCAGCCGGCTCTGACGCTTGCGGCTTCAAGCCCACGATAGCCGAGTTCGCAACGCTCTTCGACTCGCCACTCGTCGCACACAATCGCTTCAGCTCACAATCCACCGCTGCACTAACGTCTCCGGCACTATCACCTTCTGCACCAGCAGTCGCTGCATCCACAACGGCTTGCAACGCATAGCTGAACTCCTCACCACCTTGAAACAGAAAGTCATATGCCAGCACCGTGTAAGTTCCCGGCAAGGTGACTTTATGCATAATTTCCGCTGGAAATTCGCCGACCGCGCGGCCGCGGGCCACTTCGCGCCCGTTCGGATCCAACAGCGCCAAAGCGATCACAGCTCGCGAATCAAGTCGACGCGCATGTCCGCATACAAATAGACGATCGCCCCCCGCCAACGTCACTTTGTAATAATTGCGTCGCTGCGGGAAAGTTCGATCAACCGTTACTTGTTGAAGCGACAAGTCGAGCGAACTGCTTGGTGCCGTATGCTCCTGATCAACAACGTGCACCGGAGATTGAGTGACCAAGAATGCGCGCGGATTCGAAAGCCCGTGACGCCCGTGCGCGCGAACTTCGTATACGCCTGGCACAACCTCCGGAGCGATCGTCACGTCAAAGTTGCCATACTTCGGTTGCGCACTGGTCTCCAACAACCTCGGCGAAGTGGTTTGCAACTTGGCGACAATCGCACTGTTGCTGAAAATCAGTTGGTCAACTTCGTCCGTCAATTGACCTTCACTGACTCGAACCACAAAAGAGCTGGCCGCCTGACCAACCGCTGGCGACACCGCAGACAATTGAATCGTCGGTATTTGAGCTTGGCCGCGCGGTTGACTTGCGAGGAAGCAAAGAACCGCGACAACAAAAAATCGACATCGTTTAGAAGGGGTCATGCGCTCAGCTAGTTCAATGATTGAAAACGAATTCTTTGCTATTGATCAGAGCCCACACCAAGTCCTCGTAGGCCTCGCGCAAGTTCGCTTTCTTTCGCTCGATGTAACCGAGCGCGATCTGCAACTCGTCATCGGTCGGTTGGCGACTGAATGCTCGCAAGTAGAGTTCGCGTAAATGGGAAGGATGGTCAACGGAACTGTCGCTTGCAAGTTTGGCTGGCATCGACTGATCACTCGCCAGTTTGGCTTGCACCTCAGTTGAATTTAGCAAGTGGAGGCTTTGCGCCAGCGTCGCTTCCTGCGTTCGCTCGCACTCGCAAGCAGACGCCGAATCGGGACGTCCGAACACGGTCAAGAAATACGAATTGAAACTGGTGTCCGGTAGACTAACCGCGCGAGTTCCGGTGGGCATGCCTTCGAACGCAGTCGTAGAACCAACCACTTGATCGATCGCATCCAGCAGCACTTCGGCTTGCAAACGCTTTGGATAGTACCGCGAGTAACTCGACTGGTCCGCCAAATTCTGATCACTTGCTTCAGAACTAAATCGATAAGTTGTCGACGTACAGATCAGCTTGATCAAGCCTTTGAGATCGTAGTTCGTGTCCGCGAAGTGCTTCGCAAGTCCATCGAGCAACGCTGGATTCGCAGGCGGGTTCGTGACTCGCAAGTCATCCTCCGGTTCAACCAAACCGCGTTCAAAGAAATGTTTCCAGTACCGATTGGTGAGCGATCGCGCGAAGAACGGATTCTCCGGAGCAACCATCCAATCAACTAGACTGCTGCGTGGATCGTCCATCGCCGTTACTTGCAATTTCTCACCATCCAAACCCGCCGGCTGCAGCGGTTGACCCGACTTGGGATGTTGCGCGGTTGCATTGCCCAGTCGCGATACGTACATCGGTTGCTCGGGCGTCGCACCTTCTTTGGCAGTCACCTTGCTGAAGAAAGCAGCCATGTGGAAGTAATCCGCTTGGCTCCATTTCTCAAACGGATGATGATGGCACCGCGCACACTGAATGCGTTGCCCCAAGAACAACTGCGCTGCGTCCTCAACTCGCGATTCCGTGTTCGGTACTTCGCGATACCAAGCGACCGCAGGATTCGTTTCAACGGAACCGGTCGCGGTCAACAATTCGCGCACGATCTGATCGTACGGTTTGTTCTCGTAAAAACTTCCACGCAACCAATCATGGAAAGCGAACGAATTAAACATCTCCGCTTGACTGTCGCGCTTATTGCGAAGGATCGCACTCCACTTTTTCGCGAAAAAATCTGCGTACTCGCCGCTGTTGAGCAACCGATCAACGGCTGATTCGTACTTCGATTCACTCGTATCAGCCAGAAATTGTTGCGTCTCTTCAAGCGTCGGTAAGCGTCCAGCGATATCGAGTGAAGCGCGACGAATGAACGTCGAATCATCACACAGTTGCGAAGTCGGAATGCCGAGTGACTTTAATTTTGCAAACACATGTTCATCGACCAAGTTGCGAACCGCAGGCCACTCAGCAACTTCAGCACCGAGCGGAATACTGACGCGGAACACGCCAACCTTGCCCTGATAGCGAGCCATAATGGCCGCATCGCCCGCTCGGTCCGTCAACTGCACCAACCCGGTTTCACTGACAGTCGCCAAGTCGCTGTTGTTCGAATCGAACTGAGCCGTGCGGGTGATGTCTTCCGATTTACCATTCGAATAATGCGCGACAACCGACAGTTGCTGGTTGCTGTTTGTTGTCAAAGTCCGTTCGTTCGGTGTCACTTCGATGTGTGATACAACCGCGTCCGAATCATTGCCATAAGGCATACCCTGCGCAATCCAACGCAGCATCACTCGATACTCTTGCGAGTCCGCTTGCAGACGATGGCCGCCACCGTGAGGCGAAAAATTGATCGCTTTGGTAAGCAACAAACTCTGATCAGGATCAGCCGGGAAGAGACGGCGACCGCGAGCCTCATTCACCAGATGCTCGTAATCCTCGCGCGGTTCGAATCCCAGCAACGAAAGTTTAAACCCGTTTTGTCCAGCCGCCTTACCATGGCAACCTCCGCCGTTGCAGCCCAGCTTGGTAAAAATCGGTACAACTTGATTCGGGAAACTGACCGGTTCAGTCGTCTCCATCCCTACAATCTCAAGCGCCAACTCAGCAGTTGCATCACCGTTTGTTGCGTTACTGTTGAATTTTCCGGTGATCCGACCGCTGCCATTCGACAGCGGCGTCACAAAGCCGGAAGCATCTACAGTCGCAAGCGTGGCTGGTTCAACGGAAAACGTTGCAAAACGTGTCACATCGAATGCTTGCTGCGCAGGCGAAGTTGCCGTCAATTGCAGTTGCCAACGAGCGTCACGGCCGTGCAGCGTGATTTTCGATTCGCTCGCTTCGAACCTTAACTTCTCAACAGCGATCGCAGGCGGTTCGTTCGCTTTCGCATTCATGTTCGCAGGTCGCACAGGCTCAGCCGCGCCCGCAACTAAACCACTGACGCAGCCATACAGCGCAGACAAACATGCGATTCCGAGCGCGTTCTTCAACAGCGATTGCATGGAAACTACACTTGTAAAAACAGGGTGGGAAGGAAGGCGGGAGTCTACAGCGGCGAGGATCAATTCGGCTTAAATCAGTTCGGCGATCGGCGGATGATCGACCAAGTATTGCGGCCGCCCCGTTGGGTCGACCAAAGTGGTTGTCGATGTATCGATCCCCAAGTTGTGGTACAGCGTCGCGATGATCTCTTGCATGTGAACAGGTCGTTCGGTGGCATACTCGCCAAGCCGATTCGTGGCGCCGATCGCTTGGCCAGCTCGAATGCCGCCGCCAGCCAAGAAAGCACAGCTCACGTTCGACCAGTGATCGCGGCCGGCACCGTTGTTAATCTTCGGAGTTCGCCCAAATTCGCCCCAAACGACGATGCTGACGTCGTCCAATATTCCACGTTGGTCCAAGTCTTCAATCAACGCGCTGAGGCACTGATCCAGTTTGCCGCCGTGATCGCGAACCAAGTCAAAATTCTGACCGTGACTGTCCCAGCGACCGTAACTCAGGCTGACGCAACGAGCGCCCGCTTCAACCAAACGACGTGCGATCAACAAGTGATCATTACAAGTCGGTGCACCATCGTACTGAAATTTGTAAGGCTTGCCGTCGCCGTATCGCTGGACAACTTTGGGATCTTCCTTGGACAGATCGAGCGCGTCGAGCAACTTGCTACTCGTCAACACATCCAAAGCTCGCTCGCCAAAAACATCCATCCCCTCCATCGTTCCCTTCGCATCGATGTCGCGACGGAGAGTGTCGATGCTGGTCAGCAATTGTCGACGGTCTTGCAATCGATCAAGCGAAATGCCGTTCAACTTCATATTGTCCATCCCGAGTCCATCGGGCTTGAACGGCGAATAAGCTGCACCGAGAAATCCGGTCGCGCCTGGGTCGGACCAAGGCACATGTTGCGTCTTGGCCGCTAAGCCGATGTTGGCCGGCACAGCCGGATCCACTTGACCGCGCAGTTTTGTAATCGCCGCGCCGATCGAAGGGCGTCCGCCAAGCGGTTTAAGATCGTCCGGAAACCAACCGGTCATGCACTGGAAAGACTCGTGCCGATCTTTGCATCCTACAACCGAACGAATTACAGCCGCTTTATCCATGCACTTCGCAAGCTGCGGAAAGACTTCGCAAATCTGGATGCCAGCTACCTTTGTCGCGATCGGCCGAAACTCGCCGCGAATCTCCGACGGGGCTTCGGTCTTGATCTCCCACATGTCTTGATGCGGCGGACCGCCGGCGAGAAAAATATTGATGACCGCTTTATGTCCCAGTCCCGATTTCGGACCCGCCTGCTGCTTCGATTCAGCTCGCAGTAGATCCGCTAAACCGAAACCACCAGCACCAAAGGTGAGTCCACCGATCGCCAGAAAACTTCGTCGCGAAATTCCATCACAATAGCGACCCGACTTGCCGTAGATCGTCAGCATGGCAACACCGTTTTTGGAAGGTAGGATAGGTGGGAGGGACCGAGCACGAAATTCCGTTCGTTTCGGCAGCAGACATTGTTGTCTGGTCGTCGAGTGCGACGCAAGTGGAGAACCGGCTTGCTTCCGCCATTGACCTCTGAATTCTACCACAGATCGCGGTGCAAAGCCAAGTTTTCGACCGTTACCAGCCCGCGTTCAGCTACTTATTTGAACCCGCCTTCGTTTTCTTCTTCGCAGGCGGATCAGGCGCAATCAAGCCATCGTCCGGTTGGTTCCACAGACGCCACGGATCATCTAAGCGACGCATCTCAGCCAACAGCAGCGATTCCATCTCAACCAGTTTGTCAGCGTATTTCGGGTCACTTGCCAGATTAACTTGGTCAGGTCGAGGTGAAGCTTGCGACAGTTTGCGAACGCCGGCTTCCTGATGCTCCTTCAGAAACTCATTTTCATTCTCAGCCAAGTTGAACAGTTGGGTTTCCTGAACCGCACCATCGAGCACATCGTACTTAATCAGCTTCCAATCGCCTTGCTTGACACAACGCATCCCTGGCTTCGTTCCGCCGTTGTATACGCCGTACAAAACATCGCGAACTTGCGATTGTTTGCCTTCGAGGACCGGTCTGAAACTGATCCCTTCATTGGTATCAGGCGCCGCGATGCCCGCCAAATCGCAAAGCGTTGCGAGCATGTCTAACAGATAGACGTTTCCTTCCGCTCGGCTGCCCGCACGGATGCCCGGACCTGCCACGATCAAAGGCACACGCCAAGTATGCTGATACAAATTCTGCTTGCCTTGCAAACCATGCCGCCCAATCGCCATTCCATGATCTGCGGTATAGATGATGTAAGTGTTGTCTAACTCGCCCATCGCTTCGAGCCGCTTGAGCACGCGATCGATTTGCGTATCAATGTTCTCGCCACAAGCGAACTCGCGGCCCAGTTCGTTACGTATCGTTCGTTCGTCGCGATTCTCCCACACGCCGCTAACATCCACTTCGTCGCGCAGTCCTGGATGCCCATGCGGAAACGGATGCGCTGGCAAATAATTTATCGGCAACGGCGGTTGTTTTTCATTCGCGGTCGGTAACGTTCGCTTATCCGTGTGATTGGTTGCACCGTACTTCGCCAGCAATTCCACTTTGCCATCGCGCGTATCGTGAGGATGTGAGAAACCAAAGTAAATCAGAAACGGATCTTCATCCTTCGATGCTTCGCGCTCTTGAAGATAGTCCAGCACCTGCTCAGCGTGCCACGCGCTTCCAGACTCATCGGTGCCGCCGCGTTTCGTGGCATCTTTGCGGACGGTAAACAACTTGTTCGCCGCTTCGTAACTATTTCCGATTTTGCAAGTCCGCATCGTGTCGTAGCCAGCGCGATTAAAGACAGCAGGCATCGTCTGCTGCTCCAAGTTCGGTGGACAGCGGCCGCTGGCAAGCGCGCCGGGCGCGATCGGCAAATGCCAAACCGTGCGACCGCTCATAATCATATGTCGCGAAGGTGTGCAGACCGCGCCACTGAACGACCCCATGTGATACGCACCATCGAAAGTCATGCCCTGCGCGGCCAAGCGATCGATCGTTGGCGTCTGCAAAGTCGATTTCGGATCGTAGACGCGCAGATCGAACGGCGACTGATCATCGACTAAAACGAACAAGAAATTCGGTCGCTGCTTGGTCTTTGATTCAGCGCCAACTTGAGGAGACTGTGCAAAAGCCCATGCGACTTGCATCAGCAGAAAACAGACTGCGATCGAACTGGATCTCACCGCCATGATTTGCCTTTCGAGAAGCTTGCAGTTTCATTTTTCGCAAGCTTAGCAGATCAAATCGCCGCTTGCATCCCACTGCAATTCCGTCGGTTCTCGCAAGATCTTCAGGTCGGGTCGACGGTTCGCTTCGTCCCAATACGCTTCGCTGCATTCCACTTCTTCCAAATGCAACGTGTCAGCGATCCATTGCACAGGAACGCGGTCCGGTTCAATGTATCCAGCCAATTGACACCCCACGCGAATCGCTTCCATGTCGGAGGGAAAATCGAGCGGAATCATGGCTGCGGTGATATGCCCAGCCGTGATGCAGTTCATGCGCACCAGTTCCATATCCATCTCTTCGATCACTCGCCGATGACACATCTCAGCGATTCCTAACCCAGTTGCGTTTCCATGCGTCGCTTCCGTCAAGCCGCGTACGTAGATGTGATGGATATGCGGCAACTCGCTCGGCGATCCATGATCGTTCAACTTGCGACCGATGACGTTGGTATCCATCCCGGTCCCAGAAATGTCTTTGCCAATCCGATCCACTATCAACAGCTCAGCATGGTCAAACGGCAAACCAGGCATCCATTCCTTTACTTGTCGCAACAACTCCGGCTCGCGGGCTTCGATCTCGTTCGGACGCAGCGCACACAACTGTGCCGTTTCTTCATAAGCGTTCTCAAGGATTGCCAAACCGCCGACGATTCCGCAGCGTTCAATCACCGTCCGCGAAACAGATCGCACAATTTGATCGAACGAGTAATTCATAATCACGCGATGATAAACTTCCGCGCCCTTCTGCTTACCGAGACCGATGAGCATCATCTTCATCAATCCGCTTTCGATGTCGCCAGCGAACCGCGTATGAGGCTTGATGCGGTTGAGTACGAATACATGATCCGCCAAACCTGCTTGCTGATCGAAATAGACCGGAAAGCCTTCGACCGCTTGGCAGACTTCGATAACCTCCATCGAACTGCGAATCGGGCATCCCATTAGCGTTTCCGTTACGCCGTAACTTTCCAGCACCAGTAACTGCCCCTCTGCAGTCGCGCCACCGTGACTGCCCATCGCAGGAATAATGAAGGGCAGCGCACCGATCTGCTTGAAATAGTCGACGCACGTTTTTGCAATCGCTGCGATGTTAGCGATCCCGCGACTGCCCACGGTGATAGCCACCGTCTGCTCAGGTGCAACGACTTGTTTAAGCCCGATCAACTCCAGTTGCCGAACGACTTCACCGCTAAGATCCTCCAACCGCGGTCTCGCAAATGTCTGGCCCACGCGAAAGAACTTCGGAAGCTTAGTCATAGGATTCAGTTCTTATGTAAGCGACTGGCCGTTTGAAAGTTGGCGAGACTATTCGCCTAGCTGCTTCAACGCTTCGGCCACCGACTCAGCTTCACTAAACGGCGCCGACGGATTGCTGGCACCGGCTAGCAGGCGGCACAGTACGAAAACTTCGCGGACGTTCTCGCGCAAGTTGCACAGCATAATCTTGTCGACGGTAGGAAAACGCCGAATACCCAGAAAGGCAAGAAACGCGACGCTGCCAACGAATTCAACGTTCGCCAAGTCCAGAACAACATTCTGCACCGAACCATCCTTCAGACGCTCGGTAATCGCTTCTCTTACTCGTTGCACCGTCTCAACATCGCGCAAACGCACGTCGTGCAAAGTAGCCACCAAAGTTGAATCAAATACTGCAAACTCAGTGCTAGCCAAATTGTCGCTCATCGTCGGAATCTCACTGAGGTTGATATCGATTATCGGCGCGTTACCTTGCGCGTCGGGAACAAACGCCGCTTCTTCGGCAGCTCGACCGCTGCTTCCAATGGTTCGGAACCGTTTCCTTGTGTTCCGTTCGACGAACCACCGCTCGTCGCTGAACCACTCGAACCTGTTGCTAAAGTTCGCTCGGGCGTGGCGCTGGACAACTCTTCTGGATTCATCGAATCGCGAATCAACAAGCGATTGATATTCAGTTCGATCGACGTCAGTTGATCGCCCTCGTCGGCGGTCACGAACGTAAACGCGATCCCGTCGCGGCCCATCCGCCCCGTTCGCCCGACGCGGTGCACGTAATCGTCGCAGTCGAGAGGAATATCGAAGTTGATAATGTGCGAAACAGTTGAAACGTCGATGCCACGGCCCACAACGTCGGTTGCAACCAAAATCTGCAAGTTTCCGCTGCGCAAGTCGGTGAACACTCGATCGCGGTCACGCTGATTCATGTCGCCATGAATGCAATCCAGTCGCATGTCGGCTGTCGAGGGAAAGCGCTTCAACTCTTTTTGCAAATCCAAGCAGAGTCGATCGGTGCCACGCTTCGTGCGACAGAAAATAATCGCTTGCTTCGGCTCTTCGCGCAGCAGCAACTTGACCAGCGTATCGAATTTTTCATTCTTGCGCAAACTGAAATAACGCTGCTCAATCGCGTCCACCGACACGTTCGCCGATGAACAATTGATATGCACTGGATCTTGCAAATAACGCTCCGTCAACCGCTGAATCTCGGGCGGCATCGTCGCACTCAGCAACATAGTTTGCCGATCTTTTGGACAGCGACGCAAGATTTTTTCGATCGCCGGCCGGAAACCGATGTCGAGCATCCGGTCCGCTTCATCAAGCACCACACACCACAAATCGTCGGTCTTGAAGGTGCCACGTTGAATATGGTCCATCACGCGACCTGGAGTGCCCACTACGATCTGCGTGCCATCTTGCAGCCGTTGCATCTGCCGCCGCATGTGCTTGCCACCCGCCAAGACGGTGCACGACGTCGGACAGCCCCACGCGAGCCGTTCGATCTCTTGCAGGACTTGTTCAGCTAGTTCGCGCGTCGGCACTAAAATCAGAGCTTGCGGGTTGTGCGTTTCTCGCAGCGGATCGAGCAATTCGAGGATTGGAATGCCGAACGCAGCCGTTTTGCCCGTGCCCGTACGCGCCTGACCGATGATGTCCATCGAGTCCAATGCCGCGGGAATGACTTGAGCTTGAATTGGTGACGGCGTTTCGTAGCCCAGTTTTTTAAGGCAACGCAGCATTACCGGCGAGAGATCAAGTTGATCGAAGGAGGTAATTTCGGGCTTTGTCGGCGGTGCTGTTTCCGAGATGGGTTCCATGTCTAGCAGATTGGATTGCATAAGTGCCTGGTTGGTTACTTTCAAAAATCATTTTTCTTTTCCGAACAATTCTACCCGCAACTTCGCCTCCCGTAACTAGCAAATCACCGCCACTACTGAAATCGGACTAGAACACGGCTCGCACGAATCGTTAGAGCGATCCCATTCGGATACTGAATTGCCAGCGAATCGGCTCATTCCGACTAAATAAACTGCAGTATGCTTCATAACGGTCAACTCTGCCTACTTCTCGCCATCGGCGGACTTGGCACGGTAGACTGTTGGTACTCTAGTTTGTTGGCACTGTCGGCTGAATGGGTTGCCCTGCGTCGTTTATCCGCGTGAAGTAAAAAATGATTCGAAAAATCTGGTCTTGGCTCAGTTCGAAACCTGACCTCGCGGGTGAGAGAATTAAATGCACTCTCTGCCGCAATCAGGTGCTAACACACATTGCGGCAAGCAACGGTGGGCTGTGCGGCGTTTGCTACCGTCGCAAGAATCCGAAGCCTGAGCCCGACACGACCAAGCCTTCGCCATATCACCAACTGCTCGATACACCTGTCGCTCAGCTCGACGAGAGACAAAAACGTGATCAACTATCGGGGGCGATTTCATGGAAGAACGAAACGCGAATAGACGAACTGCTTTCAAGCGACACGAGCTTCCTTGCCAAACCCGCAAAATACAGCAGCGAAACTTGGCTCGGCCAAGCTGTGAAGTCGCATTGCAGCATTCAAGTTTTAGAAAAGTTGCTGGCCGCTGGCTGCGACCCCAACGGCTACCTCAAGTCACCTAAAGAACCGCGTCCTCTGGAGATTGCCGTCAGCCATGACCGCATCGACGCCATCAAGTGGCTCCTCGAACACGGTGCCGACCCGAATACTGGTCGACCGATAATCGCAGCGATCAATCATGCGAAGTCATCTGATATCCAGCTTGCGATGCTGGAGTTGCTGCTCGACGGCGGAGCAAGCATCAATCAGACGTTCCCGCTCTTTGGAGACGAACAGAATCGGTTCTCGGTACTAGACTGGGCAGTTCTATACAGCATCTCACCAAACGTCATTGAGTTCCTGAAGCAGCGAGGTGCGACTCACCATTGGTCGATGGACAAAATTAACGCTTCGCAAAAAGAGCTAAAGCAGAGAAGAATCGTGTAAGCTCGCAACGAGCTCTTGATCCGATAAACGTCGACAGCCAATTGAAAAACCGCAGCAAGCTCTAAAAGCTCGCTGCGGTCCTATTTGCTTTCGAATCTCGCTCAGTGACTTAGAGTGCCGAAACGTCGGTCTCGCCAGTGCGGATGCGAATTGCGGAAGCGATGTCTGAAACGAAGATCTTGCCGTCGCCGATTTGACCCGTTTTCGCAGCGGTCAAAATTGTACTAACGACCAAATCAAGCTCTTCGGTTTTGCAGACTACTTCGAGCTTTACTTTCGGAACAAAGTCAACTGCATACTCAGCTCCGCGGTAAATCTCTGTGTGACCTTTCTGACGACCGAAGCCGCGCACTTCGCTAACCGTCATGCCATTGATCCCTTTTTCGGTCAATGCATTTTTCACATCTTCCAACTTGAACGTTCGAATAATCGCTTCTACTTTTTTCATTGTTTTCGCCTTGCGTTTTTATCTGTTTTCAATCTTTTTAAGTTTTAGGCGTGCGGCGAGCGAAGAATCTCGCATCACATGTTCACCAACGACAAGTTGCAACCTCTAGCAGCGGCGTGCGCATTCTGCCTGAGCATAACGAATCGCTATGCTCAGGCTATCGAACGAAGCAAACATTGTCGCTGCTCTATGCAAACTGATCTTAGTGATCCGACGACGCGACGAAGTATGGGTAAGCCTTGCTACCGTGTTCGCCGAGGTCAAGACCTTCGAATTCTTCCTCTTCCGTAACGCGAATTCCTGTCGTGAACTTCAGGACCAAGAAAACAGCGAATGCGAAAACAAACGAGAAGATGCCAATCGACACAATTCCCTTAAGCTGGGCAATGATCTGCTCGGTCCCAGCCATGTTGCCGAAGATGCCGACGCAAAGTGTACCCCAGATGCCGCAGACCAAGTGAACCGATAGTGCGCCGACGGGATCGTCCAGCTTGATGCGATCGAAGAAGAAGACCGAGAACACGACGATCACACCGGAAGTCGCACCAATGATGATTGCATCGAGTGCGTTCATCTGATCGGCACCAGCGGTGATGCCGACGAGGCCGGCGAGAATGCCGTTCAGCAACATCGATAGGTCAGGCTTCCTCTGCACAATCCAAGATGTAGCAGCTGCAGCCATACCGCCAGCCGAACCGGCCAGCGACGTGGTTACCAGCACCAGCGAAACGAGAGCTGGGTTAGCGGACAAAACCGATCCGCCGTTGAAGCCGAACCAACCCAACCACAACAGGAAGACACCGATGGTTGCCAGAGGCATGCTGTGTCCCGGAATCGCGAGTGGGCGACCGTCCTTCGAATACTTGCCTTTGCGAGCCCCAAGAAGGATCACGCCAGCGAGAGCTCCCCAACCGCCGACTGAGTGAACCAGCGTCGAACCAGCGAAGTCATAGAAACCGGCAGTGTTCAGCCAGCCGTAACCCCATTTCCAGCTGCCCGTGATCGGGTACGAAATGGCGACGAAGAGTGTCGAGAAAATCAAGAAAGGTCCAAGTTTCACGCGCTCGGCGACAGCTCCCGAAACGATCGTTGCGGCGGTAGCGGCGAACATGCCTTGGAACAAAAAGTCGGTCCAGTAGGTGTATCCTGGATTGTAGACGTCCGTCAGCGCAGCCACATCGTCGGTGACTTTGATTCCCCAGCCCGCGAAACCGAACCAATCTTGAGAAACGCCGGCTTCGAATCCGGGATACATCAGATTGAATCCGCACAGCGCGTAGGTAACGAGACCAATGCCTGGAATGATCGAGTTCTTGAAGAGAATGTTGACCGTGTTTTTAGAACGCGTAAGCCCTGTTTCTACTGTGGCGAAACCAAGATGCATGATGAACACAAGACCGGCACACAACATCATCCAAATGTTGTTTGCGGTGAACAATGCGTAACCAGGACTGGCCGCGAATTCTTCCAGGTCTTTGTACTTGGGGGCTTCCGGCGTTTCCGCTGGAGCCGATTCCGCCGGAGCTGCAATCTCAGGCGACGCTGTTTCTGTCGCTGCCTCCGCTGTCGGAGGTGCTGCCGCGTCCTGTGCAATTGCACTCGGTACCGCAGTAGCAGCAATGCCTAGAATTAAGAGACACATTGCAATTTGTCGATTCCGCCATTTGACATCGAACATACTGTGCAACTTCACCTTTCTTAGAGGACCGTTCAAGAAAATCGATATGGCGGCTTACGAAACAAGCCGCCTTCAAACCGACCCTCAAGGCACATGCCGTTCCAAAGAAATGCGCACAACGAGTGGATCTGTTCCATTAGCCGCGTTTTTGCTCGCATAACGCGGCGTTTTGCGGGTTTGTACAAGTCAAATAAAATTTTAAGTTTTGGTGATGTGCTTATCTTCTGAGCATCGATGCATCGATCTTGCGCAGCCTCTGGACCGCTGCTGAAGCATTAGTCGAAAGCCGCAGTCCGGCAAAACCGGCCGCGAAGAAGTGCCCTAGAAGGGGTCCGCGAACGCTCCGAAACCACCCAGGCCTCCGTCGACCTCCAAGTCTGTCGCCGTCACAAACGACGCGTCCGCACTGGTCAACCACAGCACCGCGTTTGCGATCTCCTCGGGACGACCAATCCGGCCAATCGGGTGGCGATTGGCAAGCGCATCCGCTCCGCCTTGCGCAGCGAGCGAAGCTCGAACTAGCGGCGTGTCGATAGCGCCGGGCGAGACCGAAACAACTCGGACCCCGTCGCGCGCGTACTCAATACCCCACTGCTTTGCCTGCAGAATATTCGCAGCTTTAATTGGGCCGTAAACCGGAACTTGGCGAGCTGTCCGATGTGCTTGACCACTCGACATATTTACGACCACGCCAGCTCGCTGTCGCCGCATCTGAGCCAACGCGAACTTGGCCATATAACTGTACCCGAAGAAATTGACCCGCGTCATGCGATCTAAATCCGCTGCGTCCAAATCCTCGACCGCAACATACGAGGTGGGCGGTTGAATCGCAGCATTATTGACTAGCACATCCAATCCACCAAACGTCGCGATCGTCCATTCGACTACATCTCGACATTCACTTTCGATCGACACGTCGGTTTGCCGAAACGCGATGCCGCTGGAATCTTTCGCTGGCGCTGTTGGTGCTGTTGGCCCAGTGGGCGATTCCGGCGCGACGTCCGCCGATACGACGTGCGCTCCGCTCGCTGCAAACGCTTGGCAGATTGCTAAACCGATTCCATTGCTGCCGCCCGTTACCAGGACCACACGTCCGGCGTTTTCATAGCGAACAGAGCCTCGTGGTCGCGCAGAAGGTTCATCAAGAGGTTCATCAAGAGGTTGATCAAGAGATCGATCATCAGGGCTCATAACTCTGTTCCTTCTCAACCGGCTGCGATTTAACTGAGCCGCAATGTGTTTATCACTGACCTGCGTTCCACTATTTTACGCTCTTTTTTGTCAAGTAACTCGCCGCGAACGAATCGACTGGTACTTCGCCGGGTTGTAACTTGCACAATAACCTCCCAACTAGAACTCAACCCACGGCAGCACGATGAACGCACTCGCATCCGACAGTCAACCGATTCTCCGTTGGCTCGATCAAGCTGTGCAGCAAGAATCATCGGATCTCCATCTTGTCAGCGGTTATGCACCCGTCTTGCGTCAGAACGGTCGACTGGTTCCGATCGATGGCCAGCCGATGTTGACTTCGGAAGCGATCTGCGACTTGCTTGAACCGATCTGGACCAGCGAGCAACGAGCGCGGATGGAGACCGAGTGGAATCTTGATTACGCGATCGAATTGCCGTTGCATCGTGAGCAGTGCCGATTTCGTGTCAATCTGTTTCGCTCCAGCGGATCGATCGGAGCATGTATTCGCATTATTCATACGAAGATCCCCGATTTCGCTTGGGCGTCGTTTCCGGAGACATTGGCTCGGCGGATTGCGAATTTATCGAGTGGGCTGGTGCTTTTCACAGGCGTAACGGGCTCGGGCAAGAGTACGAGTTTGGCGATGATCGTGCAGATGATGAATGCCGAGTTCGGATATCGCATTTTGACCATCGAAGATCCGATTGAGTATCGATTCCCGGTTCATGCGCGATCGGTCGTAACGCAGCGCGAAGTTGGCACCGATGTGGATTCGTTTGCAGACGGTTTGCGGTACGGCTTGCGCCAGGATCCCGATGTCATCTTAGTTGGCGAAATTCGTGACCTCGAAACTGCCAAGATGGCGCTGAGCGCTGCGGAGACTGGTCACATCGTGTTGTCGACGTTGCATACTCGCGATGCGAAAGGCGCCATCTCACGCTACGCGGATCTGTTTCCACAGCAGTCACAGAGCGAAATTCGTGCTCAGTTGGCTACAAACGTTCGCGCAGTTGTTTGCCAACGTCTATTGCCGAGCAACCTGGAAGGCGAGCGTCAAGAGTTAGCGTTGGAGATCATGTTTAACACTTCGGCCATCGCGAGCGCGATCCGCAGCGGAAAACTGGAGAGCATCGATAACTACATTTTGACCGGTCGCTCCGAGAACATGATTCCCATGGATGAATCGATCAAGCGCTTGCTGCAAGACGACAAGATAACTCGCGAGACCGCAGAACAATTCATTTCGGACCGCACCCTACTTGGCCGCTGAAGTCGCGCTAAAATCGCGCTCATGCGCGTGGCTTGAGCGCGCTGGCGAGCAACTCAGCGACTGCAACTGCGGGGGCACAGCGAGCCGTCGCGGGAGAGATTTCGTCCGCCAGCCACGTGACTTCGATCGAACTCTCCGACAACCTGGACTTCAACCTGGCGATCGCTCGTTCAGCCAGAGCGCGGCCGTGACCTGCAACTGTGATTCGAGCGTTGCTGGAGGGCGTCCGTGATAGATTGTTTTCCAGTCCAATCGAGATTGCATTGGCCTGTTCGTCGATGAATTGCTGAGCGATTTCGGTGGCGTCTTGAAAAGGAATCGTTTCAGCATCTTCACCGATCATTCTGGCCAATCGAGCGTGCGCGTTCGCTCGAGTCCGCGGTCGATTATCGGCCGAATCAGAATCGTGTGGCGACTCAGCAGTCAATTCGAGAATCACATAGCAATCGTCGCTTGTCGCAAACCGCTCAGCCATCAGCGCGCACGGCTTGCCGTGAAGCACGACGAATCGCAGGATCGCAGCGACCGGCGTGCGCTCGATGCCGGTGTAAACCAACTGGCCAAGCTCCAATCGATCGCGATCTGTTTTCGCTTCTGTCGCAGGCCGACTGATGCCCAGCAAATCGCGTTGCATGGGAATAATGTCTACGGTTGTGGAACCGATATCGAGTACAAGGTCCGTTGCATTGGTGGTCGTCATGCCGATCCAAGTTGCCAGAGCGTGCCAATTGCTGGCAGCAACCTCCCACGGCTTCGCTAGTGCTTCGACGGGAGTCAACCAACGATTTCCAACTGCGTAGACGCGCGTTCGCCCTGGTGCAAACACTTGTTCAGTTTGACAGAGTATCTCGCGGACACCTTCACGACGCGTAGCAAAGCAATCGGCAAGTTCACCTGTCATTGTGATAGCGAAGTGCGTCGCGTCGGTCAGTGGGAACTCGGCGAGCATTTCGCGAAGCTGCGCAGCGAGCTCAGTTGGTTTGAGCCACATCGGAAAGTTGCAAGCTGCGGTGCGTCCGTGATTGTCGGCGAGTTTCAGGTTCGCACCACCGATGTCGCAGCCGACCACGTGAGCAGATCCAGGTGAAGTGTTCATCAGGCGGTCGCTGCAAGATTGGAAGGCGAATCCGCTGCGCCGTCGACTGTGTAGTGACGCGGAAGAACGACATGAAACGTGCTGCCCGTCCCGAGTTGGCTGGACAATTTAATTTCGCCTCCAAGCAACTTGCAGAGCTCTTTCACAATCGACAAACCCAAACCGGTGCCCGAATATTCGCGGGTCAAACCGCCTTGGACAACTGAGTTACTTTGACGAAACTTTTCGAAGATGATCTCGAAATCGGACTCGGGGATTCCGACGCCGGTGTCGGCAACGGTCATGTGAAACAGATCTTCTCCGATGCAATCGATTGAAAGGGTTATCAAGCCGCCGTCTGGAGTGAATTTGATGGCGTTGGAAAGCAGGTTGGTGAGAATCTGCTGAATCTTCGGCTGATCTTGATAAATCGGACTCAACTCAGGCGAGATGTTAACTCGCAAGTCCATGTTCTTTTCTTCGATCAAACTGCGCAACATATCGCATTGAGCATGCGCCACATTGCCGAGATCGAAATGGGTCGGACCCACTTTCATCTTGCCCGCTTCGACCTTCGCCAAGTCCAAGATGTCGTTGATCATTTCCAACAGCATGCGACCGCTTTTTTGAATGTTCGAAGCATACCGTTTCTGTTTGTCGGTCAAGGACGTGATGTCGTAGAGCACGTCGCTGAATCCGATGATACTGTTGAGCGGCGTGCGCAATTCGTGGCTCATATTAGCCAAGAAGTCACTCTTCAAACGGTTGGCTTCATACAGGTTCAAATTCGCGCACGCTAGTTCGTCGACTTTGCCATCGAGCTGGCTGTTAAGCTTCTGCAGCTTCTCTTGGCTTTCCGTTAAGTGACGAAGCATGCGATTGAACGCTTCGGCCAATTCACTGAATTCATCATCGGTATCGATCGCAGCTCGCAAGTCATACTTCCCTCGGCTGATCTCATCACTCACTGTCCGCAAGTGACGCAGCGGCTGGATTACCAACTTGCGCAAGATAAAGTGCAGAGTCAAAATCGAAGTCGACAGCGTAACCATAGCGACCGCGATCATGACTGCCATAACTTTGGTAGACCAAACTTTACCGACGTCGTAAGGCATCGAGACTTTGATAACACGAAATGGCGCTTCATGCTGTCCAGCAATATTTGATTTGGGACGATGGCAGTCCAAGCACGAGTCGCTGAACGTGACCGGATGGTAATAAGCGTAGAAGCCACCGGGCGGCGCGCCGGCATCGAAGATCGGTCCCCTTTCGCCATAGACTCTTTTCTCGTCAGGCGAGAATCGCGAGTAGTTATCCGGGACGCGACTTGATAAGTCCTCCGGCAACGCGTTCGGGCTGTCGCTCGTGAACAACGCGGATCGCGAATCACCATTCCCGGACGTGGCAAGTTCTTCCGCTTCCTTCTTTTCCTCTTCGGCCTGAATTTTCAAGCGTTCCTGAATGTCGGCTAGGAGGGCTTGATCTTCAGCCGTTTGGGGCGTGTCACCACTTTCTAAGAATTGGTACTCCGATTGCGCATCGAGCATGAGAATCTCGGTGCGAAACTTGGGATTCTGCAGCAGGTGCAATCGCATTCGAGTCAACGTGTCGGGGTCGAAGTTCAGCGAGTTTTTCGAGCGAAGGAGGCCTTTTTCGGCATGCGACCAAGCGAGCGTCATGTTCGCATAGTCGCGGGCCAACTGACGGGTGGTTTCCTTAACCAGTTCATCCGCCACACTTTGAAAGAACCAGAACGATGCACAGATCGCAATCAGCAGAGCGCCCCCGATGAACAGCAGGCTTTTGCGTTCCAAGCTCCACGAGCGGAACAAGAATTTTAAGATCCTGCTGGTCATACTTTAGAAATTCTCTCGCCAAGTTTGGAACGTGAACAAACGGCAGATAACGTACACTCTACCTATTACTTTGCGCTTTCGAAACTGAAAGAGTTTGCTTAAACCGCCCCAGGGCGCAGGATTGCGGTGTTCGAGTCCAAGTTGGCGGCCAGCGGATGGCCCCACCAAATTGGCGGTACAGTGAAAAGACGGACGTGCGTTCACGGACTATGGAAACCGCTTCAGGAATTCTTTTGCCAGGAAAATAAGGCGTTAAGAAGTCATTGGTGCGGTTAATGCTTGCTCAGCTTACCATAGGTGACTAGCATAACCTGCGTATTCAGCACAACTTCATTTTACAGTTTTGGTTAGCGCACGGCTTACGGGAGGAGATGGCTCGATGTCAAAGAGTTTTCGATTTTGGATTCGTTGTTCAACGGTGGCCACACTAACCGTATTGCTAACGTTCAATCCAGCGTGGGCCGGTCGTGGCTTGTTGAAGTTATTGAAGCGACACCAAGCGGACTGCTGCGCAGTTGAAACTTGCTGCCCAGTTCCCGCACCTTGCGTCGTGTCGGAACCCGTTTGCTGCGACTCGATGCCAATCGTTTCAGCTCCAATTATCTCCGCCCCGACTTGCTGCGACTCCACAATCATCAGCAGCGCGCCGCTGGAATGTGGTTCCATCGTCGAGAGCTACCCAACTCCGTCTTACGTACCGCCTAGCTCGGTTCCGATGGATAGCACGGCGTCGCCTTTAACGGATGAAGCGGGTTCGATTGGACAATTTGTTGAACCAACACCGCCAGATGTTGCGCCAAGTTTGCCGATCGCTCCGCCAGCCAACGAGTTGAGCCCTTCGGATACTCCCAAGCCAGCCAACGATGCGCCACCGGTGATTGAGCCGCCTGCGACTGAGCCTGCAGCACCTAAGACACCGCCAGCGGCTGAAGTCGATACGCCGTTCCCAACGACGCCGCCACAGGATGATCCTTTCGGAGCACCAGCGCCAGCGGAAACGCCAGCAGCACCAACTGGCAACGACGCTTTTGATGCGGCTCCGATCGCGCCGCCAGCCGACGTGCCTGCAAACAATCCACCGGCAACCGACGACTTGTTCGCACCTCCAACGCCTACCGAACCTGCAGCTCCGAGAGGTGACGATCCTTTCGGCGCCCCCGCAACGCCAGCTGACAATCCTGCACCAGCTACCGACGACCTCTTCGCGCCACCATCCGACGCTCCCGCTCCTGCAAGCGCGGATCCGTTTGGCGCACCAGCGATGCCAAACAACGATGCGACGCCAGCACCGGCAGGCGATGATCTGTTTGGAACGCCCGCTCCAACAGAGCCCGCTCCGGCCGAACCAGCTCCTGCACCAGCCGGAGACGATCTGTTCGGTGCGCCGTCAAACGCACCTGCGCCCGCTGGCGATGACCTGTTCGGCGCTCCAAGCGAACCAGCACCAACTGAACCAGCACCGGCTGGCGACGATCTGTTTGGGACTCCACCCGCCGAACCAGCCATGCCTGCGGGCGACGATCTCTTTGGCACTCCGCCAGCAGATCCCGCAACACCGCCAGCCGCCGATGACCTGTTCGGCACTCCACCAGCCGATCCTGCACCACCAGCAGGTGATGATCTGTTCGGACCTCCAGGAGATGCGCCAGCGTCTGACGCGCCGGCCGGAGACGATTTGTTCGGCAAGCCAACTGCAGCAACTGAACCGTCGGCGAACTTCGACGATCTGTTTGGGATTCCAGCAAGTTCCGCTTCGGAAACTGAAAAAGCTGAAGAGGCTCCGAAAGCCGAAGAACCAGCACTGGATTCCGATCCATTTGCTGAAGCTTTCAAGACGACTCGCGTATGGCGCGACAACACTGGTACCTTCGCCGTTACCGCCTCGTTGGCCGAGATCCATAACGACCGAGTGCGATTGTTGAAAGAAAACGGCAAGTACGCGACCGTTCCGCTTCGACGTTTGAGCTACGAAGACCGTCAACTGGTCGACGCGATCGCTGCGAAGCTGCCAGTTGGACAAGTTAAGTTCGTTTCGACGAAGTAGATTTCCATCTGACAAAGTCGTTTGGATCACGTATCCTATGCACAACAATTTCCCGAGCAGCTTCAGAGCTGCTCGGGAATTTTCTTTAAGTCGACTTGAGGTGTTAGATGGATCTCGCCCAAGCAGCTTGGTTAATTGACGAAGGCATCGCTGCGCTTCTGGATTTTGAATCCGACAGCGGGCGTGCGGGAACTGCAGACTCTAAACGCACGCAGCACTTTACAACTTGGCAATCCGATTTGCTGCGCGAGCAGGTGGAGTTGCGAAGACGATCCGCGATTCGCTTTCCTGATCCTGATCGCTGGTGCTGGACGCAGCGCAGTTTGGCGCAGGCCAGCGATTGGTGGTGTGCGCGATTCAAAGCGAGTCGCTTTCCGCGCGACGTAGCCGTTTTCGATGGTTGTTGCGGCGCAGGCGTCGATCTGGTTGCATTAGCGGAACGCGGGCCAGCCGTCGGTATCGATCGCGATCCAGTACTCGTTGCGATCGCTAACGCGAACCTCGCGCTGCACGGCGTCAACGGCAGTTCAGCACGTATTGGCGAACTGCCGAGTGATCTACTCGGCGATCCGCCTAGCGACCTGCACGCAGCGGAACGACTTTGGTTGCATCTCGACCCAGATCGCCGCGCCGCGGATTCTTTGGATCGTCGGCTTCGCAAAGCCGAGAATTACAGTCCGACGCTGGACGAGTCGCTGCAGATGGCTCGGGCGTGCCAAGCCGCGATGGTCAAACTGGCGCCGTCTTCCATCATGGAACCTGAAGTGGAAAAAGCGTTCCGAACCGAAGTTGGACTGACGCGCTGTTGGCTTGGGAATCTCGGCGAATGTCGACAGCAACTTTTGCTAACTGGCAAACTCGCGGACGCTGCTTCGGAGCACGCAGTTGTTCTGTGTGAGCCGCACGCGGAACCACTGATGATGCAGGGCTCTCGGGCAGAGACGATTGCCGGACGCGAAAAACCGCTGCGCTACATTTATGATTGTCATGCAGCCCTGCATGCTTCCCAGTTGCAGTTGACTTGGGCAGCGACGGCCGAAGCAGAGCCGCTCGGAACCAGCCAAGGCTACTTTACCTCGGACGCTCAGACGCATTCGCCGTGGGCGCAGGCGTTCGAAGTAATCGATGTCTTGCCTTGGGACCAGCGTCGGGTAAAACGCTGGCTGCGCGAACACCGCATCGGCGAAGTTGAAGTGAAGAAGCGACTTCTGCAACTAGACGCTAACGAGCATCAGCGGCAGTTGCGTGGCGCGGGTGAAGCCAAAATCACCTTGATGATTACTAAGCTCGGCCAACGCGTTCGAGCCATCGTGGCTCGCCGCATTCCCGCAGAACCAACCCTAGTCGAACCCTAGCCCAACTCACCGACAATTAAACAATTGCTATTAACGAACCAACTTCAAAACACCCCACACAGGCCAACCAGCACGCACTATAATTGAGTTCCGGTCTACTCCCTGGTACGGCCGTGAAATTGGGGAATTCTTATGAAACCGCTAACACCTGAAGACTTGCTGATACGCCAGACGCCAGCCGATGATTTGCGATGGGGCAATTCACCGGACGTGGCCGAACATGTCGTTACGCCGGTTACGCTACAGCGATTTCAAGAACTTGAACTGACGATCAAGAACAACCCGATACATCCGCAGCCCTACATCGAACTTGCGAATATCTATCTCGCCAATCGACGTTGGAACGACGCCAAACGTGTTTTAGATCGTGCGGCGCAGCAGTTCGACAAAAACGATCAAGTGCTAACACTGCGCGAAGACGCGCAACTCGGGCGTTCGCTCGAACTGTACAACGCGGCAGAATCGGCTTACAAAGCCGAACCAACTGTACTAACGCAGGAGCCGTTGCAGAGCAGCAAGATTGAGCTCAACGCGCTGCGAGAACGAATCTGTCGCGCGCGACTCGTCCGACATCCGGACCGCACTGAATTGCTTGTTCCGCTCGCCGTGGCTCTGGAGAATCTCGGCAATGTCGAAGAAGCGATCAAGTGCCTGCGTCAAGCGGCTGAAAAACCCGAGCTGCGGGCGCCGGCATCGCTGCAGTTGGGTTACGTGTACACTCGAGCGCGACGTATTCCGGAAGCGCTTTCATCGTTTCGTCGAGCTGCGTTGTTTCGCATTCCGCCACCAACGGAAGCGATCAAACGCGAAGCGCTCGCTGCGGCTGCTGACTTATCGCAGCGTCATAACTTGATCGACTCGGCGCGTCGCTACGTCGAACTGCTGCTCGAAATGTCGCCCAACGATCCACAGCTCGCCGCGCGTTTAAACGAACTCAACGCGATGCCGCTCTAGCGTACCGCTACTTCGCATTTACCTTCTTCAATCGATCCGACCAAAACCGCTGCGCAGCGTTCACATAAGGAACCGCCGCAGTGCGCGCTTGCTCCGGTTCGGCAGCGATCTGAGTTTCCGTCCGTTGCAACCACGCTTCAAAGAACTCCACCGCTTCGCGACTAATCCTAGGCACGCCATCGAATTCAAAGTAGAAGGGAGCGGTTGTGGCAATGCGATACGTGAAATCCCGTTCGGTAACAACGCGGATCACTAACCAGCCGCTTTCCTTGATCAACTGCACTGGAATCTTGCCACCCTGCTTGGCGTACTCGTCCAAGCGAGCTTGATACAGCGATCGGCCATTGAACACCACGTCGAGATACTCGACCGGATCCGCCACCGTTAACTTCAGATCGATATCCAACTCAATCGGTTGCTCGTCAGAAGTGAATACATGGCCTGGCAGATATTCGTTAACACTAGCCCGCAACAATGGACCGCTCGTTACAAAGCTCTGGCCGTCGCGCAACGATTGCCACCACGCCGCGGGATCAGGGTTGCCCGTCATCACGTACACTCGGTTGTAACCCAGCGGCGAAGGTGTTCGACCGAATCCGCTGCCTGCAGTCGGTGGGATTCTCAAACCTGCCTCTAACATACGCCAGTAAATAGACTCGACCATGCGGCCCGGACCACGCGCCCCGCGGTACATCGCCTCTTCAATCGCAGGCGGAGCCACAACGCGAGCCGCCCCTTCGCCTTCGATCGTCAGATGATCCGACAGTAATTGCACGCCGTCAATCTTCCCGGAAGCCAACAGAATCGGAACGTCGCGCGACCACAATTTCTGCAGCTCAGCGAACGTCTCTTGCGATTCTTTCGCCATCACCAGCAACTTGCTCGACGGCACCCAACTGGGCACTTCGCGACCCGGCGACCAATGATGCAACGTCAATCCGCTTTCCGGTCGCGCATCGTGGTAGCTGTTCGTGTCGACCCACCGCTTGGCATCACCTTCGACACGTTTCAGTTGCGGTGCGGTTTCACTTGGCGTCTGTGGCTTATCGTCAACCACTTTCGGATTTTCGCTGCGAACCACCGCAGCCATCATCAGATCTTCTGCAACAAGCCACCGGACGGTGTCATCTGGTTTGACGAAAGTCAGTAAGTCGCCTCCGCGCCAACCTTCTGTTTCTAAATCACAATGCCGTGGCAAGCGAATGATGTCCACCGCTTCCGACTTTCGATCCAACGTGAAACCACCAGTCCCTCGAGCGAACTGTGGTCCATGCGTGATCTCGTATCGATAGTCGCCCGCTCGGCCTTCATATTTCAGTGGGTTCTCAACTAAGTTCCAACCGCTCTGGTGCAAGCTACCGCGAATGCGCAGTTCACGGTCATTGGCGCCGCGCAACCTCACTCTACAAGTCAACGCGTCGCCCGATTTTTCTTCTTCCATCTGCAATTCGATTTTGCCGGTCGCTTGCGCCAAGGCAACAGAACTCACGCACATGATCTGCGCGAGCATAACCAGTGCAATTTGAAATGCGATGCAAGCTCGTGGAACTCTCTTCTGCATAGCCGAATCCAAGCAAAACCGTTGACCAAATGTTGACCGAACGTTGGCCGCAGGGAGCAGCTACCTTTGATTGTACATTGCAGACTCGCAGGTCCCGGCGACAGTTTTTGTCGTTGTCGCTATACTCCGACAGCCTCTGGCGCGGTTGTGACGATTAGCATTTTGCGGCGCGCCCACGAGCGAGCAATTTTCAAACAAACTACTCAGTGCAGAACTTGATCAGCCCCATGGCTAACTGGCGCGAACTCTATCCTTTTCCGTCGCACTTCCTGGAATTGTCCGGTGGCGTGAAAATGCATTACGTCCAAACGGGACCGACAGGGCCGCACGCAGGCGACGATTTTCCAACGGTGCTTTGCGTGCACGGAAATCCCACTTGGTCGTTTACCTACCGTCGAGTTCTCGCAGATCTCGACCCCAACACGCGCGTCGTCGCCGTGGATCATGTCGGTTGCGGCTTAAGTGATAAACCGCAAGAGTATCCGTATTCCCTGACTCAGCACATTGAAAATCTGGTGCAATTAATTGTTCAGTTAGACCTGCGTCGCGTGACGCTTCTAGTTCACGACTGGGGTGGCGCGATCGGCTTAGGCGCAGGCTTGCGAGTGCTCGATCGTATCCACAGCGCAGTCATCTTGAACACCGCTGCATTTCCGCCACCTTACGTTCCGCTGCGCATTGCGGCGTGTCGATTGCCAGTTGTCGGTAACTGGGCGATGCGACAATTGAATCTGTTCGCTCGCGCCGCGTTGACGATGACGCTGCATCGCTTGTCGAAGCTAGCACCAGATGTCGCTGCTGGATTGATCGCCCCCTATTCGAACTGGGAGAATCGAGTGGCTATCGCGCGGTTTGTTCAAGACATTCCGCGTGGACCGGCCGACAAGACTTGGCAGCAACTCGCGGAGATCGAACAGCAGCTTGCGAACTACAATGATCGTCCGATTGATTTGGTTTGGGGCATGCACGACTGGTGCTTTCGTCCCGAATGCCTCTATCGTTTTCAGAAGTTAATCTCCAACGCGAAGACGCATGAGCTGGGCGACGTTGGGCATTACGTGATGGAGGAAGCTGCTGACGAAGTTCTAGGGGTGCTGCGCGAACAATTGCAGTTGCCGAAAACCAAGAGTTAAGTCGCGACGGAATTCAACGCGGTTCAAATCGCGTCAAATAATTAATTTAGTCTTTATTGAATTTCGGCTGCGCACGAGATAACCTTAACTTCGCAAAGAACGGCTACTGCATCGAAATGCACAGCGCTGTTTCTGCTTTGCGGACTGAAAGGGCTCGTATGCTAACTCGACCAGATGACGCTGCACCGCGCGAGCTCTCCGCCAAGTTGAAACACGCGATGTCAACGTTGCTGGAAGCCTTCGACTATGCGATCGATACCGGCGATGATTGTTGGGAATTCGCTGTCCAGATTCGCGAACTTCAAGCTGCTGGATTGAATGAGTCCGATCTACGTTGGCTCGTGCGCAAAGGGCTTGTTCTGCACGCTCGCGAAGTAACCTTGGTAGGTGATAACGGTCGCAAGTTTCAACCGGTTGGCAATTTGACGTTTGTGCGTCGCACGTGCTTCGTGCTCTCCGCGATCGGTGTTGAACAAGCGCGACGACTCGAAAGCGACTCGCCGTCAGCAGGGAAGTCGCCGCAACTGTCACCAGCACCGTCGCCGGACCTTTCCAATCGGCTTTCCATTTTTCCACTTGCAATCGAACAAGCTACATTCAAACCAACGGCGGCGCCGCGTCGCATCCCGACCGCGACCTGCATTCATTGGGATGCGGAAAATCGCAAACTGGACGTTCGAGGCATCGTTGTGAAGCGATTCAAGTGGCAGGCACCAAATCAAGAGATCGTCTTGAGCGCGTTCCAAGAAGAAGGCTGGCCCGAACGTATCGATGATCCGCTGCCGCCGCAACCCGATCAGGATTCCAAGCGACGCCTTAGCGATACGATCAAATGCCTGAACCGCAAGCAGATCAATTCGCTGATTCATTTTCACGGCGATGGAACCGGCGAGGGCATTTTCTGGGAATTGCTTGAGCCGCGTTGATCCCTTTCGCGGCAATGTTTCGGCAAGGTCTAACGGCAATTCGGGTTGTGAGCCGCTTGAAAGTTCCCGTGGCTGATCCGCGGGGGCTGCGACAAAATGAACTTCTTAGCTAAAATTGTGTCTCCTCGGCTGACACCTCTCGTGACGACCAGCCTCCCAACGAAAAATCTGAGTAGACAACATGGTACAACGCAAAGGCTCTGAATACGCTGGACTTTCTGTGGCAATCATCACGCCGCTGCGCGACAACGTGCTCGACGTGCCTCGATTGCGCGAACAAGTCGAGTTTCAGATCGCGGCTGGAACGACCTGCATCGTGCCAGTTGGAACGACTGGCGAGTCGCCAACACTTTCGCACGAAGAACATGAACGCGTAATCAGCGAAGTGGTTCAGATCGCCGCCGGCCGCGTGAAAGTCATGGCGGGAACGGGCAGTAATTCGACCGCCGAAGCGATGCACTTAACGCGTTGGGCAAAGAACGAAGGAGCTGACGCTTCGCTGCAAGTCGCGCCGTATTACAACAAGCCCACGCAGGAAGGTTTCTATCAGCACTTTAAAGCGATCGCTGAAGATGTCGACTTGCCGATCTGCGTGTACAACATCCCGGGCCGGACCGGCAAGAACATCGAACCGGAAACGATCGCTCGCTTGGCTGAGATCCCGAACATCACGATGGTCAAAGAAGCCACCGGTTCGCTCGATCAGTGCACACAGATTCTGAATACAACGAACCTCACTGTGCTCAGCGGCGATGACAGTCTGACGTTGCCGATGATGGCCGTTGGCGCAGAGGGTGTTATCTCGGTGGCTGGCAACATTATTCCGCGCGACATTATCGAGATGGTTACCGCCGCGCTCGCTGGCGATTACGGACAAGCTCGCGCGTCGCATCATCGCATGTTCCCACTGTTCCGCGATATGCTCGGATTGTCCACAAACCCAATTCCAGTCAAGACAGCGATGCGATTGCTCGGTCGTGACGCGGGTGAGCTGCGTTTGCCGATGACACAGTTAGATGACAAACAGCTTCAGCAACTTCGCTGCACGTTGCAAAGTTACGGGCTGCTGGAAGGTTAGCAGCGATTTCTCCCGACTGCTGCTTTCGGATCCAACATCAGATGTCCAGCAAATGATCTGCAAACTTTGAGAGCAACTCATGCGCGCTATACAAATCGCTGAACCGAAGACGATGCGACGGATTGAGATCGACGAACCAGGGCGTCCTGGCGCAGGGCAAGCTCTCGTGCGAACGCATCGCATGGGCGTGTGCGGAACGGACGTGAGTTGCTATCTCGGGAAATTTCCCTTTTTCGATTTCCCGCGAATTCCTGGCCACGAATTGGGTGTGGAAGTTCTGGAAGTCGGCGATGGTGTCACGAACGTGAAACCGGGAGATCGTTGCAGCGTCGAACCGTATATGAACTGCGGACAGTGCTTTGCATGTCGGCGCGGAGCAACCAACTGCTGCGCGAATCTCAAAGTCATCGGAGTGATGATGGACGGCGGGTTGTGCGACCGCTTCATCTTGCGAGCTGACAAATTGCATCCGTCCACGAAACTTTCGATGGAACAATTAGCGTTAGTCGAAACGCTCGCCATCGGCTGTCACGCAAATGATCGCGGCGCGCCTCGCGACGGCGACCACGCACTGATCATCGGCTTGGGACCGATCGGGCTGGCCACGCTTGAGTTCGCGCGGTTGACTGCAGCGCGAATCTCCGTGATGGATATGAACGAACAGCGATTGGATTTTGTGCGACGTAACTACGGAATCGAAAACACGATTCACTTTAAAGCGGACGATAGTGAATTGCCGCGCATGCGGGAGCTCACTGACGGCGACATGTATTCGGTTGTCACCGATGCAACTGGGAACAAGCATTCGATGTCGGGCGCACTCAAGTACGTTGCGCCGACCGGATCGCTCGTTTTCGTTGGTATCACGACGGAAGAAGTTTCTTTCCGACATCCGGTGTTGCATCGCCCGGAAGCGTCCATCAAAGCTTCTCGCAATGCGCTACCACCGGATTTTACCCGCATCATCGGCTTGATCGAAAACGGCACGATCAATACCGAACCATGGATCACTCATCGCACATCGTTCGATGATGTCATCGCGCAGTTCGACAGCTTCACGCGACCAGAAACCGGCGTACTTAAAGCCATCATCGAGCTTGTTTGAAACGGATCGACGGGAGCGAGCTCTTCCGAACTTAGTTCAACTTTCCAGCGGGCCGCAGTTCGGAGCCTTCCATTTTCTGAAGTGAATCGCCGAGCTCCGAACGCATTTTGTCCGCTAGCGCAGTGAGTCGATCGACAACTTCTTGATTGGCCGCAGCAACATCTTTAGATTCGCTGATGTCGGTGTCGAGGTTGTATAGCTCCAATCCGCAGGTCTTCTGTTCGTAGGGACCCGGTCGGCCGTCTTGGCCAGGCGACTTCAACGATCGATAAGGATGCGGAAAGTGGAGCTTCCAAGGCCCGCTGCGAACGGCATGCAATTCCTTGCCCCAGTAATAGTAAAACGCTTCGTGCGGGCTCTTCGCATCCGCTGCACCGGCAAGGATCGGCCAAATATTCTTGCCGTCAATCTTATTCTTCGGCAAATCGGATCCGGACAGATACGCGAGCGTCGGCAGTACGTCGATCGTGCCTGCAACTTCATCACAAACGGTGCCCGGCGGAATCTGCCCCGGCCAATAAGCGATGGTGGGTTCGCGCTGTCCGCCTTCCCAAGCGGTGCCTTTGCCTTCGCGCAGCGGTGCGGCTGAGCCTGCATGGTTGCCGTACGACAGCCAAGGACCGTTGTCAGAAGTAAACAGCACACAAGTTTTCTCGCTCAAGCCATGTTTCTTCAACGCTGCAACAACTTCGCCGACGCTCCAGTCGATCTCGGCGACCACATCCGTAAACAGACCTTTCCCAGTTGAATCACGAAATTTCTCGGAAGCGTAGATCGGAACGTGCGGCATGCTGTAGGGCATATAGATGAAGAAAGGTTCGCTTCGATTGCGTTCGATGAAATCGAGTGCGTGTTCGGTGTTCCAACGCGTGAGGTACTGCTGATCTTCCGCAGTGACGTTTGCGTTGATCGTTTTCGTGCCTTCGATCAGCGGCAGCGCGGGAAAATCTTTGCTGGTCGGATGGTAAGGCCACATGTCGTTCGAATAAGGCAGACCAAAGTACTCGTCAAAGCCATGATTGGTGGGCAAGCCCGCGCCGCGATCTCCCAGATGCCACTTGCCATAGATGGCTGTTTTGTAGCCGCGAGGTTTTAGCACTTCGGCCACCGTCAGTTCGTTTGGATTCAAGCAGGACTTCGAACCCGGGCCGAGCGCCCCCAGGATGCCGACTCGCACGTTATAGCAACCTGTAACCATTGAGCAGCGAGAAGCGCTGCAGACAGCCTGCGAAGCATAGAAGCTGGTCATGCGCCGCCCTTCGCTAGCCAGTCTATCCAAGTTCGGTGTAACCATTTGTTCATCGCCAAAGCATTTCAGGTCCGCGTAACCGAGATCATCGGCGAAGAAGACCACAAAGTTTGGTCGATCGATAGGCGGTTTCTCGTCCGCATCTGCGCTTCGCATGCTGAAGTTCAGTGGAATCAGAAGCAACAAGCTCACAAAGAAACGGAATCGACGGAACATCTTGGTTGCCTCGCGCGAAGATGGAAGGGGTGGGATTTCAGAGTCGCAGTTAAGAAATGCTAACCGGCTTGGACCCGACAATCCAGCAGGTCGAAGCAACTAGCGCCACCCAGTTCCGCGAATTGCCAAGCTCACTTTCAAGGATTAGCCGGAGCTCGGCAATTTTTTCTTACTCTTACTCTTACTCTTACTCTTACTCTTACTCTTACTCTTACTCTTACTCATACTCTTACTCTTACTCTTACTCGTACTCGTACTCGATCAAGCACAAACGAATCGAGTACGAGTACGAGTCCCATTTCATTGAGTACGAGTACGATTGGGTGCGGTCCGTTTCATGCGCCATTCAGGCATTGATTTCCTTGAGTTTGTTGGGGCATAAGGTCACGGACGGTAGGTTTTGATTGTAGCCATTTATCAAAGACTTTGCTCCAGATGTTACTCAGGAGTATGCAACGGAGCGACATCACTTGCTGTGCTCCTTCTCTGTGCCACCTCATTCCCGACAACTTCATGCGTTCGCTGACGATTTGCTTGCAGGCTGACTCGACGATTCCACTGCCGATCGGAAAGCCTTGCGATCGTGCGCCTTCGTAATCCATGAAGCGTTTGTATCTGCGAAGGTAAGCTTCTGCTTTCCGGGCATCACCAGCCAACGAAGACTTACAACCGTAGGTT
Source organism: Pirellulaceae bacterium (assembly GCA_041739135.1). GTDB lineage: Bacteria > Planctomycetota > Planctomycetia > Pirellulales > Pirellulaceae > Aureliella. The sequence continues at coordinate 42,218 of JBGSOM010000106.1, forward strand.
GCCTTCATGTGAGCAATTGAACGCAGTACACGTCCATGGCCGCTTGGCTCAAGCAAGGTCTTGCGCATGCGCGAGAGCCATGTCGATCGAGCGTCCGAATCCAGCTTCAGAGCTTCGGCGATTGTGGTCAGGCGTTCGCTGGCATGGTAGTAATCGACAACTCGGACAATCGCAATTCTCACTCCATCGACGAAGAACTTGCGAAGCACATTCTTCCAGTAAGCTGTTTCAATCTTGCCGGCATCGGTCACATACACGATCTTCGGGAGGTCGCTGCCGCAGGCTCTGACAACTTCCGTTAAGAGCGAAGTCAAGTTGCGTGATAGATCTTCTTGATTGGATTGCGGCGTGTTGGCAAGATACACGGTGCCGAGCTTCTTGCCGTTGCTCAAAACTGAGATGCTTGCCACGCCAGCCATTTCAAACATGCTCCATGGAGCCAGACCGAGCGCGACTCCATCGCGACTAATGGAAAGCACCGGAGTTTCCCCGCTTTTCCGCGCATCTTTGATAAGTTGCATTAGCTCCTGCAGTTGCGTCGCCTCGCGAAGCGGTTCAAACGATTCAGACAGCAAGCCTGTGAGCTTGCGTAGTTTCTCGTTGCCGATAGACACACCAGTGCGTTCGAGAATCATCTCTCTAGTACGTCCTTGAGAACTACCACTCGTCGCAAACTGTTTGCCGATCATGTTGGCCGCCGCCGGGGTGAAGCCAGCTTCGATACCCAACAACAGTTCAAGAGGAAAGATCGTCTTTCCATCGCGACCTTGTCGATAGCGAGCTCGCGACAGTTCGATGTTGCCAAAGCATGTAACCACACTGCTTCGATCGTTCTTTTCTGCCAGCCGACGAAAGTTCTTGCCTTTGTACTTGACCACTCCCGGCATCTTCTCAAGCTGCGGTTCCAAGTTCGCCACCAACCACTGCAAGATCTTTCGCGCCGATTCTCTGACGAACTCGGCCAAGCGATTCTCCAACTTGAGCATACCCGGTGCCGACGTGCCCGCAGAAACAAACTCTGCAACCACGGATGTCAATTCCGTTTGCAACCGTGAGACAATTTTTCCAACGATCCCAGAAATTTCTTGATCTACGATTGTGCGAACTAGGCTTCCTGCCTTAACCTGTACATCCATGAGGCTTTCCTTTGCGAATTGACTGTGTGAGAACAATCAGTTTCGTTGAGAAAGCCTCTTTTCGTATAGGTCAGTTTTTCAAAATCCTAGGCGCATAGAGCGGACTGCACCCGTACGATTTACAAACGCGTCCTAGGCGGGAGGCGTTCTTAACGCTCCGTTAGCGTTGGTAGATCGGCAGCAAACCGCGATCGAGCTGGAGCATAATGAGATTGCACGCGGTGATGTATACGGGACTGATCTGGCCCTTCCAGGATCCATCGCTTTCCTGTTCCGAAACGATTCGATCGTACAATCGGTCGCGGAAAGGAAACCACTGTTCATCACCTTGGCGATACACAACTTGGCTGTAGTACAGATACGTGTAATGCCAGTGTCCGAAAGCCGCATTTTCGTTGGCGAGCTCATGGAGATTTTCGCGAGCGTGCTTGAGCATCTCGGGAACATGTTCGCCATCGTAATCGCCTGCGTTATACAGTGCGGCGAGCGCAGCGGCGGTAATCGCAGGGCGTGACGTGCCCATCTGCTTGCTCGAGTAACTGATGCCGCCATCGTCGTTCTTGCATTTGTAAATGTAAGCTTTAGCGCGATCGATGGCTTCGGCAGGGACGGCGATTCCAGCGTTGCGACAACCGCGAAGTCCCTGCACTTGTGTGATCGTCGTCGAACCTTCGTCGTAATTCGCTCCGTCCTTTGCGCTCATGTACCCCCAACCACCTTCAGTCGTTTGAGCTTTGCAACAGAAGTCGACGGACCGATTGAGCACGTCGATCAATTCCTTGCGACGATCCTCGTAACCTTCTTCGCCAAGAACTTGGCTGAGCATCAGCATCGAGAAACCGTGTCCGTAGGTGTATCGATTGTCGCTTTCGGGGTCGCCGATCAGACCGTTGTTGCGCGATTTGCTGATCAAGTAGTCGGTGCATTGGGCGATGTGTTTCGCGTACGGTCCTTGCGTGGTGGTCGAGCCGGAGCCGATGAGTGCGGTACCAGCTAGCGCAGCGAGCGCGACTGGATAAGTCGGTGTGCTCCATTGGCCGCGCGATGATTGATGTTGCGCAAGCCAATCGAGCCCCGCGCGAATCGATTGAGTCCACTGAGGGTTGTTGCTCGCTGAAGCCGACGATGAAGACCGAGCCGAGCGGGCGCCGCATGCGACAGCCGCTCCAGCGAGTGCAGAGCGCTTCAGCCATTCTCGCCGACTAGTTGAATACATCGCTTGTCCCCAAGTTTACCCACAAAAAAATTCGGACCCGTTTCGGTCTGAATTATATCGCTTGGGGTCGCGAGGTGAAACCTGAACTAAGCCCGCATCGACGCAATCCGCGCGTGCTTAGTTATGGCTGAATCCGAACGGAACCATCTTTTCGCGTCCGACCGGATTCCTGATGAACTTTCGATAACACTCTGGACACAGGTCGAAACGCTTCCGTTCGAAGACGATCGATTCGCAGTCGTCGCCAAACTCTTGTTCCAGTCGTTCGAGTGTGTTGTCCATTTCAAGTAAGCAGTCGTGTTCGTCTTCAGCGGATTCTTGTGGCGTTGGTTCGATCGTGGCTTCGATCTCCATTTTCACAACGTAGCGCATCGATTCGCACGCAGAGATCGGTCGACCGCAACGGTCACAACTGTAATGGATCATCGTCTGTCGAGCCCCTGGGAGGAGAAGATATATGATTGCGAAGTTCGAAAGCAATCTCGAGCTGAATCCATCCTAATGCGAGCGCCATAAAGATTGCAAGCCTTGGACAGAAATGTTCTGGGGCAAGTTACTTAAGTTGCAGCTTGCCGGGCGACAATTTACTTGGCGACAACTCATTTGGGCGAACTGTTTACTTGAGCGAGCTGTTTACTTGAGCGAGCTGTCACCGAGCTTGACTTATCGGCATTTCGAATTCACAACCACAGTCCGGCGAGAAACAATCCGCAAGCTGCAGTTCCGCAAACCGCTTTGCCAACTGTTCCCAACAGTCGGCCCCAAAACGCCGCTCCGCCGATTTCTATACTGTCATTCCAGTCCTTGCCCGCCCAGCGTTCGCCGAGCATCGCACCCACAAACGCACCGGTGGCTCCCAGCAACAGCGAAGCGATTACGTTGCCGACGACCGGGATGACGGAACCGAAGAACAGGCCCACAATGGATCCAGCGATGGATCCGACAATAGAAAGCGCAACGCCCCGCTTGCTGCCGCCCAAGCGACTCGCACCAACCGCGCTGGCCGCAAACTCCAAGGCTTCGCCGATAACCGCCACAACAAAAATCGCGCCCGCCATGTAGAGACTAATATTCCAAGACCGAGTTTCCGGAACCCACCAAGCACATCCAACTGCGGTCGCAACGATAACCCAATTGCCAGGAAGTCCAAGTATATTCGCTGCCCAAGCCGTGATGGCGATCAAGCTGAGCAGAAGTGCGATCGTGATGTCGAGCATGCGTATTTCGTATTTGCAAGCGGCAAAAAAGTCAGGCGATGACAAGTCGGTCATTGAGTTGTTCGTTGCGTCGCACAATTTATTGCCCAGTTGCAAATTGGCGGAAAACGACAGTCAACGACTGTGAAGCACAAAAAAGCATCCGCCGCACGCAGCTAACCGTATGGCACTCACTTTGTGGCGGAACCGGCGCGAGCCGTCCGGTGTTAACTTTGATTTTAGAAGAATAACCGGGCGGCTTGCGCTGACTCCGCTAACAAAATAATCGCACAGCGAGTGCCTTCGGGCGTTTGCCGCGGTTTGTGTCGTTAGTTGTTGTCGTTTGTTCGTGTCGCAAAACCGCTAGTGCTTCGTTCCAATTGCATTTTAGAGTTAGTCATTTCTGCTGGAACTAAGCACTAGTAACTGATCCTGCACGCGGAGTGTATTCCATCCGTG
>JBGSOM010000111.1:0-38856 GCA_041739135.1 Pirellulaceae bacterium
TAATCGATTTTCGATTGGCATTGCGACTTTGAAAACCTTAGAATGGCTACAGCGTTTTGGATTAACTGAGCATCGAGGGTATTATGAAAACCAATCGACGAACTTGCATTCAGACTATGTTAGCCCTCGGCGCGCAAGCCGGAGTCATGTCCGCGTGGCCGAGCCAGCTCGCCGCTAAGATGAAGGCGGCTGGATCGCAACGGCGTTTGATTGTGTTGTGGATGCCGGGTGGTCCGTCGCAGATGGATACCTTTGATCTGAAGCCGGGGCATGCGAATGGCGGCCCGTTTAAAGAGCTGACAACTTCGATTCCGGGAATGCGTTTTAGTGAGCATTTGCCTGAGTTGGGCAAAGTGGCTGAGCATTTATCGATCATTCGTGGCATGTCGACGAAGGAAGGTGATCACAGCCGTGGAACGTTCTTGGTGCGAACGGGGCAACGCCCTGGTGCACCTGTTCGTTATCCCGCGTTCCCTGCAGCGCTAGCCAAAGAACTCGCGCCGCCCGACGACAGTGTGCCGGGCTATGTGAGCATTCTGCCGAACTCATTTATCAATCCACCGGCTTTTAGCGCTGGCTTTTTGGGTGCGTCCCGCGAGCCGTTAACAGTGGGTGGAACGAGCACCTACGATCCATCTCAACCCGGTGGATCGACTCAAGCGACTGGAGATAGTCCGGCTGATTTGCGAGTTGACAATCTGTTGCCGCCTGAAGGATTGCCGCGTGAACGGTTGGTGCAGCGTAGGCAGTTTTGGGATGTGTTGCAACAGAGTTATGGTGCGTCGAGTCGCGCGGGCGCAGCGGCAACTCACGATACGGTCTATCGGAGAGCGATGAAGTTGGCAGAAAGCGAACTTGTCGAAGCATTCGATCTGAAGCAGGAGTCTGACGAAGTGCGACGTCGTTATGGCGTTGATCCGTTCGGACAAGGTTGCTTGATGGCTCGACGGTTGGTGGAGCGCGGTGTGCCAGTGGTAGAGGTTTCACTTAGCGACGGTATCGGTGGGCTTTCATGGGACAGTCATCAAGACAACTTTACGATCGTCAAGCGCTTGAGTGAGCGGCTGGATCGCGGTTGGAGTCAGTTGATCTTGGATTTGAAGGCCAGCGGTCTGCTTGAAACGACCACGATTGTGTGGATGGGTGAATTCGGGCGAACGCCGCAAATCAATGCGCAAGGCGGACGCGATCACTTTCCGAATGCATGGTCGTGTGTTACGGGTGGTGGCGGGATCGTCGGTGGTTCGATCGTCGGCAAGACGAGCGACGATGGCATGGAAGTCACGGATCGACCTGTTACCGCCGCGGATCTGTTGGCAACGATCTGCAGTGCGGTGGGCGTATCGCCAGATACCGAAAATGTTTCCGATGATCGTCGGCCGATCAAGTTAGCTGAGGGCAGCACGATTAGCGAGATTTTGAGTTAGCGGTCTATGATTTAGCGGGTGGGCTAAGAACAAGTGGTGGCGACTTTCAGTCGCCAATCTGCGAAACATCGACTGAAAAGTCGACTGAAAGTCGACGCCACGATGCTTAGCGTGGTTCTGCTGTCGCTTTATTATCGCTGGCTGCCTTGCGTTCAGCGATCGCTTTTTCGAGATAGGATTGTGGGACGCGGTCGCCGGGAGCGAGTCGTACGGCTGATGTTAGTTCTTCGATAGCTTCATCGAGTTTCTCCTGACGTTTCAAAGCGAGGCCGAGCGCAACGCGAGCTTGGACGTGGCGCGAGTTCGATTGAACTGCGTTGCGGTATGCTTCGATCGCTTTATCGATATCTCCATCTTGCTCTGCGGCCATGCCGAGAGCGAAGTGAGCGTCAGCATAGTCGGGTTTGAGGCGGATAGCCGTTTCGACTTCTTGTCGCGCTTCGGCGAACGCTTGCGTGGATTGTAGTGCGTAGCTAAGCAGCAGATGTCCCATCGGATCGTCGGGAAACAGTTGAACCATCTCGCGAAGGGTCACGAGTGCCAGTGGAGTTTGGCCGGCGGACATGTAGGTCGAAGCGAGATTGATGCGGGGCCGCGCCAGGTCAGAGCGTTTTTTGATGAGCTCGGTGAAGGCTTCGGCGGCTTTCTGGGGATCGCCTTCGGACGCAGTCGCATCGGCTTGAAGTGCTGCGACGCGCGCGGCGGTTTCGTGATCGTTGATCGATTGAAGAATGGGATCGGGCATCGGCTGAAATTTTTCGCCGGACATCAGAGCCGTTTGAGCTTCGCGGCTGAGCGATTGCGTGGTGCCGAGTACAACTTGCGCGCGAGTCAATTCGACGAGGGCTTCGCGATTTGTTGGCTGCAGCTTCAACGCTTGTTCGAGAAGTGTGATCGCTTGCTGCCAGTTGCCGCGGGCTGACGCGAGTCGAGCTAGGCCGATGAGAGGTTGCGGTTCTTTGGAGTCGAGTTCTGCGGCTTGTCGAAAAGCATTCTCGGCGTCTTGAATGCGATTTAGTCGAAGTAATGAAGCCCCCATGCGCATGAAGAGAGGTGGGTACGTGGCATCGATAGCGCTGGCTTGTTCGTACTTTAGGATTGCTGCGGCGGGATCGCGGCGATCAAGAATGACGGCAGCCAGATAGGGCCAGCGGATTTCAGTTGGCGCGAGTTTCGCGGCGACTTCAAAACAAATGATTGCATCGGAGTTCCATTCGTGAGCCATTAGGACTTCACCGTATTTGCCCCACGCGTCTGCGGATCGCGGATTCAGCTTGACGTGTTCATAAGTTTGGTTTGTCAGTGTGGCGACGCTGACGTTAGCGGACGTCACATCGGGCAACGGTACGTCTGGGGCAGCGGTATTTAGGTAGTCTTTGCCGAACCAGATTCCAGCGCCAAGCACCGCAGCGAGCGATACGAGAATCGGCCATTTAGGAGAAGCAGCTTTGTTCATGCCGTTGCTCTTCAGAGTTTGCGACCGGTGCCGCGAATTAGTTTGACAAAGCGATTGGGCTCGCCTCCTGGAAACTCTTCGATAGCTCCATCGCCGCTGGGCCAGTAAACGCGAATGGCATCATAGCGAGGTGCATTTCCCAAACCCAAATGCACGCGGGGATCGTTCGATACTAGATAGCCGCTGGATGGATTCAGTTCGCGATTGATCACTAGTTTGCCTGCGACGACTTGAATCTGTGCACCGATTGCGGTGCGATTTAGTGTGGGATCATGCGCTTCGATGCTCAACCAGTTTCCTAACTTTGGAAACTCGTTGCGATACACTCGGGCTAGACCGGAGCAATTCGTAACGATCAAGTCCACATCGCCATCGTTGTCGATATCACCGCTAAGCAGCCCTCGCGAAACTTCTACGCGTTGCAGGAAATCGCTGCCACCGAGTCCCTCTTGCGATTGGAAAACTCCCCGACCGTCGTTCAGATAAAGTTCGTTTCGCTGCGCATAATCGCGCCAGAAATCGTCGACGTCAGGAGAGTCAGCGCGAGTGCCGCGTTTGACACCTCCGTTGACAATGACGAGATCGAAATCGGCATCGTGATCGAGATCGACGCTAGCGACTCCGAAGCCGGTGAACGGTAAGCTGGAAACCGAAAATCCTGATGAAACGGTTTGGTCATTGAACTGTCCAAACTGTGCTCCGTGATAAAGCGTATTGGATTCTTCGCGAAGATGCGTGATGAAAAGATCACTGAAGCCATCGCGATTGAAATCATCTGTTACAACGCCCATGTTTGCTTCTGATTCACCGAATCGGTTGAGGGCAACGCCGCGGAGAATGGCTTCGTTGCTGAATACAAAGTTATCGTGCTGGATCCAAAGGAAATTCTCCTCGCCATCATTCGCGACAAAGATATCCAGTCGACCATCCATATCGAAGTCGCGGCACATGACGCCGAGTCCTTTTCCGATGCGGCGCGCGATACCGGACGAGACGGTTACGTCTTCGAAGAGTGGCCCCTGCCCTGCTCTGCCTGCCGAAACGTTGCGATAAATCTTGCTGGCAGTTCCAGAAAGTGATTCGGGTCCGCAGAAATCTCGCTGCCCAGCACCGTCTTCGCAGATACTGCCGGGGAAAAAGTCGACGTAGTTCACCACGAAAAGGTCGAGCCAACCGTCGCGATCGTAATCGAAGAAGCTGGCTGCAGTTGCCCATTGGGGATTCGCGATACCCGCGGATGTGGTTGCATCGGTAAAGCGACCGTTGCCTTGGTTAAGATACAGACTGTCGTTTCCGTAGCGGGTGATGTAGAGGTCTAAATCGCCATCATTGTCAACGTCGGCGACTGCGCAGCCCATACTGTAGCCTTCGTCGACGATACCGGATGCCGCAGTAACATCGCTGAAGTGATCCGGTGAGTCTTGGCGTAACAGTCGCGTGCCGGACAGCGATGCTGATGAAGGATTCGAAGCGCCGCTGATCAGTAGCAGGTCGAGGTCGTTGTCATTATCAAGGTCGAACAGAGCACCGCCTGAACCCATGATCTGAGGCATGGAATAACTTTCGAGCGATCCGACATCGTGTCGAAAGCGTATTCCAAGCGAGTCGGATATGTCGACTAAGCAGGCGGTTTGGTAGCGGTCCGCTTGTTTCGGTTTCTCAGTACGAGTGGAAGTTGTGCGATTGCAGCCGACTGTGATGCAGATTGCAATCGAGCTGGACAGCATCCAAAACCTCGTTGAGTGCATTGAGATACCCGGTGGCGGGAAGTGATCTTCGACGGGATTGGCGTCAAAGCGTTGCTGATGAGTGGACACGTAGCGGCCGATGAGTCTAGCATATGCGCGAACGGTTACTGGCACAATCAGGAACCTCGTTGCGGCTTTTCAGATGGAATTATTGACTTTGGTTGTTGTAGCAGTTGCCGTTTCTTTGATATAGCGTTGCTTGGATTCAGATGCGAAGGAAAGAGCGTTGAGCAAAGTGAGTAAGCGTTCCAAGTGGATTTGGTTGACGTTGGCGGTCGCTGTTGGTTTAGCGATCTCGACGCAAGTGCTGCAGCGCGTTGGAAAGATGGATGCGGATGCGTTGGTTCGCCAGGCGAGCGCAGCGTTTGCGCGGCGAGACGTCAAGACGGCTGGCGAGTTGCTTGATCGCGTGTTGGCTGTCGAGCCTAGGAATGCTTCTGCGCTCGTTGCGAGGGGAAAATTGTGGTCGAGTATTGGTGAGTTCGAGAGTGCGCTAGCAGATTGGCGCGCGGTGGAAGGGATTGATGGAAATGATCCGTCGCGAAAGTTGGCGAGTGAGGCGCGGAGGCTAGAGGGTGAAGTGCAGGTGAGTTTGCATCGGGCGCCAGCGGCTGAGCGATCTTTGCTGGAGTCTTGGGAGTTGCACAAGAGCGATGCGAACTTTGGCGCGCTCGAATTGTTGTTACGTATCTATGTCTTGCAGATGCGCCGCGATGAAACTCGGTATGTATTGGATGTGATCGAGAGTTTTCGACCGCTGGCTCTGGAAGAGATGGTCTTGCGTGCGGATGCTGGAGCTCCGATCGTTGAGGAGGAGTCTGCGGTCATGCAGCTGCGCGAGTTCATTGCTTCGGATCCAAGCGACTTGGCGAGTGTGGTTGCGCTGGCGCGTTATCTGATGTCGGCCGAAAAATTTGCTGAGGCAGAAGCTGAGCTGACTTCGCAGGCAAGCGACGTGGCGAAGCAAAGTGCGATCGTGGGTTTGAAATCGCTGTGTCAATTTAGGCTCGGCAGGTTTGAGGAAGCCGCTGCAACGATGGTTGCGAGAGTGGAAGCGGGTCGAGTTGATTATTGGTGGTGGATGGCGGCTGGTGAATTGGCTGAGCGGTTGCAGGAGTTGTCGTTGGCGGCGGATTGCTTTGGTCAAGCATGTTTATCGCAACCCGATTCTGGCTACGCACGCTATCGCTATGGACTGGCGTTGCAGGCGAGCGGGCAAACGGAGCGATCGAAAACGCCGTTGGCAGCGGCGACTTCCATTGATCGATTGCATCAACAGACGGAAGTGATCATGCGGTTGGTTAACTTATCGCCGAAGGATTTTGTGGAGGGCTTGGTACAGATTGCTCGCACGTTACACGAACTCAACAGCTCCCGCGAAGGTGCAGCTTGGGCCAGGTTGGCGCTACAGGTCGATCCAAGCAACGCTGATGCGCGCGAATTAAGTTTGGTTCCGAATGCAGTTGATACGCAGATGGATTTGGCGGTAAGTGACTCGAGTGCCGAAGTGTTTGAGCGAGTTCAACAGCGGTTGGCTGGTTATGGAAATAGGAACGCGCCGCAAACTGAAGTTGCTCGTACGGATGGCGCTGCGGAGTGGCGCTTGGAGGACGTGCATGAGGCGGTGCAGCTTGACTTTCAATACTTCAGTGGCGAGAGCGGTTTTAAGTATTTGATTGAAGCGATGGGAGGCGGCATCAGTGTGCTGGACTTTGATAACGACGGTTGGCCGGATTGTTACTTTCCGCAGGGTTGCAAGTTTCCGTTTAATGAGCGCGACTTTGCTTACCTCGATCAACTCTATCGCAACCTTGATGGCCAGCGGTTTGCGAAGGTGACTTCGGCGGCGCGTGTTGTCGAAAACGGATACTCGCTAGGCGCAGCGACCGGAGACATCAATAACGATGGATTCACGGATGTACTGGTTGCGAACTTCGGACGCAATCGCTTGTTCATAAATATGGGTGACGGGTCGTTTGTGGAAGCGAGCGACCAGTGGGGATTAACTGCGTCGGAGATGAGTAGCAGTTTGGCGTTAGCCGACTTTGATGGCGACGGAAACTTGGACTTGTATGTCGTTAACTATGTGGACGAAGTCCGAGTTTGTCGTGACTCGCTGGGCAACGTTAGCACGTGCAACCCACAGAACTTCACCGGCGTGCAAGATCGGCTTTATCAAAATTCTGGTGATGGAGTTTTCGTTGATGTAACTCGCGAATCCGGAGTGCTAGTCGCCGATAGCAAGGGGTTGGGTGTTGTTGCGGCGGACTTTGATGACGATGGTTTGATGGATATCTACGTGGCGAACGATACTACCGTGAATCTCATGTTCAAGAATCTGGGCGGTATGCGATTTGAGGAAGTTGGGCTCGGTTCCGGTACGGCGCTCAGCGACGAAGGAAAAGCGCAAGCGGGGATGGGAATTGCGGCTGGTGATTTTGATGGCGACCTGCGAACTGATTTGTTCGTTACCAATTTCTATTTGGAATCGAACAACCTGTTTCTCAATCGCGGCGATATGAACTTCAAAGACGAAGCGATGAAAGCGAAGTTAAGTTTGCCATCGAAGTATGTGTTGGGCTTTGGGACGCAGGGAGAAGACATCGATTTGGATGGCGATTTGGATTTGATCGTTGCGAACGGGCACATTGACGATTACAGCGTTCGCGGTGATCCGTGGAAAATGCCGACGCAACTTTTTCGCAACTTGGGCGATGGTACGTTTCAGACTGTTAGTAGTTCAGTGGATGAATATTTTGGCGGGAGCTATTTGGGGCGCGGCGTTGCAAGCTTGGATTGGAATCGAGATGGCCTCAGGGATTTTGTGGTTGTGCATCAGGATAGAGCGGCCGCCCTTTTGGAAAACCAAACACAAGTGAAAAGTGGTGGGCTTTCTGTAAAACTAATCGGCCGCAAGCTGAATCGCGATGCTATTGGGGCGAGGGTATTTTACGAAGCTGGAAAAGGCAAAAGGGGGCGGGAAATACGCGGAGGCGACGGTTTTTGCGGAACCAATGATCGAGCTATAACGATTGAAAGATTACCTCCTGGCACGGTTATTCGCGTTCTATGGCAACCGGGGAGTGAGAGTTTAATTCGCGTTGCGCCGGGGTTAGTGGAGATGCTGGTAACGGAAATTTAGCGACTTTTTGATTTGTTTTGTTGACCCAGGCTCCACTAAAGGTTAGTTTGAGGGCGAATTAACTACTTTCTTGTCGGTTTCCATTCACAAGGAGAGCTTATGATGTTGTCGTCGAACAGGCTTACTACAAAACGCGGCTTCACACTCGTTGAGTTGCTAGTAGTAATCGCGATTATCGGAATCTTGGTAGGGCTGCTACTACCGGCGGTCCAAGCGGCGCGTGAGGCGGCGCGACGAATGTCTTGCCAGAACAATTTGAAACAGATTGGATTGGCGCTGCACAACTATGAAAGCACCTATAAGGCTTTCCCGGCTGCTGCGTATTGGAAATCGGGATTGATGTCGAGCAGAGCTACTCCGGCAGCTGGAATGCATCGCAATTTTTCTTGGATTGCAACAACGCTCCCTTATATTGAGCAGACAGCGCTCTACAACAACATCAATTTCAGTCTGCCTCTAGTGTCTGGGCCTGCGGGTGGGCCGGACCCATCGACGATGACTGGGCAGGCGATGCCTGGCGGCCGATTGTTGGTTTCACAGCGCATTCCGACGTTCGAATGCCCCTCGGATCCTGCTTTCGGTGGCGGCTCGAATCCGCACGAATTGGCGTGGAGCAACTATGCGGGTACCGAAGGTTACGATTGGTGGCAGCGCCCTAACCATCCGATTTCGGGCATGTTCAATCTGAACACTTACACTCGCATTTCAGCGATTACAGACGGCACGTCCAACACGTTGGCCGTAGTTGAAGCGAGCACACAGGCTTTTCAACCGAACGCTGGTGTTGCAGGTCACTTGAAAGTCGGCGGTGGAATTCCGCGAACTGGCGGATCGAATAACGCCGTGTTTCGCACATTGTTGTTGGCGGCCAATACGAACCTTGACGTTATGGCTGACTGGCAGTTGCCGCGTCCTGATGGTGCAGCAGGTGGATTCTGGTGGAAGTCGAGTCCATTTGCGATGCAGCCAACTTTCTTGCATTGCTTCGGTTTCAACAACAACTGGCCGGGCGCTAGCAGTCGTCACACCGGCGGTGTTCAATCAGTCTACGCGGATGCTTCGGTTCACTTTTTGTCGGACAGTATCGACTATCCGGTCAATGGTGAGGCGGGGTTAGCGGCGGCATCAGGTGGAGCGATTGGCAACCACACTCGCGGCGCTGGTGTTTGGGGTGCAATCAATACCTACGCAGGTAGCGAAAATGTTGAAGTACCTAACTAGGTTTAGATAACTCTAGAGGAAGGAAGTTGGTCGAATGAAACTGTATGCTCGAATCGGCTTAATTTGCTTGTGTAGTTCATTGGTTCTTGGATGTGGTGGCGGTGCAGCGGCACCTCCAACTCAAGACGAGGTCGAACGGAATAACGCAGCGATGGAAGCTGATATGAAGTCTATGATGCAACAAGTACCCAAGAAGCCGAAGTAGGCGATTGGTGAGTAGTCTCCCGCAGCGATGAAATGGGCTTGCACATTTCATGGCTGCGGGATTTTTTTTGGTTCCGACAGTGATGTGATAGGCGACGCGATGGGTGAACTGTGGCGAGTCGAGTTGTTATAGCGGTAGGCGTCGGCGTGCTCGCCGTGTTTGTGGTTAGCGAAAGCTACCGTCAACTCAGCAAGCCGCGAGTCCTTGCGCCGCAGTCGACGGTGAGCGGACGAGTTCAAATTGTTCCAAACGCGAGCAGCAGCTTAAGCTCGCGCAAGAATTGGTTCAAAGATGTATCTGATGAAGTGGGCTTGAACTTTGTGCAAGCCGTTGGGCCGTTGGGCACGCACTTTATGCCGGAGATCAACGGATCCGGTGGTGCGTTGTTGGATTTTGATAACGATGGCGACTTGGATCTATTCTTGGTGAACTTGGGACGATCACCGAAGGCGAAAGTTGATTTCGATTCGGCAACCAATATTTCGCATCGACTGTATCGGCAAGAGGCGGATGGCCGGTTTTCAGATCAGACGAATAACGTTGGGCTCGCAAATACGCGCCGGGCTGAAGTGCAGCTGGGAATTGGCTGTGCAGTTGGCGATGTCAACAATGATGGGTTATGTGATCTTTACGTGACCAATTATGGACCTGATCAGTTGTTCCTAAACGAAGGTGGCGAGCGTTTTGCGGATCGCACCGACGAAGCCAGTTTGGGATGCGGCGAATGGGGAACTGCGGCAGCGTTTTTTGATTATGACCGCGACGGGTGGTTGGATTTGCTGGTGGTGAACTACTGCGCGGACAAACTGTTCGAGCACTCAGTGGCGTGCGGCTTTGTCGACGGAACGCTCAGTTATTGCGGACCACACAAATTCGAACCCACAATCGACCGCTTGTATCACAACGAAGGTGCGAAGGGGCTTGTCGATGGTGTTCCACGGTTCGTAGATGTGACGGAGTCATCGGGACTGGCCGACGCTAAATCGTATGGTCTTGGATTAGCCGTGTGTGATTTTGATGGTGATTCATGGCCGGATATGTTTATCGCCAATGACATGCGTGAGAATCGATTATGGATGAACCAGCGCGATGGAACGTTTCGTGAAGAAGCGGCAGAGCGTGGAGTTGCGAGGAACGGCGACGGGATGGTGCAGGGTTGCATGGGTGTTTCTGTGGCGGACATCGATCACGATCTTGATTTTGATTTGGTGGTTACAAATCTGGTGACTGAAGGAAGCGTGTTGTACATCAATGATGGCAGCGGTGTCTTTATGGATCAGTCACGAGCGTTTGATGTGATCAATCGCACTCGGCAGCACACGGGATGGGGCGTTGCGTTGGTCGATTTGGATTTGGATGGCCAGCTTGATATGCCGATGGTGAATGGGTTCGTGGTGCCGGGTGGTTCGATGTTCCCGCCGCATGGCGAGGATCAATTTCAAAACCGCGTGGTTGAGTCGACTGCGCCAGAGATTTTCTTTTCACGGTATGTGGGCGTCAATCTCTTGCTGATGAAAACCAGCGATCTGAAGTACGTAGACGCGAGTAGCGACGCCGGAGATTTTTCAAGCTTGGATGGATCCAATCGCGCGTTGATTTTTGGCGACGTGGATCGTGACGGTGATATCGATCTCATTACCACGTCGGTTGGTGGACGAGCCAAGTTGTTTCGAAACGATTTGCCGTGGCGAGGACATTGGTTGAAGGTCAGTTGTTGGTTGCCGCAGCAGAATCGCGATGCGATAGGTGCTGTCGTGCGGGTATTTGCGGGTGGCAAGCGATGGCTGGGGCAAGTGATGCCCTCGTCCAGCTATCTAGCGAGTAATGAGACTGCGGTGCACTTCGGAGTAGGACCGGTAACTCGCATCGACAGCATTGAAGTTACTTGGCCTGATGGATCCGTTGAGAGGTTTGACGGAGCGAGTGTTGACCAGCACTTGAAAATGGTCGCAGGAAGCGGGACGAACATGGGTGATAACTGAGTAACTCGGCGCACCGAACGCATACAGCTAAATGAGTTGAACTGATGATCTACTTTGGAAGTTTGGTGGTTAAGTCTTGCTTATGGGCTTGCGTGTTGATGTGTTCGCCGCAGGAGCCAGAGCAAGCAGCGACTGATTCGCCGCCACCATTGTTTGGTGAACGAACTGAAGATCAAGTCTTGCAGTTGTTAGCGAATGCGCCGCCAGGTGACGATGATGGTACGCGTGCGGGATTGAAGGTGTTTGTTGCCGAGCGTTTTTCGACTGGGCACCAACTAGCGTTCTTGATTGCCAGTTGCGCTTGCCTGTGCTTATTGGTCCCGGGGGCGTTCCTGTTGGTTTCATCGATTCAAGGAAGCGCGTTGAGTCCTGAGCGCGTCACGCGTTATGCCGTCACGTTAGCTGTCTTGAGCCTGGCGTGGGTGATGTTCGTTTATTCGTTAGCGTTCTCGCGAAACGTGCATTCGTATGATATTCAGCAGCGTGAGGTTCAAATTCTTGATCGGGATACAGCACCGGGCAACCTGTTTATAGGCGATTTGAATCACTGGCAAATGCAAGGCTTGCTGCCGGAGTGGGGTGGTGGAGTCGTGAGGCATCCTCAGCGCCGCGCTGGCGACAGCTTTCCGCATTCGATTTTCATGTTGTTCCAGACGATGTTTTTTCTACAAGCGATTGCGCCGTTGCTGGCGATAACGTGGCCCAAGTTGGATTTATGGGCGGCGTTTCCCCTGTGGTTGCTGTGGAGCATTGTCGTCTATGCACCGCTTTGTTACTGGACGCGTGGCGGCGGTTGGTTAGCTGACTGTGTCGATGCGGGCGGGACCGTTCCGATGCATGTGGCGATAGGCTTTACGGCGCTCGGGTTGAGTTACATGGGTCGTACTACCTCAGCGTTGCCGAAGTTGCAGTTGGATCGCGCAAGCTTTTATACTGGATCGGTCGTATATCTTGGAGGAGTTTTGTTGTTAGCCGGTTGTCGATCCGTTCTGAGTGCGTCTTGGCCGACTTTCGACCTCATGAATGGGTTCTTGGGTGGCGTGTCAGGATTATTGATTTGGGTTTTGGTTGCTCGACGAAGTCGATTCGTTAACGAGCAGCAATGGCCGCTGGGATTTGTTGCTG
Organism: Pirellulaceae bacterium; assembly: GCA_041739135.1. GTDB lineage: Bacteria > Planctomycetota > Planctomycetia > Pirellulales > Pirellulaceae > Aureliella. Next base: position 12,307 of record JBGSOM010000111.1, read on the forward strand.
GGATGGCAACCCTAGCGTCAGGTAGTGCAAGTATGCCGCCGACGAGCGCCATCATCGCTGGAGCGATTGGGACGTTCGCTTGCTGCATGATCCTTTGTGCGAGACAGAGAGAAGCATCGGTGTACTGGTTGTTGTTCGCAGTGTTCGGTGTGACTGGAGTTGTGGGGTTGGCGCTAACTGGAGTTCTATCGAGCCCCGAGATTGCGGGTGCGGATCTAGCTGGTAAGCCGATCGTTGGAATTATTGCTGGTGGCAACGAATTATTACGTGTGCAGTTGCTGACTGGTGCGATCGCTGCGACGCTGGCATTTACTGCGGGGCTGATGTTACCGCAAGTTGCTTTGGCGATTGGATGGGTGCTGGAGAAGTCACTTAGCAATGCAGGCACATCCAAGGTTTCATCGGATACGGAGGCAACGCTTAATGTTTGATTCGATGCAAGCGCTGAAGCTCCGCTGTAGTTCGTGTTCGAAAGTAATTTCGAAAGTGATGCTGAGTTTTTCGGCGCTGGGTCTGCTGTTGTGGGTTGGCTGTGACAAGTCATCCGTGGATGTCGATCGAGCGAGAGATCAACGGACCGGTGGTAAAGATATCAATCAGACGATTGTCAAAGATGCAGCGCTGTCGACCGAATCACTGACGCGTGAAACGCAAGCTACTGAGCCGAAAGACGTGTATCAACTTAGTCATGCACGCATGCTGAAGACGCTTGAAGAGGTGGACAAGTTAGCTCAAGAGACTCATCCGTTTCTTGGTAAGCGAACGTTGAAGATGGCTGAGTTGGCGGTAAAGAACAGCAGCGACAAGGTTCCGGCTTGGGATCGCAGCGTCATGTACGGCATGTATGGACAGGAGCTCTTGCGAGCTGGGCGAACGAAGGAGGGCGTTGCGCAGATCAAAACGTCAGTCGACTTGATGGAGTCTCTTGGTGACACGATTCCCAAAGAGACACAGCAGCATATTTACTTTCTTTGCGGCGTGGCTTATTTACGTGATGCAGAAACGGTGAATTGCGTTCACTGCATTAACGGTGAACGTTGTTTGTTCCCTGTTTCGGGCGACGGAGTGTATGGCGACAAGGCTAGTAGCCGCAGCGCGGTGCAGTACTTTTCGAAAGCGATTGAGCTTAAGCCTGACGACTTGAAAGCCAAATGGTTGCTGAACATCACTTACATGACGCTTGGCAAGTATCCCGCTGAGGTGCCTGAGGAGCATTTGATTGATCCAGCCTGCTTTGCGCGTGCGCCTTCGCCGGTGGGTGAGTTCGCTAATGTCGCGACTGATTTGAAATTAAATGTGCGGGGCTGCGCTGGCAGCGTGATTGTTGATGATTTTGATGGTGATAATGACTTGGATGTAATCTTTTCGACTTGGGAGACGAACGCTTCGCTGGTTTGTTTTTGCAACAACGGAGATGGGACGTTTAGTAACCGCACGAATGAGGCAAATCTGGTCGGGATCAATGGTGGATTGAACTTAGTGCAGGCGGACTATGACAACGATGGTGATCTGGATGTATTAGTGCTGCGCGGGGCGTGGTTGGAGAATCATGGTCGACATCCTAAGTCGCTGCTGCGCAACGATGGGGCGGGTAGGTTTACGGATGTGACGTTCGCAGTTGGGTTGGGCGAAGTGTCTTTCCCAACTCAGACGGCCAGTTGGGCTGACTACGATCACGATGGCGATTTGGATTTGTATGTTGGCAATGAAGCGTTTCCTTGTCAGTTGTTTCGAAATGATGCTGGAAGTTTTCGCGACGTGGCTGCGGAAGCTGGTGTGTTGAATGGTGGGCCGACGAAAGCGGTGGCGTGGGGCGACTTTGACAACGATAGCTGGCCGGATCTGTATGTCTCGAATCTCGGCGGTGCGAATTTGATGTACCGCAATCAGCGCGATGGGACGTTTAAGGATGTTGCGAGCGAAGTTGGAGTTGAAGGACCGACTTACAGTTTTCCAATTTGGTTTTGGGATGCGAACAATGATGGCCGATTGGATCTGTACGTATCGAGTTACACGCCGGGGATCGAACATGTCGTGGGCGATTATCTGGGGATGCCAGACGCCAACGAACCGGACGCATTTTATTTTGGCACCGAGGATGGCAAGTTTGAGAATCGCAGTGAGGCTGTTGGATTCTCGCGAGTTACTCAACCGATGGGAGTAAACGTTGGCGACATTGACAACGATGGATTTCTAGATTTTTACATTGGAACGGGCTACGTCGACTACGAGGGGCTGATTCCGAATTTACTGTTCCATAATTTGGCTGGTGAAAAGTTCGTTGACATTACCTTTGCAGCTCGCGTTGGGCATTTGCAAAAAGGGCATGGTATTGCGCTCGCCGACTTTGACGCTGACGGTGATTTGGACATGTTCGCGGTGATGGGTGGTTGGTTTTCGGGAGATGCATTCGCTCGCGCGGTTTTCAAGAATCCTGGAAGCACGAACAACTGGTTGTACGTCAAATTAGCCGGCAATAAATCGAATCGGTTCGGCGTTGGCTGCCGATTGAAGGCACGAGTCACGGACAAGCAGGGCAAATCGCGGTCGGTCTATCGTTGGATGAACTCTGGTGGAAGTTTTGGTGCGAACCCGTTGCGAGTGCACTTTGGATTGGCGGACAGTTCTCAGGTGGATGAGCTGGAAATCTTCTGGCCAGCGACGGGTGAGACGCAAGTGATGAGCGCTATTGCAGCGAACCAGTTCATTGAAGTCACTGAAGGGAGCGAGACGTACAAGGAGCTTGAATACTGAGAATGTGGCTCGCCTTGTAAGAGCTCGCGCCGACCTGCTACCGGATAAAGTAGCGTTGGCGCGAGCTTTGGATCAGTTCGCAGTCGTGAAAAAGAAATTGCGAAGCTTTCGCAGTCAGTTGCTAACCGCCAACGGCGACGATACGCGTTGGAGTGCCACCGACGGAGAGCTTCGCTTGCACGGTCAGATCGGCTAGAGCGACAACCCAGATCGAACCGCTGCCGGGATTGGTGAGCATTGCAAAGCGGCGACTGGGTGTGAGTGCGAGTTCATGATGGCCGCCATGCCCTTCAATCTTGCTGGCGCCTACTTCGATCGACTTTGCGATGGCTGGGTCGGAGAGGTTTCCATCGCTATTGGCATCCAACTGAATCGCTAATAGCTTTTCGGGTTGCTGGCCATCTTTGGATTCTTGAAACACGAATGCGTAGTGTTGACCATTGGCTGTTTTGACCGCCACGGGTGTTGTGGCTGAAGTGCCCTCGGCCAATCCAAGTGGGAACTTGATGACCGCGGGCTTCGGCGACTTGGCATCGATCATGCACAGGTGAGCGTCTTCGCCGGTTCCAGTCACGAATAGGACCCAATTCAAATGGTTGGCGAAAGCGCCGGTTCGAAGCGGTTTGTCGTTGGCATCTTTGCCGAGCGATAGATGATTGACGTTGGCGGTCGATTCATTCTTGGGGAGGCTCAAATCCGCATCGACCCAGCAAACTCCGTCAGTGGGTGCAAAGAAGATTCTGCCGGAATTTGCGGTGGCGCCATGGATACCTCCTGAAGGCAGTTTAAAGGAATAGCCGCTGCGTGAACCGCTTGATAGCGGCACCACATCGACGCGGCCCATGTTGTCTCCTTCGCGATCGATCCAAGTCGAGTAACAGACTTTATTCCCGACGGCTGCCATGGTGATATGGCCCCCGCCACCGCTGAAGAAGCGATCGGCCGGTTTGCCAGCGAGCAGGGCTTTGGGATCCACTATTGTGAAACCGTCTTTCTTGTCGTTGGCCAAATAGAATTGGTTGTCATATAGGTAAACGTGGGCTGGGTTTCCTTGTGTGGTATCTAGTTTCGTGGATTTGATCTTCGGCGCGGCTGCGAATTTCCAATGAAAGTGATCGCCGTGTGCTTCCTGTTCAACACCTGAATCAATTGCGACCCAGCCGCTTTGGATGGTTCCATCTTCTTGGTCGTGAACACCGGTCAGCAGAATGCTGTCGGCCTCTTCCATCTGTACAAGACTGCATTGCTCTTTGTCCAGTTTGGGGAAAGCGGCGATGTCGGACGCATTGACGGTCCACTCAGTTCCTTTTTGCAAGTTGCTCCAACGCACGGAGTTTGCGTCGGTGTCTTGCCAGAATAAGCGAGTGATGGTTCGCGGCTTGGGCGGGGCAGCGTTCGTTGCTGGCTCCTGCGCGAAGCTGTTCGCGGTGAGTGCCAATGCTATCGACGCTGTTAGGTTTCGTACTTTTGTAAGTTTCATTTGGGTATTCCGATTGGTGTGAGTTTGATATTTGTCTTATTGAATGCAGTAGAGTCGGGTTCCGGTACGGATGATGATAGTGCCATCTACGGCGGCTGCACCGTAAACGATCGGGTCGCGCGCGGTGTCGCGCGAGTCGGCTCGCCGCGCCGCGAAGCTATCTGCCATTGCTTTCATCTCAGCTTGGTCGATCGATCCATCCGCGTTTGTATCAATTCGCGCGATCATAGGTTTGAAGTCGGCAGGGATTTCTTCGGGAGTAAGTACACCGTTTCCATCAGCGTCCGCTTTCATCAGCGTAGCCAACATACCGCCTCCACGCCCAGAACTAGGGCTTGCACCTGAGTCAGTTGCTGCTCCACTGCCCTGCCCCGGTGCTTGAGCTGCTGCTTGTAATTGCTCCTGTTGACCCGCGGTTGAGGATGGGCCATGACCGTGCGATGAGTTGTTGTTCTCAACGTACGATTCGGGTTTGGGGACTTGATCGCTGGTCCAGAGTAGATTCGAACCGATCAAATCGAATTTAGGACCGGAGCGAACGACTTGTGTTTTGCCGTCTTTACCGAAGAAGTAAATGCGATCGCCCGTGACGATGGGCGTCGCCCAGCACTGCGTCCCGAGTCGTTCCATGTACAGCGGTTCGCCTGTCAACTTGCTCAAGCAGTAGAGCACACCAACTTTGTTCAAGTAATACACATATTCACCACAGACCACGGGGCTGGCGTAATCACTGATCGCTTTCGAAGCTCGCCAGGAAATGTTGGGGCTACTGCTTGCGGAGTTGGGCTCACTAATCGCGATACACAAGTTCGATTTCGCAGCTTCGCCGTCACCACCAAACTCCGGAACGCGGGCACCTACGAAAAGGAGATTACCTGAAGCGGTCGGCGAGGGAACGGAGTTGCCTTCGAGACCACCGATGGACCAAAGCGACTTGCCAGTGGCAGAATCGTAAGCATCGACGGAGCCGCCAGAGCTCACGACAACCTGCTGTTGGTCCAGTTGATCGACGACAATCGGCGACGACCAAGAACTCGACGGATTTCTATCAGCCTTCCAAGTCGTTGCACCGGAGTTTTTGTCGAGTGCAATCAAGTATGAAGGGCCTTTATGTTCGACATTGATGATTACCAGCGATCGGGTTTGTGTTGGCGATGCGCCTAAGCCATGATTGTTATCGAATTTGCCGTAGTCCGACGTCAAGCTGCGCTGCCACATCGGCTTGCCAGAGTGATCAACGGCTATGCAATCGCCGCTTTCAAAAAATGCGAATACACCTTGATCGTCGGCGACGGGAGTAGGAGCCGCTCGCGACGCCATGTAATTCGAAGCACCTTTTGTCGTTGCGGCTGTGCGATAAACCCAGGTTTCGCGGCCGGACTTCAGATCGAAGCAGCTGACTACACACTCGTCTTTCATCGGACCTTCGACGCTGGTCACGATGACATGTCCGTTATGAATGATCGGTGTTGATTGGCCATAGCCTATAAGTTCATGTTGCCACGCGATCGACTGCGGGCTCCACTGTTGCGGCAATTCACCTTCGACCACGGAGCTTCCGCCATTGCGGAATTCGCTCCAACTGCGGCTCGTCGGCTCTGCGGCGAAGCTGCTGTGGCCGTTGGTTAAAGCCTGCACAAGGATGCATCCAAGTGCGAGGCGATAGACTGTTTTCATCAGTCGTCTTCCTTAAAATTCTTGATAGTAGACTTAGTCAGTAAAGTTTTACGGCACAGGTTGCGAGTGTTAATCGTTTGCTCGATTTGCGCCGTGAATCCTGTGAAGCGCGGGTAGGCTCCACAGTTGAATTTGCTAGATCGATCGAATCGCTTTCTTCGGTAGTTGGATATCTAGCTGCTCTGCTCCGGTGGGCCACTTCACTTTCAATGGAGTTGTCTTTGGATCGGACCAGGGTTTATTTAGTTGCCATTCGCTGCTGCCTACGGATTCGATCGTCGCGATCAACTCCAGTTCTTTGTCGCTTGGCAGCTCAGCACCTTCAACCAGCTTGAGCGGGATGTTTCCACTAGCGTCTGCGATCCCTGCAAGAACGGGTTGTAGTTCGCCTTGATCGGATCGCAGCAGCACCAGATGAACTTCGAGTGCGGGTATGCCATCAACCAGCACGCGGCAAGTCAATAGGTTAGGTGATTGTCGCTGTGTGCAACCCACTTGGATTGCACACATGACGAGCACCAGCGCGGCGAGGGGACTGAGTCTAGAACGCATCGGAGTTCGCAACTTCGCCTCCATTGCGTGAGAACACGGACCACTGGGTGGCTCGATCAACACTGTCGTTGATCATTCTGACACTGCCATCACAGAGAGCGATTTGGGCTCCTCCGGCGTGCAGACTTCGCGGTGCGAACCAGCCACGTCCATGAACGTTGACATCCGGAATGCGGCTGTTCGGAGTTAGATAACCGTTGGTAACGACGGAAAACGGGACACCGCGAATCCACGCTTCTGCTCGGTTGCCGCGAAAGGAAGCAATCGTCGGAACGATGGCCGCCAAGTCGGGATTGATGATGGTTGCGCCGCCCATCGTGAAACCGGGAGTGCCAGCCGGATTCGAGCTCGACCCGCTCCAGTTGGCTGTTTTACGATGCGGCATGCCAGCGGGTGGCAATGTGGTGGCGGTGAGATTATCTCCAATGAGCGTCTCGGACATCATGACCGTGTTCGATGTTCCGTCAGTGATATCGGCGAAGCGAGCCCAGGAGTTTTCCCACACGACGCCATCGGTCTTATAGCGATCGTCGTAGTGAGTCGAAGTGCCCGAACCGAGCGAGTACATGTAGTTGGTTGCAACGTATGTTCCTGGCGTTCCGCCAGCCAACGTAGTCGGTCGCCGCGGTTCCATCGCATCGCTGGGGCAAAGAAAAGTAGGCACGACGGTACCAGCGGGAACTGCGAACAGCGGATTCAACTGGGCGGCAAACGCAGGGCCGACAAACAGCGGTTGTTGGAAGTCGATTAAGTTCTGTAGGTTCGCTTGCTCGATGAAGGGAAGCACGCGGGCTTGCGGTGAGAAAGAACTTGAGCCGGTCAACGCAGGAAAGCGTTTGAAGGAAGATTCGTAGTTGTGTGTGGCGAGCGCAAGTTGCTTGAGATTATTTGAACACTGCATGCGTCGCGCGGCTTCACGCGCTGATTGCACCGCGGGCAGCAGCAAACCAACGAGAATGCCGATGATCGCGATAACGACAAGTAGTTCGACAAGTGTGAAAGCAGAATGGAGGGTACGTCTCATGTTTGAATTCCTAAGTCAATGTACTGGTGGATAATTCGGTTTGATGTGTGAATGTGCGCGCAGAGTCTGCTCATGCAGCGAACAGTGTCGGTCGCATGTGAAACGAAGCCGACAGAGTGAATCTGACTGAAGGTGCCCCGGTGCGCGAGTGTGCATGGAATAAGGTGGTCGGACCGTATCTTTTGCATTCGTCGCGCACCGATGGGCATATCACTTCAGCAAGAATCGCTGACACTTCGCTGCAAGCGGGATGCTCGACACCAACGACTGTCCAAAGGCTTGAGCAATGGAACATACGCAGTTAGGCGCGAACAGATTGGCTTGGCAGCTAGGCTCGAATGAAACGGCAGCTTGAAGCTACGCGTGCGCTGGACCTGCGGGCGGGCCGCGCGCGAGATGAAGTTGGTGAAGCGCATGCCGTGGCTCGTGATGAGCAACAACTAACGCTTCCACCAAGGAACTCAGAGATTGAAAGCGAACTGCAAACCCGACGAAGGGTGTGCAAGAATAGAAGTGGCAAATCAAGCAGGAGCTGCAATCATCAGCGAGCTCTACAACAACCGACTTCGGCGCCGAAGAATTGCTGTCGGCACTTTCGTGTTGCGAGTGAAAGTGGCACTCATGCGTATGCTGAGCATCAGCCGATGAATGGTGGTCGTGAGAGTGAGAGTCTTGGCAAGCTGAAGCGCAGCCACATTGATCGCCAGAGCCATGATGGCTGTGCCAATGCGGACCAATCGCCGCCGGAACTCCGTAGAGTGCCAGTAAGGTAAATGCAATAAACTTGCGATAGAACACAAAGACCCCGCTGAAGACGCGGTCCGACCGAGCACAAATGTATTCGGCTTTCCGAGTGTGGTCAAGAGTTTGAATGCTGAGATTAACGATTCGATTTCATTCAGAGTTGAGCAAATGCTTCTCTGTAACATGCGATCGTTAGCCGCTGCCGAAGGCTATACGTTTGGAATGCCGTATAGGGTTCGGACAATTTTTGCGGGTGGCGGAGCGCGCGTATGTACGGAACTCGCAGTCGCCAGTTGCTAGTCTTTTTTGACATTGATTTGCATGGATGTACAGGATGCGGGTTGTTGCCCGAGCGGTTAAAGGGAGCGGCGAAGAATGCAACTGACGCAGAGCTGAAGGGAGTTCGTTCGTTAGCGGTGGTCGTCGATTGTGGCTTGACGGCTAGCTCATTTTCTTGAGCACTGCGAAGACTGCGTGGATAACTCCGGGGTAAATTCCTATGCAGGTAAGCGCGAGGTTGGCCCAGAACTCGGACTTAAGCCCGTAGTCGCGGTACACAGCTAGCGGAGGCAACAGCATCGCCAAGTAGAGTCGCAGCGTGTCTTCGTTTCCCTGTTGCGCTGCAGTTTTCACCATGCACCTTTGTCTGTTTCGACGATTGAATCTTTCGCTTTCAAACGCCGATTCGACGCTGATTAACTCAAGCACTGAAGCAATTCAGGAAAGCAAAGAATGTGCCTAGGGTCAGCCGAAGAGTAAGAGGTGGCGACTTTCAGTCGCCAATCAACGCAACGTCGGCTGAAAGTCGACGCCACGCGAAGACGACACTTTTTGATCGCACTATCCCTACTAGGATTCGCCGTTCAAAAGTGTTGCCAAAGTGGACGCGCTGGCGGTTTTGGGAACTGCGCGAGCAAATCTCTGGTAGTGATCGCAATTTTGCGGAATCCTTGCGAAACTGACGCACGGTGTTGGGCAAATAGTCGCGGAGGTTAGCTGTCCGCCCGCTTCTCGCGACTTGCCAATTCGGGACAATAACTCTCGGAAACTCTTGGACTTTTTTTGCGATTCGCTTTTTGATTGCAGTGGATGATGGCACAACTGACCGACCAGAATGATTCCGGATTGAAGATCGCTCGGATCGACGCACGAAGCGGCGGATTCGCAGGAGAACTGAATCGATTGCGCGAGCAGCTTAGTCCGCGTGGAAACGTGGTGAGTCCAAAAGGGCGTGAGTTAACTTTACGAGTTTTTGGTGAGCCTCTCGCGCCGGGGGCCGTAGTCGAGCGTATTTGTGTTGCGGTGAAAAACGAGGGACTGTCTGCGCTGCTCAATTACTCGCAGCAACTGGACGGTGCAGTGTTGACGGGTCCTTTGCGACTGCCTGAGGAAAAACTTCAGGAAGCTCATGCGGCCGCATCGCCCGAATTCTTGCACTGCGTACGTCGCATCCGTGGAAACATTCTAGAGTTTCAGAAGTCGATCTTGCATACAAGCGTGTCGACTCGACCACGTCCTGGAGTGCGATTGGATCAGCGCTATGTGCCGCTGAAGAGAATTGGTGTTTGTGTACCAGGCGGCGCGGCAGCGTATCCTTCGACTGTGTTGATGACAGTCGTTCCAGCTCAGGCGGCGGGTGTGGAGCAGATTGCGGTGGTTGCGCCGCCCACAAAGTTTGGGGCTTATAACGCCGATGTGTTAGCGACTTGTTATGAGTTGGGCGTGCGCGAAGTGTATCCGATTGGCGGCGCGCAGGCGGTGGCTGCGATGGCTTATGGAGTTGATGGACTGCCGGCGGTCGACAAGATCGTGGGGCCAGGGAGTTTATTCGTGGCGCTGGCGAAGAAGTTTGTTTACGGGGATGTCGATATTGACTCCATCGCGGGTCCGAGCGAAGTGGTTGTGATCGCTGATGAGACGACGGACGCAGCGTTCACAGCAGCGGACATGTTGGCTCAGGCGGAGCATTCGCCCGGAGCGAGTCTGTTGGTGACTTGGCACGAAGCCTTGATCGAAGCGGTGAACGAGCAGTTGAAGTTGCAGTTGACTGAACTTAGTCGTGGCGAGCTGAGTCTAGATAGCTTGAATTCGTTCGGCGCGTTCTTGTTGGTGCGTGATGCGGAACAAGCGTGTGAAGTTACCGATTTGATCGCGCCGGAACATTTGCATATCGCTTGCCGCAATCCTCGCGATTTAAGCGACAAGATTCGGAACGCGGGTGCGACTTTTTTGGGGCCTTATAGTCCGGTAGCGCTCGGTGATTATGCGGCGGGTCCGTCGCACGTATTGCCGACTGGCGGGACAGCTCGGTGGGCGGCCGGGTTGTCGGCGAATTCGTTCTTGAGAAGCGGTAGTGTGATTGAGTTTTCTCGCGAGGCGCTAGCGGAGGTAGCGAGCGACGTAAGTCAGTTAGCGAATAAAGAAGGACTGACTGCCCATCGCCGAAGTGTTGAGATAAGATTGGAGAGTTGAGGTTGTTTGCGGCCGGTTAGGTGGTGCAGGCGGAGCTTTGCAGGCGGAGCCTGTGGTGCAGTGAGTTCCCAGGCAGAGCCTGGAACTAGGGTGGAATTTCGAGACTTAACTTCTAAACATTATTTATATATGCCTGATCCATCTATCGATTCGCTCGCTCGATTTTTCCGACCTGAGATTCAGGCGATGAAACCTTACGTGCCTGGTGAGCAGCCGCAGGGTGGAAAATTCATTAAGCTGAATACGAATGAGAATCCTTATCCGCCATCGCCAAAAGTGGTCGCGGCGATCCAAGAGGCCGCCGGGGCGAGGCTGGAGCGTTATCCGGATCCGTTAGGAACTGCGTTTCGCATTCGAGCGGCTGAGGTGCTGGGTGTTGAGCCGGATTGGATACTGTGCGGCAACGGAAGTGATGACATTCTGACGATTGTGACTCGAGCGTTTGTGGGCAACGGCGAGAAGTTGCGGTTGCCGTATCCGAGCTACATCTTGTATCGCACATTGGCTCAATTGCAGGGAGCGGCGTGGGAAGAGGTGCATTTCAAGCCGGACTTTACACTCGACGCAGCGTTTGCAGAAATGCACGAGCGATTGAAGTTAGTGTTCTTGCCGAATCCGAATAGTCCCAGCGGTACTGTGATCGCGCCGCAAGTGATTGCGGCTGTGGCGGATCAGTTGGATTGCCCGCTGTTGGTCGACGAAGCGTATGGCGACTTTGCAGAGTTCAATTGCATTGAGTTGGTCAAGCAGAATCCGCGCATCATGGTTTCGCGAACGCTGAGCAAATCGTACGGGTTGGCTGGATTGCGATTTGGATTTTTGGTGGCGCAGCCTGAGATGATCGAAATGTTGCGCAAAGTAAAAGATAGTTACAATTGCGATGCGATTAGTTTGGCGGGTGCGACAGCAGCCATTGATGATCAAGCGTGGTTAATGAATAATCGCGCGAAGATCATTGCGACGCGCGAATCGATGACGAAGCGATTGCGCGACATTGGGTTTCATGTTACGGACAGTCACGCGAACTTTGTGTGGTGTACCTTGCAAGACCGCCCGGTTCAGCCGTTGTACGAATCGTTGAAGCGTGACAAAGTTCTGGTGCGCTATATGAACTATGCGGGCTGGGGCGATGGGTTGCGGATCAGTGTTGGCACGGATGATCAAGCTGACGCGTGCATTGATCTGCTTAAGAATTACTTGAATTAGTTTGATACTTACCTGAGACGAAACGATCCATGACTCCACGCACGGCTGAAATCAATCGACAAACCGCTGAGACTAAGATCGCTTTGACGTTGAACATCGATGGCAGTGGTCAATCGCAAATCGACACGGGCGTTGGTTTTCTCGATCATATGCTCGTGTTATTTGCAAAGCATGGGCTGTTCGATCTGACGATCAAGTGTGATGGAGACACTCACATCGATGCGCACCACAGCACCGAGGATATCGGGATCTGCTTAGGGCAGGCGTTCGCTCAGGCGCTGGGTGATAAGCGGGGTATTACTCGCTACGGTCACATGGTCTTGCCGATGGAAGAGACATTGGTGACGGTGGCGATCGATTTAAGCGGCCGCAACTATGTTGTGTTTAACGTGCCCATACCTTCGCCGAAGATCGGTGAATTCGACAGCGAGTTGGTAGAGGACTTTTGGTATTCGTTCGCGAGCAATGCGATGTGCAATTTTCACGTGTTGTTGCACTACGGTCGCAATAGTCACCATATTGCAGAAGCGATTTTTAAAGGTAGCGCTCGCACGCTCAAGGCGGCGGTGACGGTCGATCCTCGACAGATGGACATCCCGAGTTCTAAAGGCAAGCTCTAAGAGGAGAGCAAAGGCAGTCGTGATGGCCGGTGCAGCGTCTGATCCACCGAGATGTTCGCTAGATCGGAATATTACCGTTCGACGCAGTTTTGTCGTGGTTGTTGAACGTTCAATCCAAATCCTCGCAAGACGTCGAATCTGCCCGCTGCGAGTTCTTCCTCGTAACGACCGAACTTGCCATTCGGACGTGTTAGCTTTTTCGGGCCAGCGCATTCTCGAGTTTCAGGCTGCACAATTTGTTTGACTCGCTCTATAGTCAAGTATACAATCGACAGTCCTGGCGAGTAATCGCCGAGTCGACTTCTAGCTTCTCGTGACGGTAGTTTTTCTGGTTCAGTATGCAAAGGAGTACGAGATGTGTGTCAAATTGTTAGGCGCATTCAGTGTTGTGATGTTCGCTTCGTGGATCGCATTTCTAAGTGATGTACCGTACATATGTAACGAACAGGCCGAAACATGCATTGGCGGTTTTCAAGAAGATCCTGTTGAAGAACCGGAACATAACGTGATTAAGAATGCTTGCTGCTACGTTGATTCCGAGTGCTCACGTTCGGCTGAGCCATGCATTGCCCATGGATTGGTAATGTGCAATGATCCCGCCACATTTTCGTGGGCGCTTCATGCTGCACCGAATCATAAGCGCTGCGCTGGGTCGGGAACTGCGCCGGGCAAGAACTGCGCCGAAACCTTCGCATTGCCTAAGTCTTGGTGTGGTTACAGTTTCAAGTGCTACTTCGATCCGATGGTTGGGCAGTGCATTGATTCCGGAAACGCGGACATGCATTACGTTCCCGAGGTTTGCACTTCTGGGCCGAACTGCCCCCAGTAGTTTTTTTCTTTCGAAATTCTTGATTGCAAAAACCTGACTTCGTCTCTTTGTACGACGGTGGAAATAATGGGGATAGTTCGATCGTATTTGGTGATATTGATACTCGTCACTAGTAGTTCCTCCGCTCAAGAAACGAACGGAAATCTTGACCCCGATTCAATTCCGCTCATCACCGAAGTTATCTCGAATTGGGAGAGTACATTGTTGAAGTGTGAATCGGGTGAAATGACCTTTGAGGTGGAATGGTCTGGTGCTGATTCCGCGGAGGTGCGTTATAAAGGTATCGTGGGCTGGCAATTTCCCCTGATCCGCTGGGAGTACCTACTTACTCTGCGATTGGAAGATGGCGAGTCAACGACGTCTTGCGTTTTAATTGACACACCGCAAGAGATTATCACCCATGATCTCGGCAGTCGCCAAGTTTACCGCGCGAAGAATCGGTGTCGAGGCTACGATAGGGTTCTGGAACTAGCTCCATGGCAAAGCTGGTTCAAGTACGATGGTCAGGTTTCTTGGTCTGAGATCTTAGACTTGAAGAAGCTCGATTCTCTCAGCGGCAGAAAGGTTCGAGCGGATCGCCGTAAGGATGCGATCGCCATAGCGTTTGAGAGTGATGATGGGACGCTAATTTCTCGATTCAATCCTGCGAACGGCTGCCTGCTGAGTTACACGCCAGAGGTACCTGCGTCGAGTAAGTTACCGTGCAGATCCGGCGAGTTGCACTGGGTACAGATTAACGATGTTCCATTTCCACGATCAATTGAACTCTACGAGTGGATTCCTTCAAAAGGAAAGCCGAGCAAGCCCAACCTATGTTTGAAGACGGCTGACCATCGAATTGGAACGCGTTGGACGCCAGCTGACTTCACTTATGAATCGATTGATTTAACAAAAGTCGATGTCATTACTGAATATTTTCCTGGAAACAAAAAACCGGTTGTACATCGTTACAGAAAAGGAAAGGTAGATGACACCCAGTCGTTACACACGCTTGGCGAATCGATTTCTAATGTCGGTTTCGCGCGCGGTCCAAACTAGTTTCGTTTGGAACGTAGTGGTCTTACTCACTTCCACTGCCACATCGACGAGCTTGTCTGCAAATGCGGAAGACGATTTGCATTGCGGGCCAAGGTGCCTTGCCGTGAGTCTAGCCGCGTTAGGTGTTGCGTACGACTATGAGGATTTAGTTGCCCGCTTTGGGGTGGCGGGATCGAGGGGGTTTTCGTTGAAGCGCATCGAGGAGGTGGCGGCTTCGTATGGTTTAGAAACGCAGTTGGTTAAGACTTCGCTTGAGAATCTGCAGCATCGCAAACGCAAGAATAGTTTTGCGTGTATTTGTTGGACCAGCGGGAGTCATTTCGTGCTTTGTGCAGACTACGTTGATGGCAAAGTATTAGTTATTGATCCTCCGTCGAAATCTCTGCAGCCAGCCGCAGCTTTTGCTGCAAAGTGGCAAGGGGAAGCATTACTGCTCTCCAAGCAACCGCTCGCCCGCGAAGAATCACTTAGTTGGCGTACTGGTCGTGCGTTTTGGATGGTTTTGACGGGGATTGTATTCATGGTCGGAGCGGTCCTATTGGGAATCCGAGTGCGCATGCGTCTATTTGCCTTGCTGGGACTCGTTGGGATTCTGCATAGCGCGCAGTATGGGCAAACACTCTTAGCTCAAGACCTTAATGAGATTGCGTCCTCTGCTGAACGAACGGAATTGAAAATGTCCTCAAATGTGACAGAGGCGATCGCACTCGGTAATTTCCTGTTGGGTGCAAAATCGAAAGCGAAGCTAAGTATCGTCAATGACACAGAGCGAGCGTGGAATCTGAAAGCAATAGGTCTGAGCTGTTCGTGCTTGGAAGTGTTGGCGGAGAAAGGTGATATCAGGCCCAGTCAAGTTCGCGAACTAGAATTAGTTGTATCAACAAGTCAGGGTGGAACGCAGAACGCCTATGTAACGTTAGAGTTTGCGAATCGGATTCCACTGCAGATTCCACTACGATGGACAGTCACCCATTCTTTGGTGACTGAACCACGGGACATAAGCTTTGGCGAGGTGCCGTTAGTTGGAACTAAGGAACTAGAATTTTCGGTGCTGCGCGTCGATGAAACTGGGCAATCGCGGGCTGCGAAGGTGACGGGAGTACACGCCGGTTCAAAAGTCTTACACGCCGAGATAAAGGGCGATCGCATCGCATTAAGACTGACCGATTGTGGACTCGATGAAAGCGAAACCGGTTACGTGTATGTTACCGATGATCAGATGAAGGAAGATCAACGTGTCAGTTTTTCCGTTTCTTGGCAGCGCCCGACACCCGACTTTATCACGTTGCCGAACCGACTTCATTTGTCTAATCGCCCCAGCAAGCCAATGGACGCAATCATTTCAATCTATTCGCCACGATTGCCATTGGAGAAGATTAGTACCGTTGAGGCCGTTTCTTTTATTGGTGAGGAAGCACCGATTAAAGTCTTGAAATGGGACGAGCAACATGCCGCGAGCGTTCCCAATCGAACGCGGTTAAGCGTGCAGCTTGAAGGATTGGAACAGGATCTTCCAAAAGGCACTTCCCCCAAAATCCGAATTGATGTGAAATTTATGGATGGACGAACTGCTCATGTTTTCGCGGATGTACATTCTATCCGAGATAAGAAGTAATTTATGACGAACGGCATTCGGATCGGTTGGACGTTGATCGAAGCATTGGTCGCGATTGCGATTGTGGGCATATTACTATCTTTGACTGTGATTGGAATCAGCGCAGCCCGCGAATCGTCGAGGCGCGTTGCATGCAGTAATAACTTACGACAACTGGGAATCGCTGTACATTCCTTTGAATCTCGCAGTGGAGTGCTTCCTTCTAGACGGCTTGAACCTTACAGCGTGCCTGGTACTACTGGAACACGGCTGTTGTCTTTTTCAACGCACTTCAATTTGTTGGACGATTTGGAACTTTCAAACGTCAAGCAGCTTGCATATCGAGCAGCAAAGTTTTGGGAGCATGGCGTCGTTGATCCGTGGGGGCAACCGATTCATGAGGATCATCCAGCAGTCGCGACGCCGATTGCAGTTTTTCAGTGCCCGTCTGATCCGATCGTTGGCAGGGGAACCAACTATCGGTTCTGTACTGGCCCAGATGTTTACAGCGCCTTTATGTCAGAAATCGAGGAAGGCGGAAAGGGACCATTTCGTTTGTATGCGGTACGAAAGTTAAGCGATTTGCAACGAGGCACTTCGAATACCGTTTTCGCGTCCGAACGTTTACGATCTCGGCCCGAGTCGGTTTCGAGTTTGTCAGCGGTTTGGTGTGCGCCTCTTGAACCACCCATGTTTGCAACTACCGAACTTTTTGTACGTGCCGCTGAGCAAGCGTTGCAATATCCACCGAGCTCTTATTTCGATTACAACGGACTCAACTGGTTTGGAGATGGTTATGATTCCACTCTCTACAATCACGTACTAACGCCGAACAGCCGCTACATGTCGCTTTTTTCTGGAAAAAACGGCCCTAATCATGGCGCAGGCGGAGCGATTATGACCGCGACTTCAAATCATCGCGGAGGCGTGTTTACGCTCAACGGCGATGGGGCCGTCGTTTTCACTTCAGAGCGGATCGACTTGTCTACTTGGCAAGAGATTAGTCTCTGTCAATCGAGTCCGAAATAAGATGTTGCAGGACTATTCAACTCGATGAATCCCAACATGCAGAGCTTGGGGACGCATGCCAAGCGGCGTGAGTGACTCCCTGCTTGCCGTCAAATATAATGCGAGCTGTTACATGTGCTTAAAGGGAGCAAGTTATGGCGACTGTGGTCGAGAAAAAAACAGAGACGCCGGCCGTTGTCAACGATGCGATCGTGGGTGAAACACGCATCGGAATCGAAGGTGTCAGCTACGAGTTCTACAAACAGTTTTGTGACGAAATCGGTGAGCAACCGATTCGGTTGTCGTACAACGATGGCTGCTTGGAAATTATGGTCACTAAATCACCGCATGAGTACTTTAAAAAGGTTTTGGCCAAGCTGATCGAAGCGACCATTTTTGAGTTGAACGTGCCGGTGCGATCGGGCGGCGCGATGACTTTTCAACGCGATGATCTCAAAAAGGGCTTCGAGCCGGATGAGTGTTGGTGGTTGGCTCATGAAGCGATCGTGCGCAAAACGACGGACTTTGATTTTCAGAAAGATCCGCCTCCGGATTTGGCAATCGAAGTCGAAATGAGCCACAGCTTGGCGGGGCGAATTCACATTTTTGCGGCGATGAAGGTCCCTGAAGTTTGGCGATTTAACGGACGAGTTCTTCGGTTTTGCATCTTGGGCGCAGACGGAAAGTATGCTGATGCTGAATGCAGTAAAGCGTTTCCGTTTCTTCGTCCGGAGCATTTGCAGCCCTTCTTGTCGCTGCCTGATGACGAAGACGAAACGGCTCGATTGCGTCGGTTTGTGAGTTGGTTGCGAGTGAATCTGCCGACGAAATAGAGACGCAGTTTGAACAATCGTTACAACTGGACCTAGTTTTGGCCGGATCGCGCCACAAGTAAATCGTGAGGTATGTTGGATTTAGGTCAGAAGCGATTGATGTCGATTGAGAGCAGCACTATGGATAATTTTACAATTGCAGCAGCAAGTGCGGTTAAGCAATCGCAAATTCAGAACCAGATCGACTTCGCCGTTGCTGGCAAGACGCTTCAAGCTCAGAAGCAGCAAGGCGATGCTGTCATTCAACTGATCGAGCAAGCGGCTCAGGTGCAAGAGCAGCTTGCTAATGGTCACTTGGATGTTGAACTCTAGGCGATCTCGCGTAGATGATTGCTCACCATCGCAAGTCCAGCGTTACACGTCCAAGTTGCGGACTTCGAGTGCGTGTTTTTCGATAAACTGCCGACGTGGTTCGACTTTGTCACCCATCAGCACGCGGAACATTTCATCCGCTGCGCCAGCGTCGACTAGGGAAACTTGAAGAAGCGTGCGGTTGCTTCGGTCGAGCGTCGTCTCTCGCAGTTCTTCGGGGTTCATTTCACCAAGACCCTTGAAGCGAGTGACTTGCATCCCTTTTTCACCCGCGGAACGGATCGTTGGCAGTAGGACTCGCAGGTCGTCCATTCCCGAGCGGTTTTCGTCGCGGTTGATATGGAATTTGGAATCGGTCTTGCCGGTGCGTTCTTGAGGGATCAGATCTTGGATGGTGAAACCGTGTTTAGCTAGTTCTTTGAGCGCGGTGTTAATGGTTTTCACTTCGTGCATTTCGACAAAGTGAGCTTGTAGCGGCGCGTTGGTTGGTTCTGTAGGTGTTTGGCCTTCGTCAGTTACGGGTGCCATCGATACGCGAGCTTCGAGTGCCAAGCCTTCCTTCGTGGCGAATTCGTCCATATCTTTGCGAGTTTGGAAGAAGTGAGCGTCGTTGCCGATCTTCAAGAGGAACTCGGGCACTCGTAGCGTCTTTTCATCGATACGCTTTGCGTGTTCTTTCAGTCCGACGCCGCGACGTTCGAGAGCGAGCAGTGCGTCTTCCATGGTGGCTAGTGTTTCGGCGAGGTGACGCATCTCTGCGCCTTCGATTCGGCGCCCGTCGTCGGTCTCAAGCCAGCAGTCGGCTAGCCCGCGTTCGAGCAACTGCGTCTTCATTTCGATTTCAGATTGAACGTAGTAGCGTTCCTTTTTGCCTCGCACCACGCGGAACAACGGTGGCTGTGCGAGATAGACGTGACCGCCGGCAACCAACTGGTACATTTGGCGATAGAAGAAGCAGAGCAGCAAGGTGCGAATGTGAGAGCCGTCGACGTCGGCATCGGTCATGATGATGACTTTGTTGTAGCGACGTTTGCCGATTTCTTGGTCGGCGCCGATGCCGCTGCCGATCGCTTGGATCATGCTTTGGACTTCTTCGTTCGCGAGCACTTTATCTTCGCGGCTCTTGTAAGCGTTGATGATTTTACCGCGTAGAGGCAAGATGGCTTGGAAGTCGCGGAAGCGGCCACCTTCGGCGCTACCACCGGCCGAATCACCTTCCACCAAATACAGTTCGCATTCTTCCATCTTGTTGCTGATGCAGTCACGGAGTTTGCCCGGAAGACCGCCGCCGCTGAGCGCATCCTTGCGTTTGCGAAGAGCATCTTTGGCTTTCTTGGCTGCTTCCCGTGCTTCGCAAGCGAGCAAGCCTTTTTTAACGATCAGTTTGGCGTTCCGTGGGTTTTCCTCCAAGTACTTTTGCAATGCATCGCCGACTGCGCTGTTGACGATGCCTTCGATTTCGCTGTTGCCGAGCTTTGTCTTGGTTTGGCCCTCGAATTGTGGATGTGGGACGCGAAGGCTGATTACTGCGGTAAGACCTTCGCGGAAGTCATCGCCCGTCGGAACGAGATCCTTGAAGAGATTTTCTTTCTTACCGTAGTTGTTTAGTGTACGAGTTAGCGCGGAACGGAATCCGGAAACGTGGGTGCCGCCTTCGATAGTGTGAATGTTGTTCGCATACGATTGGACGTTTTCGGTGTACTCGGTCGAGTATTGCAGCGCGATTTCAAAGCTGACTTCACCGTTGCTATCATCCTCGCGCGAGCCTTTGATGAGGATGACGTCCGAGTGAATCGCTTCGCTAGCTCGGTTCAGGTATTCGACGAATTCTTCGATGCCGCGTTCGTAGAAGAACTCATCGCCATCGTTCTTGCGTTCGTCGCGGTACTTTACGCGCACGCCGCTGTTGAGGAACGCAAGTTCTTGCAAGCGTTTGTAGAGCGTGTCGTAAGCGAACGTTGTATTGGGGAAGATTTGGCCATCGGGTTTGAAGGTGGTCTTGGTACCGCGGCGCGTCGTTGCGCGGCCTTTGACAACTGGGCCGGTGGCTAGGCCGCGCTCGTATTCTTGAGTCCAAACGAAGCCATCGCGACTGACTTCGACTTCGCACCACTGTGATAGAAAGTTCACAACGGTAACGCCGACACCGTGGAGGCCGCCTGAAGTTTTGTAGGAGTTCTTATCGAATTTGCCGCCGAATTTGAGCACAGTCATCACGCCCTCGAGCGTGCTGATCTCGCGGTCCATTTCTTCGGAGAGTTGAGCGTGTTTGCCGGTAGGAATGCCGCGGCCGTCGTCTTCAACGGTAACTGAACCATCGGTGTTGACGGTGACGGAAACAAATTTCGCGTGACCTGCCATGGCTTCGTCGATCGAATTGTCGACGACTTCGTAAACCAGGTGGTGAAGTCCTTTGAGTGTTGTGTCGCCGATGTACATGCCGGGACGAGCCCGAACGTGTTCCATGTCGCTGAGGTGTTTCAGATCGTCAGACGAGTAGCTACGGTCCAGGTTGATTTCGATGTTTAGTTCGTCAGTTGGCTTTGGGTCGTTCGAAGAATCCGATTCGTTGCTCATCCTAGTATTCCACCGAGTGCAAGCCCGGCTCCGATCGAGAAATTAACTGGTGTGCGTTGTCTGATTTGCGTTAGGCGTTGAGCGGCCCGGAAAGGGTCTGTCAGCGGCCATTTTTTGCGTCGATTGATGGTCGATCGCAGCGTTGAAAACACGGCGTTAATTGTAGCACTTTTCCCGTTCTCGAGTGAGCCCACATCGGCTAAATCGCAGCTTTTGTGGGTGCGTGTAAGTGCTTGTGTCCCATTGGTTTTTGTCGATCGAATGCAGCGATTGGTGGGCGGTCTCCGGCGGTCGCGCAAACGGTGGCTTTTGCCGAGCAGGGTGTCGCTTGCACAACGTGCTCGTCAACCCGCTTATATTGGGCATTACTTGCCTATTGTTACGCCTCCCTTTCCCACCTGCGAGATTTTACGATGACTCATCGAACGCCCTTCTTCGCGCCCCTGCCCTGCTCTGCCCGTACTTTGTTAGCCTTGTTGTTAATCGGTGCATTGCAAGTTAGTGCATTACAGGTTGTTGAGTTGCGGGCCGCTGAGTTACAGACTGCTGAACCTGAATCGATTCCGCTCTGGGTCGACGGAGCGCCGGGTTCGGAATCTCGCAAGTCGGAAGCTGAGAAGACTGTGGTGGGGCCGGGGACGTGCAATGTGACGAACGTTCACAATCCTTCGATCACGCCCTACTTGCCAGCCGCAGACAAAGCGACGGGTGCTGCGATCATCATCGCGCCCGGTGGAGGCCATCGTATGTTGTGCCTCGGGCATGAAGGGAACACGTTGGGCGAGTGGTTCGCGGAGCAAGGTATTGCGGCGTTCGTACTCAAGTACCGATTGGCTCGCGAGCCAGAATCGAAATACACGGTTGATGATCACGCGATGGCTGACACGCGTCGCGCGATTCGCATGGTGCGCAGCCGCGCGTCCGAGTGGCAGATTAAACCTGATCGGATCGGCATTTTAGGTTTTTCGGCTGGAGGCGAATTGGCCGCGCTGGCTGCGATGAACTCGGACGCGGGCCAACCGAGTTCGACGGATCCGATTGAGCGTGTCAGTAGTCGACCTGACTTTCAAGTGTTGATTTATCCTGGCAGCGCAAGTCGTTTTTCGGTTGAAGCTGGCATGCCGCCGGTGTTTATCGCGCTGGGGGCGAAGGATCGGCCGGACATTTCGATCGGAATGGCTCAGTTGTATCTCAAGTACAAAGAGGCAGGTGTGCCGGCTGAGTTGCATATCTATTCGAATGCTGGTCATGGTTTCGGATATCGACCGCAGTCGACTTCCGCGGCTGGCGATTGGCCGATGCGGCTGCGCGAGTGGATGGTCGATAGCGACTTCATTGCTGAGAAGTGAGGTGGTGGCGACTTTTTAGTCGCCGATCCACAAAACGTCGACTGAAAGTCGACGCCGCGCGAATGTCGCTTAGCCGACGTCGCTCAGTTGCATCGATTTTCCGTAACGGGCAAGAGTTTGGCGGACGAGTTTGGCGAGAGCTGGATCGGCCAGGTCGGGCGAATGCGTGAGGATTTCGCAAGCGACTTCGCGGGCTAGGGCTACCAAGTCGCCGTCGGTGGCGAGGTCGGCGACGCGCAGTGGGGCTAGACCATGTTGTTGCGTGCCGAGCAGGTCGCCGGGCCCGCGCATCTTGAGATCCATTTCCGCTAAATGAAATCCATCGTCGCTGGATTCGAATGCTTTTAAGCGATCATTGTCATCGGCGTTGCAGCCTTTAGAGACGATGGCGCAAACGAAACCAGCTTGACTGCCGCGCGATACGCGGCCGCGGAGTTGATGGAGCTGCGACAATCCGAGTCGGTCGGCATCGAGGATTGTCATCACGGTTGCGTTTGGAACGTCGATGCCCACTTCGACAACTGTGGTTGCTACCAGCAATTGAGTCTTGCCGGACGCGAAATCGGTGAGCACTGTTTCCTTTTCGGAGCCATCCATGCGGCCGTGCATGAGTCCGATTTGTCGATGGCTGAATGGTCCGGTGCGAAGTTGTTCAAAAAATCCTTCAGCGCTAGCGATTTCAGAATTCTCCGATTCGCTGACTCGAGGAGCGATCACGTAAGCTTGGCGGCCCGCTTCGATTTGTTGATCGACGAAACGCCACCAAGATTCAATGTTGGATTCCGAGCCGAGGTAGGTGTGGACAGCGGCGCGGCCGGGCGGTTTTTCGCGAATCGTGGACACGTCCAAGTCGCCGAAGGCGGTCATGGCGATGGTGCGCGGAATGGGTGTGGCGCTCAAAACCAAGTAGTGAGGTTGCGATTGTTCGTCGCGCAGTTGAGCGCGTTGCATTACGCCGAACTTGTGTTGTTCGTCGACGATTACAAGTCCAAGTTTGTTGAAAGTCAGTTCGCTGGAGAGGAGGGCTTGAGTGCCGACAACGAGATCGATGTTGCCGTCCGCGATGGCAGCGAGTACGTCGGTGCGTTCACGGCGAGCGAGGCTGCCGGTCAGCAGCGCGATGCGCACGCGACTGGACGCGAGGCTTTTTTCCAGTGTGTGCATGTGCTGGCGCGCGAGGACTTCGGTCGGCGCCATGAGAGCAGCTTGATAACCGTGCGCGACACAGAGCAGCATTGCGTACTGAGCGACCAATGTCTTACCGCTGCCCACATCGCCTTGCAGCAAACGATTCATCGGTCGTTCGGAAGACATGTCTCGACCGACTTCTTCGACGGCTCGCTGTTGGTCGCCGGTCAAAGTGAACGGCAATCGGTTGAGAATACGTGCATGGATCTTTCCAGTCGCTTCGCAGACGGGAGCTTTGGCGACTTTCTCGCGATCGCGGCGCTGGAGCCCGATGGCAAGTTGCAGTACGAGCAATTCTTGAAGCTTGAATCTTCGTTGCGCTCGCTTGACCGCTTCGAGATCGGACGGGAAGTGAATGTCGTGCAGCGCTTCTGCAAGTGTGGGAACTTCCAGTCGGCTGCGAAGCGGATCAGGAAGCACTTCGTCGACAAGCGGTAAAAGTGCGGGAACGTTTTGTTGCAACATTTCGCGAATCATCGGCTGCTTGAGACCGTCGGTGAGCGCGTAGATAGGCAAAGGTTTTTGTTCGGGTGGAACTTCGTTGGGCCCAAGAGAGACGATTTGCGGCTGCATCATTTCCCAATTCAGCACCGTCGACTTCAGCACACCGGTTGCGACCAAACGAATTCCTGGGCGCACATCGTTCTTTCGAAACGGCTGGTTGAACCACATCAGTCGCACGAATCCGCCTCCTTCAGCAGCGACGACTGCGCCGAGCATATGCTTGCCGCTTTGCGAGATGCGTTCGTCGATTTCTTGGACGGTTCCGATAAAGCTGACGCGAATATTCTCTTCGAAATCCCCTACGCTTTGCAGCGGCGCGACGGCTTCGTAGCTGCGAGGAAAGAAGAACAGCAGGTCCATGGCTCGACGAACATCCAGTCGCTGCAGCAGGCGGGCACGCAACGTTCCGACGCCCGGCAGGCCTTCCACTGGCTCGGAGAGTCGTCGCGTCGGCTCGGCTGCGCGTCGCGTTGATTCGGCCAGGCTTGGGTGATGATCCATGGCGGGGGCTTTGGTCGAGAAATTCGCTTAAAAGTGAGAAAGTAAATGCAACTAGAACGTCAAAATGATAGATTCTACAGCATTCCAGGCTCGCGAGGATTGGTCAGTTAGTGCGAGTGGTTTGAGATAAATGGCTCATTGGCACTGAGAGACGCTGGCAGGCTTGGCCGCTGGCAAACTTGGTGGCACTGGGAAATTTAGTTGCATTTGCAGGTGATTGG
This sequence comes from Pirellulaceae bacterium, assembly GCA_041739135.1. Classification (GTDB taxonomy): domain Bacteria; phylum Planctomycetota; class Planctomycetia; order Pirellulales; family Pirellulaceae; genus Aureliella. The sequence continues at coordinate 36,790 of JBGSOM010000111.1, forward strand.
TCTTTATGATGCGCGGATGCGAAACTTTTTCGGAGAGCTGTGGTTTTAATACTGGGTGAAAGCTAAGTAATTGGAATTCCACGAATTTCCAGTCAACTTAGGTGCGAAATACAGTGCCGGTTCCTTCGCTCGTCACTTGGAACGGCCAGATCGATCTAGCGATTTCTTAAGGAGTACCCCCATGAAGAGATTTTCAGGTGTGTTGTCGCTGATCATGGCCTTGTGCCTGATTTCGGCGACAGTGATTGCTCAAGATGAACCTGGTCAGCGCCCTGGGCGTGGACAGCGCGGCGGCGGAGGCGGAGGTGGCGGTCCGGGAGGACCTGGCGGTTTCGGGGGTGGCATGGGTCGTATGGGCATGGGCGGCGGTGCAATGCAGCTGCTCGGTCTCCTGCGCATGGAAGAAGTTCGCAAAGAGGTAAAAGTTTCTGACGAAGCGTACGAAGCGGTTCAGAAAGCTCAGCGTGACGCGTTTGCCAATATGGGTAACTTGCGCGACGCGAGCGAAGAAGAACGCACCAAAGTCATGAAGGACATGAACACTAAGGCTCAGGACCTATTGGAAGAAGCGGTCGATCCGGCTGGACTGAAGCGCTTGATGGGTTTACTGCTTCAGCAACAAGGCAACTCTGCGGTCATGAATGATGTGATCGCTAAGGAAGTGGGACTGAGTGAAAGCGACGTCAAGGCGCTTGGTGAAGCGGTTGCTAAGTCGTCAGAGGAAGGTCGCGCTAAGATGCGTGAAGCATTCCAGGGCGGTGGCCCACCAGATCGCGAAAAGATGACTGAGATGATGGCCGAAATGCGAAAGAAATCGGATGCGGCGATCGACGAGAAATTGACTGCTGACCAAAAGAAAGCTGTCGAAGCGTTGAAGGGTGAGAAGTTTACTTTCCCTGAAGGCGGCGGTTTTGGTGGCTTTGGTGGCGGTCGCGGCGGCGCTGGCGGCGGGGCACCTGGCGGTGGTCGGGGTCGACCATCCAGCGATAACTAAGTTTCTGTTTTGATGATTCCGTATAGAGCAGGCTGAGTGAGCTTGGCCTGCTTGACCGGGGGAAGTAAATGTTTGCGCGATTGGCTGTATCGATTGTCATCCTTTTCTGTGGAGCGTTTGCATACGCGCAGGATGAGTCTGCCAAGTCAACAAAGCCGCTAGAGAATTCCGAGGACGCGCGTCCCCAGGATGCTGCGAAGGAAGCTCGTTCTGATCGAGAAACGCGTGAGATCTTCTTTCGAACGCTTAACGAGTGCCGAAGTCGAGGTGCTCAAGAGTTTGGTTTTCTATTATTCCAGAAAGCGGTTCGCGAAGAGATTGGTTTGGATGACGCAGGAGCGAAAGCGGCTCGCGAAGTTTTATCGAAATCTCGCAGTAACGGTGACAAACTGTACGAGCAACTGAAGCATCGCAAGATTACAGAAGACGAACTAAAAGCCGAGTTCGTGAAAGTCATGGCTGAGGCGGACCGCGATATGTGGAAGACGCTTATCGATTTCAATGCAAAGCGTGATCGACTTATCGGGCTGTATGTCCAACTCCACAAGTCGCCGGCGGTTCTTAACAAAGTTGTTGCTGAGAAAATCGGCTTGGACGAACTGCGACGGATGGAAATGGTTGCGAAGAAGGATGTACTGGAACGCAAGTTGATTGACGAAGCGGCGAAGGAAAATGAAGGTCGCGAAGATCGTATGCGTTCGTGGGAGAAGATACAGAAGAAAGTTGATTCGGCTATTGCGGATATGTTGAGCGAAGATCAACGCTCGAAGTTGGAGACGCTTAAGGGTGACACTTTTGTCTTCGAGCGATTTCCGTTTCCGCCGCCAGGTCCACCTGGGCGAGGACGCGATGCGGGTCGTGACCGAGACCGGCGCGATCGCGAAAATGATCGCGATGAAAAATGTCATGACAATGAAAAGTTTGCAGACGATCGCTAGTGCTTTGTCACACCTTAATCTTAGGGTAGACGGAGGTTAGTTTCATCCTCGCATCGTCGATCTTCATTTGCCAGTCTACACCGCGCTGAGTTTGGTTAACGTCGCACGCCCAGGCGCGAGTTTCGGATTGGAGCG
>JBGSOM010000210.1:0-22134 GCA_041739135.1 Pirellulaceae bacterium
CTATTCGCGAGCAAACGAAGGCTTGGGAGAATGCAACCAATTCACGGCAACGAGGTGTCGACTGGCAATTCAAAGTCGACGATGCCAGGACAAAACTGCGATCCCTTTATCCCAAAATTAAACTTGGATGAAGCACTAGTAGATGGAGAATTCGCGCTTCATCGCTTTTCAACTTTTGCAGAATCTCTGGCGGGATCACGTCCGATAGGAGCGGTCGGCGATGTTTCTCGGTCGATGTCAATCGCTCGAGCACGCCGCCCAACTCGCCGCGCGGACAAGGAAACTCGCACACCTCGTCCGCACCCAATTTGATCGCTTGCACGACACTGGGTATCTGCCACTGATTCCCGTAGGCGACGATCTGCATGGCAGGCCAGCGATCCTTGACCTTCGTGACACTCTGAAGTTCGATTGCTGCATTGGTTGTCACGCGTACCAAAATGCAACTGAAATGCAGCCCGGAAGCCAACATGCGCATCATCCCCGACTCATCAGTGAGGGATAATGAGTAGAGGTTCGAATCAAGCGACGCGAGCAGTTGCTCCAGGTCGCTGGCGACGGATGTCACTACGAGGACATTCATAACCTTGATTCCTCCGATGCATGAGTTTGTTCTATGTCCGCTCGAAAGCTGTTAAGCCTCGTTGCGACAAGTGATACCCCTACAATCGAATAATACGGCAGAAATGGTCGTGCGTGGATCCGCCAAATGCCCTAAGGAAATCCCTTAGTTCAAAGGAGATCGCCACAACGACACAAGAGTGTGCGGAAATCATACGCTATGTGCGATCAGATCGAGCTCGAGCCGGCGAATGCGCGCGGAGAGGTAGGCTACGGCTTTGCATAGTTCGCGCAGGTTCACGGGTTTAGGCAGGAACTCATCGACGCCAAGTGCAAAAGCCGACCGCGCAGCCTCCACGGTTGGCTGAGCGGTCAGAAAGATGACTTGGGTGAGCGGGTTCAGTTGCTTTAGCTGTTTAAGTAGCTTAAAGCCATTGATGCTTGGCATGTCCATGTCGCTAATGCACAAGTCAACTTTGCCTTCCGCAGCCAAACCCCAGACCATTGTGGGATCGATGGTTGTCGTTAACTCCAGCTCGGATGCAAATTCCCGCGACAACGTGGCACCTAGCAGTTTGGCCATCGATTCATCATCGTCGACTACCAACGCACGAAGTTTCGAGTTAGCTGAGATCATAGTGGGCCCTAGTTAAACAGGATTCATATCTAACGATGCGCTCGCGAGCAATTGGCGAGAGCATTCTTGTCTTTCATCGAATCAAATATGGGGAACGATTGCTTAGGGGGCATTATGACCGTAGGGCGTTTTGCATCAAATTGCACTGCGATCTCGTCGCCTGATTCGCAAACGTCGCAGTAGAAGCTGGCATGTAAACGGTCACAGCTCTTTTCAGGCGGCCTCGATGGCTGCACAGTGCCAAAGTGTGCAAAGGAACTTGCCTGAACCGCACTCGGAGCGCTCGCAACGTAATTACTTAGAGTGACCAAGGTCTTTTTGAAGGTAAATTTCATGCAGCCAATCTATTCCGAGTTCGATGGCGATGTTGAGTGGCAAGAACTCTTGCACGATTTCATTGACTTAGTTCCGCAGCGCATCAATTCCATTCGAGAAGCGATGACGCAGTTAGATGCGAAACGGGTGCGTACGGTGATCCATCAGATGCGTGGTGCTTGCGGCAGCTATGGCTTTCATACGATCACAAAGCCAGCGGCGGCGCTCGAGTCCGCTATCGAAGCCAACGCAAGCTTGGAGGTCCATCAGGCACAGATTGAAGTCTTCATCCAGTTGCTGCAGTGCATTTCGTCCAGCGACAAACAATCGCACGATGTGATGCCTGCAATGGGTGAGCGATAATGCTCGTTGATCCTGCGATAGTACTTTCTGCATCGGCGATGGGCATTGCGCTCGCGGTTGCAATTGCGTTCGTCGTTGTGCTTCTAACTGCGCTCGTTGTCGCAAGGATGCATATCGTGCGTCTGTCGAAGAGCAACGAAGAACTGCGTCCATTTGCGGACTTCATTCGCGACAGCCATTTGGCCGTGATCAAAACCGATGCAAACCGCCGCATCCAATGGGTAAACGAAGCGTTTACTAAATCAACTGGCTTTACGTTAGAAGAGATCCGCGGCGAAAATCCAAGTGTGCATTTGCAATGCAACGAGACGTCGCAGTTGACAATCGCTGAAATGCGGCGTGCACTCGATACGCAAAAGGGCTTTCACGGTGAACTGATCAACTGTGACAAAAACGGCCGCCGTCGCTGGGTTGAGCTCGACATCGAACCCTATTTTTCGGGAAGCGGAACGCTAGCGGGTTTCACTTCACTACAACGTGACATTACTGACCGCAAAGCGATTGAAGCGGCGTTGGAGGAATCACAGGCGTTGTTCAACGGTGCATTGAATGCCTCGATAGTCGCCGTAGCGATACTCGACCAGTCCGGCAATGTGCTATTTGTGAATTCGAAGTGGCGACGAAGTTTGGGAGAAGCTGATCCGTCAAGGAAGCCTATCAGCGTTGGCGGCTGTTACTTCGATAGCTTTAGCGAAGCGATGTATGACAAGATTCTGAACGGAATTCAACGCGTTGTGAACGGCGAATTGCCAGTTTTCGAACTGGAGTATCAGAAGTCGCGCGCACCGACAGTCAAATGGCATCTCTTGCGAATCACCCGATTCAGTTGCCAGGATTCGATTCGTTTGATGGCCACTCACGAAGATATCACTGAGCGGAAAACAGCGGCCGAAAAGCTCTACTACAAGAAAGAAAAACTGCGCAGTGTCTACAACGCGTGCAGCGATGGAATTCTTCTGTTCGATGCAACCGGATTATTTGACGCTAATAAGAGTGCGATGGCAATTTTTGGTGCGAACTCAATCCATGCTTTGCTTCGCAAGGAACTTTCCGATTTTGCATGTGTCGAAGGCACCACTTTGCAATCGGTAGTTGAGCAGTTTTCGCAGTACATGGAGCAGACAACGAAATTTGGCGAATCGCGTTTTGAATATCTGTTGCAGGATCTAGACGGACGACAATTCCCTGCCGAAATACGACTATCGACTTTCCAGCATTTTGATGAGCGTGTGACGCAGGCGACGATTCGCGACAACACCGAACGCAAAGCCAATGAGACTCGTCTGCAAGACATGAATCGGCAACTGCGCGAAGACTTGGATGTACGTATGGTCGCCGAGAAAACAATCCTCGAGACAACATTGTATTTGGACGTCTATCGTAAGATCGTTGACCATCACGCGATCGTGTCCGAGACTAATGTTTATGGAAATCTCATCGCGGTCAACGACGCTTTCTGCCAAGTCAGCGGATACTCGCGTGAAGAACTGATCGGCAGGAATCATCGCATCCTAAGCTCCGGAGTTCATACGCCGGAGATGTGGCGGGAAATGTATCGTAGCACTTTGCGGGATGGATTCTGGCATGGCGAGATTTGCAATCGAGCCAAAAACGGCGATCTGTTTTGGGTCGACACAACCATCGCTCCACTGTTCAACGATGCTGGAGAACTGCGAGGATACTTTGCGATTCGCGCGAATATCACTTCACTCAAAACTGCGCAATCTCAAGCGGAAGCGGCAAGTCGAAGCAAGAGTGAGTTCTTAGCGAATATGAGTCACGAGATCCGAACTCCGATGACAGCGATTCTGGGGTACGCCGACATTCTCGATGAACTGGGAAGTTGTCCTGATTGCCAGTCATCGTCACAAACGAAAACCGCTGTCGAAACGATCCAACGTAACGGCGAACATCTGTTGGCGATTATCAATGACATCTTGGATATCTCGAAGATCGAGGCTGACAAGATGACCATTGAATCGCTCGAAGTGAACTTGCCAGTGCTCATGGCAGACTTGCTGAACACGATGCAAGTCCGGGCACAGGCGAAAGGATTGGAGTTGGGGTTTGAAACTCAGCCGAATGTGCCTCGCTACATCACAACCGATCCAACTCGGTTGCGGCAAATCTTGGTCAACTTGATTGGAAACGCGATCAAGTTCACGGAATTTGGCAGTGTGCGCGTCTCTGCTCGGATGAGTACCACTAGTTCCCGTTCGCTGCTGATCGACGTTATCGATAGCGGCATCGGCATGACCGTGGAGCAGATGAGTCGATTGTTTGGAGCCTTCGAACAAGCTGATACGTCCACCACGCGGCGCTTTGGTGGAACTGGTTTGGGGTTGCGGATTAGCAAGCGGCTGGCAGAGATGTTAGGCGGCGGAATCAGCGTCGCTGCCAATGAAAATAGGGGCAGTGCGTTCACGCTAGAAATCGATATTGGTGAAGTTGGCGAACTGAGCCGTTCGCAGTCCACTGAAGTGGCTGCACTGGATACGGCTCAACGTGTCGCAGGCGAAGTCAATGCAGTAGAGACTCAAGCAGATCTTGGTTTGCTTAAGCAACCTCTGCTGGGCATGAACATTCTGCTCGCGGAAGATGGACCCGATAATCAGCGATTGCTCTTGCACCACCTGCGGAAGGCGGGCGCGACAGTCCAATTGGTGCAGAACGGGCAGCTTGCTGTCGAAGCGATGATGCAAGGTGGGGACCTTGCGACAGTTCTCAAGCAATCAGACCAGCCTGATCTGGTTTTGATGGACATGCAGATGCCTATCATGGATGGATACGAAGCAACTCGCATGTTGCGCTGCAAAGGCGTGGCAATTCCAATCATTGCTTTGACTGCGCATGCGATGGACGGAGACCTGCAACGATGCTTGGACGCGGGCTGCAACTTGCGACTTACCAAGCCGATCGATCGCACCGCACTTATCGAGACTTGCCGCTCGATGCGCGATGGATTTGCAGCAAGCAGCGTGAGTCCAGTCGTACCGCCAACCGACGGTCCGGAAATGCTCGTTGGAGCATCGGGTAACTTTGCCGTTACTTAATCGCCTCTAATTTCCGTCGTAAGTTGTCCGAACGCAGAACATGATCACCAAAACGCCGATCAAGATGAACGACATTGAATTCGGGCAACTGCTCGACGGCGCAATCGTTGATTCGAATGATCGCGTGCTCTTTCGACGCGGATTGAAGATGTCTGCCGTTTTGCAAGAGATGTGGCGCAAGCAAGGCGACGTGCCTTTCTTCATCATGCGCGATGAAGCCGAACGACAGCTTGAGGAGAGCCCGAACGAATTTGATACCACTGAGATTGAAACTGACGACGAGCCATTTGTAATCACGACGAATGAGTTCGACACGACAATCGTTGCTGCAACTCGCGAGTGGTACACGACGGTTGTGAGTGAGCTTCAGGAGCTTGTTGTCCAGCTTGCTGGTGAGAATTACCTCACCCTGCGGTCGGTTGAAGACGCGGTCGATGTCTGTTGGGATCTGCTACAGCAGGATGCCGCGATCGTTGTCTTCGAAGGACTGACGTTACCTGCGAGCGCGTCAGCGGAGTTGTCATTGGCGAGGCGATCGAGTGCGCTAGCGGCAATCTCTGTGGCTGTCGCACGCGAGTTTGGACTCGGTCGCGAAGAGTGCGCCAAAGTTGGCTTGGCAGCGCTCCTGCACGACTTGGCATTGTTCCCAGCAATTCTGACTCGATTTCAAGATGCATTTGACAGCCCCGAAGAAAAGCAGTCTGTCATTACGCGACATCCGTTTTTTACGACGGACATGTTGAGTGCGCGCGTGGGTTTACATGAAGTAGTGCGAATTGTTATCAATCAAGTTCACGAGCAACTTGATGGAACTGGATATCCGCGCGGCATGCCAGGGCATCTCATCAATGTCATGGCACGCATCATCAACTTAACTGATGCCTTTCTCAGTATGATCGCGCTGTGCAGTCACAACGCTAGCTTCGTGGCTGGCGATGCGATCGCTTATTTGATTCACCACTCGACAAGTGGGGCGTTCGATTGCGAAGTGACGCGCGCGTTCCTTGATACGTTGTCACTGTATGGAATCGGTTCCCAAGTTGAGCTCGATGATGCACGAACAGCGATTGTGCTCCGCAGCGTTGGAAGCAAACCAATGCAACCTATCGTGGCGGTGGAATCCCAGCAGGAACCTGGCAGGTGGGAAACGATTGACTTGGAGGCCGCGGGCTTGAGTATCGTCGGACCCGCGCTGGAGGCTCGCAACAAGCATCGCAAACGCATGTCGCGCCGCAGGATGGAGGAAGTGCTGTGGCGCGATGGGCACTTGGTGAATATGGGTGTGCGTGCCAGCCGTGCCACTGTGTCGACCTGATTTGATGCAGTAGGGAAAACTGCGGCTAGCGCCGTTCGGCTGATGGTTTACCCGGATCATCTTTGGGGTAAGGCCAATCCGACTTGACGCCGCCTTGTAACATTCGTTACTTGTCATCCTGCGGAAAAATTGTGCGCCAATTTCGTATTCGGACTCAAGTTCGCATTCGACAGCCAAGCGACGGATCGATGTTCCACTCCACTTTAGCCCCAAAGCCAGCAACGACACGCTTAACCACGAGCATGTGTTCGTTAGTGTTTATGCTGGCGCTAGTCGGCTGTCGAAATGCTGCCTACACCGACCTGTATGTCGAAAGCATGGCTGCCGAGATCAGGCAGCTTGAAGATCAACTCTACGAGTACGACAACGAGTATCACATTCTCGAGCAAGAACTGGCGAGTCTCCAAGCGGAGTACCAGTTGCTTCGGCAAAGCCCGGGCGCAGCGCCTCCGGCAATGAATGGCATTCGTCAGTTGCTTGCGCCCAAAAACAGCTCGACACTTGAATTCGCGCCGCGAGATACTGTTCCAGATCCCCTTCCTCGTGACACGCTAGGAACCGGGGATTTGCCTTCGAAGCAGCCGGAATCGATCCTCGAACCGCCAGGTGCATCGCGTTCTTCGCCCGAACAGCAACGCTTGCAAGACTCGTTGCCTCAATTGCCGGTCGAGCCCCAACGGATTGAGCCCCAGCGCATTGAGCCCAGGAAGACCGAGCCCCCTAATGATCTGTTAGAGATTCCAACGATCGATCCCGGCACGCCGCTTCCGCCTGGAATGCCGGTGCTGAAGGATCTATCCATGAGCAGCCAACCGAACGCGGCGCCATCCAACAACCTTGAACTAAATCTCAGTCGTATCGATATCCCAAATCAATTGACCAGTTCGCAAGGCGGTGGAAACCCGTCCAGCGCGAACCGCAGCAATCGTGCGCAGTTGACACTCGGTTCCGAACGCCCAGCCGACATGCGGATCGTTGAAATCGCTTTTCATCCAACGCTGACGCGCGCCGCGAACTTTGATGACGAGAGCGACGATGATGGGTTGTACCTAGTGCTCCAACCGAAAAACGTCGAAGGTCAATTGGTACCGACATTTGCAGACCTCGAAGTCGCTGTGATTGATCCAGCTCGCGAAGGTGATGTGAACTCGATGCGCATCGGTCGCTGGAATTATTCGGCGGTCGAAGTGAAAGCAAAGTTTCATCCGATCGGATCTAGCCAGGGCATTCACCTGACGCTGCCATGGAATGGACCGGACCCAACAGCTGATCGTGTGCAGGTCTTCATTCGTTACACTTTGCCGGACGGTCGCCAAGTCGTGAACGATAAGACGATCTTTGTATCGGGCAAATCGAGTATGAGAACAGTTTGGGTTCCGCGCAGCTCAGACAACTCGCAGGTTGTTACCGCCAGCGGCGAAGGCAATTCTTCTTTGCCGCCATTGAATTCAAAGAATATTGTCGGTTCTCAAGCCGCACAGAATGACCCCGCACCTTCGCCGATCAATCGCTGAAGTGCTGAATGAATCACACGCAAGAGATACAGAAGCAGCCGACACGCGCCAGCGTAACTTGCAAATAAATTCGTCGGTACGCCATGCAATTGTTCAAAAGAAATAATTGCAGATTCAATCGCTCTCTAAGCAGGAGGCTTAGTTGTGGTTCGCAACAGTCGAATCGTGTACGGCATAACGATGTTAATTCTCGTTGTTGCGTGCACGCTACCCGCTCAAGAGCGCGATGAACTTTCACGTCTGACTCGACAACTCGGCAGTGCGGTACCGACGCAGAAGGTTCAAGCTGCGGGGCAACTCGCGAAGCTTGGGAAGTCAGCGGGCGCGGCGACCGAGCTGCTGATCGCTTGCTTGGACGATACCGATCCCGACGTTCGACTTTACTGCGCTTATGCGTTGGCCGAAGTGACGAATGACTGCCCGCGAACGGTAAAAGCACTTCTGCCGGTTCTCTCGGATAAAAACGAGCATGTGCGCTATTCGGCAGAATGGTCGATCGCAAAACTGGCGCGAACCGTCGGTCAACAAGACGCATTGAGTGAAAGTCAGTTGACATCGCTGCAGTCGTCATTCGAAGCGGCGTTGGTGCGGCTTGCGAAACAGGATCATCAGCCACGCCATGCGCAAGCGATTCAGGCGGCCATCGATTCCGTCGCTGACCGGCGTTCAAGTACGGCGACGCTGGGTGCTACAGAAGCTCGCGAAAAAGAGCTCGCTAGAGAGTTAGCGAGAATTGCTGCGGAGTTGCAGAAGCAATTTTCCATCGGCGACCGCGTTCAACGTTTGCAGCTAATCGAAAAAGTGCGTACGAAGCACCTGCATCAACCGGCGATCGTGTCACAAACTCTTGCGCACATCCTGGCTGCGGACGATCGGATTTTGGTTCACTTCGCGGCAATGCGATGGGGCGACACTGGGAGCTCGGCGATGAAGCACATGTTGCTTGAGATCGCCGATGATCAGCTTCCCGCTTGGACGCCGACCTTAATTTACTACCTCGTTCCAAAAGATCGTCAGCTTTTCGAACGCATGTTGGGGCTGGCCATCAATCGGCGAGTCGACGCAGAAACGCGCTCGGCGGCAATCGAGTCATTGGGCAAATCGACGGTCGATCGCGCACGTGCACAAGCTTCCTTGTTTGCGATTGTGCTCGACCGTGCTGAGTTGGAGGAGTTGCGTTTAAGTGCTGCGCGGTCACTTGCCGAGCTCGGTGAGTTATCAGTTGCGCAGCAGGCAACGTTGCTTTCATTGTTAAAAGCCGCGGATGAAAGCGTGCTGCTTCAAGATGACTTAGCCTTTTCCTTGCACTCGCTTGCACCGAACTCCAAAGACGCCGTCGCGTTGCTCACGAAGCAACTGTCATCACAATCGGTCAGCGATGTAAAGTACGTCGACCTGGCAAACGCACTCTCTGGTTACGGGGCGCTCGCTGCAGGAGCTCTTAAACCCTTGATCGCAGGCCTTAGTTCTCCGGACGAATACACTCGTGTTGCTTGTGCGCAAGCCATCGGTGAACTGGGCGAAGTTGCTTTTCCTGCTAGCGGTCCGTTAGTAGAGATCATTACGGATCCAGCGATCACGATCAGCACTAAATCGGATGTTGCCCAGGTGCTGAAGCGGATCGGACCTCGAGCCGCGAGTGTTTTGGCGGCGAAGTTAACCAGTGATGATGCATTGACGCGCGAACATGTTCTGCGCGCTCTTGCGATCCTAGGGCCATCCGGCAAGTCCGCGTTTCAGCAATGTGTTGACCGCTTGAATGATCAACGTGAGGAAACGAACGTACGCGTTGCGGCGGCGTTAGCGATCGGGTCGATTGGTTCAGTCGGCGGTTCAGTCGGCGGTTCGATCAACGCTGCTGCGATCGCGCCGCTCGAATCTGCGACCGCGCCGTCCGAGGAGCTCGGGTTGCGCGCCGCGGCGCTGCTTGCATTGGCTCAGATCCAACCAACCGTCGCTGCATCCCGCATCGCTGCTTTCGAGAAAGAGGCAACGATTGAATTGCAGATCGCAGCAGCTTTTGCCAAACACTTATCTGGATCCACCGTCGACAGTTTTAACGACCTGATGCGACTGACCGAGTACTCAACGAACGAAGCGATTCAAGAGACGTTGCTCGACTTGGGAACTGTGATCATGCCCATGCTGATTGAAAAACTACGCGACACAGAGGCTACTGATGAACAACGCATCGCTTGTGTACGCGTCGCTTCCCAAATGCATCCAAGCGATTGGTCCCCAATGATCGAATCGCTGGCAGACGAGCGGCTCGGACGCGAATTTTTTGAAGGTTTGCTAAGCGGCTGGGACTTTGACGAAAACCTGTTACCGCAGTTGATGGTTGCCTTGCAAAACGAACGAACTTCCACCGGCGCGCGAGCTCGTATGCTACAGCTTGCAGAGTACATCACGTCGGACCTTGGTGCAGGTGGTGAGTACGAAGAGTGGTCAGGCTCTTTTGCGATCACTCGGCACATCGAACATAGTGCCGCTGATCAAATCGCATCAGCAGTAAAACGCAGCGCGGAAGCTGCCGCAGCGATCGCACCACCCGCTGCGCTTGAAGAACCTGCGATAGCGCTCGAGAACTTAGAACAACCGCAGGTACCTGACCCGCAGTTTGTTCCGCCGCTTTCACCGCTCGCCTCGGTCGACGAACGCTTGGTAAGAGTTTTTTACGGAACGAATCGCCAGCCAACCGCGGTCGTGACAACGCATGCCGAAGCAAAACAAACGCCTGCATCGGGGTACGGCGCGACGATCGGTTTGGCGATCGCAGCCATGGCCACTTGTTGCTTTGGTTTTATGCGCAAAAAATCACCGGCATACACCTTCGCTGCCGTCACAGGTTTGGCTGCAGTAACAACACTAGCGGTGCAATCGGTCCGCAATTCGGGCTCCTCGCGAGTCGAAGTCGAGAATGTCGAGTACGGAACGACTCTAAGTACAACTGTCGAAATGGGCGTTTGCGAAGTGACTATTCCCGAGTCGCATCGCACCGGTGAACTTGAATCACCTTCGCTGTTCCTGCGTTTGGAAGTGACTGAAGATCCGACTAAACACATCGTGCTGAAAAGTGTGCATCGCCTTGAGCCGGATGCGTTCTTTGGCGACATGCACGCGGAACTAAAGCAAAAAGGGAACAACGTACTTGTCTTCATCCACGGTTACAACGTCTCCTTCGAGGATGCAGCGCGGCGCACGGCCCAGATGGCTTACGATCTGAAATTTCCTGGTGCGCCGGTCTTCTATAGTTGGCCGTCGCAAGCCAACTGGTATGGGTACCGAAACGATTCTGAGAATATCAAAAACAGCGTCGATCAAATTAAATCGTTCCTCACTGAAATCGCCAGCAAGTCGAATGCGACGTCGATTAACTTGGTAGCGCACAGTATGGGCAACGTTGGCTTGACGTCCGCGCTGGCAAAGATGAACGATGCCAAGTTCAATCAGATCGTCTTAGCGGCGCCGGATATTGATGCGGAGACCTTCAAGCGTGATATCGCACCGAAGATAGTGGCCAGAGGAAGCCGAGTCACGTTGTACACATCGAAAACCGACTTGGCATTGATCGCTTCGAAGTACTTTAACCTCGGTCCACGCGCCGGTGATTCGGGAAGCGAATTGGTGCTGATACCGGGCATTCAGACGATTGACGCGACGGCGGTCGATAGCAGCCTGCTGGGGCATTCTTACTATGGAAGCAACGTGAACGTGCTGTACGACCTGGGACAATTGCTCAGTGGCAAACCGATAGAGTCGCGAGACTATTTGCGGCTAAACACTGACATCACTCGACCTTACTGGTATTTTGTACCGACGCAGACCGGAGCGCGGCAGTCCCTGCCAACGGTACCGCTGAGACGCTAGCAAGTTCTCGCCGAACAACGCAACGCAGCTTGAATTAGCGAGAATCAACCTACGTGACACGATTGACGCGAGGTTTCCCGCACCCTAAAGTGCTAGAGTTGGCTTCATGAAATTTTCGAAGAAACCGTTACCCAAAATTTGATAGGACGAATGATAATGAGAAAACAGAACGTAGTAGCAGTGGTTTTAGCGCTCTCAGTTGTTGCGTCGATGGCTTACGCGTCTTCGATTTCGCTTGAGGGCGTGAAGTGCCTGATCGCAGGCGGTCAGGCCGCGAAAGTGGAGAAGGCTGCTGAGTACAAAGAAGGTAAAGTCTTCTTCTGCTGTGACAATTGCAAAGGCAAATTTGAATCTGCCAGCAAAGAAGACAAAGAGAAAATGGCTCCGAAAGCGAACCATCAATTGGTAGCTACCAAGCAGTACGAACAGCAAGCATGCCCAATGTCAGGTGGCAAGGTCGACGCGAGCACCGCGATTGAAGTGGGCGGTACGAAGATCGCCTTCTGCTGCAAGAATTGCAAAGGAACAGCTGAGCAGATGAAGCCTGAAGAGCAAGTTGAGAAGCTGTTCGGTGAAGAGGCTTTCAATAAAGCTAAGTTCGAGAAGGTCAAAGAAAAGAAGTAAGCGGCATTGCATAGGTTGCTAGGCCGGTTTCTACAGGGCCGAGTCATCGCGAGCTCGCCGAGTATTGCCTCGACGAGCTCGATTCGTTTTCAGTTAACATCAATTTTGCGTTGCGGCAGCTTGCCATTCTCAGCTTATGTCAAATTACCTCGAGATGGCAAACAGACACTACGAGCTGATTGACTTTGGCGGCGGTCGTAAACTAGAACGCTTCGGACGCATCTTATTAGATCGCCCTTCGCCTGCCGCACTCGACCAACCGCGGATGCTTCGCGACTGGAGCATTGCTGACTTGAAGTTGGATGATCGCGGCGAGGTATTGATTGGCGCCAAACCTGTCGATCCGTGGCAAGTGCAGATCGCCAACATTACTTTCAACCTCCGCGTTACGCCCTTCGGTCACGTTGGCGTCTTTCCGGAACAAGAAGTTAATTGGAAGTGGCTTCAAGCATTCAAGTTCGCTGATTCGCCCGCCCAGCAATCACCCGCCCAGCAATCACCCGTGCAGCAATCACCCGTGCAGCAATCGCGACCTCAAGCGCTCAATCTGTTTGCTTACACCGGCGGCTCGACCATGGCGCTCGCCAAAGCTGGGTTCGAAGTGGTCCACGTTGATGCTTCCGCTCCCTCAGTGCGTTGGGCGCGTCAGAATGCTGAAGCGAATCAACTTAACGATCATCCTATTCGTTGGATCGTCGAAGACGCCCGCAAGTTCGCTGCTCGCGAGATCAAACGCGGTCGTCGCTACGACTTCATTGTGCTCGACCCGCCCAGCTTCGGACATGGGCCGGGTGGCGATCGTTGGCAGATCGAATCCGACCTTTTTCCGCTACTTGAAAACTGCTTGCAGTTGCTCAGTGACGGCGGCTGCTGGCTCTTGACCGCTCATTCGACAAGCCCCACGTTGGACGAGATTAGCGACTGGATTCAGCATGCACGTCGCGAGTGCAAGATCGTTTCGAATCGACTCGCACTAGTCGACGCGCAAGGGCGCAAGCTGGACAGTGGATTCAGTGTTCGCTGTTTTCTGTAGACCCAGAAATCACTCTATTTGTGAAATGAGGCTCGGAAGCCCTCACGAAAGCCCAGCGGACTCACTCCGCCCGCAATTGTGCGGTGCATGGTGTCAAACTAAACTTGAGAACGGTGCAAGCTTGTGGAAGTGCGCTTCCGATTCCTGTGGACAAACCACTTGGCTTTGCCAACTATAATGCACCGTTTCGCTCGTCATTCGTCTCCCTGCTCGCAATCACTCCTACCGCTGCTGAATCCCATGTTCTTGAAACTCCGTCGTGCTTCGTCGATCGCTGCCTTGCTGTGCCTTCTATTTGCTGTATTCAGTGCCGCCGTATGTTGTGCTCAGGATGAAAAGGAGGAACCGGAAAGCGGCGATGGCAAGCTCGCGGCCGATCTACCGCTTGGTCCGTCCGATGAAGCGCGGCAAGCGATGGCTAGTTTTCGAAAGCCGGACGGATGGAGTGTGTCACTGTTCGCTGCCGAACCCGCTTTAGCGAATCCGGTCGCCCTGGACGTCGACAATCTTGGACGCGTTTACGTTTGCGAATCGTTTCGTCAAGATCGAGGAGTTACCGACAATCGCGGCCATGACAAAAAATGGTTGATGGCTGACTTGGCTGCTATGAGTGTTCAAGATCGAATCGATTACCACAAGCGTTTGCTCGGCGACAAAGCGGCTGAGTACACCGCGCACGATGACCGCATCCGTATGCTGGTTGATACCGACCAAGATGGTCTAAGCGACCGCATGACAATCTTTGCTGAGAACTTTAATCAATTGGAAGACGGGACAGGCGCAGGCGTTCTCGCGCGCGGCGACCATGCTTACTTCACTTGTATTCCAAAGCTCTGGAAACTGACCGACAGTGATCATGATGGTGTCGCTGAAAAGCGCGAGGCATTGCACGATGGATTCGGAGTGCGCGTTGCATTTCGCGGTCATGACATGCATGGACTGATCATCGGCCATGACGGACGACTCTATTTCAGCATCGGTGATCGCGGCTACAACGTTGACACTCCGCAAGGCAAATTGCACGACCCCGAAAGCGGCGCGGTATTTCGCTGCGAGCTCGATGGTTCCAACTTGGAAGTCTTCGCGACTGGTCTGCGCAATCCACAGGAACTTGCGTTCGACGATTACGGTTTTCTCTTTACCGGCGACAACAACTCGGACAGCGGCGATAAGGCCCGTTGGGTGAATGTGATGGAAGGCGGAGACACGGGTTGGCGGATGATGTATCAGTACCTGCCCGACCGCGGACCGTTCAACCGCGAAAAGATTTGGCAACCTTTTTCAACCGACACGCCTGCGTACATAATTCCGCCGATCGAAAATATCTCCGATGGCCCGTCCGGTTTGACCTGCTATCCGGGCACCGGCCTGACAGGCGATTACCAGAATTGTTTCTTCTTAGTTGATTTCCGCGGTGGTCCAGCGAACAGTGGCATTCGCGTCATTCGCACTCAGCCCAATGGCGCGTTTTGGAAAGTGGAGCGCAGCGAGCAACCGATTTGGAAAATTCTTGCAACCGACGCTCACTGGGGGCCAGACGGCGCGCTGTGGGTTTGTGACTGGGTCGATGGTTGGGTCGGCGAAGGTAAAGGTCGCGTGTATCGCTTCTTCGAAAACGCGGCTCTGGAAAGCGACGTTGTGAAGGAAGTTCAAGCGTTGCTAGCGCAGGGTTTCGAGTCGTTGCCAGCCGATCGCCTCGCAACGTTGCTCGCGCATCCCGATCGACGCATCCGGCGCGAATCGCAGTGGGAACTGGCCAAACGAGCCGACGCGCAAGTGTTCATTGGCGTCTTGAACAATGGCAACTCAAGCGAGCTCGCCGCGCTTCATGCGACATGGGGACTTGGTCACGTCGCTCGTATTCATGCTGAAAAGAAGACAGAAGCCAGCAACGCTCTCGGCCAAGCGCTCGCGCACAGCAGCGATCGCGTGAAAGCGGCCGCTGCAACAGCGCTCTCTGAAGTTGGCGTCGCGCGATGGTCGGAAGCGATCGTAAACTTGATCAGTCACAGTAACGCTCAAGTTCGCTATGCAGCTGCACTTGCCGCTGGCAAACTAAAACTCGATTCACTTGACGCAGTTTGTTCAATGTTGGCTGAAGCTGCTGATGCGGATCCAGGTCTGCGTCACGCAGGTATCATGGCGCTGAAAGGTTGCGATCCAGTACGCGTTGCAGCATTGAAACAACATGCTTCGCGCTCTGTCCGCATCGCGGCTGTGGTCGCGCTGCGAAAACTGGTTGACACGCGCGTGGCTGACTTCTTAAATGACGCCGATGTCGCTGTTCAGACCGAAGCGGCGCGAGCGATCAACGATGTCGTCGCACTGCATCCCGCAATGCCGCAACTGGCAGCGCTGATTGGCACTCCACTCGCAAGCGATGCATTGGCTTATCGAGTTCTCAACGCGAACTTTAGAATTGGAACTGAACAAGCCACGCAGGCGATCGCCGCTTATGCCGCTGACAACAAGAACTCTGATGCCACGCGCATCGAAGCGCTCGACATGCTTGGCAGTTGGAGCAATCCTGGGGAACTCGACCGCGTCATGAATCGTTACTTGCCCTTGCCCGATCGCGACTCCGCTCCAGCAGTGAAGGCTCTGCAAGATAACTTCGCTGGTATCTTGCTCGGATCAAACGCGATCCAAACGAAAGCGGTCGAAGTTGCGGCGAAGGTTGGTATGACTGGCGTTAGCGATATTTTACGCAGCTATGTGGTCGACAAATCGAACTCACTTCAGTTGCGTCGACAAGCACTCGTGGGTCTCGTGGGGCTTGAAAAAGACAAAGCCCAAGCGGACGTTGTACGAGCACTCGATGATGACTCCGCGGCCCTGCGATCGGAAGCGATCAAATTGCTTGCGAAGCTCGATCCTACGCATTCCTTGACCGCTATCGAGAACGCGCTCGAATCACAAGATGCAGGCGAACGGCAAGCTGCTTGGGACGCGCTGGCGATGCTCGACTCTGAACCCGCGAAGAAATTGATCGAGGGCGGACTGCGCTCCTACATTGCGGGCAAGTTGCCACCGGATGTTTGGCTGAACGTGATCGAAGCTGCCGAAGGTCGAGTCTCCAGTTCTGATGTCGAAAAACTAACCGAATTTGAATCGACTGTTGCTGCGTCAGATTCTTTGGCCGAGTATCGTGATTGCGTTTTTGGAGGCGATGCGGAAGCTGGCAAGAAACTGTTCTTTACGAAGACCGAACTGTCGTGCGTTCGCTGTCACAAAGTCGAGCAGACCGGCGGCGAAGTTGGCCCGAACTTGACCGCGATCGCGAAAACGAAAGACAACCGCTATCTGCTTGAGTCGATCGTGAATCCGGATGCGAAAATTGCTGAGAACTTCGAGACAGTCGTTCTACTTACCGAAGACGATGAGTTGATCACGGGAATTCTGCGTAAAGAAACGGAGTCCGAGATCGAGTTGATGGATGCTGACGGCAAGCTGATTACGGTCGATCCCAACGCAGTCGTTTCGCGGAAGAAAGGCAAGTCGTCCATGCCGGCTGACCTTATCAAACATCTCACCCGCCGCGAGCTGCGTGATTTGGTTGCTTACCTTTCAACGCTTAAAGGTCAGCCGTAGTAGTTTGCATGTTATCGCGCTAGACGATCGCGATCTGCGGAACTTTGCTATTGGCATCCACTGTTTTGTCAGCTTCAACCGGCTTCGGCTCAAGCTTAACGACCAACACGGGGCAATGGGCTAAGCGAACAACGCGTTCGGCTACTGAACCCAGCATCCACCGTGCCAGACCGGAACGTCCATGCGAGCCGATGACGATTAACTCGGCGTTTAGTTCTTGCGCTCGGTCCGATACAACAGTTCCCGGATCGCCGAAACGCACTTCCACTTGCAGTCGACCGAACTGGCTCTCGGGTAATTGCAGATGCATACTTTCGAGCGCGTGCTTCAGTCGTTCTTCGTCATCGATCGCGCCCCACACCACGCCTGGCTCAGTCGGTGTGATGAACGGCAGAACGTGCATACAGTGAATCTGATGCGAGTCGCTTACCAACTCAGTCGCTTTCCGAACCGCTTGCATCGCATGCTCAGAAAAATCAAACGGTACTACAATCGGCCTTTCGATGTTCCAAGACATAGTTACTTCCCTCGCGTAGTTGAACAGTTCTAAAAGTCTTTGCGAAGTAGAAGTACAGCTTCTGTGCCTAAACCGCACAAAAGTTACGTTGGGGGATGCAAGTTACGCAGAAACAGTAGTAATTGGCCAAAACAGTTGCGATTGCTAACGCTCGCCGCGCCCCGACCGCCCTAAAGTGACTATTCGCGCGCAACAATCGCTCACTCCAGTGCGCGGCCCCGCTCAGAGCTCAGCTTCAGAGCGGATCGTCCGCAAGTGATGCACATAGCAGTTTCAAGGTTTTGTCAATTTCTTGATCCGTGCTTCAAACCGTTCTTGAATTCAAGTCGCGATGCGATCGCATCCAAGAGTTTTTCAGTCGCGAAGCGATGGCATTTCAACTCGACGCGCGGCACCGGAAGCCCGACGAACTTGTATTGTTTCCGACCGCACCGCAGATCCACGCAAACTACAGCGAATTAGCAGTGCTGTATGCCGACGATCAAGCGCGTGGTTGACGTTTGTGTTCGACCAACTCGAACACCCGTTCAAAATCTGCCGCCGAGTATTGCATGACGGAGTTGGGTTGTATTCTCCTTCAATAGTTTTGAGGGAGTTGGCTTCTTTGCTTCTTTGCGCACCAACTCATCGCGATACCTTCAGGACGAGAATTGGCCGGGGGACGCAAACGCCCTAGATCAGGCAAGTCCTGCGGGAAGCCTGTCAACTGTCGAAAGAGGTTGACGTCATGCTTGTTTGCCAAATCGACGATCCGCATCCACATTACGCGCCAACTTCGTAGCTTGGGAGAATCCAGATCGATTTGTGCGATGATACGTGCTGCATCGAGATTCTCGCTGACTAGAGAACCGTCCGGTAGCACCGCAACAAATTTAGACGACAAAACCGTCAACGGATCACTGATCGATTCATCAAGTTTGACTGAATTGCAGCGATTGCAGGCGTAGATCAGATTAAAATAATCCAGTTTGCGCTCCGGCGTTAACGCTTGTGGTTGGAAATGATCCAACTCAAACTCGCGAGTCACTTGCCCCCACATTTCGCGTTTCAGACAGTAGACGCAACGAAAAGTGAATTCATCACGCAACCAAGGGCGATAGGATTCGTACGTTAAATAACCTGCAGGCCCGTGAGTTCTTTCCCATCGCGGCTCAGGATAATAAAAGATCACTGGCCTGATCCTGTTTCCGTTGAACCAAATTCGGTCAGATACCGGTGCAATTTCTGTGCACCCTTGAATTGAAGATTGATTTCCGAATCTACATGTTCACGCATGATTTGAGTTAAGCCCGCTAATTCAAGCATCTCCTCGCGAGTGAGTGTTCCTTGAATATCACCGTCAATTAGCTCAAACCTTCGCTTGTTGAGCTCAGTTGTCCATTCAGATCTTCTCGATGAACTGTCGGGTTCATACGCGACCTGTCCAAAAAGACTGCGAACTTGATCATCGTTGAGACCCGAATCTTGTAAGGTCAGCTTCACAGCCCGTATTGCAGCGAGGCTGTACTCAGCAGTAGTGGCATCAGAAGGAAGCCCCTGTCCGACCTCGGACATGAATATCTCCACGTGCTTGAGAAACTGACGGAACCAGTCGTTCGCCCCTTCAGTTATAGTACCGTCCTTGGGATCAGGCTGCTTCTTGATGGACATCGCTTGAATCTGTGCCCTGAACTGCGGTCGCCAACGTCTGTACGGCGATACTCGCAGCCTGACGGTAGTGACTAAGTGTAATTATGCCAGTGGAGTCGCTCTTGTCCGAAATTTCCTTCGCCTTCAAGGCAACTTGCTCGGCAAACAAATCTTTCCATTCAGCCAATGCCTGAACGGCTCGCGTTTCAATCCTAATTGAGTTGCTTTGTTCCATTACGACCTCCTTGCTGTGTTCGAGCGGTAAGTCTAACGCATTTGCGGCTTGCAGAAAACGTCAGCTTTAAGTAGTTCGCATACGAACTACGAGCATGATAATCGGTGCGCACGCCGACGCTTACGGCTGGTTGTACGCTACGAAAAATGAACGTTGCGAGCATCGCTAAGCAGCGCGGGCGGATTGGGATTCGTGGGAACGCAGGCCGAGTTCTATTTGCATTAGTTCTGAGAAGCGGCGCCATGAAAGATGGTCGACGGTTGCGCGCACGTTGCTTCGATTCGCGATCGCTTTGCGGACCAAGCTAGCGACTTGTTCGGTCGTCGAGCCAACGTCGCAGAGATAACCGTTGACTTCGTGATTGATGACGTCGGGAGCGAAACCAGTTCGCGTTGCGACGGGAACCACATTGCTCATCATCGATTCGATCAATGGGATCGGGCCGCCTTCAAGATCGGACAGCGACACGAACACATCCAAGTCATTGTAGAACGCAGGATACTCCTCGTACTTGCCTTCGCGATATTCAAAGTTTGGAAGCCGCAACATCTCGTCGAACTGCGCGAATTGATTCCAACTGCGCCCCATCAGTACAAAGTTGACATCCGGCATGGCTTTGACCAGTTCCATGATGCGCTGCGGACTTTTGCGTTCGTAGTAAGCGGTGCAGAAACCGACTTTGCCCGATCCTCGCTGATGCGGATAAAACATATTCGGATCCGCAGCACCAACGATCGAAGTCACTCGATCCGGCTCGAACCCAAGACTCAAAACATAATCGCGCCACATGGAGCACATGGTAACGATGCGTGCATTGCGAAGTGCAAACAAAGCGGGCGGACCGCCGAGGTCGTCATCTTTCGGATGCGTTAACCACACGACGCAGCGACGATCCCACAGTGCCGGATTCTTTTTGATCGCAGTCAAATAGAAATGGTAGTGGACGAAGTAATATGCTTTCGCCGGTGGCAAGTTATCGATTGCTCCGGAGATGCTCCAAGTACCATCGAAATAAGTTCCGATTTCGCGGCACACCGCTTCGAGAATCCAGCCGCGACTCTTATCGGGTATCACCATGCACAGATCGAGTTCGGGCTCGGATCGCTTTTGCAATGTTCCAAACGACCTCTGCACGAATCTGGCAGCTCGGTAGGCACTCTCGTCCTTTGAATAACCCATTCCGCGAATGCAAAGCTTCGTCAACTTCAAGGCTGCGTTGCTTAAGCTCATCGGCTGTCCCTTTTCTACCATACAGTTGATTGATTACGCGGCGATCCGACGGGATGCGGATTTGCGGATGCGTTGCACAAGTCGATTCAGATCCGCTTCGTGCCGGACTCGCAACTCTTGCCACTTGGTAGCAAAGTGCCGTCGTACGTTGCGCGTTCCGAAGCCGAGTTCACACGTTTGACCGTAGAGCAACTCGAGTGACACGCAAGCACTGCTGCTGCAAACGACGCTGGTCATCGCTTGCACGCGTGGGTTGGATACAAAATAACGATCGAAAACCGACTCGAACGGGACGAAGAATGTCCACGGATCGGCGAGTGTTACAACTGAGCGGAACGTCCTGCGAGCTTCGGTTTCGATAGCAGCGATCTTTTCTTGCGAATCGCGAGGATGCGGTTTGATGACCAGCAACGCGTTTGGCTTTTGCTGCTTTCGCAGAACCATTTCCATGCAGCAAGCCACTTCGCCATCGAGTGTCATGCGTTTGGTTTCTGAAAAGTTTGAAGTGAGCAGGACGATCACCTGTTCAGCACTGGCCAGTTCCGTTTCCAGAGTTGCGCAGGTCTGCTCAGCCAATTGAGGCAGACTGTCCGAGAACAGACCAAACAACTGCGCGAAATCCGATTCATGCATTTGTTCAAAGCGATCAAGCTGTTGATCGAACTGATTGGCCAACAGTAAGTAGTGTTTCTGAAAGGCGACCGCATGCTTCTTCGACTTCATGGGGGTCGCGAGTTCAGCGGTCGACTTGCCTCGTAAGGCACGAATGCGATAGCGGAACCAGCGT
Organism: Pirellulaceae bacterium; assembly: GCA_041739135.1. Taxonomy (GTDB): domain Bacteria; phylum Planctomycetota; class Planctomycetia; order Pirellulales; family Pirellulaceae; genus Aureliella. The sequence continues at coordinate 21,275 of JBGSOM010000210.1, forward strand.
TCGAGAGCCCGGAGTCCGCTGACTTTACCACTGCCCGGCGTATAGTACTCTGCCGTAAAATTCAATCCTACGCCATCGCCATAGCAGGCCGTTTCCGCGGTCGGAAAACTTCGCGCCAGCAAGTTGTTGATGAATAGTAGATTCTGACCGAGCAGCAATTCGTCGCAGCTTTCAAACTGCATATCGGAGCGCATCGCCAGTGTGGCCGCTTCCCAGCTGCCCGCTTTCAGCGACTCTTGAAACCGCAACATGTCAGAGAGCGGCAAGTAACGAATCGATTGCCACTTGCCAGCCTGCATGGCCAGGTTCCGCAAGCAATCAGCGAACCTCGCGCCTTGATCGCCCGGCGCGCTCAGGTCATGCACGATGAGATGATTCTCAACCGTCTCAGCCCGACGACGTTCGTCGCTTACTCGCATCGCTGCGAGTGCTGAGACGAGCTGCACTGCACCTTGCACAGCAACGATCCGCCGATGTGAATTCGACGTATCTGACACGCTGTTAACGCTGGTTCGATTGGATTCGCTGGCGGGCTCTTGCATCGCTAGGCTGCGCTCTTTTTCTGAATGCCAAGCAACTTACGCAGCTTGTTCTTGATCTTCTTCAACTTCGAAGGCTTCGATGCAACAGCTTGTGCACTGCCTACCGAGGTTCCCGGAGCGATCTTGAGCGATGCAGATGAGATCGGTGACAGAATGTCTTGGCGAGCGTAAGCGCGCGAGAGTGTCTTGTCGACGTCTGAGTTCGGAATAACGCCCGCTTTGCGAGCTTCGTTGAAGTACTTGAACCACAGCGATTCGTGCTTGTGGCCAGCGAACTTCCATGGTTGCGTTCGCAAGTTCGTGTAGTGAATCAACTTT
>JBGSOM010000216.1:0-7657 GCA_041739135.1 Pirellulaceae bacterium
GGAACTCGGTGTGCCGGTCGGCTTCGAGACGGTGGTGCTCGGGCGTGGTCGAGAACTTGAACGAACCTTAGACGAATTCCAATGGACGTTTGTGCTGTCGTTCGTCTTTATGTACATCGTCCTTGCAGCTCAGTTCGAACATCTCGCGCATCCATTTACCATCTTGTTCACGCTGCCGCTCGCAGTACCATTCGGTTTGCTGAGTTTAGTGTGGGGTGGCGAGTCGCTGAACGTTTATTCTGCGCTCGGATTGCTCGTATTGTTCGGCGTAGTCAAAAAGGCGGCGATCCTTCAAGTTGACCACACGAACGCTCTGCGAGCGCAAGGAATGCCGCGCGATCAAGCGATCTTGCAAGCCAATCGCGATCGATTGCGACCGATTTTGATGACAACTATCTCGTTCGTTGCTGGATTGGTTCCGCTGTTGATCGCGAGCGGTCCCGGATCCGAGGAACGACGCAGTATTGCGGTACTCGCTGTCGGCGGTCAAACGCTTTCGTTGTTCTTAACGTTGCTCGCCGTGCCCGTTCTCTATTCCTATCTCGACGACTTCGGCCTACTGTTCAAAAAGAAGTCGACCGAGCCTGCCCAGTAACTAACTCGCAATGTCGCACACAGTCGCCGATTGCTCCGCAATCGTTGCGATCATGGACGTTGCGTGCGTTTGCGAAGCGAACTGCAACTGCCCGCTACTTACGTTGATCGATCCAGCGTCGCGACTTGCCCTCGCTGCGAGGCAGTGAATCGGATGCCACGCGGGTGACAGCGATGCGCAGACCCAGCACTAACTCGAGACGCTTGCTGATGCGAACGAGTTCATCCTCCGGAGCTTCTACTTCGATGCGCACTTCATCCAATTCGCCGCTGCGAGAGACAACGACGCGGTACTCTTGAATCGAATCGAATTCGCGCGCGATCGCATCGATACTGCTCGGGAACAAATTCACTCCGCGAATGGTGACCATGTCATCGCTGCGACCAGCGACTCCGTCGGCTAACCAAAGAAAATTGCAATCGCCGCGATCACTGAAACTAGCTTGCACGATGTCACCAGTTCGGTAACGAAACACGGGCGCACTTAATCGTCCAAGTGAAGTCAGAACCAATTCAGCTGGTGCACCGAGTTGTTCTGGAGTAGCGAGTGACGGAAGGATCGCTTGCGACTGGCCGACTGGCAGTAGTTCAGCGATAAAGTTGGTTTCGATAACATGCAGTCCAGGCCGGTCAGGCCACCCGAATCCCCACGGTCCCACTTCCGTCGCGCCGGAATGATCGACAACATTGGCATGCCATGCGTCTTCGATGCGAGCACGAACGGAAGGGATGCTACCGCCTGATTCGCCAGCGACGATCACTCGATCGACTTGTAATTCGGCCAGCGGCAGCGACTCTCGCTGCGCAACTTCCGCAAGGTGCAGCGCGTAGGACGGCGTGCACAAAACGACAGTCGCTTGTGACTGACGAATGAATTCAAGCCTCGCGATCGATGAAAGCCCGCCTCCGGGGATCACCATCGCGCCGCGATCCACGCACGCTTGATGAGCACTCCAGAATCCAATGAAGGGACCGAATGAAAAGGCCAGGAAGACGCGATCAGCGGAAGTAACTTCAGCGGCTTCGAGCACGTGTTGCCAAGTCGCCGACCACCAGCCCTGCCAATCCTCGGCTGTATCACAGATCAGCAGCGGCGCGCCCGTCGTGCCGCTGGTTCGATGCATGCGCGTGTACCGCGACGCTTCGAATGTTTGATGTTGGCTCATTCCCTGAGTATCGACTGAGCGAACAAGTTCGTCCTTCGTGGTCATGGGCAACTGCTGAAGCTCGTTCAGACTTCGCAGTTGCATTTCGTTCGTCGAGAATTTCCTGCGATAAAACTGATTCGCTGGCAGAACGGCTGCAAGCTGCAGATTCAATCGCTCAAGTTGCCACGATTCGATCGCCGCTCTATCCCACGACCACGCAGTGCGCGGCGTAGGCAGGTTTTGATAGACCGCATGTTGAGTTGACATCCGCACAGCGTTCATTAGATGAGTGCAGGTTCGTTAAATTAGTACGGGCTTGTCGTTTTGTCGTCGAACAATAACCCATTGACCCGCATGCATCATCCAATGTTGGCCGCTCATCGCAATCAATTGACCGCGCGTCGGCGCGTAGCTGATACCGGTCGGTACATCTAGTTCCTCGGCTGTTACTTTCGAAACAACTTCCAAAGTACCGGCTCGCTGCTCTTTATAAACGGCGAGCAGTTCTTCTTTGGTCGCAAAATCGGCGGCATTGTCGCTGGTCGCGGTCTCTTTCGAATACTTCTCCGCAAATCCATCTGGTAGCGCGGGCATCGTCCAAGCGGAACCGATCATGTGATTTTCGGAGACGATAAGATGACCGACTTGCCAGTTGAGGTGATTGCATTTGGCGTGAGGGCGTTGCATCAATTCAGCGTCCGTCAAATCGCCAAGGTAAGCCATGCAAACCATGTCGCTCAAATTCAATGTGTTGCGAAGTGCAGCTTGTACGTCCATCGTTGTCTCCAAAAAGTTGGCGGTAGCGTCCGCGTAACGGGGGGAAAGCGAAGCATTATAGCGGCTTTGTTGCCCGCGTTACGATGCGCACTGAAGAACTTGCTCCAGTTCCACACGACCTTCATAAAGTGCTCGGCCGACGATCACACCGAAGGTATTCATCGCTTTCAGTTGTGAAATATCGTCGATCGTCGCTACGCCACCAGAAGCGATCACAGGTATAGAAGTCGCAGCTTGCATTTCAGCCAATTGCTTGAAGTTCGGCCCAGTTAACATGCCGTCGCGTGCGATGTCCGTGTAGATGATCGCTGGAACTTGATCCGTTAATGAAGCGATCTGTTGTGCAAGCTGCACTGCAGTTGTACTGGAGGTCTCCAGCCATCCGTCGGTGGCTACCTTACCATCGCGTGCATCGATTCCGAGTACCAGTTTTTGTGGATACTTGTTGGCCATCTCAGCGAACCAGTGCGGATCACGAAGGGCTCGCGTACCAACAATCACTCGCGCCAAACCTAATTGCAGCAGTCTCTCGATCGTCGCCTCGTCACGCACGCCGCCACCGACTTGGCAAACCAAGCCAGTCTCTTGCACACATCGACGAATACACTCCTGATTCACTTGGCTGCCATTCTTGGCGCCGTCGAGATCGACCAAGTGTAGAAACTCCGTTCCCGCGTCGCGCCACTTCAAAGCCATGGTGACCGGGTCGTCCGCGAAAACAGTTTCGCGGTTGTAGTCGCCTTGTTGAAGTCGAACGCATTTGCCGCCAAGTAAGTCGATCGCTGGCCAGATTTGCATTATCAGTTTTCTATCGGTAACTGTTGTGGATTCGCTGATTTAAGATGCAAAGTATAGGAGCAACCGCAAATCGAGCAAGCTTGGGAGGAACGGTGCAGACCGTGCGAAACATTCAGCCTCGTTATGGTCCAAAACTTATGATCCGCCCATCTAAGGTTGAGAGGTACAGGTGCCCGTTCGCTCCGGCTAGCCCATCCCAAGCGGGAAGACTTTCGATTTGCAGTCGATGTGATTCTTCGCCGGTCTGTGCGTCAATCGATAGCAACATCGCCCCTTGTTTGCCATCAAGCGCCTCGTCCTGCTCTTGGAGCAATTTCTGAACAACTGGATCCTTTTCGGTCAATTGTTGGAAAGTCGATTCTTCATCGATCGTGTCGGGCGGTCCAACGATGAACAATCGCAATCCGCTGAGCACCATGCCGCGCACATAGATCGGAACGTCATTCGTCCACTTCGGCTTCACGAGAGAATTGCTTTGCGCACTCGTGGCTTTCTCGGCCTCGCTCTTTGCAGGATCATTCTTCGCTTTGTTTTGGTTGTTCGCTTGGCGTTTTGCTCCAGGCGCACCAGCTCCTGAAGTGAACAAAATGGCTTGACCGAACTTTCCTTCGACGACTTTGCCGCCTTCTAAAGTCCCGTTGTTGCGATTCGTTGACATATCGCGAGCCGAGCCGTCGTCGAAGGTGACCGCGAGCGCAGCATCATCCGCGAGTTCACTGCCGCTGGCAAATCGATCTGCAAACTTCTCGTCCGTGAATGTAGCAAAGTGCAAACGCACTTCATCGATGATTCCGCTGAAGCCATGTGGCACTTGGTATTCGCCAACAGGACTGCCCGCGTCAGCACCGATCTCTAGACCCTGAGCGGGATCTTTCGTAATCAGACTGCTGCATTTGCCGCTCGCCGCTTGACGGCCATCGACATACAAACGCAGCTCTTTCTCAGCAGTAACCACACCTGCGATGTGATGCCAACCGCCGATGATACGCTGTTCACCAGTCACTGTCGTCAGCTCTCCGCCGGCTCGCAGGGAGAACGCCGGTTTGCCTTCTTGGATCGTGAGCGCGAACCCTTCCGCGGGACCACCTCTCGCAACGACGACGCCGTTGGGCCGAATTGGACTAACCCACGCCTCGACGGTGATCGGTTTGTCGGTCGGATTCAAGTTGGCCGACTTCGGAAACTGAGCGAAGGTACCGGCCACTCCGCCACCACCGCCCTGACCCGCGTTCAAGAAACCCGCTGGAATCTCTGGCGGATTGGGTTCAGCTGCATACAGCTGATGTTCCAAAGTTGTCGTCCACCGCAAGTACTCAGGCTTGCGACCGTAACCAAAAACGTAACCGTTACCATTCACCAGGATGCGGCCCGACGGTGCGAATCGCCCTGCTTGATAGTAACCTCCATGCCCGCCTGCAAAGCTCTGACCTAGCACCCAGTAGGAACGATGGAACCAGCTATCATCCAAGAAGCCCATCGGAGCAAAAATGTGCGCGTCCTCACCTCGCTGCTTCGACGCTTGCTTAGCGAACTCGCCCGAGTTCGGTCCGATTTCGAGACGGTTGCCTTCGAGATCGAACTTCTGCGACTTCATAAAGATATGCTTGCCATCGCAACTGAGAATGTCCGGTAGTCCGACCGGCATTTGCAACGTTTGCAGTTTCTCTTGCATGTTGTTTCCGGTTTCTGGGTTGGTTTCATCCATGATCGTTTCCGACAGCTTTACACCGGTGTTCATGTTCAGTCGCAGCAAGCGCAAACCGCCGTCCAGAAAGATTGAGCGTCCAGCGACCGCATAAACTTGGTTGTCGCGCACCAAAACGCTTCCGTGAACTGGCCACAACGATTCCAGTTGCTCGTAGGCCATCGTGCGACGATCAAGCGGCGCCGCCCGGTACCGCCAAATCAACTCGCCATCAGCGGCTCGCAGGCAGTACACCCAACCGTCGGCTGAGCCAAAGAACACTCGCCCTGCTTCGATTGTTGGCGGCGAGTCGATGCGCGCGCCGGCAGCCATTGTCCACTTTTGTGTACCAGTCGCTTCATCGAAAGCGAACAACGTGTGTGCGTCGCTTCGAGCGACATAGACGGTGCCGGCAGCAATAACTGGCGAAGTTAACTGGCCACCGAGCTTCACTGACCATTTTTGTTTCAGCTTCGCAGGGACATCTTTCGCTGTCACGCCGCTACGACCTTGGTCATGACGAAACGTCGTCCAGTCGTCTTCACCGGCAGGAGTCGCGTTAGCTTGCGGATCATCGAAAGCGGGTCCCTTTTCGAGCCGCCCTGCCTCGGCCACTTCGGCTGGGATCGGACGCGTTGCTGCCGGGCCAGCGAGCGCGTTGAAGCCGAACAGCTTCGCTTCTGGGTAACATGCGCAGTCGTGCGGCGGCGTGTAAGTCAATCCATTGCAAGGCATAATGCCGTACAAGCAACCACCGCGCACCCAATGATGAATGTCCCAATGTTCTTTCGATGGATCAACAAACTCAACTCCAGTTCGAGAAGGCATAATGAAGTTGTCGGTTGCTTTCGCGATGTAACAGCGATGATGAAACCAGTAGGTATTCACATCGGGCGAAAACTGTTTCTTGATTTCGCCAGTCACCGGATCGCGGCCCGTGAACTGGCCAGTGTCTTTACCCGCAGTCAACGGCGCGCACCACACCAGCCCGCTCATGACCATTAAGTCTTGCGGCGATTGGTAGCCCGAGTTGGGATGCGCTGCGGTCCACATCTGCTTACCAGTTGTTGGATCGAGTCCATACATCTTGCCATCACCACCGGCGTAGAGCACCACGTCATCGCGAGTTACCAACCGCGGTCCGAAATTAAATGTGAACGCTTGGCGTCGCGTCACAGGCTCCGACTCCCAAATCACATCGCCGCTGCTTTGATCGAGCGACACGACTTTTTCGCCATCGTGAAACACAACGTTAGCTTTACCAGCCGACAACGTGAGCGGCGCTATCTTCGACTGCTTCGCCCAGAGTTTCTTGCCGGTTTTCGCCTCGAAAGCCATGATCACTCGCGGCTCTTCATTCCAAAACATGTCCTTCACCGCTGCTTGGTCACCAACGCGTCCGTTCAACGGCGCGTAGTCAGCGAGCTCGCGATCGCCTTTGCGAACTACCAAGAACAGTATTCCTGAGTCGGTGTGAATGATCTCTTCGGTCGCATCGGAGCCCTCATAGGTGATCAATGTTTCGCCTGTCGCAGCATCAAGAGCTGTTAACGGTGCTTCGATATCGAGCGTTGCAAACACCACTTTGTCAGTCGATACCACACGGCGCGACAACTGCGTCGGACCACTCTTGAGCGGCCAAAGATGATTTTGCCAATTTGCGATATCGCGCTTCCAAAGCACTGTTCCGTTAAACGCATCGCGAGCAATCAATTTCCACTTTGGCGGCAACTGAATCGAAATTCGACTGCCTTCATCCATGATGTAGAACATGCGACCGCCGGAAGAAACGCACGCGCTCATACTGGCCATGCGATCATGATGTCGCGACCAACGGGGGCTGCCGACCCATTGCAAGTGTTTGGGCGGCGCCACTACATCATCATGCGCCACTGCGTTGCCCGATGCGTCGTGCAAGTAATGCGACCAATCGTCAATGTTCTTAGGTCGCGGTTTCGACAGCTTCTCCCACTGACCTGTATTGTCCTTCACGAGTGCGATTCCATTGGGAACCAAAACGCGCAGAAGCTCTTCAGTTGTCACGTCCCCCAATCGCTCGGCGACAACAAGATTTACCAAGTTGTCGACATACGGTAGCGTCGCGCCGTCGAACTGATCGACAGCCACATCACCGTACTGCGTTGCCGCCGCGATGTTCTTTCTCGCTATCTGCACCTCGGTCGCTGACTTAACAAGTCCATGCACCTGCGTGTTTTCCGACTGCTTCAGAGCGGCAGTAAGCGTTCCGTCGCCCGCACCGAGGTGGACAATAAAGCCACCTTGGAAACCAGCCACCTGCAAGATCGCGTCCGCGTCTTGCTTTGTGTCGGCAATCAACGGTTGCGACGCAGCGGTGCAAAGCGAAATGAACGTACACAAACCCAATCGAAACCAATCGGTACGCAACATTCTCTACTCCGCAGATTTAGAGGTAAGCTGGAAGGCAGAAATTCGGACAGCGTTTGTCGTGGCTTTGCTTGCGGACGTTGCACGGGCGAAGGATTCAATAGCCCAACGCCAACTGGCAGTCGCCCACAACTGCTTGCCCGAGAGTCTTGCATTAACGCATCGACTGAGGGCAATCTGCAGAACGACAGCAACGACAGCCCCGAGATTGTAGCATACCGACACGAGCGAAAGGCGACGCCTAGCTCGG
>JBGSOM010000231.1:0-19087 GCA_041739135.1 Pirellulaceae bacterium
TTTTACAAACAAATGAACTCGCCAAGGCGTGAACTCCGTCGCAAAAGGCTCTCGAAACTCCATTGCCCCACTTTGGGACTTGATTATTCGAGACACTCAGCAATCATTGGTCCACGTCAGTCGACATTCGATTGCCCTGCCGTCCGGGTACTTTCATTGATCGCGAGATTCGGAATTCAAGTCGTCGAAGGTGGCTTGCACCATGCGACTGTTGAAAAGCAGACCTTCGATGCGGTGACCATTCCAGGTGCGTCCCGCATAGGTCGGTTTGCCATTGATCAAGAACTGATCATTCCGAATCGTAACCTCGGTTTGTCGCGGTTCAGTGCCGCGCGACAGCACGGCACTGAAGACAGCGATTAAAAAGCAATGCGATAAACAGCGCAAGTAAAACATTATCGTCAGATCACTCCGATCCGCTGGTTTCGGCCCCAGCAGCGGCCGGTTGCGTTTCGGTTTCTGGCTTCACGGCTTGAACGACTTCACCTTCGAGCGGCTTGCGCGGTAGGCGTTCATCGCGAATGGCGGCTTGATAGACGAACGTAGCCATGATTACGGACGCTTGCTTGGCATCGTCTTCTTGAATCCGTTCGTATACATCCATGCTGGAATGGTGCGTACGCGTGTCGTATTCGAGAGGATCTTGGATGAACTGGAATCCAGGCAAACCGATGCCATCGAACGACTGGTGATCGGTGCCACCAGTGTTTGAGGCGGTAATGGTGGTCGCTCCCATGTCAGCAAACGGGGCGAGCCATGCACGGAAGATCGGACGCACGGCTTCGTTGCCTTGCAAATAGATGCCTCGGATTTTTCCGGTGCCGTTGTCCAAGTTAAAGTAGCTCGAGAACTTCTCGTGTTCCGCTTTCAACTCGTAAGTCGGACGTCCGCGCGATCCCGGTCCGCGACCTTCGCCACCACTACGACTTGGAGTCTGCATCTTGCCGAAGTGCTCTTCAACATAAGCGCGCGAACCGAACAAGCCTTGTTCTTCGCCGGTCCACAGCGCGATTCGAATCGTGCGGCGTGGTTTTGCATCGATAGCTTTGAGAATGCGGACCGCTTCCATCGCAACGCCGACGCCGATGGCATTGTCGGTCGCGCCCGTTCCGGCGTGCCATGAGTCGAAGTGTCCACCCAACATGACGACTTCGTCTTTCAAATCGGTTCCGGGAATTTCAGCAACAATGTTGAAGCTGTTCAGGTCGCCGTCGTGATATTGAGTCTGGATGTCGATTTCCAGTTTCGGATGCGCACCTTTTTGGACCATCCGTACGATGCGGTTGTAATGCTCTGCAGCCAAGACTAACTGAGGTACAACGGTCGGTGGGTCAGTTGCCCAAGGCCGTGGTCCGCCGCGGCTGAATGGGTTTCCGCCTTCCGCAGGACTACGACTGTCTCGATCTGGATCCGCGTTGCGAGGCATGGTTGCCGAAGCGACGAAGACAGTGCCGCCATCACCGCGACCGGGTTCCATCACAACCGCGGCGCCTTCGTCGTAGACCATCTGCCACTTGTCGGATTGCAACTGCATTGACGATCGCATGTTGGCGAACGATTGTTGAGCGGCTGCTGGTGGAGTTTGGGAAGCACTAGCTTCGGTCGGTGCAGCAGGTGTGCTTGGCGCAGCAGGGCTGGTCGGCGCTGCAGGACCGCCAGCAGCACTTGCATCCGGTGCGCGACGGCGACGCTGCGATGCGGGCCCAGCGTTCGAAAGCGTTAGCAGTTCGGAATCGGTTTGTCTGGCAGCTTCCGGTTCGAAATGCGCTTTCACTTCGCGCGGCGGACTGATCAAGACGATGGCGCGACCCAGTTTCCCGCGATACTTCTCGAGGTCTTCCTTCGTCTCTGCTTCCAAGTAAATCGGCTCGCCTCGCACCGCTTTCGGAGTGCTAGGCGTCCAGGCTTTGGGATAAGCAATCAACGGGCTGTAATGCGGTTCGATCAAGTTCGCCGAACACGCTTCCAAAGTCCAACCGCGTCCAAACGGTCCCCACTGTTCGAGATGGGAATTTTCAAGTCCCCATTCGGTCAGCTTGGCTTGTGTCCATTCACCAGCTTTGCGAGTTAACGGTGAACCCGTTAGACGTGGACCGTGCACATCCGTGAGGTAGCTGATCGTTTCCATGACCTTTGAACGTTCGAGTCCTTCGGCTTTGATCTTTTCGACCATCTCCATATCGACTCGTTCGGCCGGCACTTGAGCGGCAAGCTGCTGAGTTGCAGGGACTAGTCCCGAAGCAACGACCAGCACTGCGAGCACTCTGAACGAACAAACAGTTCTGCGCATAATTCACTCGATTTCGTTGGAACAAATGATAACCAGACCACGGTAAGTTGTTCATCCGCGTGCGCCTTCGGATGCGGCTAGCATTATGTCTGGTCGCGACGCAAGATTCTAGCAGCCATCGCCGAGTGGCGGCATGAAAGCGAATGACGCGTGTTAGCGTGCCGCATTCGCAACACCCCAGACGGTCGCAACACCAGACGGTCGCAACACCCCAAACGGTCGAAACGCTGAGAGGTTGGCAACGCGTTCAAGGGTGTGGTCGGCAAAGAGTAAACTCGACACAGGCTGAGTCGGTTTAAAGAGATTTCTTACGAACGTCGGGTACTAAGCGTCACCCTCTTGTTCGACTGGTCCGTCTGCGCCCACGCCCTTCGAAGACTCAGGGCGTGCCACCCGTGCCACCGGTGTGCCACCTGCCATCAGGACCATTCAGTGCAAAGTACCAATAACTCAGTAATGATAACTCATTACTAATAACTGAGCGTCAATAACTCAGTGTCAACACTCTGTATCAACACACTGCCTTAGCGAACGAGTGTTGCCTTGACTGGACGCACTGCAGCTCTTGACTCAAGTGCTGCTGGTGACTGTTCACCAGGTTGCTCCGCCACAACGCGTTTGCCTTGTTCGTTCCATGCGAGTACTTCGTCAGTAACTTGTCCATGTTCGAAATTCGCGATGGACTGACGCATACCGTTTGGATGCCACCATGACCATTTGCCCTGCTGACGACCATTCTCATAAATGCCAGAGACAGCTTTCTCACCATTCGCATGCCAGCTTTCAAAGGCGCCGACTTCGACACCGCGTTCATACGCACCACGCAGCTTCATCTGCCCATTTTCATGAAAGACGACATACTGACCGTGCCGCAGACGTTCGCCAGCGGTTGAATAGGTTGCGAGCGTAACCGTTTCCCAGTCGTCCTGGGTCAATACGCGCTGAGGTGCGGTCAAGAAATTGATTTCACTCTTGATGGCTTTGTTCGCAAAATGCTCTTTGACAACTTCCGAACGCTGGCCATCCACGTACAACTCTTCCCGAATGACCTTACCTTCGGCTGACTTCTCGATGAATGCACCGTTCAAAATGCCGTTCGAGTAATCCGCTTGGAACATGAATTGACCATTCGGATAGAACCAAGCGCTCTGACCATGTCGTATGCCTGCGGTCAACTGAATTTGACTGACGACACGTTTTTCAGCGTCCACGATCACCCACACACCGTTCATCTTGCCCTTCTCAAACTCGACCGATGATTGAAACGGTGCTTTGAAGCGAGTGTAGGGTTGAGTTCCGAATAGTTTCGATTCTTTGGGTTGGTGAAATCGAATCCATGGGCCCTGCCGTTGTCCCATGTTGAAGGTGCCGGAGCAGACCACATCGCCGCTCTGATTCCATTCTTCGTAGTCGCCGTGGTTGACGAAGTTCCCATTGCTATCGAGCGCAACATGGCGCTCGATGTGCACGCGGCCCTCTTTGAAACGCTCACGAACGACTTCCGTATCAGTCTTATCCAAATCGGCTAGCGGGCTGACTTGGTTCTCGCTTGGGAGTTTTTCTTCGGCGGTTTGCTCGAGCTCACCGAACTCGAGGCTTGGAATTCGACGCGTCTCGTCCGAGTCGATCGTGCGATCAGGTGTAGGTTGTGGAGTTAACAAGGACTTCAGTTGTTGTGCTTCGCACGCTGCCGGTATACACAGGCCTGCTCCGATCGAGCAGCTTGACAAGAGAACAATGCGGAGAAGGTTTCGTGTCGTCATGCATACATTCCTTGGTGGGGGCTTGCTGGCGATTGCGAGTGTGGATGAGGATTCGTCAGCCGAAGTCGGAATACCTGCTTTATCGGTCCTGAGCCCAACCTATGGCAAACCGTCATCATCAAACTAGCAAGCCTTTCGCAATCTCCCTCACTTGCCGCTTTTCAAAGCATCTTGTGTGGATATTACTTCGGTCGACTGCTATTTACCAGCCAGAGTGGAGGCAAGCTCCGACCAGACTGTGTTCTTCTGGGGCGGAGGCGCGTGAGAAAAGTTAATGCGCCGAATGGTTAATCTTCGCCAACTTCGCCGCCATCAAGAACGGTGCGAAGGCGTCGCAGAGCCCTTAAATAGCGCATGCTAGCGGCTGGTTCAGTCAATCCAAGCGAGACAGCGATCTCTTGGTTGCTTAGTTGTTCGTAGTGCCGCATGAGAATGATGTCGCGGTCTTTGTCATCCAGCTGCTCGATGGCTCCTTGCACGTGCACCGCTAACTCCCGCTGAGTTGCAGCCGCTGCAGGCGTCAATTCGTGGTCGCACAACTGCCCTGCCAAATCCATAGTTGACTGGTCTACTGCGCCTGCGACAGCGAGCGGTTGTTCACGATCGACGCTGCGTTTGGCCGACACGCGATGGCGACGGTGCGCGTCAATGATGCGATCTTTCGCGATCTGACGAATCCACAGATGAAATGCCATAGAAGGATTGGATAAGTAGTCCTTCAATCGCCGGCTGGCCTCGACCAGCACGTCTTGAACAACGTCGCTCACGTCGATGCGGCGTTTGATACGCTGATCAAGTCGCAGGTTAATCATCCGTCGCAGCGATTCGCGATGGCGGTCAAGCAGTTCGTCGACTGCGTCCGGGTCCCCTTCGCGGGCTCCCCCAAGCAATTCAGAAGTCTGTTCGCCATCGGGCCAAATCGATTGATTCATGTAAGCAAGCGTTTCTTCGAAGCTGCCCGTTCGAAAACGGTTAAGGAGTCGCTCTGTCGGCAAAGCGTGGCGAGACAGCCATGCAAATATTGTAAGCTGCCGTGTCTGTCGAGTCATTGCGCCGGACCACGCATTAACGCACAAACCCGGGCAAACTCGCATCGGCAAACTCGCCGCAGCGAGTTGGTCTATTGTAGATCGACGCCGAGTGCTCGCTCGATAATCGTTAGCAGAACATTCGGATCGTAGGGCTTTCCGATAAAGTAGCTCGCCCCGGCGGCGCGCGACTGCCGAACCATATTCATTTGGTTCATACTGCTCAGCACGATCGTCGGCATGCTGCAAAATCGAGAGTCGTCCGCGATACTATTGCACAGTTCCAAACCTGAACCGTCCGGTAACTGCACGTCGAAGATCGCTAAACTGAACTTCGAATTCATCAATTGTTCACGGGCTTCGCGAATCGACGAGACGCCGGTGGCTTTTAATCCGACCGACTCCAAGTGGTCGATAAGCAATTCGAGCTGCAAGTTGTCATCTTCCAGCACAAGTACGCGAATCTGCGAGTCGCCGCCCGTCTTCTGCGGAGCAACAACCGGGCAGTAGTCAGCGATGTCGCCCGCGACAGGCTCGCTTACGATTCCGGAAAGAAACTCTTCTGAAAACATCCGCAATTTACCTCGTGGCGCGTAAAAACTTGAATCGGGTAATACGCTATCGGCCGTGAGACCCTCGCGAGGCCAGCGAAAGCTAGCATTCTGCGAATTGCTTTCACTAAGGCGAGAACTCGCCGGAGATCTCGGAATCTCCGGAAAAAACGTTCGTTTTGGTCGTTCTCTTCACCTTAAAAATCGCGGCGGTTTGCGTTAAGTGTTTTCTGGAACGAGACTTGTGACGCGACGCAACTTCTGGATTCATTGCTCCTCAAATACGCAGTTATGGCTACAATAGAGCGGGTCAGGCGAGTGACTAGACACGTCTTGATGCCTCTCGAACTGAATGAAAACTATGGACGAGCCGAAAAGACCGCTTACGGATAATGATCTGATCAAGGCAACTCTGAGCTGGCACGCCAATGAGATAACTGAAAGTGAACTTCGCGAGACCATTGGCAGCTACTTGGAGCGGCGCGCCGAGCAGGGCGCGACGGCTACCTCGACAGCGGACGGCGGGTCTATCGCCGGAAGTGTACCCATCCGTACGTTTGCGTCCCTAGCCGAAGCCGACGCAAAGTCAAAAACCTCGTTTTACGAATCGGTACCCTACGAGCCGTTGGCAGACGTCGTCGATGAGCCGCGGGGGGCGTGGATTCCAGATGGCTGGGGACTTTATTACGCGATCGACGATTATTTGTATCGCGTTTCCTTTGGTTTCGTCACTATTTTGAACTTAACGATCATGGTCGGATTTATGATCGTCGCGGCTGTGGCTTTGAGCGCGTGGCAAATCAGCACGTCTGTCGAACGACAGCAACAGCAGCTCTATAAGTCGATGGGCTCGAACGAGTCCAATGCGAAGAAGCCGCTTATTCCCTCGCTGACGACTTCGGTCACTTCCTCCGACTCAGCCGCGTCGGATCGTTCGCCGTTTTCGCCTGATCGGACGCAGGAGCCATCGAACGAAGCTGCAGATAAACCAGAACAAGAAACTCCATTCGATAAAGCGATAACGCTCATCGACAAGCCGGACCTTCCCGCAGCGCTAACCGAGCTCGAGTCGCTCGAAGGCTCGGATCAGCCCAACGTATTGCCGCTCGCGACGCTGTTAAAAGTTGAATCGCTGATGCGTTTGCGAAACGCTGAATCGATGGAACTCGCTCGCCAATCGTTAATGGATTGTAAGTTCGCTGGCCATGAACTGAATTTCGACTTGCTGGTGGCTCGTTGGATGATGACATGCAGCGCCAGCGATCGCATGCGATTCATACGCGAGGCTGCATCGCTGCCAACGGAAGCGCGGAGTCGCATGGTAAATTGGGCGAAGGTTCGCAGTGGAAGCGCCAGTGCGATTCTTGAATCGGAAATCGAATCGAATGCGCCTCGCAGTCCGAACGGCGTTTGCGATCGATTGTTTTTGGCCAGTTGCCAGTACAACGGTGGCAAGAGCGAACAGACATTGCGCGAACTGCTGGATGTTCAGCAAAAATTGCGAGCGCTCAGCACACGTGGTCTCGACCGGGCGGAAGCGTGGTTGCTCGAATCCTCAAAAAATGAACTTGCAGAAAAAGTCGACGATATCGTGACTCTGATTAGTCGCAAGCAGATCAACTAAGCTGCCGTTGGTTTGCTGATTCGCCATCAAGGCTTTTGCTGTATTCTATGCGGCCATGTACAAAAGCGTCGTTTTTGGCGCTTCTTGTAACTTTTCACGCCCCGCGGGATCTGAGTCTCTGTAATCCAGATTCCTTCGATTGGAGCGTGGGTTTACTCAGCGAGGATGGTGCGGCGATGAATATAGGACTTGAAAGTGCTTTGATGAAATGGATATATGGCGCAGCGCGATGGATCTTGATCAGTGTCGGCATTGCAGGTGTAGTGCTCTTGCTGATGATTATTGCTGGGGTATTCCACGAAAAAGTTCCTACAACACACACAACCCCCGCTCGCCCGATTCCGCAGGATGCAATATTTGCAGAAGTTGAGTTGATCACGCAACCGCGTTTCGAGTCGGCGATTGGTGCCATCAAACCCGTTCACGAAGCTGATGTAGCGTCGAAGATTCTGGCGCGGGTGCTCGAATTAAATGTGACGGCCGGTAAGCATGTTACTGCGGGCGACGTATTGGTGCGACTGAGCGACGAAGAGCAGCAGTCGCGAGTAAGGCAAGCGGAAGCGGACCGCGATTCAATGCAAGCTCAGTTGCAGCTAGCGAAGATCGAATTTGATCGCGCGCGGCAATTGATCGCTTCGCGCTCGATTTCGCAAGCAGAGTTTGATACCGCTCGAACGCGCGTGCAGACAACTCAAGCGAATCTCGATCGCGCGACGCGAGCGATGGAAGAAGCGAAAGTCTTCCTCGACTTTGCAACCGTTGTGGCACCCTTCACAGGAATCGTTGTGGACAAAGTTGTCGAGACGGGTGACACGGTCAGCCCCGGACAAACGTTATTGACGCTGTACGATCCAACGCAGATGCAGATGGTTGCCAGTGTTCGCGAATCGCTAGCGCTGAAGTTGAAAGTCGGACAGCAGTTACCCGCGCGGTTGGAGTCGCTCGGTTACGAATGCAACGCCACGGTCAGCGAAGTTGTTCCACGGGCTGATGCGTCGAGTCGTTCGTTCGATGTGAAAGTCACTGGACCGTGTCCGGCGGGTATTTACAGCGGAATGTTCGCGCGATTGATGTTGCCGCTTGAAGACGAGCAACTGCTATTGATTCCCAAGTCGGCAATTCAGCGCGTCGGGCAACTGACGATGGTTCAAGTCAGCGAACACGGTACGTTGGCTCGGCGTTCGGTACAGCTTGGACGCACTTTCGGAAAACGCATCGAGGTGCTTGCGGGACTGAGCGTTGGCGAGCAGGTTTTGATCGTACAGCCCGAGCAATCGATCGCCCCTAGCACCGACTTGAGAGTTGATCCGCGAGTTGATCAGACAAATGGCGAACAGGGAGTATCGCTGTGAAACCACAACAGGATGTTGCATCGGAGGCGAGTGATCCGCTGACCGCTTTGGTCCGCATTTTCCTCAACTCCAACTTATCGATCATATTGATCATTCTGTCCTTGATCGTGGGTTTTGCTGCGCTGTGGATTACTCCGCGCGAAGAAGATCCGCAGATTGTCGTTCCGCTGGCGGATGTGTTCGTCGAGTTTCCGGGCCATTCGGCTGCTGAGGTGGAGCAACTGGTCGCTTCGCCGCTCGAAAGAATGCTCTATCAGATCGACGGCGTTGAGTATGTGTACAGCATGTCGCGCGACGATGCTGCCATCATCACTGTTCGTTTCTATGTTGGCCAGGATCGCGAACGCAGCTTAGTGAAGCTGTTCAAGAAGCTAAATGAGAATTCTGATTCGATCCCAACGGGCGTCACAGGTTGGGTGATGAAGCCGGTGGAGATTGATGATGTTCCGGTGGTAACAATGGCTGTCACGGGTGCGGACGATGATGGCTTTGCGCTGCGGCGTGTGGCGGAAGAGCTTGTTGAGCGTCTGGCGGTTGTGCCGAAGGTAAGCCGCGCGTTCATTGTCGGCGGCGAACCGCGAACGATCAAAGTCGACTTGGATCCAGACCGGCTCGTTGCGTATCGGATGGGGATTAGTGAAATTCATCGCGCGGTGGCGATGTCAAATGTTGCCAGCCCTGCGAGTCAGTTGGTGCAATTGGATCGCGAGTTTCAGTTGGCAGTGGATTCGAGTTTGGTTAGTGCGTCGCAGATCGGCGATCTCGTTGTCGGCGTCTTTGATGATCGACCTGTGTTCTTGAAGGATGTGGCGAACATTGTCGATGGTCCTGACGAAGTGGTCAATTACGTTCGTCACGGCTGGGGAGCCGCGAACGGATTCGAAAAGCATGAAGCGACGCCGGGTTGGTTGATTGGACAATCGCATGGGGATCACGAAACTGAGCGACCGATTGGTGACTCGCGACCTGCGGTAACGGTCGCTATTTCAAAACAAAAGGGCGCGAACGCGGTCAATGTCTCGCAAGCAGTCATCGCCGAAGCAAATCGACTGCGCGAAGAAATTTTACCTGACAACGTCGACTTGGTTGTAACTCGCAACAATGGAATTGTCGCGAACGAAAAGGTCAATGAACTTATTGAGGCGCTGGGTGTTGCGATTGTGATCGTCGTCTTGCTGCTAACCATCGGTCTCGGATGGCGGGAGGCGTTGATCGTATCGATCGCGGTGCCGGTTGTGTTTGGATTGACATTGGCCGTGAATCTTATGTTCGGCTACACGATCAATCGTGTCACGTTGTTCGCTCTGATTCTAGCCCTTGGATTGCTAGTCGATGATCCGATCGTTGACGTTGAGAACATTGCAAGGCACTTCGAACATCGCAAAAAAGCGACACGTCAAATTGTGCTGGACGCGGTTTCCGAAATTCGCCCGCCATTGATTAGCGCCACGTTAGCGGTGATTGTCAGTTTTCTACCGATGTTCTTTATCACCGGCATGATGGGTCCTTACATGTCACCGATGGCATTGAACGTGCCTGTCACGATGCTCATGTCGATGCTGGTTGCGTTTACAATTACGCCCTGGTTGTCGTATCACATTTTGACTTGGGGAACCAACCTTATTCCAAGCACGGCGGATGGAACGCCTGTTGCGATGGAATCTAAGCAAACTGCACAGCATGATGAGGCGTATGATGTTGCCGAGGTTCAGCAATCGCTGCTGTACCGATTCTTTCGGCCGCTGATGTTGCCGTTGTTGAAGAGTCGCTTTCGCGCAGTGATGTTTCTGTTGTTCATGGCTGGCTTGACCGCAGCAGCGATGGGTTTGGGCGTGCTGCGCATGGTGCCGCTCAAGATGTTGCCGTTCGATAACAAGAATGAGATTCTGTTCTTGTTAGATATGAATGAGAATGCAACGTTGGAGCGAACGGATGCGGTCGTGCGGCAGATGGAAACTATGTTGGCTAGGCAACCCGAGGTGATCAACTTTGTCAGCACTGTTGGTACATCGGGTCCGATCGACTTTAACGGAATGGTTCGCCATTATTACTTGCGCAGCGAGCCGCATCAGGCTGAAGTGCGTGTCAATTTTGTGGGCAAAAAGAATCGATCGCAGCAGAGTCACGCGATCGGCTTGCGACTGCGCGACGAACTGGACAAGATCGCGCAGGCTGCGGGCGCGAAGGTGCAAATTGTTGAACTGCCGCCGGGCCCGCCGGTGCTCGCATCGTTGGTTGCGGAAGTTTATGGCCGCGAAGGCACGTCCTATTCGGACTTGTTAGCCTCGGCGGGGACGGTCGCGGATCGTATGAGTCGTGAACCCGGTGTGGCTGAGGTGGATGATATACGCGAAGCGAAGGTCACACGATTGGTATTCGTTCCGGATCAAGAGAAAGCGGCTTTGGCGGGAATTTCTGGGGCTGAGATTGCAGATGTGATCCGCATCGCGACGCGCGGTGATCAGCAGAATACGCTGCGAATTGACGGCGAGCGGAATCCGTTGAAGATCAACTTCCGTTTGCCGCGGCCATTGCGTTCGAGCATCGAGGATCTTTCGCAACTGAACATTAAATCCTCGCGAGGTCAGTTGGTACCGCTGCGCGAGTTAGGAAGCTGGCGTACGGAGCAGGTAAGTCAGACGATCTATCACAAAAATTTGCGGCGCGTGGCTTATGTGTTCGCTGAGTGCGTGGGAAGACCGCCGGCAGAATGTGTGATCGACATTTTGGTTGATCAGTTGCCCAACGGTCCGAACCTAGTTGAAGACGCGGAACCACGGCCGGTTAGCGGTCGAACGTTTGTGACCAACGGCAGCGGCATCGATTGGCGGATTCCAGAAGACGTTTCGGTAACGTTCGCTGGCGAAGGCGAGTGGAAAATCACGTTGGATGTGTTTCGCGATCTAGGACTCGCTTTCGCAGCTGCGATGTTGATGATCTACATCATTCTCGTTGCCCAAACCGGGTCGTTCATGGTTCCGCTGGTCGTTATGTTAGCGATTCCACTCACCGCGCTCGGCGTTATGCCTGGGTTCTATTTGCTGAGCAGCCTGTTGAGTCAGCCGGTGGGAGATTATGCCGACCCCGTGTTCTTTACTGCGACTGCGATGATTGGGATGATCGCTTTGTCAGGGATCGTGACGCGAGATGCGATCATCTTAGTCGACTTTATGCAGCAGTCGGTCGCGCGTGGACGTCCACTGTTTGATGCGATTCTTGAGAGCCGCGTCGTACGGCTTCGCCCGATCCTGCTGACCGCTGGAGCAGCTCTGCTGTCAGCGGTGCCTATTACGCTGGATCCGATCTTTTCAGGCTTAGGATGGTCGCTGATTTTTGGATTGATCGCTTCGACCGTGTTCACACTGTTCGTCATCCCAGTGACTTACTGGTTAATGAACTATCGTGACGACTAGCACAAAGCCTCAGGGCGTGTCACCCAGAGGCCTGAGAGCGCGCAACACTTAAATCTAAACGTTACCGGCGTCGGGATTTCTGCTGGCCGCTGGCCATACCGCCGCCTTGGAGCACGTAGACAGTGGGATCATCCACGATCCAGGGTGTTGTCCAGTTCTTGCCATCGTCACCGTTGACCACGTTGTAAAAGAATGATCGAAAGCGAAGCGCGTTGTAGCCGTAGGGAAACTGCGAAGTGATGTAGTCTTCCGCAGTAAGTTCTTCGACTCCGGGTTTGGCATAGTAGTGAACCATTCCGTCCGGAGTCATCGACATGCCGAGCGTCCACCAACCTGTCGTCGTAATTTGCAGGCCTTTGAAATCGCCACCGTTTCGCGCCGCTCGAATGCGCCAGTAAGCGTAGTCTTCGTCTTTCTTGGTTTGATGTTTGCTTTCCAGAACCAGAAAGAAGCCGGGCCAATAAGTGCCATCGTCACCCTCTTTTTCCGGACCGAAATTAAACAGCGGCTTCTTCGGCGGAGTTGTTTCGAGCGCGACTCGGAAAGCGAACTGCGGACCACTGCGCTTCTCCCATTCTTCGATGGGTGGCAGAAAGACGCGCGTCGTAACACTTGGCGACTGATTGACTGAGATTGGACCGCCCAATCGATTTTGAACGTTGCCGATAAAGTCTTCTTGATGCATCACTCGGCTAGGACGATTCGGAATGCCTGTGTACAGCGATTGCAGCAACAGTGAACCTTCGCTGCCCGGCAAGCCGCCATCAGGTGTTGGAACGCGACGAACGATATCCGGGTGACCGCGTTTGACGCCTTCATACCATCGACCATTCGCGGATCGGCCCACGGGTTGATTTTGATTCTTGTTGATGTCTTCGGTGCTCTTCGGGTTGTTTGGAATGTAATTCCAATTTGGGTCCTCGAAGTCATCACCTACTTTTTCGACAACGACGCCGGTACCAGGCACGATGCCGCGGGATTGTCCGCTTGCCGGCGACGTACACGAAAAAGCTAAGGCGAATCCGATCGAAGTAATCGCGAAGAATCTGCGCATCGCGGGAATCCTTTCCATGAGCAGCGAACAAAATGAGCTGATTAAGTTATCGGACGCGAGTTGCTGGTTGTTTGACCATTCCGAAAACTCATTTTGCCAGGGTCCTCAAAGTCGTTCTCTCTTTCCCAGTGTTCGGAAATTTGCTAGAAACTTCGCTTGTATTGAAAGTTCATCTAGCGTGAGAAGGAGTATTGCTGTGATTGATGTCGCTGAAGTACTGGCATTGCACGAATCAACAGTCGCCCTGTGGCATCAACAACCCATTGCGAACACTTACGTCGGTTGGTTGAATCTCGTTTGCCAGCAACACATCTTCAACTTTGAACTATGGCATCAGGAAGATATCGCTCGCAGTCCGTCGGTCACCGATGCGCAGATTGCAACGGTGAAACGCGCCATCGACCGACTCAATCAAGCTCGCAACGACCATATCGAAAAGTTGGACGATTGGATCACTGCTCAACTGGACACGCGCGGCATCGTCGCTCCACCCGATGCGCGTCAAAACACCGAAACGCCTGGCAGTGCAATCGATCGACTGAGCATTATGGCGCTGCGTTTGTTTCATTACGAAGAGCAGTTGCAGCGCGACGATGTTGACGACGAACACACGCAAAAGATGCATGTGCGAATTGGGCTTTGCCGCGCGCAGAAAAGCGATTTGAGTCAATCGTTGCGCGAGCTGCTGGAAGACATTATCGCTGGTCGCAAGCGTCATAAGACCTATCGACAGATGAAGATGTACAACGACCCGTCGCTGAATCCTTACCTGTACGCACCTGAGAAAGTTCAGTTGCCGGTGTCTTAGAGCGGGCTCAGCGGGACCTTCGGAACTAATGCGACATCGCGTAGGTGATCACATTGATCGCCAGCGCGTAAGCTTTAATTGAAAAACGCTTGAAAAACTCTTCGTCCTCGCCTTCG
Organism: Pirellulaceae bacterium; assembly: GCA_041739135.1. Classification (GTDB taxonomy): domain Bacteria; phylum Planctomycetota; class Planctomycetia; order Pirellulales; family Pirellulaceae; genus Aureliella. The sequence continues at coordinate 14,000 of JBGSOM010000231.1, forward strand.
CGTTCCCAACCGTCGGCGATGTCGGTATTGTGAGTCGCGATGCCCGACAGGCGGCCGCTTGCGTCGATCAAGCCGCGGAAGCGAACTTGCGACAGCTCCGCAACACCGCCATGCGGCAATTTGTGGAACGCTGGCGGATCATACGTCACGCCGCTGCGCGTGTAGAACTGATACGCCGTCACTTGCGGGCATCCGTCCAGCGGATACACCGTCGACAGAATCGGGTGATCGTTCGGTAGGTCGATCCACTTCCAGCCGGGCGATTCGGCGAGTGTGTTGCGTTCCAAGTTGTCCCACTCGGCGAGTCCCCAAAAATCATCGACCCACAGGAAACCTCCGTTCTCAAGATAGCGTCGCAGCGCAATACGTTCATCCTGACTGAGTTCTTGCCAGCCCGGATCGCTCATGAAGATAAATGGAAAGTCGAGCAGTCGCGGATCGGTCAGTCGCAAAAGAAGCGTTCCATCGTTGGCTTTGATCGTCGTCAGTTGATTGAGGCGCCACGTAAGATTCAGCGCACCATCGGGATGATCCGTCGCCCAGCGTGGAGTCCAACCACGATCGCCGCGATACCACGCTTCACCGTTGCCACCTGTACTGTCGTACACGATTCGAACGAAGGTAAATTTCTCAGGGTCGTAGGTAGCGAGGTCGAGATCGGACTCGATTGCGTCATCTCGAAACTGCTCCGGCGCAACAACGTTCGCAGCGTAGCAAAGCACGGCTGCGAACGTGGTCAGAAGCAGAATCGACGATCTAAACATCTCTCGATCCCAGAACCAAAAACGAAGTTTCAGCGAGATTTAGGCAATGTCAGCAGCAGCGGTGGCTACAGCTTTCTCGTAAGTGCGGCTTTGGTTCTTCGCTAGATCCCCAACGTTGGAAAGCGCTATGTCATACAGTTGCTGACCGTGGGGCGTCGGGTAATCACCAGTAATACATGCTCGGCAAAGTTGATCTTCCGACAAGGAGATTGCATTGGCGATGGAAGAAACCGGCAAGTAACGCAACGAATCGCAACCGAGCACTGCCGCCATTTCGGCTTGCACTTCTTCCGTCAGTGGTCCGCCTTTGAGAAACTTCGGAGCGAACAGCTCGTCGATTGTCGACATGTCGATGCCGTAGAAGCATGGCGCGACTATCGGTGGACATGCAACTCGCACATGAATCTCTTTCGCGCCGCCCAGAGTGCGGATGCGGTCGAGTAAGACTTTCATCGTCGTCGATCGCACGATGGAATCTTCAACCAGGAAAACGCGTTTCCCTTCTAGCACTTCGCGCAGTGGCGTGTACTTGCTCGCCGCTTTCGACACACGAGCTCGGCCACCTTCGATAAATGTCCTTCCGCTGTAACGATTGCGAATCAAACCTTCGCGGCTGGGCACACCGAGTTCGAAAGCCATCGCGTCCGCTGCAGCTTTGCTGGTGTCCGGAACTGGCACAACGATTGTGTCTTTATCGATGGGCACGCGTCCGTCCGCCCGCTCGATCCTCGCGAGCTCTTCGCCCAAACGCGTGCGCGACAAGTAAACGCTTCTTTCATCCAAAGTGGAGGCGACGTTGGCAAAGTAAATCCACTCGAAGAAGCAATGCGCGGTTCGTGTGCTTTTTGCGAACTGCGTTATCTTCACGCCATCGGGACGAACAACGATCAAGTGTCCGGGCAGGAGCGATCGGATGCTGTCTGGTTCGAATCCGAGATTCAGCAGCGCGACGCTTTCGCTGGCCGCCGCGAACAACGGACCTTGCAGCGCGTAACACATCGGTTTGATGCCCAGCGGATCGCGAGCGAGCATCATTTCGCCGCGCGCATTGAGAAACGCCAGACTGTACGCTCCATCAAACTGCGTTGCGACTTTTGCAAACACTTCAGCGATATCGCGACCGGGTGCGCCCGATGAAAGCTCGCGTCCGAGCTCATGCATAATGATTTCAGTATCGGTGTCGCGGGCCAGATGGTGTTCGCCTTCGCGCATCAGCCGACTGCGCAGTTCTGAGTAGTTGGCGAGTTGTCCGTTGAAACAAAAACTAAACCACTTGTGCTTATGAATATGCTGGCGCTCGAACGGCTGAGCGTAGTTGCGGTCGTCTTTACCGCATGTTGCATAACGCACGTGACCGATGGCGGCGCGACCGGCGTACTCGGCCATCAAAGCTTCGCTTTTGCCCCGATGCGACATGCGGAAGACTTCGGCCACCATGCCGACATCTTTCATCGTGTCGAGCAGAGTGGATCGTTCCGGATTGTAAGTCGTCATGCCGGCAGCGAGCTGACCGCGATTCTGTATATCCTGCAACATTCGCGGTAGCAGTCGCGAGATCTCGTTCGGTCCATGCTCGGTGCACAGCGGACTCGGCTCGGCACTTGGTAGGTGATAAATCGCAGCCACGCCACACTCGTGATGCAGTTCGCTCATCGTTTGAACCGGTTCCTATTGGACTTTCTTCGCTATTTGTAACTGAGGTTCGAAGAAAGAGGTCAGTTGATCTGCGGCAAAGCGATGAACTCGCTGCCGTTGGCATAAGTGTATCCGCAGAACTAATTGCAGCAAACGGTTCGCAAGCGACTTGCAGCAGATTTAGCGGCCTGCGTTACCCAATGCGAACGATCGCAACGCATTTTGACGTCGCCCTGCTCTCGCTTTCTGGAACAATTTGCCAAACTGACAGACCACCCGAATTCGAATGCAAGAATTCGACAACTGTCTCCTAGCCGAAGTGACAGGTTGGTTGGATAATCCGCACCGGCGGACCAGTTTACGCAGGTGGTTGGAAGGCGGTTGGAAGGCGGTTGCAAGGGCGTTGTCATGGAATTGTCGACACGAAAATCAGTGCTTGAATCGTCGCAAACGTGTGTTGTCAAAGTCGGTTCGCGCGTACTCACCGGTCCCGACGGGCGGCTGGATCGCGATCAAGTTGGAAATCTCGCGGCGCAATTGACAACTTTGGTCGAACAAGGTCGACGCGTGGTGCTGGTCAGTAGCGGAGCGGTCGCCAGCGGAGTCGGAAAACTCGGCTTACCAGCTCGCCCAACCGATCTCGCGTTGCTCCAAGCCGTTGCGGCGGTCGGCCAAGCGCATCTCATTCAGACTTACGAGCATTTCTTTTCAGCCCGAGGAAAACACGCGGGCCAAGTGCTGCTGATCGCAGACGATCTCGATGACCGCACGCGTTACTTGAATGTTCGCAACACGCTTCTGTCGCTGTTGCGTTTGGGCGTGATTCCGATCATCAACGAAAACGACACCGTGGCCGTCGACGAGCTGATGACGACATTTGGTGACAACGATCGCTTGGCGGCCATGGTTGCGGGTCTGCTGCCGCGACCGGTGCTGGTGATCCTCAGCGATGTGGAAGGACTCTACGACCGCGATCCGACGGCCGACAATGCAAAAGTAATCGGTACTGTCGAGCAGATCGACCAATCGATTATGAACTTAGTGATCGATCGTCGTACGGGACTGAGCAAAGGTGGTATGGGCAGCAAACTGCGCGCGGCCCAATTCGTCACCAGCAGCGGTTCGCCAGTCTTCATCGCTGGTGGTCGAACAGACAATATTCTTCCTCGCATATTCAGCGGCGAAGATGTTGGCACTCTGTTCCTACCGCAAGCGCGCAGTCTCGCACCGCGCAAACGTTGGATCGGTTTTACTGCGCAAGCGGCTGGAAAGATTCATATCGATGGCGGAGCTGTGAAAGCGATCGTGTATGAAGGCCGAAGTCTGCTGGCGATCGGCATCAGCAATATCTCTGGCGAGTTCGAGAAGGGCGATGTCGTTGCGATTGTTGATGCTGAGGGCGAGGAGATTGCACGCGGCTTGGTCAATTACAGCGCTGCCGAAGTTCGACAGATCCGCGGCTGTCGTTCGCCACGCATCGCTGAGATCCTTGGACAACGTCCTTACGAAGAAGTGGTTCATCGTGACAACATGGCGCTCGTGGGTCTAAAGACTGGTTCGCAAGAAAGTTAGTTTCTACCGCTGCGCGAGTCCGCGTTTCATCAGCGAGCTTCTCTTTAGCTCGCATTGCGCTGGCAACGTTTCCTATCTGAAGTTTTCGTTGACGCGCGCTGTGCATGTGGTCGATAGCAAGATTACACCTTGGCACTTCTCAACGAGATCAGAAGAAGTCGTATTGGGGAATGGAACGATGCTACGGACTTCAGCCAAGCTAGATCACGCAGATTTGATTCAAGTTGCCTGCACGTTGGCAATGTTGATAGCTTTGGGTAGCGTCGCAACGGCTCAGCAGCCGGCCGCCCAACCAATCTCCCAGCCAGTTTCCCAGCCGACTGCGGCAGCGCCAGAAAAGTGCCTGTTACCAAGCCACTTGGTGCGGTTCGAGCTGGTACTCGGCAGGTTACAGCTATCCCCCGAGTACTTTCGCGTCGGAACAGCTCACGATCACAGCGAACTGATCGATGGCCGCAAACGCGTTCGCTCAGTTGCTATCTCGGTGATGTGCGGCAAACCAACTTTGCAGTTTCAAGATCGCGGCGGCGATGAAAGTTGGTCAGTGTTTTTCAAGTCGGACAACGTGGTTGATATCGTCTTCAGTGATTGCGATGAGATCGGCAAGCGAACGCTGATTTATCATCAGCCGAGCACCGGTCCAGTTGTGGCTAGCGTTGAGTTCGGCGATGGGCGATTGAAGCGCGAGGTGCAAGCCCGTTCGCTGTGGCATATCGCGTCTCAAGATCGAGAATTTTTCGACTCGTATCTACTGCCTGTTCTCAAGCGGATCGATCCGAGCTGGGACTTGGCACGCTTGGCAACCCAAGCTGAACTATCTTCGAACAAACGCTTGCACCGGAGTGATTCACAGCAGCGTGATTCACAGCAAGTCTCGGCGCTGGTGCAACAATTGAATTCGGAGTTGGCGAAGGAGCGCGATGTTGCTTTTCTCGCACTACAGACTTTAGGACTAGCTGCGGAGACGAGTCTGCGGGATGCGATTGCGACTGACTTAACCAGTCATCAACGACTCTCAATCGACAAACTGATCGCAGCGATGCAACCTGTTGGCAACGACACACCGATGCGTTTGTCCGTCTGGCTTGCCACGAACGCAGCGGCATCACGGTAAGGC
>JBGSOM010000232.1:0-12961 GCA_041739135.1 Pirellulaceae bacterium
TTTTACAAACAAATGAACTCGCCAAGGCGTGAACTCCGTCGCAAAAGGCTCTCGAAACTCCATTGCCCCACTTTGGGACTTGATTATTCGAGACACTCAGCAATCATTGGTCCACGTCAGTCGACATTCGATTGCCCTGCCCCCATCCCACCGCGTGCGAGTTCAGTAAGCTCGTCGTAATCTTCTAGTTTTGGTGGTCTGTCGAGTGCTTCTATCGCCCTGCGAATCGGCGCTGAAAGCTCGTCAATTAGCTCAAACGCCGATCGGTATTCCAGCCCTAGACGCGAACCGAATTCAACGCCGGATTTGTCACCGGATTCCATCGCGCGTTCAAGAATGGCAAGTTCGTCGTCGCTTAGCAGATCGTAATCATCCGGCAGTATGTTACTCATCGTGGACCTCTTGCATCCGCAGCAACAGATGCTGCCTTCCCCGGTGAAGTAGTCCAGCAACCGCGGACTCCGAAACATCAAGCAGCTCAGATATCTCCTTAAGCGTATGCCCACGTAGATGCTTCAGAATGACCGCCATCTTTTGGTTATAAGGCAACGTCTGTAATGCTGCCAACATCCGAGTGATATCCTCGCTGCGCTGTACGACTTGACTTGGTGACGTGTCGTCTGCAACCAGCAACTGCTCCAGTCGAAAGAATGAATTCTGGAGGTCATGTATACGCACATTCCTCGCAACATTGTTCTTTGCCGTCCGGAGATGCCTGACTGCATCCAGAACGTTATGTTTCAATGCGGAACGTAGCCATGCGAGTAGCGGTGCATCGTCCAGCTTGACCAGTTCTTCGATATTGCAATGTGCTTCCATGAGTGTTTGCTGAACGAGATCGGATGCGTCAATGTGTCCGCGAAGCGAAGTAGAAAGCAATGCCTCAGCTAACGAGATCAAGACGGGCCGATGTCGATTCAGGCTGTCTTCGGTCTGCTGTCTAGTTCGCTTCATCCAATGTTCCTTACTTAGAAAGCGAGATTGCCCAAGTCACTATGCGCGAAATTTCAGATTTTCTAAAAACCTTGCGCACAGACGATCTCCCATTCTCGCTTTTAGCTTTGAGAGCCGTGTATCAAAGCATCTTCCAAGGAACGCTGACATGAAGAAGCTGAATTTTGGACGCAATGTGCAAATCGATTCAAAGTCGTATTTTACGCCAAGGACAGAGGCCGAGGTGCTTGCCATTCTGAACAAGAATAAAGGAAGATCGATTCGCTGCATGGGTCGCCTTCATTCTTGGAGCCAAGTGCTGGACAGCCCCGATATTCTGCTTGATCTAAGCCATTTTAACCGCGTACGACCGAATGGCGGTTCAGTCATGTCGGTTGAGGTCGGAGCGGGGTGTCAAATTAAACGGCTGCTTGCGCATTTGGAGGAGAAGACTCCGTGGACTCTGCCCTCAGTCGGCTTTATCACCGAGCAAACAATAGCTGGCGCGATTTCTACAGGTACTCATGGATCAGGTAGGCATTCTCTTTCGCACTACGTGACTGGCGTGCGAGTCGCTCGATACGATGGTCAAAACGGAAACGCAGTTATTGTCGACATTACCGACGGAGACGAACTTCGTGCCGCACGCTGCTCGCTAGGGTGCCTCGGTGTAATTCTAAGCGTCACAATGCAGTGTCGCCCTAAGTATCTTGTGGAAGAGCACTTTCGAGAGTACGAAAAGTTGGACGATGTGCTTTCAGCCGAGCAAGAGTATCCGCTCCAGCAGTTCTATCTAGTTCCTTGGAGATGGTCCATTGTTGCGCAGCATCGTCGAGAATCTAAGGCTGGGACTTCGAATACCATTTGGCTCTACCATTGGTATCGCTTTTTGGTGCTCGACATCGCAATGCATTTGCTCATTCTCCTTGTCGTTCGTGTACTTCGTTTTCATGCGGCCGTGAAAGCCGTGTTTCGCTGGATTGCACCTGCTTGTGTCATCCGAAACTGGCGCGTCACGGGTCCGTCAAGTTCGCAGTTGGTCATGGAACACGAATTGTTTCGACACGTCGAAATCGAGCTCTTTGTCCAACGCCATCGTTTGCCAATCGCACTCTTGTTTCTGAAGAACACGCTGATAGCATCAGCAAGCTTACAAGACAGTTCGAGCAATGAGTTTCAGAATCAGCTTGCCGAAGCGAATTGCACCGACAACCTTGAAGAGCTTCGTGGTCAGTACTGTCATCACTATCCGATTTGCGTTCGCAAGATCCTTCCCGACGACACATTGATTTCGATGGCAAGCAACGTCAGTATCGTCAGCGGTAATGGAACTGAAACTAATACGAGTAGAGGACTCTCAGGCGATGAGGCATGGTACTCGATCACCTTGACCAACTACGACCGAGGGCAAAGGCGCAGGCGATTCGAGGAGCTTGCAGCGTTTCTCTGTACAACCATGAAATGCCTTTTTGATGCTCGTCCCCATTGGGGCAAGCTTTGCCCTTTACCAACAGATGCACTACGAAGTCTTTATCCTGCTTTCAACGATTTTCGGGAGATCTGTGATCGTGTGGACAAAGACGGTGTCTTCAGAAATCAATGGACACAGGGTTTGTTGAGATAAAAGGGGACGTGAGATAAAAGGGGACGGGGGTAATTATAAATTCACCGTCCCCTGGGACTGGCGTGCCTGGCGTCCCAGGGCCGTGTATGCCGTCGCGATGCGACTGAAGCGGAACATACCTCGAATCAATGTCTTTCTGCCAAGCTGCTATTTGTCGCAACGCCCAGGCTGAGCCGGCTGAGCCACACCCCGCAAAATGGTTTGTTTGATCCGCTATGTTATCTTCGCAAATTCGATTTTTTAAAGGAACGAGCTCGAGCGTAGAGATCGCTTCGATAGTTCGCTGAAGCAAATTTATCGCAGTTTTTTCGCGTTTTTGAGTCGATTTGAGCGGGTGATTTTTGGCGTCGATTCCCGGGGAGCAGCTCGGTCGAGATTACTTGGTTTGCTTCGACGGCTATAATTCAGCGTTGCGGATTCGGATTAGAGGCAAGAGCTTGAAGGCAAGAGCCCAAAGGGGATCAACTATGGTAAGTCGAATGGTGGTGGGGACCGGTGCATTGTGCGCTTGGTTGCTGATGGTGACGACAAGTCAAGCGCAGGAGACGAAGAAGGTGAGTGAAACAGCGGATGGAAAGAAGACTGCGATCGCGACGTTTGGCGGTGGCTGTTTCTGGTGCACCGAAGCGGTTTTTGAGAACATGAAAGGTGTTACCAACGTCGTATCGGGCTACGCAGGCGGCAAGAATCCAAATCCAACTTACAAACAAGTTTGCACTGGAATCACGGGGCACGCGGAAGTCTGTCAGATTCATTACATTCCGGCTGAAGTGACCTTTGACGAGTTGCTGGAAGTGTTTTGGAAGACGCATGATCCGACGACTTTGAATAAGCAAGGCGCGGATGAAGGAACGCAATATCGCTCGGTCGTGTTCTATCACGATGAGCAACAGAAGCGACTGGCCGAAGCTTACAGAGCCAAGCTGGACGAGTCGGGTGCGTTTCCTTCGAAAATCGTAACTGAGATCAGTCCGCTGCCAACGTTCTACGAGGCCGAGGAGTATCATCAGGATTACTATCAGAACAATCCGGGCGCGGGGTACTGCATGGCAGTCGTGCGGCCGAAGGTTGAGAAGTTTAAGAAGGTCTTTAAAGATAAGTTGAGCGAGGATGCCAAAAAGTAGGCCACGGTCGGTCGGTGCAAAAGTCGCTTCGCCGCCGCAGACATCTTCTGAGGGCAAGTCAACGTCGGCGAAGCTGAACGACGAGCAGCAAGCGGCTGTTGAGCACGGGCGTTCTGCGCTGCTGATTGTGGCAGGCGCGGGCACGGGCAAAACGACAACTCTGGTGCATCGAGTTGCTCATCTTTTGCGACTGGGCATCGAGCCGGGTCGCATCATGTTGTTGACCTTTACGCGTCGCTCGGCTGAGCAGATGTTACAACGTCTGCATGCGCTGAGCGGCTTTGAGGATCGCACGGATCTTCGCGGGATTTGGTCGGGAACGTTTCATGCGACAAGCGTCCGATTGCTGCGGATGTATGGCGAAGCGATTGGATTGCCAGCGCGGTTCACGGTGCATGATCGCTCTGACTCTGAAGACTTGATGGGTACGTTGCTGGACCGACACATCAAGAAGTCGGACTTGCAAGGGATGCCGAAGAAGGGCACAGCACTAAGTCTTTATAGCTTTATGGTGAATAGCCAGTTGCCGCTCAAGAAAGTGGTGCTGGATCAGTACGGCGAGTACATCGATCACGTCGAGCCGCTGAAGAAGTTGTTTGACGATTATGCGCGGCATCAGAAGGAGCTGGGGATAGCGGACTTCGATAGCTTGCTGGTCATGATGCGTGATTTGTTGCGTCATGAGGAGGTTGGCCCGATGATTCGTCGTCGATTTGAAAGTGTGTTGGTTGACGAGTATCAAGACACCAATCCGTTGCAGGCTCAGGTGTTGCAGGCGCTTTGTCCGACGGGAGACGGTTTGACCGCGGTAGGCGATGATGCCCAGTCGATCTATTCGTTTCGCGCGGCAACGGTGCGGAATATCTTGGATTTTCCAAAGCAGTTTCCCGGCGCCGCAGTGCTGAAGCTGCAGCAAAATTATCGCAGCACGCAACCACTGTTGGCTTGCTCGAACGCATTGATTGCGGAGGCGATTGAGCGTTATGAGAAAGACCTGTGGAGTGCGCGGACCGACGGCGAACGAGCGAAGTTGGTCGAGTGTTTTTCGGACTACGAACAAGCGGACTTCATCGTTGACAAAATCAAGTTGCATCGTAAGAACGGCGTCCCGCTGAAGGAACAAGCGGTATTATTCCGCGCGTCGCATCATTCGGCGGCGCTGGAAACAAACTTGATGCGCGAGAAGATTCCTTATGTGAAGTATGGGGGACTGAAGTTCGCTGAGTCTGCGCATGTGAAGGACATGTTGGCATTTCTGCGGCTGGCAGAGAATTACCGCGATGTGGTAGCGGCGCTGCGCGTGCTCCTGTTGATCCCTGGAGTTGGTCCGAAAAAAGCGGCGCAGTGCATTGAAACTCTGGAGGTTGCGACGACCGGAGTGCGTGTGCTGGGGCAGATTCGGGCCCCGGCCAATGCCAAGGAGACTTGGAACAATCTCGTCAAGTTGCTGACACGACTGGCTGACAATGAGCCCGTGAAGTTGTCGGCTCAGTTGGAACGCGTGCTCGAGTTTTATGAACCGCTGATGGAGGCCAAGTACGATTATGCGCCGCAGCGGAAGCGTGACCTTGAGCAGTTGTTGATGTTGGCCGATCGCTTTGAAACGCGAACTCAGTTGTTGGTCGACATGACGCTCGACCCGCCGAACAATACGGGCGATTTGCCGTCGGTTGACGAAGCGGGTGGGAAGGCGAAGTCGACTGAGCCGCCGCTAGTGTTGAGCACGATTCACTCAGCCAAGGGTTTGGAATGGCCGGTGGTGTTTGTGATGAGCGTGGCGCAAGGCATGATTCCTTTTCCACGGTCGGCTGAAACGCGTGATGGCTTCGAAGAGGAGCGGCGGTTGCTGTACGTCGCTTTGACACGCGCAGCGGATTGGTTGTACGTCACGTTTCCAAAGTACCGATCCGGACCAAGCTGGAATAATTACTCGCAAAATTCTGGCGGTCGAAGCGAATTAATATCGCAGAAGCTGCTACCACACTTCGAACAGGTGCGCTGAAAACAATAAGTTGAGTCGCGCGTAGCTGAACTGCTAGCGAATCGGTTCGAGACCATGTAAACGCCGAAGCAATCCCAACTGTCCAGCGTGGATGGCTTCGTGAAGCGGACAAAAAAGAAGTGCACCGAGCTTTATTGGATAAGCCGTGTAAGGCATCTCAGTCTGCTCGGCCAGTTGCTCCGCGGTTAGCAAAGCGACTTCGGCGTGCGATTGCGCATCGATCTTATCGAGAATCGCGAGCAGGTCTGCGGGAGTCGGCATGCCTTCGGACGAATCGCTGGGCGTTGTTCCGCGACCGAACTGCTTTCGTAGCCAACCCGGCATGAGCTCGAGGTCGCCCGGCATTCTTCCACGCTGACGAAACAGCATCAGTCCGTACTGCGAAACCGCCAGATGTCCAACTTGCCAGGCGACGTGCGATTTCAGGTTGCTCGGTTGCACGTACCACAGCGATTCGGGAATCGAATCGATTAGTTGGCGAGTGTATTTTCGCATCCAGGCGAATTGTTGCAGAAGCAGGTCGCGAGCGTGCAGTAGTTCGTCAGCCGTCAATTCAACAGAAGGTGTCGGTGCTGGGTTTCCATTTGCTGGGGTTTCCATTGTTGAACTTTGCGAAGTGAAAGCGAGTTTCGTTGAGTAAGCGGTTGAGCACTTTAGGTTCAGCACTTTATAACGAGACTGGGCAAGTTTGAAAGCGGCGGCAGGACGCGCTTCGACGAACAGAGATTGGAAGTCGCGGGCGGATTGCGGCGGTCGGCTTGACTTGGCATCCGTTTTTGAGAAATTGCTGCTCATGAAAAAAACTAAAGCAAGCATTTATGACTTCCCGGTCTACTACGACTTGGTCTTTGGCAGTGATACGTCGGCAGAGATGCGATTTCTGCAAGCGTGTTTTGACAAGTATGTGAATGGCAAAGTCAAACGCGTCTTTGAGCCGGCTTGTGGTACAGGGCGATTGATGTACCGCATGGGCCGCAAAGGTTATGAAGTTGGCGGCATTGACCTGAATCCGAAAGCGATCGAGTTCTGCAACGCGCGGCTTGAACGCATGGGGTTGAAGGGTCGAACCCAAGTCGGCGATATGTCCGATTTTCTGGTGAAGCGGCCCTTTGATGCGGCTTTCAACACGATCAACAGCTTTCGTCACTTGCCGACGGAAGCCGCTGCGGTCGGACACTTGCATTCGCTGGCAAAAGCCATTCGAGTGGGTGGTATCTATGTGCTTGGCCTGCATTTAACGCCAACTAAGGGCGAGGCAAGCGACGAAGAGAGTTGGTCGGCGCGACGCGGGCAACTGTCGATCAATACGCATATGTGGCCAGTCGACAAGAATCCGCGCAAGCGCATGGAAAAGTTTGGCATCCGTTTCGATGTTTACACGCCGCTTGAGTCGATGCGAATCGAAGATGTGTTGGAGTTGCGTTCCTATACGGTGAAGCAGTTCAAGCAGTACATTCATTCGGTGCCCAGTTGGGAACCGGTAGCGTTTTACGACTTCCGCTATTCGATCAAAAACCCAATTGAGCTCGACGCGACCACTCAGGATGTCGTGGTGATACTGAAGCGTAAGTAGCGACTGGGGCGAGCTTTGCGTTTAACTCTGCCGCTGCACTTTGGGGGCGGTAATCCAGGCGGCGGCTCCGACTAGCATCGAGAGGGCAGCGATGCTCCCGGTGACCATGGCTAGGATTTCGTTCTCGCGGGCGAATTGCTTCATCCAGTAGAAAGTTGGTTTGTTCTTTGGTCCGAGGCCCGATCTTTCGAATCGGGTCCATTCGGCGACCAGCATTTCCATTCCCATTGCATCGTAGTTCGAGTTTCCGGCAGCGATTTCGTCGGCCACGGTGTAGGAAGTGTCAATTTGCGAGCGAATGTAGAGGTAATACGCGCACGGTAAGAACGAAAGTACGAAAACGGCGCAGGCGGTGGCGAAAATTGTGCCTCGCCACCCCCCCCATGCTTTTCGCTCCGCCACAGCGGTTGCATTGGGCTCGGAATCGGCCAAAGGCAATTGTCCAAAGCCTCGCAGCGTTGGAACTTGCAATTTTTGCCCGCATTCACAAGCTAACTCCTGGCCGGCTTGGCTGCGGGACACGCGTATGATTTTGCCACAGGTGCAAGTTAACTGGTGATCCATTTAGAACTCATTCAGGCATCGGGAGGGTTTGGCGGCGAACCGCTGAATCTTAACTCAATTGCAGATTGTGACTGGACCGGCAAAATGGTCCAGTTAAAATTAACTTCGCTGCGACGGACCGTAAAAAGTTTGCCGCAGCCGACCCACCGCTTGGAAGGAAACAGTGGTAAGGATCGGTATACAGTAGACGGTTGAGCCCCGAAGTCTTGGGGTTCAATTGGCTACCGAGGTTGAAGAGTATAAACGGGAAAGTGCAAGCCTAACTACAAGACCGGTCAAGATTCTTGACGGTAGGGTGATTCCTTAACAAAACATCTGGCTGTTTTTCTCGTTTGCCGCGCATGATCTGTATGGACTACATAGCTTGATTTGGACTGGGTTGATTTTGATTGGGTTGATCGATTTTCTTCCTATGCGCGAAAACACTTCTCTCGGGTTTGAGCCTGCCGACTGACGGCTGTTTACTGGTTGCCGACGACAAACTGATTTGTCGTATTAGCAGGACTGCGAGAACTCGCACGTCCGCTCTGGGTTGTACGTTGGTAATCGACGGATAGATCGCGCTAAGTTGCGACGGTGCCTATTTGACAGATGCACGTCGCCTGCGCTCGTTGAATTACCTTGAATGAGACTGAAAAGTAAGCTGCTTTTGTGCCGTCGAGTGTGCGCGCATGTCGCATGATCGTTAGGGTACGGGGCGATTAAAAAAGCTTACCTAACTGCAACCTTTTACAATTTGTCGCTGTTCGTCATAACGCTTGATAGTAGGTGGTAAGCTTACGAGTGGTTCGCTTCGTCGAATCATCGTTACGCCATCGTTACGCCAGCGTACGTAGCAGCACCTTAGATCATTTTGGCTTCAGAGGAGTATCGCCTTGTTCGACGCAATGCTGGACGAATTCGATGACGACGCCCCGCGCGCAGACGAAGACTTGGATAGTTACCAGAAGCTTTCACTAGACGATGATGAAACTAGTGAAGTGGACGTTGCATCCGATGACGACGGTCTAGCCGCTGAGGGTGAAGTTCAGCTTGAGAGTGACGAGGAGCTGTTGGCTGCCGCCGAAGAAGAGGCGGAGACTTGGTCCGATGATCCTGTTCGCATGTACCTGACGCAAATGGGCGAGATTCCCCTGCTCACGCGGGATGAAGAAATCCGCCTTGCCAAAGCTATTGAAGTTACGCGACGCCGATTCCGGACAAAGCTTCTCGAGTGCGATTATGTAATGCAGTTCGCTTACAAGATCCTCAAACGCGTTCACACCGGTGAACTGCCTTTCGATCGCACTGTGCAGGTTTCGGTTACTGACAAACTGGAAAAGGACCAAATCCTTGGCCGTTTGCCACATAACCTGAAGACCCTGGATGTATTGCTCAAACGCAATGCACGTGATTACCGATTGGCTCTGAGCCAGTCGACTCCGCCGGAACGCCGCCAAGAAGCTTGGGCTTCGCTGGCCAAACGCCGCCGGAAAGCCGTTCGTTTAGTCGAAGAACTCGGTCTGCGCACCCAGCGCCTCGAACCGCGCATCATCGACTTGATGAAGTTCAGCCGCCGCGTTGACGAACTGCGCCGCGAAATCGATCGACTCGAAGGTGACCGAGCCAGCGCGGCTCAACGCACCGAGTTGCTGCGCGAGTACCGCGAAGTTCTAATCACTACCCAAGAAACGCCTTCCAGCCTTCGCAATCGTGTGAAGATGGTTCAGCAGGTGTTTCATGAGTATCAACGCGCCAAGAAGCAGTTGTCCGAAGGGAACTTGCGTTTGGTGGTTTCGATCGCCAAGAAGTATCGCAACCGCGGTTTGAGCTTCCTGGATCTGATCCAGGAGGGCAACGCTGGTTTGATGCGAGCGGTCGACAAGTTCGAGTATCGCCGTGGTTTCAAGTTCTGTACGTATGCGACTTGGTGGATTCGCCAAGCCATCACGCGTGCTGTAGCTGACCAAAGCCGAACGATTCGTATTCCGGTTCACATGGTTGAAACCATGTCACGAGTACGCAACGTTTCGCGTCAATTGCTACAAGAACTCGGCCGCGAACCGACGCTTGAAGAAACCGCCCGCCGCGCAGAAACCACCATCGAAGAAGCTCGACGCGTGCTAGCCATGAGCCGTTATCCAATCAGTTTGGATCGGCCTGTTGGCAACAGCGAAGACAGCCAATTCGGTGACTTGCTGCCTGACGGAACCGCTGAAAGCCCAGCAGTTGGCGCTGGCCAAGAGATGCTTCGCGACCGCATCACTCACGTCCTCAAGACGCTGAGCTACCGCGAGCGCGAGATCATTAAACTGCGTTATGGTTTGGGAGACGGTTACAGCTACACACTAGAAGAAGTCGGCCACATCTTCAAAGTGACTCGCGAGCGCATTCGCCAAATCGAGGCGAAAGCAGTCCGCAAGCTGCAACAACCCAGCCGCAGCCAAGACCTCGTCGGCTTCTTGGACTAAGCATCCGACCGAGTTAATCACTGGCCACCTTCAGGCAACTGAAACTGCACAACCTCGAGTCAATCTTTGGCTCGAGGTTTTTTCGTTTTCAGTTTGGCTAGTATGATCCACGAAAAACCGGAACCGGCAAAAAATGTGCGGCAAAGAGATTTCAACTACAAAGCACTTACCAAGGTTGCAGCGACGAGTCCAATAGATCTTAATGGCCATTCTCTGACTCAAGCTCTTCCATGAACGCAGCGTGTTCCATGACGTCCTCTGCATCGGCCTGAGCAAGTCCGGTCTCAATTTCTCGCAGCAAGTAAAGTCGATCGATCACGCCGTCCAGCGAGATGTCGTCAGCGAGAGATTGAATCAATGAAATCGCTTTTTCTTTGGTTGTCATAGGCACGCCCTTCGCGGAGCTCTTCAGGATACTCGACTACACCTCATTTTAGTCGATAAAGCAAAGAATTGCCTTATCGGTTCGGGGCGACTACGGCCACCAATCTCAAGAAGTTTCGCTTCAGAATGAAACTCGGCCGCGAACCGACGCTCGAAGAAACCGCCCGCGCGCAGAAGCGACTATCGAAAAAGCTCGACGCGTGCTGGCCATTAGCAGCTATCCAACCAGTTTGGATCGGCTCCGTCAGGCAGCAAGTCACCGAATTGGCTGCCTTGGCTGTTGACCAGGTCAATCTAAAACTGGAACCGCAGAAAGCCCAGAACTGAACGCCTCTTAGTTGCTTCGTACATGTTCGCAGCTTTATATTGACGCTATCCAACTGTCATAGTGTTTTGCCGGAGCGACTGTTTTGCAAACTAGATCAATGCTTCAGTTTGTAAACTACACACTGTTGGTAACTAGCTATTGCTTTGCGCAGGTTGAACCACCGCACAAAGACCCATTCGCTCCTGACTTTGTCGATGAAACTTGGACAAGGATTTCGTTGCTCCAAAAAAGTGAGCTCTCAGGCGATCTACAGCCAGAGTTTGTGCGGACATCACTTGGCAGCAAATGTGCGATCGAACGCAAGGCTGCTTTGGTTTGGATTGGTCGTACAAGATCTCACGCGTTTACCGCGGATGTCGCATCATGTACTAGCGATAGTGTTGCATCGGTGCGCCAGCTTGCACTTGGGACCTTGCTAGTTGTTGGGGATCCAGATGCGAAGCCGATCATCCTTGAGACGCTCGGTAATATGCCCGACTTAGAATGCAGTACGGTTGGTGATCGAATCGCGCTAGCAGATACGCTGGCTTACCGCGGTCTGCCTTCGGAACTAGCTTCACTGGACATCTCTCAGCGCAAACAGTGGTTGACGAATTTTGACCAAAAGAATTTTCAAAACGAGCATGCTTTCCCAAAGCGGAATGCAGCAGGTGTGCGAGGCAATTTTTTTAGTTATGACGTTGTGCAAAATGAGCCCCAAAAGAAAGTTGGCAACCCGGATATCTATCCAATGTTGTCGTTGCCGCGTTCTGTATTGCATGACGGAAAATTCTCACTGTTTGTCGCGCTCCCAACGCGTTCCATGAAAGTTAACAAAGAGGCCCGAATTCGTTGGTCACGATACCGGAGTGTCAAACCGGCCGTTCCATTTTTAAAACCACCGATGCGTGAAAACTTTGTTTTTACTCTCAAGAGGCCGCCAGCGAGAGAACTGAAATTAGCGATCTCGTTTTCGCGCCAACTCGAAAGCGGCGACGTCGATCTCTATCCGGGAGTCTACGAATTCAGAATCGACGACACTCACGAATTGTTCTTTATCAAACTACAGCGAAGCAAAGATCAAGAGAGAAAGTGTCGAGAATTGCTTGGGCTGTTGCCTGATCTCGCCGCCGTACGAGAGCTGGGGCGTTTGAAATGTGCTGCCGCATTCGAGAAGATTTCGGAACTTTTTCCCAAGTTGGACGACTGCGAAAAAGCAACCGTAGCAGAAGCACTGTGCTCAATCGGTGACCCTCGCGCCGTGCGAATGATACTAGATCAAGGTGATTTTAGGTGCCAAGACTATGGTTGGGATGCTGGGATATTGCTTCGGCAATATGACTTAGATGACAACGCAGAGTACGAGCGCCGAATCTTGGATTGGCGAAGCACACTTACTGATCGGCAAAACGAAAAAGCCCGTCTCACTAAAGACGAAAAAGCCAGGGCTTTTGAATCGATGCGCACCCGCATTCGTTCGCTTCGAACTAGCATCGCACTCATCGAGCGACCATTGAAGGCACACACTGCAGCGGCTGCGCTTGCCATGATCGATCATCTAGCCGATGAGGGTCCAATTACCCCCATGGTCCACGACTTTTTAGTAGTCTCAACCATAGATGCGATTTGTGGCGAAGACAGAACACGCTGGCTCGAACTGCTCGCGAAGTTTGAAATTTCGAGCGAATCTCTGCCCAATTGGATTTTCGCAATTCGAAATGAACTATCGCCGCAACGAGAAGCCTTTTTGGAAGTAATATCTCGCGATCTCGAGCAGTTGGTTAAAGGGAAATAAGCTCTACGAAAGTAACTCCGACTCGTAAACCCATTACATTGACAACCACAAAGGGGTGGGGATTCCCCAGGGCAATCGAATGTCGACTGACGTGGACCAATGATTGCTGAGTGTCTCGAATAATCAAGTCCCAAAGTGGGGCAATGGAGTTTCGAGAGCCTTTTGCGACGGAGTTCACGCCTTGGCGAGTTCATTTGTTTGTAAA
>JBGSOM010000233.1:0-14934 GCA_041739135.1 Pirellulaceae bacterium
AATTGCTTGCGGTGTGTCGAAGAGAAAAGGGACAGAGCACCGCGCCGTACTCTCGATTTCATTTTAGTGCGTTCGGACAGCTAAGCTGCGTCCGTTGCGCCGGGGTGAGTTTCTTTCCAGTGTTGATACGCTGGACGAACATTTCTCATCGCCAACCATTTACCGTGCGTCTTGCTTGTACTGGACATCAACGTATCGGGGGCGATCTCGCCTTTTTGAATGCGAGTTAGCAACTCCATCTCGCAAACTGGACCGACACGTTTTTGACGATGAAAAAACCCCTTCTTGATAAAATACCAATCTGCAGACATCTTAAGTCCTCCCTTTAATACCACAGCAGAAACGATAGCAACTCGCGTGATGCAACGCCTGCCTTCTTGTAGTTGTCCGACTTTTCGCCGCCAAAATCAAGCAAAAATCGACGATTTTTGGCAAAGTAGCACTTGAGCGCTGCCGCCTATAGCCCGCAAGAGTGCGTTATTGTTCGCGTTGCACACATTGCACATCGAACTGGGCATCATGGCTCATTGCATATAAGCAGAAAGATTCACTGTCAGCGAGTCTCAATGCACAACCATCGAGAGTTACAAATATGAGCCGGAATGCGTTAGTGGTTTCTCCCTCACTCAACTCAGTGGTCATTGATAATGTCTAACTTCGGCTATTAAAGGTCGAGCCCAGCGTATTGGACCGACTACTTTTCATGCGCATCGCCACCTTCGTTCACACTGGCAATGCCAGTGGCACCCGACGCTCAGAGCGTGTACCCAAAGACGACCCAATTGATAATGACGTTTGAGAATAGGGCTATGTTGCCGAATCGTCATTGCGGAGGTCGTCGTACAGCAAAGCTGCGGCGTAGCCAAGCAGATCTTCGCGCTTGCGACAGATCTCTTGCATCGATTGGTATTCGCCCAGTCCGATACTCAGCTCCAGCATCGTGGGCGCGATGCCTAACAAGCGACTGCCAGCAGGCATACGTTTTTCATACGCGCGCATCGCTTCTTCTTTGCGTCCACATCGCGACAGCAAATCAATGAGCACTTCGATGGCGATCGTTCCAAATTGCCCTTGATCAACTGAGTCAGCTTTTTGCGTGAAGTAGCGAATGCCTTGATCAACTTGCTGACCCAGCAGCGCGCGAAAAAAGGCAGCTGAACTGGGATACAGATCTAGAAAGGGTTCTTCACCCGCGTACTGAAATTGCGGATGCAAGTGGCGACCGTAAACGGTCAGGTCGAGCGCGAGCCGCAAGTCGACTTCACTCTCAAGCACCCGCGCGTAACGCACTGTCGACGCGAGATGACTTGTGTCCAAATGGTAAGATCCATCGCGCATCAGTTCGGGACGCGCTTTGAGCAGCTCTTCCGCCGACTGCTCAACCGGTTCTTTTCCCTCGCGTTTTGCAATATCGCGCCGCAAGTTCGCAAGCAATTCTGAATGAACATGCCTGACCAATAGCGTCGCGCCAATCTGCTGATCCGAACGTGGGCGTGCGCCGAGCGCCGACTCGAACAACGTGATGCTGTTGCATGTTCCCAAGCGATCGAGTGCCAGTTGATAGCCTCGCGCGATATCGACGCCTTCGTGCAGCAGCACTTCGAGCAGCTCGTCGACGTTTTCATCCGTTACCGCAACTTCCTTCAACGCGGCGGCGACTTCACTGCGATCGCCAACTGGTCGCATGTACATCCAACCTTCACGAATCTTTCCCTGCTCGAAGAAACCCGCGCCTACTTTGCGACATGCTTCGATCAAGCCCTGTTCCAGTTTCAATTCAAGTTCGGGGCTGAGTTTTTCGTTGCGATCGAGTTGCGCAGCGGGCAATCCGAGCTCGACGCGCAGTTGCATTTTGAGCGCTTCGAACATCTCATGAAAGCGACCTTCTGATTTCAAGTAAGCAACGAGGCGCGCAATGGCAGGCAGCGCGCCGGATTGTTGCCGAAGAACTTGCAATTCTTCGAAGATGCCGGTGGTGGATTCAGTGTTCAGCGTCATATTGGGATCGTTCAAAGTCCGGCAGGTTCATGCCCCCTGGCGGGGAAGGTTGGAAAAGGGGAAAACAGCATGCGTTTTCATTGTAACGATTTTCCCCAGTTGAGCAGCGGCATGAAGCGACGCTCGGCGTGATCTCAGACTATTTGAAGCACCAAAATGAGTGATGAAGCGACATCGTTTGCGGGCTTGCGCGTGGCCGCGCTGGAAAGCCGTCGACGCGATGATATGGAGCGGCTGATTTCGAAGTTCGGTGGCCAAGCGTTTGTTAGTCCATCGATGCGCGAAGTTCCCATCGAAGCGAATCGCGAAGCCATCGACTTCGCGTATCGCGTGATCACGGGCGAGATCAACATCGTCATCTTTTTGACCGGTGTGGGGCTTCGTCACTTGTTGACAGCCATTGAACGCCACGTGGATCGACAGCGTTTCATTGATGCACTGTCCGATGTGACAACTATTGTTCGCGGGCCGAAACCGGCCGCTGTGATGCGCGAGCTAGGTTTGACACCCACGATCAAAGTTCCCGAACCCAACACGTGGCGCGAACTGTTGAAGACGATCGACGAGAGTGTGCCGATCACGAATCAGAAAATTGGTTTGCAAGAATACGGTAAGTCAAACTCCAGCTTGATCGCTGGTCTCGAGGCTCGTGGCGCGGAAGTGATCCGAGTTCGCGTGTATCAGTGGGAATTGCCGGTCGACTCGCAACCGCTGGAAGCGAATGTGCGAGCGATGGTCGCTGGCGAGCGCGATGTTTTGCTGTTAACGAGTGCGCATCAAGTTGCGAATATGTTGCGGATCAGTGCCGACCTGGGACTCGAAGAACAACTTCGATCCGCTTTTCGGAACATGATTGTCGCTTCGATCGGACCGACCACTAGCGAGATGCTCAGGCAAAACGATCTGCCGGTCGACTTGGAACCCGAGCATCCGAAGATGGGGCACTTGGTTCAAGAGAGCGCCGCTCGGGCCGCTCATCTGCTCGCCGGTCGAACGGTTACTGCATTCGTAAAAGAAACAACTGGAAAGTCTGTGATGGATACTCAAGCGGCTTGGTACGACGGTCCCTTTATGCGCGCTTGTCGGCGCGAGTCCTCTTCCGTCACACCGATTTGGTTGATGCGCCAAGCCGGTCGCTACATGGCGGAGTATCGGGTGATTCGAGACAAGATCGGTTTCCTGGACCTTTGCAAGGATCCCGGTCTGTGCGCGGAAGTCATGTGTACAGCGGTGAAGCGATTGGGAGTGGACGCGGCGATCATCTTTTCCGACTTGCTTCCGATCCTCGAACCGATGGGAATGGATTTGGAGTTTGCGAAGGGCGATGGACCGGTGATTCATAATCCACTGCGCGTTGCAGCGGACGTTGATCGCGTGCAAGAGCTGACTACGATGGAAAGCCTCAGCTTCGTGACTGAGACAGTACGCTTGACTCGCCAGGAATTGCCGGCCGAGATTCCTGTGATCGGTTTCGCTGGCGCGCCATTCACTCTGGCGAGTTACATGATCGAAGGCGGTGGCAGTCGGAATTATATGTACACCAAGATGCTCATGTACCGTGACCCAGGCGCTTGGAAAGTGCTGATGACTAAGCTGTCTCGCAGCATCGCCAAATACTTGAACGCACAGATTACGGCGGGTGCACAGTGCGTCCAGCTTTTTGATTCTTGGGCGGGTTGTTTGTCCGTTCAGGATTACACGCAATATGTCTTTCCTTATGTAAAGCAGATTATCGATTCGATCGCGCCGGGCGTTCCAGTTATCAACTTTGCAACGGGTAATCCAGCACTGTTACCGCTGCTGCGCGGAGATAATCGAACGGTTGTCGGGATCGATTGGCGCGTGCCACTAGATGAAGCTTGGAAAACGGTTGGTTACGACCGAGCTGTGCAAGGCAATCTCGAACCGCTGGCTCTGCTAGCGGATCAAGAGACATTGCGGGAGATGGCCTCGGATGTTCTCACCCGCGCCAGCGGTCGCGCTGGACACATATTTAATCTTGGTCATGGTATATTGCAGCAGACTGACGTCGATCAAGTTATTGCACTTGTCGATATGGTTCATGAAATGAGTGCAAAATAAAGATATGCTTCGGTGAGGAAAAGCGATGAAACGTTTTGAGGCTTTGTTGAAAGATACTTGGTGGCTGTGGCTGGTGTTGTCCCTCGGTGGGCTCGTCATGTCCTTTTTCAGCTCCGTATTCTTGCTGACATTTCCCGTCTGCATTATCACTTTCATACGCTTTGCGTTCGTTCAATATGATGAAGACGGAAACTTCGTCAGTAATTAATTAGCTACTGAGCGGTGTATGCACGATTCTGCCTGCTACGACTGCAGGCGGCTGATAATTGCGAAATTGCTTAACTTGTTTAACCGCGTGCCCAACGGGCCGCGTTCGCGCCGGTGCAAACGCGGGGCGTTGCCCACGCGGTTAAACGATTAGACGACATCATATATCTGGACGATCTCGGATATTAAAAGATCTTTCGTAGCGTATGCACGATTTTGCTCTCTTCTCTGCCGGACGTCCGTCTGGCGTCTTTCTGCCACTAAATGCGAGTTTCGCTTGACAAAACGCGGTTCTCGCTTGGGTATCGCGTTGCGAAAACGCCACCATGCTTTGGCGAAACCGGTGTGCAGTCCGTCGGCGCTATCGGTTCTGTCCGCAAATGTCGCTTACGCGTCAAATAATTGCAAAACTCTACTTGTGGTGCATCTTTGATTGTCAAGCAATTAATTCAATAAAGTGCGATTTCGCTTAACGGACCTTAATTACTACTGGGCTCGTCTCTGTGTTCAACAGCCTGCGGAATAAACTTGGTCGGAACTTAGCTGGAAATGCGAGCGGAGAATCTCCGGACTCGCGATCCCACGCTTTTTGGATCGAGCGAGTTTGGCAGCCTGTGTCGAAGGTGAATGTTTGGATCATTGCAATCGCAGTCTGGATTGTGATGGTGACCTTTGGGTTCAGCTTTTTGACGATCTACAGTTTGACCGCTGGACCAAGTGGCATTGATGCGAGCTTTGCGAATTACAAGCCGCTGGCGCTCGAGTCGCTTACCTATGACCGACCTTGGCAATTGCTGATCGGCATTCATCCGAAATGCCCTTGTTCGAACAGTTCGGTAGCGGAACTTCGGAAGCTGATGGAACTCAATTCGGATCGTATGCGCTGCCGCGCATTGGTATTCGTTCCGGCCTTTGTGCCGCGTGATTGGGCAGAGACGCCATGTGTGGCTGAGCTGCGATCGATTCCGGGCGTTACGACTGAATTTGATTATGGCGGCGAGGAATTGTTGAAAGCTGGGATACTGACTTCCGGCGGTACGATACTTTCTGACCGCAACGATCTGGTTGTTTTCCACGGCGGGATTACTCCATCGCGAGGTCATGAAGGCCCCAACCTCGGATCCGAGTCAATTACTGCAATCGTTGAAGGACGCGACACTCTGGCTTCCGCGACACCGATCTTCGGTTGCCGCATTCACGTGTCGAAAAGTCGCTCCAAATGACGCTGCCATTGGTTGCCAAGAGCGATGCGCGAGTTAGCAAGGTCTTCGACGAATACCTGCAGGGGATTCAGTTGCTGACCGACCGCGTGTTCGCTTGGTTATTCGTCGGGCAGTGGGTCTTTGCGGTGCTATGTGCGATTCTGATTTCGCCACTCACCTGGAACGGTATGGAAGACTCGATTCACATTCACGTGTGGGCGGCGTCGTTTCTTGGAGGGACACTGATCAGTTTGCCAATCGCGTTGATCTTGTGGATTCCTGGCAGTCTGCTGACGCGCATCGTCGTGGCATCAACTCAAGTCATGTTCTCGGGCTTGATCATTCATTTAATGGGCGGGCGCATTGAAGCGCACTTTCATATCTTCGGATCGCTCGCCATCTTGGCCTTTTACGCGATCCGCGCGTCTTCATTCCGGCCGTTACGTTAGTCGTACTCGATCATTGGTTGCGCGGAATCTACTGGCCCGAGTCCGTGTTTGGGATCTCGAAAGCGGCTCAGTGGCGATCGCTCGAACACGGTGCTTGGTTGCTATTCGAAACAGCGTTCTTATTGCTAGGCATCGCGCAAAGTCGCGGGCACTTGTGGCAGTTGTCAGCGTTCCAAGTTGCGTTGTCCGAGGAACGCGATCAATTGGAGGTGAAGGTTGAAGAGCGAGTCAAAGAGCTGAAGGAGCAGCGATCGTTTCTGCGCAGCCTAGTCGACCATCTGCCTTGTGCCGTGTTTTGGAAGGGACGCGATTTGCGGTATGCAGGCGGCAATGAAGCGTTCGCAAAGTTGGCTGGTTATGAGTCGACGGTTGGAATCGTCGACCAGAGCGTCGAATCGCGATGGTCCAGCGAGCAGAGTGCCAAACTGCGACAAACTCAACTTGAGATTCTTGATTGCGGAGAAGACCAAATCAACCGAGAGCATACAATCGAATTCGCAAACGGACGCCAAGTTGATGTTCTTTCCAGTCATGTTCCGCTGAGAGACGACGAGGGTGAAATCGCTGGTTTGATCGGAATTCTTCAGGATGTCTCTGAACTGAAACTATTGCAGCGGCAGTTAGCGGATGTTCAGCAGTTTGTGTCGATGCGTCAAGTTGGTGGCACGATCGCAAATGAGATTTACGAACCGTTGCTGCGAGCCAGCGGCAATTTTGATTTCTTCAAGAACTGCAACGAGTTGTTATTTGAAGTGGTGGAAAGTTATCGTGAATTGGTCTTCGATGAAATGAAGATGTCCCAGGAGAAGCGGCTGCGCGATTTGCAACTCATTCTTTCCGATCGTCGCTATGATGAGCTGCGTGAGCGAGCTCCTGTCGCCATCGGTGAGACTGCTGAAGTGATGCATCAAGTTCTAGAACTGGTCAGCGCCATGAAAGGCCCGACGCCAATAGGACTTTAATTCGTCGGCAGTGCATTCACGGGCCAACCGAGCGCCCACTGAAGTTGGAACTGGGAGCGATTGTAGCTTGCGACCGCTTGCAAGTAGGCGCGTTCGGAAGCTTCAAGTGCTTGGATAGCTTGCAGCACTTCGATCGGCAGGCCTTGACCATCGCGAATGCGATCTAGGTTGCGTTGATAAGAGTCACGCGCTCTCGCGATCGCGGTCTGTGCCATATCAACTTGTTGTCGGCGAATGTTGACTTGAATGTTCGCTTCGGCGACTTCCTGCGCGACTTGATCCATGATTTGAAGTTTCGTGAACGTCGCTTGCTGGACTTGAGCACTTCGTTCGCGACGCGCTGCACCTTCGCCGAACCCAAGATTGCGCATCTCCCAGACCATCAGCGCATCGATGTCGTAACGTCCACCAAAATTGTCTGCGTTGCTGCCGAGTCCGCCTCCGAAGCTGGTCGTGCTGAAGCCCAGAAGAACGCTTGGGACGAACGGCGCATACTTCTCCCGCTTGTAGGCTTCGCAAGCGGCTGCGACGAGAGCTTGCGACTCCTTGAGTTCAGGTCGCGTGGACAGTCCAGTTGAAATGAGCGCTGGTTCGTCGGCGCGATAGGTCATCATCTCCAGGGGTACCGCGACGGTGTCTTGCGGCAGCATCGTCGAAGTCATCGGAATGCTGAGGACGCGAGCCAATCGCGTGGATGCAACCAGTTGACGTTCGCGCACGGTCAACTGTCGTGTTTGCAACAACGACAACTCGGTCGCGGTACGGTCTGCATCCGATTTAAGGCCTTCGCCAGCTTCAGCAAAATTCTCAGTGATTTCAGCGAGTTCAGAAGTGCGTTTCACGGCCGCAGCGATGATCTCCGCATCTTGAAACGCTTCCAACAAGTCAACGTAGGCGATGCTACCGTTTAGCAGTTGTTGGTTGGTTATCGCTGAGGCAGCATGGCCGCGTGCCCAAGCGGTTTTCTCGGCCGCCTTCGGCAAGAATAGCGCGTCAGCTAGATGGAACTCAGCCACGATGCCTGGTCGGGTCGGTGAACCGGCGGCAACCGCGCCAGCGCCGAGTCCGTAGTTCATTGAGTTCAGGTTGATGTCAACAATCTCTCCATCCACAGCTTGGTAGTTACCATCGCGGCGTCGATAGTTGAAGCCGGTTTGGATACTCGGGAGCCACATGACTTTGGCGCGATCGAGCTGCGCGTACGCTTCTTGGACTCGCCATTGCGCGAAACCAACGACCGGATGTTGGCCGCCGATCATGGCCAGCGCGGTTGGAAGATTGATGGGGACGGGCGCGCCGTCGCTTGGTTGTCCAGCGTTGTCGGATACACTCGAGTCGGACGCACTCAACTCAGGTGCACCCGTTTGTTCTCCAGTTTCTGTAGCGGCTGGAAGAAACGTCGTTGAAACTGCGCTGGATGGCCCGTGTTCCAAGGCTGAATTCGGGTCATTCGCTTCCGTGACAGCGACAGAGAGATGCGAAACGGGCTGGATCAACGCACTCGGGCTAACTGCAGGTTTCGAAACGACAGCAGGATCACTGGACGTCTGTGGGGTGTGACTTTGGGCGAGTGAAGCTTCTGGGAAAGCGTACTGGGGCTTGGCAGGTTTGGTTGTCGCGCAGCCGGAGATAAGCAAGCAACCATTGATTGCGCTTATCCAGAATCGGAAATGTCGCTTCATATCGCCTACTTCCTCAGAACTGCGTTTTGCGGCTCACATCCGTTTGTGCGGTCTGTGTTGAATGTGTTTCGACAAACGGTAAGCGGGCTAATAGGACCTGTAGCAATTGATCAGCAACTTCTAATCGCAGGATCATAGGGAATGCTTGATGCAGCGATTAGAATGGGCTTTCCTACCTGGTAAACTCTGCCGCTTGGCTGAACGGAATCGGTTGCGGCAGCAGACCTACCTCCGTTGTTCGCGGAAAATTCGGAAACATTACTGCATGCAACTCATACTCTCGGCTATGCGTCGCCCGGCGACCGTAATGGTGCTTGTCCTTAGTCTGGCGCTCGGCTGTTTTCTCGCTGTTGGTCCGTCGGTCTTTCAGCACTACAAATTGCCCTACCCAAGTGGGTTGCCCAAGGGGATGGAAGTCGACATCTTCCCCAAGCTGAATTTGCCGGTTATTTATGTCTGCCAGCCGTACGGCGGGATGGATCCGGCGCAGATGGAAGGCTTTCTCACGAACTATTACGAGTATCACTTTCTGTACATCAGCGGCATTCACCACGTGGAGTCGCGAAACGTGCAAGGTACAGCGCTGATGAAGCTGTATTTCCATCCCGAGACCAACATGGCTCAGGCGATGGCGGAGACGATCAATTATGTGAATCGTTCACAGGCCTTCATGCCACCTGGAACTGTGTCGCCGTTTGTTATGCGTTTTGATACCGGGAGCGTTCCGGTAGGCTACCTTGTGCTGTCGAGCGACACTCGCAGTATTGCTGAGATTCAAGACTTGGCGCTGTTCCGCGTCCGCCCAATGTTCTCAAGTTTGCCGGGCGTATCCGCTCCGCCGCCGTTTGGTGGCAGCGCGCGATCGATCGTCATCACGGTCGATCCCAAAAAGTTGCAGTCGTATAGCATGTCACCGGATGAAGTGATCGTCGCACTGACTCGCGGCAATACGATCAGTCCATCGGGTAATGTTCCGATCGGCGATTCTTACCCGATCGTTCCAGTGAACTCGGTAGTAAAAGATCCACAGCAATTGGGTTCCATCCCCGTTCGCATGGGCGAGAATCCAGTATTCATTCGAGACCTTGGCGTCATTCAAGATTCCGCCGACGCGCCGGCCGGCTACGCGCTGGTTAACGGTCGGCGAGCGGTCTACATTCTCGCGACAAAGCGTGCGGAAGCTTCCACGCTGAGTGTCATCAACAACATCAAAGACGCGCTGCCCAAAATGAAGGAAGCGCTCGGAGCGGACGGTGAAGGAATCGATGTTCGGTTTGAGTTTGATCAGTCACCTTATGTCACGAGAGCGGTTGGTGGCGTTGTCACTGAAGGTGTGCTGGGTGCGGTTCTAGTCGCTTTGATGATCCTTCTGTTCCTGCGCGATTGGCGGAGTTCATTAATCGTTGTCTTGAATATTCCGCTGGCCCTATTCTGCTCGATCTTAGCCTTGTGGATCACTGGTCAAACCATCAACTTAATGACCTTAGGTGGATTGGCGCTGTCGATTGGGATTTTGGTTGACGAAGCTACCGTCTCGATCGAAAACATTCATTCGCATTTGCAGCGCGGAGTTCCGCTGGCACGCGCGGTGCGTGACGGGTCGATGGAAACGCTCGCTCCTAGGTTGCTCGCGATGCTCTGCATTCTGGCCGTCTTCGTTTCATCGTTCTTCATGCAGGGCGCTGCGCGAGCTCTGTTTGTGCCTTTGTCGTTGGCGGTCGGGTTCGCGATGATTGCGTCCTATTTCTTATCCAGCACCTTTGTGCCGGTCATGTCGGTTTGGTTGTTGAAAACAGGAAACGAACCTGACGCGAATCGTCGGACCGCGTTTGATCGCTTCCGTGAAAGTTACGAGCGGATTTTATCGAGTCTAGTTTCGCTGCGTTGGTTGGTCGTGCCTCTCTACTTAGTGATCTGCATTGGTGTGATCGCTTGGATTGCGCCGAAGTTGGGACGCGGAGTCTTTCCAGTTGTCGACGCGGGGCAGTTCCGGTTACGCATGCGTGCTGCCGACGGAACTCATATCGAAAAGTCGGAAGCCCTAGCCAAGCAAGCGTTGCGACTGATCGGTGAGGAACTCGGTGCCGACAACATTGAATTGACGTTGGGCTACGTGGGCATGATTCACTCGAACTTTCCTGTGAATGCGGTTTATCAATGGTCGCGCGGACCTGAAGAAGCCATTCTTTACGTGGGACTGAGCGACAAACTGAAATTGACTGACGAAGTCATGAAGGAACGCGTGCGCGAGCGACTTGCACGAGAAATGCCCGACGTGCGTTTCTCTTTTGAGCCTTCGGACATCGTGAACGAAGTGATGAGCTTCGGCTCTCCAACGCCGATCGAAGTCGTTGTCAGCGGATCCGACTTTGCGAAGAATCGTGAGTTCACAGAAAAACTTCGCATGGAATTGGCGCAGGTTCCGGTGCTTCGCGATTTGCAACTCGGTCAGTCGATGGACTATCCCACGGTTCAAGTGAACGTCGATCGAGAGAAAGCTGGGATGGCTGGACTGATGCCGATCGATGTGTCGCGCGCTTTAGTGACGGCGACTTCATCCAGTCGCTTCGTCGTGCCGAACTATTGGGCTGATCCGAAAAGCGGCGTCGCGTATCAAGTTCAAGTTGAGATACCTCGACCCGTTGTGCGCACGCCGTACGATGTCGAGACAATCGGTTCTGTGGCACAGCTCGGTCGCATTCCGCTTCGCAAGACCAATGATGGACAGGTCTTGATTCGCGACGTCGCGACACTTGAACGAGGCACAATGCCGGGGCAATACGATCGTTACAACATGAAACGCCAAGTCACGTTGACCGCGAACATTGCGGGAAGCGATCTTGGTTCGGTTTCGTCGCTAGTGCGAAAGGCTATTGCCAAGGCCGGTGCACCGCCGAAAGGCAGCACCGTGGAGGTGCGCGGACAGATCCCTCCGATGCAAGAAATGCAGTTGGGATTGTCGATCGGAATGCTGTTGGCGATCGTCGTTGTGTTCTTGTTGCTAACCGCCAACTTTCAATCGATTCGGCTATCACTGGTAGCAGTGTCTGCCATTCCCGCTGTGGTAACCGGAGTGGTGCTGATGCTTTATCTCACCGGTACAACGGTGAACATTCAGTCGTTTATTGGAGCGATTATGGCGGTCGGTGTGGCTATGGCCAATGCGATTCTGCTGGTGACATTTGCAGAAAAGCGGCGCGGAGAAATTCGTGACGTGAAGTCGGCGGCCATCAGCGGTGCGGGCAGTCGCTTGCGAGCGATTTTGATGACAAGTCTCGCGATGATCGCCGGTATGTTACCGATGGCGCTGGCACTGGGAGAATCTGGTCAACAGAATGCGCCGTTGGGCCGAGCGGTAGTGGGTGGGCTTGTTGCCGCGACCTTCGCCACTCTGTTTTTATTGCCACTGTTCTTCGCGATTTTGCAATCCAAGGCGAGCGTGAAGTCCGCTTCGATGGACCCAGATGATCCTGAGAGTCGATACTTTGTTAATTGAACAGCGCAATGAACGCGCGTTAGACGACCAAATCCCAACCAAGCTTAATAAGTTATGAATAAAGCTCATTCTTTGATGTCGGTAATCGCTTTCACGTTATTGATCGCGATCGCGGGATGTACTTCGACAGATTCAATCGGTTCAGTTGTTGATACTGGAGCCGCACCGGCGAGCGCACTCGATCGAGTCACAGCGGGCACTCCGACTAAGAAGACGCTGCAGTTGTTCAGTGAGCAGCCCGGCCGCGTGATCGCGTTCGAAGAGACGCCGATCCTATCGAAGTTGGCTGGCTACGTGAAATCGGTTCACTTTGATATTGGCGACAAGGTTGCCAAGGGCGAAGTGCTCGTAAGTCTTCACGCGCCCGAGTATCAAGACCAACTGGAGCAGAAACGCGGTCTGCTCGGTCAAGCTGAAGCGCAGGTGAAGCAAGCTGAAGCAGCGCTGGTTGCCGCTGAAGCTGCATCGAACTCAGCCAAATCGCTGGTTGTGCAAGCGGAAGCGGGCGTGGGACGAACCGATGCCGAATACGCGCGATGGGACTCTGAACTTAAGCGGATTCAGCAGCTCGTTAGCAAAGGTTCGGTGACACCGAAACTTGCCGATGAGACTTCAAGTCAGTTTCAATCGGCTGATGCCGCGCGCAAAGAGGCGCTGGCTAGTATTGAATCCGCCAAGGCGCGCCAGCGCGAATCTGAAGCGAATATTCTGACAGCTAAAGCGGATATCGACGCAGCTAAAGCCAAGCTGAAAGTAGCTCAATCGGACATCGATCAAGCTGAGACGATGTTGACTTACACTAAGTTGATTGCGCCCTTCGATGGCTTTGTAACGAGTCGTCATGTGGATGCAGGTCACTATGTGCAACCCGCTGGAGCGAACAACGCGCAGCCGCTGATGACGGTCTCGAATGTGAGTAAGGTTCGAGTTTTTGTGAACATTCCCGAAAGCGAAGCGGCTTGGGTTAACGCGGGTTTTGGTGACGCGAGCTCTGGCGATCCAGTTACGATTCTCTCGCCCTCGCTGCCCGCCGGAAAAATCGAATCGCGAGTCACTCGTACCAGTTTGCAAGTTGATCCGCAGAGCCGATCGCTGTCGGCCGAAATAGATCTTGATAATAGCGATTTGATTTTGCTGCCAGGCGCGTTCGTTACCACCAAGATGCTATTGGAGCAGCGCGAAAATGTTTTAACATTGCCGACGGGTGCCATCGTAAAGGACGCTGATGGAACCAAATGCTGTGTTGTCATCGATGGCAAGGTTCAGCATCGCGCGATTGAGCTGGGGCTTCGCGTTGGCGACGACGTTGAAGTTAAATCAGGGCTCGATGGCAGTGAAACCGTGGTGCTCGTACGAGCCGCTTCGTTGCAAGTTGGGCAACGGGTTGAGATCATTGGCAAGTAGAGCGCGAACAAAACTAGTGGTGGCTACTTTCAGTCGCCAATTCACCAAGCCTCAACCAAACGTCGACCCCATATCCGGATTCTATTTCCGCTTTTCGATCGCGCCATCGACAGTGATCGCAAGTTCCGCCGATTGCTTCAGCTCTGCGATGGATTTCTGGCCAGATAGACTGAGGGTCGTTGGGAAACAGCGTGTCATGGTTAAGACGCTGCGAGCGGGCATTTCCACTTCGTCGGTGCTGTCGTTGGCTTCCACAACGAGTGTTCGCATCTCGTCCGATTCGTTCGTAACTTTGATTTTGATCGCTGCAGATTTGGGGCGGGCAAATAATTGGACTGCGTAGTAGGTTTCTTCGTCTGTGGTTGCGACCGCAACTGCTGTGTGCGTAACGTAGTCCGCTAGCATGTTCTCGCGATGTGGCGGCGAGTCGATCCAGCCTTGTGCGAACGCTTTGATGAGGCCTTCGGCGGTTATTTCGCCGGTGTTGGTGCGATACGCGATATTCTCTCGAACGACGCAGTACTCGTAACCTGCCGCTTGGACTCGTTCAGCGGGTGTGCTGCCGTCGGCATGATGTCCGTATTTTCCTGTCGAGGCCATGAACTTTGCGAACTCCAAAGCCGCTTGCTTGAGTTCCTCGTCAACTTCAACTGCTTTCAAGTCGTTGCTTATTCGGAACTCGTTCGTCTTTTTGACAACCGCTTGCTCCACGTCGGCAATCAGGGGTGATTGCTTGTCTCGTTCGACAGTCAACGCAACATTGCCAAGCGAGTTACCAATCATGCCGCCGAGGATACAGATCGCTAGGTGAGCGATCACAGATCGTGTTCGTGTTCGAGCTAGCATGATTTTCCTTCGTGGGATTCGTCAGCCGAGACTAGTACTGTTCGTATTCTCGCTCGTACTCGTACTCAGGCACCGCCGGTACTCGTACTCGATCTGGGCTGTTGATTCGGCTCGAGTACGAGTACGAGTACCATGGCATTGAGTACGAGTACGGGAACGAACTAGATTGACCGCAAGCACGAGCATGCGGAGTTACGAGGCCATGGAGGAGCAGCTCTCTTCGCAAGTTCGACAACATTGGACGCAATTGTCCATATTGCCGACTTTCTCGCAGCTTTCCGCACAAGCCTTGCATATTTCAGCACAGGCTCTGCAATACAGTCCGTGGTGTTCGCTATTGCGGCTCATAAAGTCGATGCAGGCTGCGCAAGCAGCGATGCAATCGAGCATCAGTTTGACGTGCGTTTGTTCAACGTGTTCACCACCTTGCGACAGACAGTGGCTGGTCAAAGTGTCCGCGCAGATTGCAGGGCAATCGGATGTCGACTGACGTGGACCAATGATTGCTGAGTGTCTCGAATAATCAAGTCCCAAAGTGGGGCAATGGAGTTTCGAGAGCCTTTTGCGACGGAGTTCACGCCTTGGCGAGTTCATTTGTTTGTAAAA
>JBGSOM010000234.1:0-4261 GCA_041739135.1 Pirellulaceae bacterium
AGCTTCCGAATGCGTGAACGCAGCAGCTCGCATCCCTCGATTCCCCAGCCCATCAATCCCTGGACCGGCCGCAATTATCCGCAACCATTGACCAAAGGCAAGCTGCGCCTATCATTCCAACGACCTTCAAAGCACTGATCCAAAGTTGCTTATTGAAATTCACGCCGTCGAGTTGAAGCGATACGGAAGTTCAGTGCAGGAAATCCTTGCAACGATTGACCGAAGTGGGTACGAGTTCTTTGTACAGTGGGATGATTCAATGCTGCCGGAGCCTTATAACTTCGAACGCGAAATCACCAGCAGAGTACACCTGTTTGCGTTGCCTACAAGCTTGAAAGACTGAGCGGCTTGGTGGAAGTAACCATCGTTACTGCTTAGTGCGTTCAGAGGTCTCATGCGCGTGGAACTGCTCTGAATATTTACATTTACGCTCTAATAATTTCATGACTCTGCTTTTTTGCTCTAAATTTGCGCCCATGCCAGAAGGGCATGGTGGCGAGCGTCGAGCAACGCAAATTTGGGAATTGCTCTCGTCGGCAGGCTTTGACCTCCAGCCGTTTCCGCTTGACACTGTCGTGGGCTCGGGATGGAAATTTCGCCTACGTCGATACCTGACAGGCGCGCGCCGCAGCCTCCATTTCCAACCGTTTCCGGCCGTCGGAATGTCAAACACATCCCGCGGAAACAAGTTCCTAAGCGATCATAGAAGTCTTCGTCTCGCCAGCCCTGTACTGATCTTCGAGGATACCGCTCACTACAATTTAATCCCAGAGGCAAAAGCAAAAGGTCTGGCGGTTGTCGCCTTGCCACAAAACTTAGAAAGTCTGTACGAAGCTAAAGATCAAGCGATTGGTGTCAGTCGAGCGTGCCGAAATCTCTCCCACGAAGTGCAGGCACTCCGGATGGCAGATGCGGTTTTCTGTATTTCGCGCGAAGAGCAGTGGCTGCTGAGGGGACTTGGCGTACAAGCCGAGTACCTCCCCTACTTTCCGCCACAAGCGGTGATGGAAAGTTCCGAGAAAACGCGTACGGCAAGGGCTGGCACCAGTCGCGACCATTTTTTGATGATGGGCAATGCTAACAATGGCCCGAACCGCGTAGGCATGCAGGCGTTGCTGGACAAATTGAAGAACTTCTCAGGAAGTTCAGGGATGAAAGTAGTCGTCGCAGGGTTCGGTACTGAGAGACTCAGCAATTACAGCTCAGATATCGTCTCGGTTATCGGCACAGTTTCCGAACTGCAAATGAATGATCTGGTTGCCCATTCGCGCGGTTTACTAGCACATCAAGACTACGGCTTCGGTGGCCTCACCAAGTTGATGGAGATGCTTGCCTGCGGGGTCCCCGTGATCGCTTCCGAGATCGCCGCACGCAGTCACTTCGATTGCCAGGGCGTCTACGTTTATAACTCTGATAATCAATTGAACACGTTACTCAACAGTGTGCTGGAAGAACCACCCATCCAACAACCCAATCGGTTCGCCAATGAACTATTCATTAGCTGCGTTGCACGTCTTACCAAAAGCGACACCACGTCATCGCTGAGCATTACTCATCATTGATTCCGCATCGCTGGGGCAAGCGTCGTGTGGCATGTCAGGTGAAGGGATGAAGGCTCCCGTAGTGACAAGTAAGCACCTGGTACTCGTTAACGATGCGCTATCCGGTTTTCCCTACGGCATGCAACGAGATTTCGAGTATGAAATCATTAAGGGTATCGAGGGAGAACCATTTCCTGTGCCACTCAGGCATCTGCCTGGAACTCTCAAGCGTTTTACCAACCCAGCGACACGCTACCGCTTCCTTACCGACTTTGTACCTAGCAAAAAAGCCAAGTTGCCCGAGTCGGAATCTTTATGGGTGGTGCTGATGGGCCCGGAGGCCAATCCGTTTTGGTTTTTCAAGGGTTGGGACTCAAATGCAAAAAAAACAATACTGTACCTGTTCGATACCTTCGAGGCACAGGTTCCGTTGATCCAGCGTATGCTTATCAACGGTAGATGGGACCTAACCATCACCTCCTTTCCAGCAGCCGTTCCGATGCTCGAGCAGGCGACGAAACGCAAGTGGCACGCAGTGATGCAAGGAGTGCACGCCGATCGATTTCGGCCGTTGCCTGAAACACACGAGCCTACAATCGCTTTTAGCTCGTACGGTAGACGCTGGCCAGCTCTTCACGCCGCTATTAAATCTTTCTGCCAAACCAAGTCGCTGCACTACGATTACACGGTTGCCAGTGATCTCGTAAAAGGTTCAGACCCGTGTGACAACTACGAAATTCTTGCGTGGCATCTGAGGCAGAGCTGGTTCACGGTCTGCTGGCCGGTTGAATTGACAAACCCCAAACGTGTATTGTCATTCAGTCCCATTACCTGTCGCTGGTTTGAAGCTGCTGCATCCGGATCAGTCGTCATCGGCCAGCCTCCCACCGACCCGAAGTTCTCTGAGGTCTTTGGCGAAGAGTTTGTTGAGCGTATCGATCCTCATGCATCTCCTAGCAGCCTTCAGAAACGACTGGAAGAACTATGGGAGCGAAGGGATGAACTCCGTAAACAACGAATTGAGTTGTGGCGGAACAGGCTGCCAATGTGGACTTGGGAAACGAGAGTTCAGGAGATCCAGAGTCTTGCTTCGGTACTGCCTACGTGATGATCAGCCATTGATACCGTTTCTCGATCCAGTAATAACCTTTTCAGTTTGTAGCGGACCGCTGGACCTTCATTTATGCGTTTAGACAGAATTCGAGAGCTTACTAGTTTGGCGCGTGCGACGGATGAGCCCTTGCCAATGGAGGTCAGAAGTCGTGACGACCTCCGGCATTTCCGTTTTTCTGAGAGATCACTTCGACGGCGTGTGACGGATAGCGTGGCACCACTAGCAATCCGCGTGAGCCAATCAAAAGTTCGAAAACTGGTCAACGCGGAGTTGCCGTGGAAAATCGATAGCCTGGTCCTCGGAGAGCGTTTTAGCAAAGCGGGGCTGATGGCCGCTTTTGATCGAATCGCATCACCAGCCAATCTTTGTGCTGCGTTAGTGCAAGGTTGTTGGCTTGGGGATACTGCAGTGCAGGAGTGGATGCGTCGCGGTGTCCCGCTAGTTCACGGGGTTGAGATCGTGAACATGCGGGATTGCTGGGAAGAAACCATCCCAAGACTGCAACTACGCTACGGCACGCGAGTTGAGTTTCACCATGCGAAGATCGAGAACGTTCCGCTCCCGGATGGTTCGATTGATGTGATCTCGTCTGACGCCGTTTGGGAGCATGTGTGTCAATTGAAGGAGGCGACTCGCGAAACGTCGCGACTGCTGCGACCGGGTGGATACGCGCTGCACAACATCGGTCCGCTGTACTACGGGTATGCCGGAGATCACTGCAGTTCTTCGTATGGTCCAGAGGCTGGCTATGATCACCTATTGTTGGATGAAGTGGAGTATCGTAGCCGAGTGACCGACCAAGTATTTTTCAGTACGCAGCCTGATCCGAACTGTAATGGATGGGCGAAGATTGAAAAGTTCTCATTTGCGACCGTTTCCGATTATCTCGCTAGTTTCGAGCCGTATTTCGAAGTAGCGTATTTGCAGGTAAAAATCAGTTCGCAAGCCCTCGCGTACCGCGCGAGTTGGCCAGACAAGTGGCAACGATTGTTGAGTGCTGGTGTAGAGGAGTGTGACCTGCTGGCGAGCGGGATCAACATCCTACTACGTAAGAGAACATAGCTTTCGCGGTAAAGATCGCGTTCCTTTCGACTTTCGGCCTGTGGGTATTACCAAAGACGTTGTATGACAAGCATTCGATCTAAATTAAACGCGCTATTGCGTCGCCTCGCAGCGCCAGTGTCTCCCCGAAATCCTCTTAGGCAGTTCGCTTCGCGACAGTGGACAAGGTTTCTCAGTCAGACCGGCGGTCATATCGAAGTTCCTTTAGCGGGTACGACGATTAACATGCTGAATGAGTTTCGGAATATCAGTCCGGATTACGAAGCCGAAACTTTCAAGCTATGGCGCAAGCTGGTTCAACCAGGCTGTGTGGTTTGGGATGTGGGCGCGAATATAGGCGTCTATTCGGTCATTTCCGCCAAAATAGTCGGAGAAAGCGGAGAAGTGCAGGCATGGGAACCCGCCCAGGGCAATCGAATGTCGACTGTCGTGGACCAATGATTGCTGAGTGTCTCGAATAATCAAGTCCCAAAGTGGGGCAATGGAGTTTCGAGAGCCTTTTGCGACGGAGTTCACGCCTTGGCGAGTTCATTTGTTTGTAAAA
>JBGSOM010000235.1:0-33499 GCA_041739135.1 Pirellulaceae bacterium
CAATCTCGCTGAAAGACTCAGTTAAACTGCTGTTGGTTGCCATCCTTGGCACCTCCTGATTATTTGCGTGTATCGATCATCAAAAAAGTAGCATAGCAGTTCCGTCGATACAACGCGCTACTAATTTATTGGCCGTTCCTATGCGTGTCAACGACGTAATGAAACGCAAATTCGATCTCTTGGATGGAACGCTGACCGTCAAGGCTGCTCTGCTCTGCATGCAATATCCGGAGACTCGAGCGTTCATAATCGACAAACGCCATGCTGATGACGAGTATGGAATTGTGCTTATATCGGACATTGCAAAGAAAGTCTTAGCCGCGGATCGTTCACCCGAGAGAGTCAATCTCTATGAGATCATGGCCAAGCCTGTACTGAGCGTTAATCCAGAGATGGACATTCGCTATTGCGCGCGGCTACTGGAACGCTTTGAAATTATGCGTGCACCGGTAATCAGCAGCGGTCAAGTCGTCGGCATCGTTAGCTTTCACGACTTGGTGCTACAAGGACTTATGGAATTGATCAAAGAACGGTAAGGCTCGCATGTCATGAAAGTTCTGCTTGCAATTGACGGTTCAGCTCCCAGCGATGCGGCGGTATCGGAGGTCTGTCGACGCCCGTGGCCTCCGGGGACCGAAGTTCGGATTATTACAGTCGAGAATCCTTGGAAGGAGGAGTTGCTGCGAGGCGACTTCTCCAGCATGTACGACGAAATTAATGTGCGATTGCGAGCGGAAGCTTGGCAGCGACTCAACGTTGCGGCAGCCACTATTCGGCGGAACATCCCCGGCATGATTGTCACGCCCGTGTTTCGAGAGGGGCAACCCAAAGACAAGATTCTTGACGAAGCCGAGGATTGGGGAGCCGATTTAATTGTTGTCGGGTCACACGGGTATGGGACTCTGAAACGATTACTGCTTGGCTCAGTCTCACTGGCAGTAGCAACCGCGGCTCACTGCTCAGTCGAAATCGTCCGCGCTGGCAAGAACTCTGATTCCCAGGATTCCAACCTACAATGAACAAAGTTTCGTAAGTTATGAAGCTACTCGACGTCATCTTTGCCGCATTCCCTATCTTATTGCTGATCGTTTCGATGACGAAGAAGTCGCCGATGCCGTCTGCCAAAGCACTGCCGCTCGCGGCGGTCGTCGCCTACGGGATTCAATTGGTATGGTTTAAAACGGAATACCAAATCATTAACGCGGCTGTGTTTGCGGGTTTGCTTACCGCGCTGACTCCCATCGCGATCGTGTGGGGTGCGATATTTCTTTTTCGCACGATGGAACTATGCGGAGCAATGGAAACAATCCGAAACTGGCTCAACAATATCGCCCGCAATCGAGTTGCGCAGGTTGTGATAATTGGTTGGTCGTTCCAATTTCTTATCGAGGGAGCGAGTGGGTTTGGCACGCCTGCAGCACTTGCAGCTCCGTTGTTGGTGGGTTTGGGCTTTGCACCTTTGCGAGTCGCAATGGCTTGCCTTATCCTTAATAGTGTTCCCGTTTCGTTCGGCGCTGTTGGCACTCCAACATGGTTCGGTTTCGCGCAGCTAAATCTCAGTTCAATTGAGCTGCGTGAGATCGCCTGGAAGACTTCGTTGGTCCATTGCGCTGCAGCTAGCGTAATTCCGATTCTTGCATTTCGTCTCTTGCTAACTTGGCAGGAGATGTATCGCAATCTTGTGTTCATCTATCTTGCGCTGGCCGCATGTACAGTTCCGATGGCGTTGTCGTCCTTGCTAAGCGTTGAGTTTCCATCTGTGATTGGGGGGATGTTCGGTCTCATAGCTGCTGTTTGGATGGCCCACAAACAGATAGGCTTGTCGACCGAAGACGATCGAGCAGTGGATACACCTGCGACTCCGCCCATTGCCGCTATCGTTAGAGCGCTGTTTCCGCTCTGGGCAACAGTCCTCGTACTACTGATCACTCGCATTCCTCAGTTCGGACTGCGGGGTGTCCTCACGGCGGCTACTCCAGCATGGGAAGTGCCTTTGGGCATGGTAGGACTTCTTTCCATCAGTCCAGCGTTGGTTATCCGGTTGCAGTCTATATTCGGAACCGCCACAGTGTGGACACATCAAGTTCTCTATGTTCCATCGCTGATTCCATTCATTCTTATTTCGCTGGTATCGTTGTGGCTACTGAAGGCGCCCAAAGGCACTGCCAAGCGGGTCTGGGATCAAACTGCTGTGAGGATGTTCAGTCCCGTTCTCGCGCTGCTCGGAGCACTGGCGCTCGTGGGACTGCTAATGGCGGGCGAGGACGCGTCCTCTGTCATGATCGTCGGTCGTGCGCTAGCAGCTACCACAGGCGGATCGTGGCAGTACTTTTCTGCTTATCTCGGAGCGCTCGGAGCCTTTTTTGCAGGCTCCTGCACTATTTCCAACTTAACATTCGGACCGATTCAGAACTCCATCGCCCATCAGCTAGGTGTTGAACGGACAACGATTCTCGCGCTGCAATCGGTTGGCGCCGCGATGGGTAACATGGTTGCCATTCACAACATTGTCGCCGTCTGCTCCGTGCTCGGTCTCAAAGATCAAGAGGGTCAAATTCTCAAGCAGACGGTGGGACCGATGCTACTGTATGGCGCGATCGCCGCAGCTTTGTCACGGTTACTAATGTGAATTTGTCTGGTGGAATCCACCAGTGTGCATTGGTTTGCGTTCGGGGTT
This sequence comes from Pirellulaceae bacterium, assembly GCA_041739135.1. GTDB lineage: Bacteria > Planctomycetota > Planctomycetia > Pirellulales > Pirellulaceae > Aureliella. Next base: position 2,678 of record JBGSOM010000235.1, read on the forward strand.
CAAGTCGCTGAAGTGTGTCAATACAATGAGCGAATAAAACGTAGGTATCGTTAGCGATGTGGGTTAGGGACTCTGGTGCGCAGTACGTTCGTGCGCAGCGTGCGTAAGCAAGCGCGTAGGTAGCCCACGAAGACTCTGTTCTAAATGTGAGTTGAATATGAAGCGTTTTAAAAACATTTCGTTAGTCTATGAATGTGATCAGCCGACACTTGAGCGGGCCGCAATGCTCGCCAAAGAGAACCGTGCCCGATTAACTATTGTGCAGGTTATCAAAGAGTTCCCCGGCTCTTGGCACCACCTGTATGTCGATCAGAAGCCCATCGACGTGAAGAAACTGGTGATGGAGGACCAGCAAGAGCGACTGCATAAAGTTGCGGGTTCCGTTCATTCGCTGGGAGTACACCCCAAGACCTGTTTGCTGGAAGGGGAGCCGTTCGTCGAAATCATCCGAGATGTTATCGAAAACCATCGCGATCTAGTTATCACGACGATCGATAAGAAGCCAGGTTGGAGAGAATTCTTCTTTGGGAGTACCGTGTCGGCGTTGATTCGAGATTGCCCTTGCCCAGTTCTCGCATTGAGGCCAACTCAGCGAAAGGGCTTTAAGAAGATATTAGTAGCTGTGGACCCAGTGCTTGTTGGTGATGCACACGACACTCTGAACAAGGTCACACTCGAACTCGCTTCATCGCTCGCGAAACTTGAAGAAGCCGAGCTTCATGTCGTTCATGCTTGGAGTCTAGTGGGCGAGTCGATGATGCGAGGGAGATTTGCAATGCCTGCTGCGGACGTCGATCGTGCGGTTCATCATGAGTTCGAAAAGCGTCACAATCTTATGAACCAGTTGCTTCAGGTGCATTCGATTACACCCACACAAGTCCATCTACCGAAAGGGGAAGCGGTTGATGCGATCAGTCATCTAGTCAAGGACTTGAAGGTCGATTTGCTAGTGATGGGCACTGTTTGTCGGACGGGAATCCCAGGTTTCATCATGGGCAACACGGCCGAGCAGGTACTGGGCGTTGTCGAGTGCTCCACCTTGACGGTCAAACCCGAGGGGTTCGTTTCGCCAGTGATACCGCGAGTTCTTACATAGGGTTCAGAACTAGTTTCGAAAACGGGTCATGATTGCTCGTCATGCACACCAGTTTTGCTTCTGTCGCTAAGATTCGTACAATCGCAACGGCGCTGTACCCGATTTCGTTAGGATCGTGCGATTAATAAGTGCCGCCTTTCTTCGCGTGGCGTCGACGTTCAGTCGACGCAGCTTAGATTGGCGATTGAAAGTCGCCACCACTTATTCTTCGCAGAGAATTGGATTCGGGCGGAGGCAGGGAGGGTGAGGCAGGGAAGTTGTTGTGCTTTACGGATTTCAGCTTGGTCATTTCTCGTTATGCGCTACGTCGAACTTCACTGCAAATCTAATTTCTCGTTCTTGGAGGGCGCCTCGCACGCAGATGAGCTTTTTGAGCGTGCGGCGGAGCTTGGGTATGCTGGTTTAGCTGTCGCAGATCGCAATTCACTGGCCGGGATCGTGCGCGCGCATGCTGCGGCGAAGGAGTTTCAATTGCCGCTGGTCGTGGGAGCGGAGTTGCATCCGGTCGATGGTCCGCCACTAGTGGTTTGGCCCTGTGATCGGGCCGCGTACGGTCGGCTGTGTCGGTTGCTTTCACGAGGACGTCTGCGACGAGAAAAAGGCGCTTGCGAACTTCGCTGGCAAGATATCGCTGACTTGAGCGACGGACTGTTGGCAGGTCTGTTATTGCAGCAACCGGTGATCGACGAACTGCCGCCGGCGGACATGCAGCACTTTGCCGACGACGAAGCGTTTCCATGGGAGCAAGATGGCATTGAGAGCTCACAACCAGAACAAGTCGTTGCACCGGAGTTTCGCCGGAGTGTCCTTTCACTAGAACCCGAAGCCAATCCATTTCAGCGATACGAATTTCCGGCGGCTGAGTTTGATGCGCGCGACGATGAAGGTTGGTTGAACTGGTTGTATACGTTTCGCGAAGTCTTTGGCGATCGCGGTTACTTGTTGGCTGAGCTGCATCGCGGCGTGGATGACCGAGCCAAGTTGACTCGCTTGAGCGAACTGAGCCGACGTTCGCGAGTTCCGCTGGTGGCGAGCGGCGATGTGTACTATCACGTTCCCGAACGAGCGCTGCTGCACGATTGTTTGTTGGCAACACGTTTCAATTCGACGATCGATCAAGTTCGCTCGCAACGACTGAGCAATTCGCAACATCATTTGCGATCGCTGGAGACGATTCAGCGGTTGTACGCAACTGAACCAGCGGCCATCGAACGCACCAATGAGATCGCAGCCCGCTGTCAATTCAACTTGGACGAGTTGCGTTACGACTATCCGGTAGAACTGGCGCCGGACGGGCAGACGCCGATCGAGTTTCTGAAGCGAGAGACGTGGCGAGGCGCGAAGAAGCGATATCCGAATGGTGTGCCGCAAAAAGTGATCGATATGCTGCGGCATGAGATGACATTGATCGAAGAGCTGAAGTACGAAGCATACTTCTTGACGGTCTGGGATTTGGTTCGGTACGCGCGCAAGCGTGGGATACTCTGCCAGGGACGAGGTTCCGCGGCCAACAGCGCGGTGTGTTATTGTTTGGAAGTGACTTCGGTCGATCCGAGCCAGATGGATTTGTTGTTCGAGCGTTTCATCAGTCGCGAGCGTGGCGAGGCGCCGGATATCGATGTGGATTTTGAGCATCAGCGACGCGAAGAGGTGCTGCAATACATCTATGAAAAGTACGGCCGTCATCGCGCGGGGATGACGGCGACGGTGATTCGCTATCGCACCAAGTCAGCGATTCGCGATTGTGGTCGAGCGCTTGGAATCTCGCTCGATCGCATCGATGGCATCAGCAAAATGGTCGACTCGCGGTTGCCAGCCGGATCGCTCACGGCTCGTTGCGAAGAGGCGGGGCTCGATCCTGAATCGGAAGTGGGCAAACGGTTTCTTTACTTGGTGCAGAACTTGATCGGCTTTCCTCGCCATCTGTCGCAGCATGTGGGTGGGATGGTGATCACGCAAGGCTGGCTGTGTGAACTGTGTCCGATTGAAAATGCATCGATGGATGGACGAACAGTCATTCAATGGGACAAGAACGACTTGGATGAGCTCGGTGTGCTGAAGGTCGACTGTCTGTCGCTAGGGATGTTAAGTGCGATTCATCGGGCGTTCGATTTGGTGTTCAGGCACTATCGCCGCAAGCTGACATTGGCGACGGTACCGCAAGCAGATGAAGCGGTTTACGACATGATCTGCCGCGCGGATACGGTGGGTGTGTTTCAGATCGAAAGCCGCGCGCAGATGAGTATGCTGCCACGGCTCAAGCCACGTTGCTTTTACGATCTAGTGATCGAAGTTGCCATTGTGCGGCCGGGACCGATTCAAGGTCAGATGGTTCATCCGTATTTGAAAGCGCGACGCAGCGGCGTTCAACCTGAGTATCCGACGAAAGAGATCAGCGATGTGCTGTCGAAGACGATGGGTGTGCCGATCTTTCAAGAGCAAGCGATGAAGTTGGCTGTTGTCGCTGCTGGATTCACGCCGGGCGAAGCGGATCAGTTGCGGCGCGCGATGGCTGCGTTCAAGCGACCGGGAGTGATCGACAAGTTTCAAAAGAAGTTGATCGATGGCATGATTTCGCGCGGGTTGACCGGCGAGTTCGCTGAGCGAGTGTTCTCGCAGATCCGCGGCTTTGGTGAGTATGGATTTCCGGAGTCGCATGCAGCAAGTTTTGCGTTGCTGGTGTATGTGTCGTGTTGGCTGAAGCATCATTACCCAGCAGTGTTTTGTGCGGCGGTGATCAATAGTCAGCCGATGGGTTTTTATGCGCCCGCGCAGTTGGTCAGCGATGCGAAAGAGCACAGCGTCCAGGTTGCTGGCGTCGATGTGAATCACAGCGACTGGGATTGCACGCTGGAGCCTGTGGTTGGCGACGCGCCGCTCAAGCCGCTGGAACGCCCAGAACTGCAATTGCGATTGGGGTTGCGGATGGTGCGCGGGTTGGCTGAGGAGATTGGTCAGACAGTGGTGGTGGCGCGAGAAGCAAATGGAGCTTTCCGAGACTTGGCAGACTTCACACGCCGGACGCGATTGGGGCAAGCGGCAATCACTCGCTTGGCTGATGCGGGAGCGTTGGGTTCGCTGACCGGCGATCGCCGAGCCGCTTATTGGCAGTCGCTTGCGCAGGATCGAACTGCGAAGGACATGTCCTTGTTCGAAGCGACTGGCGCGGACAACGACGATCCGCTACCAGAGAATTTGCAACCGATGCAGCCGATTGAGGAAGTCTACGCCGATTACGAGACGACTGGATTGTCGCTGCGAGCGCATCCGGTTTCATTCGTCCGCGATCAGCTCGATCGATTGCGAGTCACAGCGGCTAAAGATCTGAAGCAGACGGCCGATGGTCGGTTCTTGCGAGTTGCCGGGTTGGTGTTGCTCAGGCAGCGGCCGAGCACTGCCAAGGGGATCACGTTCGTGACGCTGGAGGATGAAACCGGATCGATGAATTTGGTGCTGAAACCCGAAATCTGGGAGAAGTTCTACAAGACCGCGCGAGCCAGTAACGCGTGGCTGGTGCACGGTGTACTCGAGAATCGCGAGGGAATTGTGCATATCTTGGTCGGAAGGATCGAAGATCTTTCGACGCAGGTCGGCGGCCTAGTCGTCAAAAGTCGCGATTTTCATTAAAACTTAGCACCTCAACTAGGCGTGCGATCGGGTGTGCCAATGGCAATCGGTCAGTTGCCGTACTGATTGTTATCAGCCGGTGATTATCAGCCGGAAGGCGCTAGCCTCCGGTTACCACAATCGCAATACAAACCGGAGGCTAGCGCCTTCCGGCTGATGAACTAGCAAACAGTCCGATGACAGCGGCACGCCCGAAGCCAAGCAGAACACGACTCGACCATAAACCGCTCAAAATATAAAAGCGACCGAATGAGCTCAATTACTTACAAGGATAGCGGAGTTGATCTTGAGTTGTACGAGCAAGCCATGCAGCGGCTGCCGAGGCTCATGCATCGCACGTTCAGCCCGCGGGTAGTCCGCAACGACGGTGGTTTCGCGGGTTTGTTCCAGCTCGATTTCGCTGGTCCGCTGTTCGCTCGCAAGTACGATCAACCGGTGTTGGTTTCGGGCACCGATGGCGTCGGAACCAAACTGAAAGTGGCTCAGAAACTGGAGCGGCACAACACGGTCGGAATCGATTTGGTCGCGATGTGCGTCAACGATGTGCTGTGCTGCGGAGCTGAGCCGCTGTTCTTCCTCGACTACGTGGCGATGAGTCACGATAATCCGCCACTGCTTGAGCAGATCGTGGATGGCATCAGTCAAGGTTGTGTGCAAGCCGACTGTGCGTTGCTGGGTGGTGAAACAGCGATCATGCCCGATCTCTATCAGCGCGGCGATTATGACTTGGCGGGCTTCTGTGTCGGCGTGGTTGAGAAGAAGCATTTGATCAGCGGCAAGCAGATCGCGGCGGACGATGTAATCATCGGCGTGCAGTCATCGGGATTTCATTCGAACGGATTCAGTCTTGTTCGCAAAGCGGTCTTCGAGCATGCGGGCTTGGCTGTCAATGATCGCATCGATGAACTCGGCGAAACGGTTGGCGATGCTCTGATGCGCCCGACGCTGATCTACACTCGCTTGCTTCGCCAGATTCTGGGGCACTACAAGAAGAAGAACGTCGTTCACGGCATCGGTCACATCACCGGTGGCGGCTTGTTAGAGAATACAGAACGCATTCTGCCTCCCAACATCGATCTCGTTTTCGATCGCGATTCATGGGAAGTGCCGCCCGTGTTCACATGGTTGCAAAAGCTTGGACAAATTCCGGCTGAGGAGATGACGCATGTATTCAACATGGGAATTGGTCTCGCGCTGATCGTCAGTCCATTTTATGCCAACACCGTAACCGAGATCATCCAATCGTTCGGTCTGAAGTCGTGGGTGATCGGCAAAGCAGCAAGCGGAAGCGGCAAGAGCCGCTGGAAGTGATATAGCGTGAAATCAACGGCAGTGGAATCGACGTTTAGTTCGCCGGGTGCTGAGTGATACAACCGCTTCAATTGAAACATTTGCTTCATCGAGTAATTTCTAACTAAATTTCGGTGTTTCGCCAATTGGCACAGATCGTATTCGCGTGGCAACCTTTGTTGGCTGAAAAGAGTCGCTTTCGACGGGCAACTCGAACTGGCAAAAACAGAAGTACTCAACCCCCGAGCGATCCCTATGTCCGCCGTTGCTTCCCCCGGGCACGCGAGTAAAGCCTCCTCGCAAGAATTTCGCCAGTTCAATCGTTATCGACCAAGCGACGTTACTCAGGTGGCGACGCTATGGCGAGTCTTAATCGTCGCGATTGCGATTGCATCGAATGCGGCACTCCTAATCTGCCAACAGGTGGCCATCCGTCTACTAGCTCCGTTGATTGGATCGTCGATTGAAACGTGGTCTGCGATCCTCGGAGTCTTTCTATTGGGCATTGCGGCCGGAAACTTCATCGCTGGGAAACTTGCGGATCGATGCTCCGCAACCAAGATGATCGCAGCGAGTCTAGTGCTAGGTTCGTTGTCCGTGTTGCTGATGCAAGTTGTCGTTTGGGGATTGACCGCTTCAGACTACTTTGCGGCTTTGCCACTGGAATTACAGACGATCTTCGCGTCCGTAGCAGTTTGCTTTCTACCGGGACTGACGCTCAGTCTGGTTACACCGCCTTCGATTCGAAGTGTAGTTCATCGCGCTGCGGATGCGGGCAACGCATCGGGAAGGATTTTTGCTTGGGGCACGTTTGGCAGTTTGCTTGGAAATTACTTAACCGGGTTCGTGTTGATCGCGATGTTCGGCGTTGCTGCGATCGTACAGGTAACCTGGATCGTGTTGCTCGCGCTAGCTGTGTTGGTGCTGTTGATCGGTCGACAGGTTGCTGGACAATTAACTGTGCCGCTAACTATGCCCCTACCTATGCCGCGAGCACCTTCGCTGATCGCTGAAGTACCCCAGTTCGGATCGAATTCGGTAGGGTCGAAGGATCCAACCTTTGAATCGACGCTCGAATTCGCAGCCAATCAATGGTACGTGCGGGCGATCGTTATTGTGACCACTTGCAGTTTCGTTTCAGGTGCGCTCGAAGGAGCTGCGTTCAGGATCCTTGCTCCGCTAGTCGGCGTGTCGATGTTCTTGTCCGCCGGTGTAGTCGGAGTTGTGTTGACTGGTATGGCGATTGGCAACGCACTGGGTGGTTTGATGGCCGCTCGCTATGGCACCGTTGCAGCTTTGAAAAAGTCGCTAGCGGTGGCCGCGTTCAGCACGCTGGCGATTGTGATCGTTTGGACGATGGCACTTCGAGTTGGCTTCTACGATGGCTGGCCGATGATTCCGAAAGTTGTCGTCTGGTCGTTCAGTCTATTTCTAATCCCTGCTTTGGCTCTCGGAACAATCACTCCGCAAGTCATCGGGTTGTCGGTGCGCGATGTGAGCCGCACTGGCTCGATCGCTGGTCAGTTGTATGGTTATTCGACGTTGGGTTGCATCTTGGGGATCTTGGTGTCCGCTTGGTGCTTGATTGAAAATCTAGGCGCGATTCGAACCAGTATCGTATGCGGAATCCTTCCGCTGCTGATGATCTTGTTGCTCAGTCGATTCGAAGCGATGCCGCTGCGTCGCGAATCGTGGCGCATGGCGTTAGGCTTAATCGTTTTCGGTGGCTTCTTGTTTTTCCATCACCAATCTCCCTTTGATCGCGAGAGCAAGTACTTCGCTTTGAAGGTCACCGATGCGACGGTGGAAGATCGTGAATTGAAAAAGTTAGCGTTGGATTCTTTAATTCACTCGTGTATCGATCTTAAGGACCCTAGCTTTCTGTTTTATCCACACGAACAGATCCAAGCGGATTTGACTCGCGCTGCGGCTGCTGAGGCGCGGGCGGCTGGGCGCACGCCGCGCGTGCTAGTCATCGGTGGTGGCGGTTATTCTTATCCGCGCTGGGTTGAGGCGCAAGCAGATCTGGCTGACGTGCAGATCGATGTTGTCGAGATTGATCCAGCGGTGACTGAGATTGCTCACGACAAGCTCGGGTTCTCGCGTTCGACTCGGATCGTTTCGATTCACAAAGATGGACGTCAGTATGTGAAGAATGCGCCTGCAGCGACTTATGATCTTGTGATTCAAGATGCCGTCAATGATATGTCGGTGCCGTATCACTTGATGACAGCCGAATATGAAGGGCTGGTCAAGCGACTGCTGCATTCAAATTGTCTTTATCTGCTGACCGTGATCGACAATGTTGACTCTGGCCGCTTCCTTGCGTCGGCGGTTCGAACAACGAACAACGTCTTTGGGAACGTGAACTTGATGTTGCCTGCAAAACCGGAAGCTGACACGCGTTACGTGTTTGTGATTGCCGGTCGCAACTTGCCTGGAGATAGCGAGACAACTGCGAATACAAGTGCAAGCATCGGAGAGGAATCGGATTCGTTCTTTACAACTGTCGAGCGACAGTACGTTCGCGAGTCGACGTTTGTATTCCCGCAGACCGAGGTGGCGAGGTTGTTACAGCGCAGCCCATCGTTGTCGCCGATACTTACCGACGATTTCGCACCCGTCGATGTGCTGATGTCAGGGCAGTTCCTGCGTCGCGAAAATCCCGAACTGTAGGGAAACTGATTTTTCGTCTCAGAGAGACGCGACTTAGGCTGATGGCGATTGGCGGTCAGCATCTCTTCGAAGTTGCGATGCGCTGGCAGGGTCGTAAGAAAAGAGGCGGAGCCTCGAAGACAGTTCGTTTCCAGGCAGAGCCTGGGAACGAGAGGAGCGAGTGTTAGCGAAGCAGCGAGTCAACTTGCCGATCGAATTCAAATCGCTGTGCAACTTCAGGGCAGTGAGTTGGAATGAGATTCACTTCCGGATACTGATCGCTGAAACCCCTGAGTTTCCGAAGTGTCGCTTTCAAGTGGCGGAAGCTGTGGATGAAGCTGCGTGTGAGATTTTGGGGCATCGCCTGAGTGCGGATAGCAGAAGAAGTCCAGGCGGCATCGGCAACTAAGAATTCTCGTGACTGATGCGTTTGAATCAGAGCTCCCATTTGACCAGCCGCATGGCCGGGCAATTCGAATAGCCGAACTGTCCGGTCGCCGAAGAGATCGTGGCAGCGATCAAACGGTCCCATGCCCGGATCTGAATAGGATTCAATGAGATGCAAACGCTCCACAAAGTCATCGGGCAAAAGTCCAGGCAGAAACGCGCTGCGCAGCGCTAAAATACCTTGGCGATTTCGAATGGCTTGCCAAGCTGATTGTGAAGCAATGAAATCGGCTTGCGGGAAGTCGCGCAGGCCTGCGATGTGGTCCGGATGAAAATGCGAGATCACAATTCGCTGAACATCGTTCGGCTCAATCGAAAGAGCTCGAAGTTGACTGGCGATCGAAAGGGAATCGCAAGTGTGCGTAGGTAACAGGTGGTTGTATATGTAGGATGCTGCACCTCGCGAGTGTTTCAGATGTTTGGAGTATCCGGTGTCAAACAGCGTCAATCCATAAACGGGATGTTCGATCAAGCCAACCAGTGCGTGAAAGCGAATGTGCTTACTCGGTGCGGTGCGTTCGACGATGCGATGATTGCCAATCGCGTAGCCGGTCGAGAAGCAACGAAGTTGAACAGTGGTTTTGGCCGGAGCGTCATCTTTCGCGACCAAGTGTTCGAGGGTTCGATCAATACCGCTTTTCATCGAAACAATTGGCACAAAACCGAGTTCCTGCTTTGCAGCGGCCTGATCGAAAACTTGATGCTTGGCAAGCAGGCCCGCCGTGTAGCTGGTCAGCTTGGGTTCGCCGAGCTGTGGCACAACGCGGTGTAGTGTTTCTTGAAGACGCGTCGCCATCTGCACTATCGGATAAGAAACTTGTTTGCCCGAGTAAGGAATATTGAGCTGAGTGAAGATCTTTGGAAGCAGCTCCCAGAGCTTGACTGGTTCGTCATTTGTCACGGTGCAGATGCCACCTGCATTCCCACGAACTGAAGCCAAGACGAGCGCTAACACCAGATTGTCGACATAAGTCAGATCAACCAAGTTTTGCCCACCACCGATTTGGCGCAACCGTCCGTCTCGAGCGGCGAGGATCAGTCGCGGAAGCAGGGCCGTGTCGCCTGGGCCGAATACCGCGCGAGCTCGAATGGTGAATGCGTTAAGGCCTTGCGCGATCGCTGCTTGAACGAGCTCTTCGGCGCGACGTTTACTGTCGCTGTAATGGCAAGCTTGAGGAACCGCATACGGCGAATCGTCGGTGTGGTTGATTAGGTCCCGGTAATTGAAGAAAACGGAAGTCGATGAGACGTGAACAAGCCGTTGCACCGGAGTTTTCAAGCAAGCTTGAATGACGTTGCGAGTACCTTCGACGTTAACGCGCTCAAAGTCGCTTGGGTTGCCCCAAGGTGCAGAGAGTGCCGCGGCGTGAAAGACAACTTCTTGGTCGCGGCAGCTTGCGATTACTGTCTCGAGCGAAGTAACGTCACCTTTTATAAAGCGAATGTTGGGGTGCAGAATGCGACTGGTGCGATAGCGATTGCGACTGAGCACGGTCACCGAGTTGCCCGCTTCGGCTAAGCAACGGGCTAAGTGCGAACCAACGAAGCCTGATCCGCCCGATATGAGGTAGTTGCGAGTTCGTTCGCCGAGCAGCTTGGCCACTTCGTTCGTGAGTTCTGAACTTACCATCGCATCAACATCACAGCGGCGGACGCGCCGGCGGCTGTGCCGATAAATAGCACTAATTGGCCAGCGCGAAGTCTGCCATCAGCGATCGCAATCGCTAGTGCCATCGGCATCGCAGCGGATACGCAGTTGCCATAGTCGGTCAAGATGTTCACGGTCTTGTCAGCAGGCAAGCCTAACTTTGTGAGTAACTGAAATCCGGAGATCGATGTCTGGTGCGGAACAATCAAGTCGATGTCATTCAAGGTGAAACCGCTTTTGTGAAAACACTCATCGAGCATATTTTTGAGGTGCGGAATGAAGAACTTGAGAAGCCCGCGGCCATCCATCTGAAATAGACTCGACTCATGAGCATCGAGCGTTCCGTCGAGTTTCGCGCGCGTGCCGCCGCCCCGAATCTCCGCCAAATCAGCTCCGCTCGGCCAAGTTTGCATGGCGAAGTAAAGCACGCCTTGGGGACCCGAGTTGCGTTGCACGACGACCGCTGCGGCACCATCGCCAAGCAACGCAGCCGACTCTGGTTCATTCATGTTCCGCGCAAGACTGGCCAAATCCGCTGAACAGATCAAGATGCGATCGTACGAGCCGTCCGCCAAGAATGAATCAGCGGTTTTCAACGCGACCAGAAAGGATAGGCAACTGGAACTGATACTGAAGGAGGGTGTGCCTTCGAATCCCAGTTCACGCGATAAGAAAACAGAGGTATCCGGAATCGCTTGGCGTTGGACACCGCCGGCATAAATGACAAGATCCGGTCGCGGTTGATCGGCGAGTGCCAAGCGAGCGGCTTGAGCAGCCAGTTGGTGAGAGTCAAGTTCAGCGGGACCGACATGCCGATTGAGTGCACCGGCGCGACGCAGGATCCATTCGGGAGACTTGTTGATCAACAGCGAGAGTTCAGCGGCTGTCTGCACGTGCTGCGGCACGGCGTAACCTGATGAGACGATTTGCATTCCCATCGTTAAAGTGCCCTTCCGTGTCCGCGTGTATGATGGTTTGTTTGTCGGTGAGTTATAACGTTGCCTTGTCGGTTACTCAATACAATCCGCCGTTGCCGAAGTCGCGAGATGGCAAGATGGCTCTAGGATTCGAGTAGGATTCAATTGGGATGGTGGGACGGATGTTCAAGCGCTTCCTGGTTGCGGGGACAACGATTGCGGAGCTGTGGTGCGCGCGGCGAAGAATGCGATTCTCTCGCGAGCGGTTGGAGCAGTTCCAAACGCAGCGGATTCGATCGCACTTGCAGTTTGTCGTCGCGCATTCAGAGTACTATCGCGAGCTGTTTCGCGGTCACGATCTTGCGGATTGGCAGTCGTTGCCGACTACGGACAAGCGATCCATGATGGCGAACTTTGGTGCGTTTAACACGCTTGGTGTTTCGCGTGAAGAAGCGCTGCAGGTCGCAAGATCGGCTGAGCAGTCGCGGGATTTTCGACCGACCGTTCGTGGTGCAACGGTTGGGTTGTCATCAGGCTCGACGGGCAACTATTCGCTGTTCTTGTCGTCGACGCGCGAGAATGCGACGTTCATTGGACTGGCGCTAGCGAGATTGCTGCGTGGAAAACTGACTGAACCGCATCGCATCGCGTTCTTCCATCGGGCTCACAGCAATCTCTATCAAGGCTTGAACTCCGGTCGAAGGCGGTACGCGTTTTTCGATCTAAGTTGCCAGCTCGAGACTCATTTCGCCGCGCTCGAGCAGTTGCAGCCAACTCAAATCATTGGTCCACCCTTCGTGCTTCGTCGCTTGGGCGAAGCACTGCGTTGCAGCAAGCTATCGATCGCCCCCCGAGCTTTGCTGTCAGTCGCAGAAGTGCTTACGGATACCGATCGCGACAAGATCGAAAGCGATTTTCAGTTGCAACTCGATGAGGCCTACATCGCGACCGAGGGCTTCATCGCAGCAACGTGTCCTTTCGGCTCGTTGCATGTCAATGAAGATTGTCTAGTGATGCAACGCGAGTGGTTGGACCGAGAATCGGGACGATTCGTGCCCATCATTACTGATTTCAGGCGGCGGGTTCAGCCGATGATTCGCTATCGATTGGATGATGTCCTGGTGTCTGATCCCACCGCCTGCAAATGTGGGTCGGCATTCACCAAGCTGAAACGCATCGAGGGCCGATGCGATGATGTGTTGGTCTTCAGGGGAAGCGATGGATCGCTGCGCCGTATCTTTCCAGACTTTGTTCGCCAAGCAATGTATAACGCGTCGGAACATATACGCGACTATCGAGTCGTTCAGAATGCAATGGATCAATTGCGGGTGATTATCGACGCAGAGCAGGCTTGTCGTAGTGAGTGCGAGCGAGCTGTCCGACGTTCGTTGGATGCATTGTTTGTTGGCGAAAACTGTTGCTGCCCGGTGGTGGAGATTGAGTTTGCTGAGCGGCCACTCGATAGTTGCGGGCAAACAAAAGTGCGACGCGTGGTGCGAAACTTTGCAACGGAACTCACTTAAGATTTCATCCAGCATGTCCCACTCGTCAAAATTCTTTCAACAAGTGAACTACGCGTCTTTTCACGAAGACAGCGAATCGGAGCGTCGCGCATTGCAACTGCAGTCGACGGATCGTGTGCTGTGTTTGACCGGCAGTGGCGCGAGGGCTTTGGATTTGCTGATCGACTCGCCAAGAGAAATTGTGGCGGTGGATTGGAACGCAGCGCAGAGCCATCTGTTGGAACTGAAGTTGGCTGTGATTCGGCGATTGGATTACCAGCTTGGGATGACGTTCCTCGGTTTCCGAAGTTCGCATAATCGAGACGAAGTTTACAAGACGCTTCGAAGCGATTTATCGGAGCGTGCGCGAGCGTTTTGGGATCAACGAGTGAGCTTGATTCGGCGCGGCGTTTATTTCGAGGGGCGTTGGGAACGCTTTCTTACGCGAGCGTCATGGTTGGCTCGTTGGACGCGTCGCAGCCTGGTGAATGAGATTCTGAGTGCAAACGACCTTGCGACTCAGCGATCGATTTGGAGTTCACAGTGGGACAACGGTTGGTGGCGCGGTTTTCTTGCGGTGACAACGAATCGCTGGTTAGTGCGCTATGTGCTGCGTGAGCCCGGTTTAAATTTCGTACCACGTGACTTGAATATCAGCGAGTGTTTGCGGCAGCGATTTGCGCGTGCGAGCGGCATTTTCTTGTTTCGTGAGAGCCCGTGGGTTTGGGCGTTGTTTAAGGGACGCATCGATGAACATGGTCCGCTGCCGATTCATCTGAAGCCAGAGAATTTCGAGACGCTGCGACGGAATGTCGATGCAGTTCAAATTGTGACCGCTTCGCTGGCTGACTATTTGCGAGATCATGCAGGCAAGTTTGATGCATTCTCGCTGTCCGATTTTTCTTCCTATTGCGATCAACCGACTTACAGCCAACTGTGGGAAGCGATACGGTCACGAGCTCAGCCAGACGCACGGTTTTGCGAACGCCGCTTTTTGGTTGAGCATGATTTACCGAGTACTGCGAAAGCGGCTATTTTGATCGACGCAGAACTAGCTAATCGACTGACTGCCGAAGATCGATCGCTCGTCTACACGTTTCTAGTCGGCCGGTTTAGGTGATCTTACCACTCTCGTTCCCAGGCTCTGCCGGCGGAGACAGGGAATGCACAGCCCCCGAGGCTCCGCCTTGCGCCCTACTACAAAAAGCGAAATTAGAAACTAAACCTCCAGCGCAGCCTGCCCAAGCAGCAAACTCGCTAGGCTTCGTCGATTCGCGGGCGCGATATCTTCGCGAACATGCTGACCATGCGTAACGTAGCTAATCGGTAAATCCGAGTGCTGAAGCAGAGTTAGCCAAGCCCCAAGTTCGTTCGCTTCATCAAGCTTCGTGACTAGCAAGCCGGTCGGTTGCAAGGGCGAGAATTGTTGCATGGTCGACTTAATGTGACTGGCTGAACTGGTCGCGCTAACAACTAACTGCACCGAAGTCGGTTTCGCGGCGGTTAGTAATTCTTGCAAAACTCGAATCTGTTCCTGATCGTTCGGCGATCTCCCGGCGGTGTCAATAAGCACCACATCACATGCTTTTAACCGATTGAGAGCCGGTAGAAACTGACTCGACGAACTGACAACTTCTAGAACAGCATTGAGCGTTTCGGCGTATTGCAACAACTGATCGACCGCGCCTGGCCTAAAGGTATCTAAGGTGATCAACCCAACTTCACACTCGTACTCCGCTTGCAAACGCGTGGCCAGCTTCGCTAGCGTCGTTGTTTTGCCGACGCCGGTCGCCCCAATCATCGCGATTATTGTCTGCTCGTTTTTATCAATCGCAATTGGTTCAGCAACACGCAGGTTTTTGCTAACTAGATGAATGATACGTCCATGAATTAGCGCAGCATCATCCAGTTGTTCGAGCGTCAAATTTTCTGATGCGGATTGTAGCAGCGAGCTGGCGGTAGTTGCGTCGACTCCAGCATCGACCATTTGGCTCAGCGATTCGAGCATAGCGGGCGACATGCTTTGCGGCTCGCCATCCGCCGCGCTTCGGTTGCTTGCGCGTGATGCGACTGTAGACCTTTGATCTAGTTTGTTCTTTGAAGCAATGTTGGTGACTTTCGGCGCGGAGGTGGGCGGCACTACAGGCAACGGCACTTCAAGTGACGGCACTGCCGCTTCGTCAACCGCTTCTGTAGCAATCGACGCTGGCTGCGGTTCGTGCACTGTCATGGTCGAAGCAGCGGGTTTCAATTTTGCCGCAGCGCTCCTTGTCATCCGATCCGCTACCGGCATCTCAATACTCGCGTCGACCTCAACAAGGCTGCTTGAAAATAACCCCAAGCGACTGCGCTTGACTTCGCGCGTGTGCAGTACCGCAGCGTCAGGACCGAGCGTCTCGCGAACTTGCTCAAGCGCTTCTTGCAATGTGGATGCGCGAAATGTGCGAATGTCCATCTTCGTTCACTAAGCCTTGGTAACTGGGTCGGAAACCAATCCAACGGAAACGGTCGAAGTTTGCCGCGTGATTTCGGAATGACTGAGAATCTTTAAATCGGGCAGCGAATTCTGAGTGATCTGCCTGAGCGCCGCACGGATCCGCGGGCTGACGACGATAATCGGCTTGTGACCAGCTTGAGTCAGCAAACGTAACTGGTTCGCAATTTGTCGACAGGTAATTTCAATCACCTGCGGCGACATGCGGATCAGCAGCCCCCGATCGGTCAGTTCGAAACCGGCCGCGATGCGATCTTCCATTTGCGGGTCCATCGTAATCAAATGCATCTGGCCATTGGCATCACTGAATCGCTGACAGATGGTGCGCGAAAGCCGATTGCGAACGTACTCCGTCAGCAATGTTGGATCTTTCGTTCGGCCCGCGTAATCACCTAACGTTTCAAAGATCAAACCAAGCTGTCGAATCGGCACGTCTTCGCGCAGCAGCATTTGAAGCACAGTTTGAACTTCGGACAGTTTCATCATGCCAGGGATCAGTTCATCGACCACCGTTGGGCTGACCGCTTTCAACTGATCGACCAACTGCTTGGTTGCGTCGCGAGTTAGCAACTCGTCGGCGTGCTTGCGCGCCACTTCTTGCAGGTGCGTTGCGATTACCGAACCCGGCAAAGCGATCTGGTAGTTGTACAAACTCGCCTGAACCTTCTGCTCGGGCGTAATCCAAAACGCTTGACGTCCCGCCGCTGGATCCACCGTTTCGATGCCCGAGATGACGCCTGTGCAGTTTCCAGTATCGATAGCCAACAACCTATTCGGATGCACTTCACCGCGCGCAACGGTGTTACCAGCAATCTGTATTTCATACACCAAGTCAGGCAACCTAAGTTTGTCTTTCAACCGAACCTTAGGCAGCAGAATTCCCATTTCGCTTGCGAGAATAGAACGTACGTTGCTGATGCGATCCATCAAATCGCCACCGCGCCGCGGATCAGCCAGCGGCAATAATTGACCGCCAATCTCCACCCGCATTGGATCGACATCGAGGAAGTCTTCCGCTTTCTTCTCGGGCGGTTTGGCTTTCGCCGCTTGCGATTCAAGTGTCGCTTCCGCTTCGCGCTTCTTAGCGTCTATCTGCTGCCTGTTGACCATGATCGCCAAGCCTACGCAACCGCCGCCCAGAGTCAGCAATGGCAAAGTCGGAAGCTGGGTGAAGATCAATAAGCCAAGGAACACGCCGGACACAGCCAGCGCTTGCGGACGCGCGAACAACTGGTTGAGAAACTCGATCGGCAAGTTCGTTGACTGCGAACTGCGCGTCACCAGTAACGCTGCGGCCAACGAAATCAAAAGTGCTGGAACTTGACTGACCAAGCCATCACCAATCGTGAGCTTGGTGAACATGACAAACGATTCTTGAATCGTCAAACCGGCATGTGCATATCCGACGTAGATTCCACCGACGACATTAATGATCGTGATAATGATGCCAGCGATCGCATCGCCTCGAACGAACTTGCTCGCACCATCCATTGCCCCGAAAAAGTCAGCTTGTCGAGTTACACCTTCGCGACGTTTCTGAGCTTCCACTTCATCGATCGCGCCTGAGTTCAAATCCGCATCGATCGCCATCTGCCGACCAGGCATTCCGTCCAAAGCAAAGCGAGCTGCCACTTCCGAAACGCGGGTTGCACCTTTCGTAATAACTAAGAACTGAATCACGATGATGATCACGAACAGAATGACCCCGACTTCCATCCGCTCACCCGCAACAAACTCTGCGAACGCTTGAATCACGCCACCCGCCGCACCCAATTTGTCCGAATCGGAGTTCGAGAGAATCAATCGAGTTGTAGCGATATTCAGCACCAAGCGCGCGAGCGTGGTCGCCACGAGCAGCGATGGAAACACACTGAATTCCAGCGGTGTACGGATCGAAATCGTTGTCAGCAATACGACCACGGAAATCGTGATGTTTGCGGACAAGAGGATATCCATCATCCATGGCGGAAGCGGAACGAGGATCACGCCAATGCATGCAATGATCGCAACTGGAAAGATCAGTTCGCGATATCGCGCGAGGAATGCCATGATGTTCATTAGCGATACTTAGACACGAGCAGCGGCGTACGGGAAGCGATCTGCAAATCGATGTCTAGGATATAGTCAGTCGATCGCAGCAATGTCTAGATCGATCAACTCACGAGTTGCTTGCTATCAAAACAAAAATGTCGCAGCGAAGGGCTTACACTCTTCGCTACGACAGATTTCACGACGGCAATTGACGTCTTCAATCACAGCAAATTGACTACACGGTCGGCCAATCCTTTTTCGCCGAGCATGATGTTCATCTTGCCAGCGCTGGCGATCTTCTCGAGCACTTCCAGCTCGCGCAGTCGCATCAACGTTGGATTATCCGCCAACAGCTTCGCCGTATTCGCTTGGCTGCGCATCGCAGCCGTTTCCTCGCGACGCACAATCAAGTTCGCTTCGGCCGCCTTCTTGGCTTCCGTCACTCGGTTCATCAGATCTTTCATATCGCCAGGCAGAATGACATCGCGAATACCCACTGACAATACTTCCAATCCAAGAGCCATAGCGCGCTCGCGCACGGCTACTTCCAACTCCTGCACAACTTCATCTTTTCCAGCGAGGAAGCTATCCAGTTCATGCGCGCCGACGATTGCTCGCAAAGCCAATTGCGCTTCGCGGTACAGCGACTGACGCATATCGCTCGAAACACTGACGGCACGTCGAGCATCTTTGATCAGGTACGTTACGATCGCGTTGATGCGCAACGTCACCTTATCCGCAGTCATAATTTCTTGACCGCTGATGTCGACCTGCGCTTCGCGCGTATCGACTTCCACCACACGTGAATCGGCCACGTCTTTCCAGAATGCGAACACGCCCGGCGTCAGCAAGTCGATGTAGCGACCGTCGATGTACAAGACACCCACGCAATCGCGATCCACTTTGCAGATATCCAGCACGCGAGCCGCTTCGGGCGCACGCACAATCGACTTCAGATCGGCATGTTCCAGTCGAACGCGGCGCGCGTCGATCAACTCAACTCGCACCTCCCGCACACCTGTCCAGTATGCGTAAAGGCCCGCAGTCAGAATTCGCGCAAAACGACCATCGATCCAGACCAATGCACGTTGATCGTCTTTCAAATCCAAGACTTCAACCTTACCATCGAGTGCACCGGACTTCACGAGCACATCCAATTGATCGTCCACCAACCACGGATCGCGCTTCGATACGACCCGAATGCGGAGCTTGCGCAGCGGATCGAAGATCCGATGCGTTCCAGCACCCAGGACACCGACGAACTCGCCATCGCGGAACTTGAGTCCAGCTTCGTAGCTGCGAATTTTGATAAGCTTGAACATCTCTAAACTCCTCTTTTACTTTGTTGGAGTAAAGGACGAATGCCGCTCGCAAGAGTTCGCGCTCGCTGTACAAAATACTAGAATGAGTTGAACGTATCCGCCCCTTCTCTCCTCAGCGGTTGCACCTCTCACGCACATCGAGCCTTATTTTGACTCAAACTATCGATGGTGATTTTCCTTTCGGTTACTGTACCAACGTTCATGCTGGTACTTCGCTGGAAGACGCTCAAGCCAATCTCCTTCAGTTCGCGGGCGCGGTTCGCAGCGAACTTGCACCCAACGGACGCTTACCGATCGGGTTGTGGTTGGCTGAGCCCGCTGCAACGCAACTGATCGAACAGCAGTCGGTGACCGCGTTTCGCGACTGGCTGAACGCAAACCACTTTTTGCCCTACACCATGAACGGATTTCCTCAGGGTGATTTCCACCAGTCGGTGGTGAAACACGCTGTCTATGAACCGACCTGGAGCTGCCATTCGCGAGCTCGCTACAGCATGTGTTTGGCTCAAATTCTCGATGTCCTTCTGCCTGCTGGCAAAAGCGGTTCGATATCAACGTTGCCAATCGGCTGGCCGCATTGTCCGTGGCATGCCGAAGAATTTCATTTGGCGGCCGATAACTTGATGGAGGTCGCTAAGTTCCTCGATCACCTGGCGCAACACAGCGGACGCGAGATTGTTTTAGCGATCGAACCCGAACCAGGTTGCATTCTGAATACAGCGGAAGAACTCGCAAACTTCTTCGATCATTACTTGTTCAGCGGTCCCGATGCAAAGTTGGCGCGCAAGTACCTGACGGTCTGTCACGATACCTGCCACAGCGGTGTGATGTTTGAATCGCAAATTGCAGCGCTCGAGACGTATCGTCAAAGCGGTATTCGTGTTGGCAAAGTTCAAATATCGTCGGCTGTGCATGTTCCTTGGGATCAAGTGATCGAGCAACCAGAACGTCAATCCGCCATGCTCACGCAACTGCGAAGTTTTAATGAACCCAAGTACTTGCATCAGACCACGCGCGCGAAGACTGGTGGCACGCTCGACGGACTGGTTGAGGATCTTCCGCACGCTCTCACGAAGTGGCTTCCAGAAGATCTGACACAGTCGAGCAGTTTCCCGAGTGCGGCTTGGCGAGTTCACTTCCATGTTCCGATCTACATCGCACAGTTCGGTGAGCTGCAAACGACTCAAGCGGATATCAAAACAGCGTGCGACTATCTGCAACTTCACGCGCAGGACGACTGCGACGGAGCGGCTTGGTTCACAGGTCACTACGAAGTAGAAACCTACGCTTGGCCGGTCTTGCCGCCCGAGTTGCAAGTTCCCAGCTTGTCGCATGGCATCGCGAACGAACTGCGGTTTGCGAAGGAAATACTGGATTCGATAAACGCTGCGGCGAGCTGATTTTTCGATTTTCCAGACTTTGACTAGCGACTAAGCGTACTGACTGTTGGGAAGATCGTGAGCGGCTCGTTATAATTGAGCGGGCGCGGCGTGATACTTATCTTTGCTTTGCTCCCTTTTCACTTATTCGCCCTGATTCCAGTCGACGATAAATTTGCGGTCGTGCAGTCGATATCGTAGCGACAGTCGATCGCACGCCATTTCGGGGCAGAGACGAATCGTGAACGATTTCAATCCAAATCGATCTCTGCCGCCGCCTGTGGCACCGCCTAAAACTGGGTTCGCTGCGCCACCGCCGCCCCCGGTTCACTTTGCACCGCCGCCCACTGCTCCTCAACCACCAGTACCACAACATCCCCCGCCGCTACAGCTCCCGGCATCCGCACCGCTTGCGCCTGCTGCACCCGCAGTGGAGTCGTTAGAGTCCGGTCAATTGGAAAAGGTGTGGCCTGCGGTTCGTCCAGCGCGCAAGCCAAAGCGCTGGCCGTGGAGCAAGAGAGCTCGACCAGCGACGAAGGAGCTGCTCGAACCCGAACTGCCTGAAAAGCCAAGAATGCCTGCTTGGTTGGTCAGCTTTATTGTGCACTTGTCCGTACTGATGGTGCTCGCCCTGATACCGCTTACTCAAATCGCAGACGGCCCGATGACGTTTTACATCGGCGATTCGGCTGGTGAAGGCGAAGGCATGGAGGAACTCGATCTCGGCAGCGCTGCTTCACCCACCGATACGCTCGACCCGACGATGGAAGTTATCGAACCGACCCAAGTCATCGATGCTACGACGTTGCTCGACAATATCAAGTTGCCTGAGATCAGTCCGCTTACATCCACCACGGCCGCTGCGACGAGCAGTGCGCTCAAGTCACTGCCGACTGGAATAGCCAACGGATTGTCTGGTCGCGGCGGCAACTTGCGCGGCGACCTCATCAAGAAATTTGGCGGCAACGGGCAAACGATCGAAGCGGTTGAGCTGGGGCTGCAATGGCTTGCGAAGAACCAGAAGAGCGACGGAAGTTGGAGCCTGATCGGTCCGTACTCTGACGGCGGCGCTAATGAGAATCGCACCGCAGCGACAGCCATGGCGCTCAATGCGTTTCTTGGCGACGGCAACACACCGTTGGATGGAAAGTACAAAGACAACGTGCGGCTCGGCTTGGCATATTTGATCAAACGTCAAAACGAAGAGGGCTTCTTTGCGAACCGCGAACCGTCGCGCCAGCAGATGTACGCGCAGGCAATCGCAACGATCACTGTCTGTGAAGCATACGGAATGACTGGCGATTCGAAGTTGCGCATCGCTGCTCAAAAGGCAATTAAGTTTGCTGAGTGGTCGCAAAGCAAACTTAAAGGTTGGCGCTACGATCCACGTGAAGATGCTGATCTCTCGGTGACGGGTTGGTACTTGATGGCCCTAATTACCGCCAAGATGGTCAACTTGGACGTCGACGAAGAGATCCTTCAAGGTGTCGGCGATTTTCTCGATAGTGTTCAGCACGACGAAGGCTCGCGCTACGTCTACAAAGAATTTGATCCGCCGTCGCTCAGCATGACCGCAGAAGGATTGCTCTGTCGGATCTATTTGGGATGGCCTCGCACTGAACCTGCCATGATGCGCGCGGTGCGCGACGATCTGCTGACGAATAAACCGGCCCGCGACGAAGAGATGAGCAGCGTTTATTACTGGTACTACGCCACGCAGGTGCTGCATCATATCGGCGGCAAAGCATGGGAAGAATGGAACGCAGCGATGAAGCGAGTGTTGCCTTCGATGCAGACTCGTGAAGGCGTCGAAGCGGGCAGCTGGGATCCAAGCAAAGACCAGTTCGGTGCATCAGGCGGGCGGCTCTACACGACCTGCCTGAACATCTACTGCCTCGAAGTCTACTACCGCCACTTGGCAATGTACGACTTGGATCAGCAAAACCACAATCGCACTCAGTAGATTCGCTGTTGAGGTCCGTCGTCGCTCTAATCGCGCAAACTGCGACCAAAACGACTAGAATAAAAGCTCTCATCTCGTCTGGCAGCGGCATTCGGAGGCAACCTCCTAACAACCCGCTGCACCGCTAAGCACTTCTTTTCAAATCAAGGTGCGCAACATGATCTACAAACTGATCCTCCAAAATCAGGTTGATGGGCTGACGACAAAAATTTGGACACTAAAACCACCAGCCACTGTTGGACGCGAACCGAGTTCGAGCGTTTGCATCGATCATGAATCGATCAGCCGCAGTCATTGCCAATTTTCGTTTAACCTTGACGAGGCTCTCGTCGTCAAAGATCTCGATTCGACAAATGGAACTTACGTCGACGATGAACGGATTCACCAAACCGTGCTGATGCCTGGTCAGATCATTCAGATCGGCGCTCTCCGCTTGAAGATCGACTTCTCGACGGAAGATGAATACGCGCAAGCACGCAACGCGCGACCGAAAGGGAGCGTCTATGCAACCCAACCGATGAAGACGCTGCGCCCGCCCGCCGCGGTGGCCCCGATCCCGATGAACGCTAGTGAAAAACCCTGGTGGCGTCGCATCTTCGGCGACTAAAGGCCAGCCAACGCAATTGAAGATCAAGTCAGATTTTGCATCAGAATTCATCAATCGCTAACATCGCTTGGAATGCAAAACGCGAACGTCTGGAGTAAGCTTTGCCTAAAGCACTTTCTATAACTCCGGTTACGTGAGCACCAAACATGAAAACGAGTTCATTGCAACTGATCCGAAGGCTTGATCGGCGCGATTTCCTGCAAGTCGCTAGCGCGTTCAGTCTGGCTGGTTTAGCGGCCCGACCCGCGCTGGGTATCGTTCGCAATGCGAACTTCGCGGTAGACCCGTTTACCTTGGGTGTTGCATCGGGCGATCCCAGCGATGATGGGTTCGTCTTGTGGACTCGCCTTGCTCCAGATCCGTTAAATGGCGGCGGCATGAATCCAGAAGCCGTGCAAGTTCGCTGGGAAGTGGCCACTGATGATGCGATGCAAACCATCGTGCAGCAGGGTGAAGTCACGGCGAGCGCCGATTGGGCGCACTCGATTCACGTTGAAGTCGCGGGACTGAAACCGAATCGCCCTTACTGGTATCGCTTTACAGCCGGTGATGCAATCAGTCCCGTTGGCCGCGCGAGGACAGCTCCCTCGCGCGATGCAGCGATCGATAAACTGCGATTCTCGTTCGCGTCCTGCCAACATTATGAAACCGGTTACTACTATGCTTACCGCGATATGATTGCCGAAGAGCAGGATTTGATTGTCCACCTGGGCGATTACATCTACGAAGGTGCGATGCAAAAAGGACGACTGCGCGCGCACATTGGTGGCGAAATCGATTCGCTGGAAGAGTATCGCAATCGCTATGCACTTTATAAGTCCGATCCTGATCTCAAAGCCGCACATGCGCACTGCCCATGGTTGGTAACATGGGACGACCACGAATTCGATAACAACTACGCCAACGATCACTCCGAGAAGAGTGACGTTGATCCAGTCGACTTCCTCCAGCGTCGCGCGCGAGCTTACAAAGCTTACTATGAGCACATGCCTCTTCGAAAGTCGCAGTTACCCAGTGGCCCGAATCTGCAGCTCTATCGCAGTGTCGCGTTCGGTAACCTCGCCGAATTCCAAGTGCTCGACACGCGTCAGTATCGCACTCCACAACCGTGTGGCGACGGCAACAAACCTCTGTGCGACGAAGTCTTCTCCAAAGATGCAACGCTGCTCGGAAGCTCGCAAGAAAACTGGCTGACCACCGGGCTCAGTAAGTCGACCGCAAAGTGGAATGTGCTCGCACAGCAGATCATGATGGGCCGCGTCGATCGCAATCCAGAAGAAGGCGTAGCGATGAGCATGGATCAATGGGCGGGCTACGATGTGCCGCGAACACGATTGCTCTCATGGCTGCGCGATCATCAGATCTCCAACCCAGTCGTCTTGACCGGCGATATTCACTCGAACTGGGTCAATGATCTCAAGCCGAACTTTGATAATGTCCATGAACAACCCGTTGCAACGGAGTTCGTTGGGACTTCTATCAGTTCTGGCGGCGATGGGGCGCAAACTCGCAAGGATACTGCCGGTGTTTTACGCGACAACCCATTTGTAAAGTTCTACAATGCCGAGCGTGGTTACGTGCGATGTACGCTCACTCCCAAGCAATGGGAAAGCGACTATCGCGTCGTAACCAGCGTCACACAGCCAACTTTCGAAGCGCTGTCGCGAGCCAAATTCGTTGTCGAAGCAGGCAAAGCCGGTGCGACGCAAGCCTAGTCACAAGCCTGTCGCAGCTTAGTTGTAGCATGATCGCCTTTCGCTCCCACGAAAGGCGACCAACGCAAATCTCATCGCAAGAGCATGAATATGTAGGCGCTGTACGTCAGCAGCAGCAAGCCACCTTCCCAGCGACTCACCATGCGTCCATTGAGCAATATGGGAAGCAGTACCGCGGTAACGCCCAGCATCCACCAGCAGTCGAACTGAACGATCGACTCTTGAACTGGCAATGGATTGATAATGCCTGCTAGCCCCAAGATCACCAACGTGTTGAACAAATTCGAACCAATGACGTTTCCGATTGCCATATCGCTTCGTCCACGCAAGCTTGAAACCACGGATGCGACAACTTCGGGCAGGCCAGTTCCCACGGACACGATGGTCAGACCAATCAGTCGCTCCGACCAACCCCACAACCTTGCCAACTGACTCGCGCCTTCGACTGTCGCTTGAGCCCCACCGCCAAGCAGTGCAACGCCCACAACGAACAGGATGCTGCACACGATAACGCTGGGCTTCTTCTCCGGAATCAACTCAGCGACCTCTTTTTTCAAATCCTCCGACTCCTGCTTCGTTAATTGCTTACGAACCAATCGCACGAGATAAGCGGTAAAGCCAACGTAAAGCAACAAGAATAGGAGGGCGTCCAAGCGACCAATTGATTGATCCTGGATGTTCACCACGCATAAGAGTGTTACTAGCGCCAGCACCGGATACTCGAGCCGAAGTGTGTTGCCGACAATTGCAAATGGCCGTACCAACGCGCAGATCCCGAGAATGACGGTAATGTTGAAGATGTTCGATCCAACAACGTTCGCTACCGCAATCTCAATACTTCCACGATAGGCCGCAACTCCGCTGACGGCCAACTCAGGCACCGACGTGCCAGCAGCTACCACGGTCAGACCAATAACGGCCGGCGTTAATCGCAGGATAGTCGCGAATCCAACCGCTCCACGCAAGAGTGTCTCGCCTCCAGCAATCAGCAGAGTCACACCCAGGGCGACAAGAAAAAACGAAAAGATCATTGCAAGCCCTCTGTGTCAAATAACTCGAACAAACTTACGACTCAGTTCCTTTTCGGATAGGCTCTATGGCCCATTCAACCATCAGTTCAGGCGCTGATAATCGTTTGAGCGAATGAGTGCCTTCATCACCAGCACCTTCGAAAACAATCGCCCTTCGAAAGCGAGATTATAGTGCAGTAAGAATTGAATGTTGGTCGTTCGTATCGAGTTTAAACGCGGTTTCCCAGAGCAGGCAAAACTGCGGTCAATCTGCAGTTTACGACTAGATAAGGACTAGGGAATCTAGGGATTGGCCGTTTGTGTTTATTAAGAACTCGAAGAAAACACGACTAGGTGGCAACTTCGGCGAGAGTCCGAATTGTGATTGAATGACATCAAGCGAGTTGTATTACGATTCGATAATGTTGCAAAGGCATGGCGTACACATGCCTCAATTTCGCCCCCTACTTTACCGAACATGCGCCCCTATGAATGATTTCTACTCTCGGTGCTGCGACTGCGGTTGTCATTTCGCAACCCTTCCCGGTACCAACCCGGAACAACTCAACTGCCCCAAATGCGGACTTACTACCTCAGTCGGCGAATTAGAAATGCTCGCCGCCGAACTGAAACGAGATCAGTCATGTCCCATAACTCGCATCGAGGTCGAACAGGAAATACGACGGCTATTCTCGCTGAATCCAGCGAAAATGTGCGCTCGGCAATAACCGGTTTGCGAGGTAAAGGCGGTTTCACAGCCAGCATTCGAAGATACGAATGGGAACTCGACGATCCTGAAGATCGATGTCATGTTCAATCGTCTGCCACCCAGCCTCGCGTATCCATTTTGAAAAACGGTCGCCTGTGTGCCGATGCGGCTCGCTCAAGTACAGGCGACCGTCCTTTGCCAAATGACGTCGAGCGCACTGGTCCAGCAACGGAAAGAGTTGCGGATCATAAACTAAGTCGGAACCGATAATGACTGGAAACGGCACTACGGAAAGTTCGTCAACGGTCCAGCGCAGCCGTTGAAAATGGATGCGGTCCTGAAGCGACCAAGCGTTGAGGCGAGCTACCATCAACGCCAATCCAACGGAATCGGTCATCGTTACCTGAGCACGCTGGGCTGCGGCGCCAACTCCCGCTTGACCCGAGCCGCAGCCGAGTTCCAGGAGACGGACATCGCAAAGCGATAATCGCTGTAAGAATCGATCAAGCCCCAGCGCAGCCCGCCATGTCGCAGCCCAAAAGGGATCCAGTTCTTCAGCAGGTCGTTCGCTGTTCGCCGCTGCACTCTGCAACAACACATCCGGATTCGCAACACGGTACCAATCGAAATGCCTACCGCCCAGCTCGATCGGCTCAGTAACCAACTTCACTTTTAGCTCAATACGCGCCTTCAATCGCTCGTAAGCTGCGAGACCTTCTCTCTTGAATTTAGGTTCCGCCGCAATCATGAACAGATCTTCTTCCGAGATTCCAAGAAAACAAACGCGACCGCAACAAATGGTGCAGATGCTGGTACGCAAACGTTGTTTCATTTTAGCGTTTGAGTCCCTACTCGGGCTGGGCGCGCCATCCTCGTCAACTTCGATTTTGATTTTGTTACTATGTAGTTGAGCGACATTGTCGCAGTGCCGACAAAACCTTGACCATCGATTGTCGCTGGTTCAGCCCCTTGCAGTGAACTGAAATCAAATGCCTCCCAAGAACCCACTCCACATCAATCGGCGCCGACTATTGACTCTGTCCGCTACCGGCGGCGCAGCGATGCTGTGTCCTGCCGTGCAACGTAGCCTTCTAGGACAGGACAATCCGAAGAGCAATCGCGTGCTAGAGGAGAACAAGCTGCCGGGAACGCAAACTTGGTTGCTCGACAAAACACGAATCGATCCTGCTACCAAGTATCGCTGTCCATGGATCGAAGGTTATGTCTCGCACGCCAGCATCCTTCCTGGCGAAGTGCTGAAGGTTATGGTCAGTACGAACCCGGCCAGCGATTTTACAATCGAGTTCTTTCGACTGGGCTACTACGGTGGCAACGGTGGAATACAAATGCATGCATCGGAAAAAATTACTGGCAGCACGCAAGATATGCCGGAAGTCGGAACTCGTCGGCTACAAAACTGCCAGTGGAAACCCAGTTACGAGCTGCGTATTCCAGAGGATTGGCAAAGCGGTGTGTATGTCGGCAAGCTGACGGAGTTGAGCGAAGGGGTGCAGAGCTACGTGATCTTTGTGGTGCGCGACGAACGCGCTTCGGACTTGGTGTTCCAAGTTAGCGACCACACTTGGCAAGCTTACAATCGCTGGCCATCTCAATTTTCGCTTTACGATGACGGCCAAAACCAATGGCATTGGGGCGACAAGTCGCAAGTTAGCTTTAATCGTCCCTACGGAAAGTACTGTCAAATAGTAGATGCTCCGCTGTCGACAGGTTCCGGCGAATTCTTTCTCTGGGAGTTTCCGTTCGTGTTTTGGCTCGAAGAACAAGGCTTCGATGTCACTTATATCTCCAATACCGATCTGCATCGCGACCCCGCGCAGGCTCAACGCGGCCGCGGGTTCATCAGCGCCGGGCATGATGAGTATTGGACAATTGAAATGTTCGAGCATATGCAAGCTGCCATAGCCGCCGGCGTCAGCGTTGGTTTCTTTTCAGGTAACGCAGTTTGCGGGCGAATCGAATGGGACGAAGCCACTCGTTCGCTGCGGCGCGTCGGCGTGTTTGGTCCACCAGGAGGCACTCGCGAATTCAGCGCCATGTCTTCGCTCAAGCATGAACGTCCTTATGCAAACGAACTGATTGGTGCCCACAGCACAGGGCCGGTGACTGGTGGCGCAGATTGGATTTGCACCGCACCGGATCATTGGATTTATGAAGGTACCGGGATGAAGGCAGGCGACACGATTCCGGGCGTTATCGGCTGGGAGTGGCATGGCGATCCAGCGGAGAAAGCCGGTCTAGAAATTGTCGCTACAGGTCCGACGCAATCTGCGCCCGGTATGCCCAACGACGGCGTTTACACAGCCACGGTTTATCCTGGGCCCAAAGATAACTTTGTGTTCAATGCAGCCACGTGTTGGTGGGCGGATGGCCTCTCAGCTCCGCCTGGTTACGTTCGACCCAGCGTCTACATATCGCCGCAAGGCCCGAACGCGCGGCAGCAACAAATCACTCGCAACATACTGACTCGGATGTGTTCCGCTCAGGTTAACAAGGCTGAATAATCAACGAATACCAATCGGTCGAGTAAGTTTCAAATCCAGGAGCCTTAGCATGGGCAATGCAACAGCTACGGCCCTGGTAATTGGCTGTGAAGTAACCCTTCTTTTCGCTCAGCACTCGCTGAAACTCAAGCAGATGTAAGGCCGCGTTTGACTCGCAACCTAAATGGGATGCAAGGATATGGCCATTCGCATCGACTATCATGCACTCGGTTTGCTCACGCTCTTCAGCCGGGATCGGCAAATTGCTAAGTATCGGCTCTGCAAGTCCCGCCCAGTTGAAGATCACGCCGAGCACGCCGAGAACCTTGCCATGCGCATGACCGTCTTCACGCACAGTGCAGGAATAGACAAGCGAAGGCTGTCCATCGACAAGATCGGACATGTGCGCCGATTGAAATCCGAATTGATCACCACTATGCGTTGCCATCGCAGAAGTGAACCAATTCGAACTACTGACGTTCTTACCTACTGACCGAAATCGATCGGGTCGACCATTCGCAACCACACGCCCATGCAAATCGCACAGCACTAAATCGTAGTAAACCGTGTACGCATTTAGAATCACGCTCATGCGATTCGAAGCATGCTGAAGAGAATCCGACGAGCTCGCTTGCATCGCGTCCGTCAAACTGCTGTCTGTTGCCCACCAACGAACATCGCATGTGCGCTCATAGAGACAGCGATCAATGAGATCGATATTGGTGAGCGCCAAGTCACTCAATCGCGTGCCTCGGATATTGTTGCCAATCAGCGCCAGCAACTCACTGATCTTAGCGTTCGTAGTGGTCGCAAGTAAGTTTGCGACGTCCGTGGTGCGGCTCGACAAGTCTTGCATTTCGCTTGCAACAACTCCGAAAGCAGCTCCATGCTGGCCAGCTCGAGCGGCTTCGATGCGTGCATTAAGCGCCAACGTATGCGTGCTGTTGTTCACCAGACGGATCTTTGTAACAGCGGACTCCACCGCGGTTGCCAGCTCATCGACTAACGATTCGATGCTACCGGCACGCGCATTCGCATTCCGCCCGCTGGACGATTTGCTGGACGAGGTGATTGCAGAACTATTGATGTTTGGAATTGAAGTTTCAGTGAGCATTGAACAACCACTTAAGGTGATATGAACTATTGAGACTAGCAGTGATCGGAAATATCGTTTTCAATTTGTGTTTGCAGGTGATCGAGTCGCGCACTCCAATCGGCATCAAGAATTGACGCGAACTCAAAATCAACGATGCAAAAAATCCCATCCATCGCGCGGTAAGTCACATTGCGCAATTCGCAATCGCCATGCTCAACTCCAAAGTCATGGAGTGAATCGAACAACTGTCGCAGTCGCCAATCGGATAACCGCTGAACAGCAACCCCACAGTTCGATTGAACGATCGAGAGATTCGCTCGATCAACTTCGATCAGGCGAGGTACGAATGGGCAATTTCGAGAGCGCAAATGCTCCAACACATGCACCTCATTCTCTAATCGCTGACGAGCATGGTGACCGCGATACAACTTGTGCACCAAGCCATCAAAGGCGCACCGCACGGTCGAGCGTTCTGTATGCTTGAGAATGATCATGGAATTGTGTAGCGCGTTGCAGAATTGACTTTGCCCAACTGGTCAATTTCGCCACCAATGGCGGCACGAAACAAATGGTGCCCAGACTCGCAGCATCTGCATTTGTTGCCCGACTCAAGAAATCCGCCAACTTCTCGATACATTTAGGCAAAGAAGGCTAGCACCAGCTAGCAGCGCAGGCAGGGCAATCGAATGTCGACTGTCGTGGACCAATGATTGCTGAGTGTCTCGAATAATCAAGTCCCAAAGTGGGGCAATGGAGTTTCGAGAGCCTTTTGCGACGGAGTTCACGCCTTGGCGAGTTCATTTGTTTGTAAAA
>JBGSOM010000001.1:0-42693 GCA_041739135.1 Pirellulaceae bacterium
CGGTTCATCAGCGTCAGGTAGAGACTGCAGAGCTTTCGCTCTTCTTCCGCTTTGTCGGCAAAGTCGAGCACACGACCGGTCTCGAACTTGCCACTCAATCCGCCCATGGTTAACAGCGGCACGCGCGTCGAATCGTGCTTGCTACCGGACCACATGTTATTGACGAACATCAAGCAGGAATGATCGAGCACACTCCCCTCCCCTTCGCGCATCGAATCGAGTTTCTGCGCAAGATAAGCCAACTGACTGCAGTAATAAGTCGTGACGCGTTCCCATTCTTCCGACGTGTCATCGTGCGACGCCAAGTGATGCGGCTTGCGGACATTCAAGAACGGATAGAACAAGCCAGAGATATCGCGGCACAGCAACAGCGAAGCAATACGCGTTCGATCCGATTGAAAAGCCAATGCGATAATGTCACACATCAGTCGCATGTGCTCGCGGATGTCCTCAGGCAAGCCGTTGTCGGGACGATCCATCTTGAACAGGTCGCGTCCTTTTTGTTCGACGGAATCTTTAGCTTTGTCCACCGAGCCACGCTGACGCTCGATTCGCTTTTCAACTTCGCGGATGCTGGTCAGATATTCATCAATCTTCGCGCGATCACTACTACTGGCTTGCGACTGCAATCGACCGGCGTCGGCCATCACGCGATCCAAGATGCTCTTGTTGCGCTGCGTTCCCCGATTCTCAAATAGACTGTCGAAAGCGAGCGACGGATAGACTTCCATGGGCACGGGCGAAGTCGCATTCTGCCACGAGATGTGCGAGCTGTAAGCCATCGAAAAGTTGGTCTCGTGATAGCCCGTTGTCGGTTGCTCGCACCCAAGCACAAGACTCGGCACAATGTCATCTTGACCGACCGCGTTCGCCATAGCCTGATCAACACTAATTCCGCCTCGCAATTCGGCACCTTTCTTCAGCGCCGCACCCGAGAGAATGTTTCCAGTCTGACCAGGGTGAATGCCAACACCGGTTGCGTTCTTGTTGAAGAGACCGTTGATCACATTTAGTTTTTGCTTCAGCGGCGCAAGCGGCTCCAGGCAGCGACTGAGTTCCATCTCTGCGCCGCTTCCCTTGGCCCACCAGTGATCGGGATGCACGCCGCAAGCCATGAACAGCACCGCAAAGCGAGTCGGTATTGCTGCGGCGCTGTTAATATCGTTGGACTCATCCGCTTCCTGGCCCCAAACGGGCATCGACTCCAACCACGGCAAACCAACCGCCACGCCCGTTCCGCGCAGCCACTCGCGGCGCGACAATTTGAACTTCGCACGTTCTTTTCTATCGCGATTCGACATCGGGTGTCTCCTTGTGTGAAGCCGCTGAGCCTCGTTTGTTTCGGAACTGTGGGCTGCGAACGATTGTCTCAAAAGCGACCTGGATACGATTGTCGTTCTTCTGCAACTGGTCAAGCATTTCATCCACCAGCAAATCGTCGGGAATAATTAGACTGCGACCTAACGCGTACGCAACTAAGCTCTGACAAAAGTGACGTCGGAAATCCTCCGCACGCTGCGTGCGAATGTACTCTTGCAGACCCGCGAGCCCGGTCGCCTCAGCACCTCCAGGTAAAGTTGCATCCGTCGAAATCTCGCGGCCGCCCAGATCTTTAGTGCGAGGACGGCCGATTGGATCAAAGCCCTCGAGCAACAGGCCCGCTGCATCAAATCGATCATGGCAACTCGCACAACTCGGGTGCTCACGATGTTTAGCCAGTAAGTCGCGCAGCGTGAGATCACCGAGTTGATGCTCCGAAGCGGGCAACTCGGGCACATTTGGCGGCGGAGGTGGAATTTTTTCCCCCAGCAGCTTACGCACGACCCAGTAACCTCGCTTCACAGGGCTGGTGCGCAATCCCGGCGAATTCTGCGTCAAGAACACCGCCATCGGAATCAATCCTCCGCGCTGCAGTTCACTTGCATGCGCGACGCGTTGCCACGGTTCGCTTTGCGACGCTTGAAAGCCGCTGATGCCATAGTGCTTTGCCAATACCTCATCGACGATCAAGTAATCCGACACAAGCAATTCCATGATGCCGCCGTTGCGACGTAGCAGATCGACGAAGTACTCAATCGGTTCGTCCGCCATCGACTGCCGCAACCGATCGTCAAACGATGTAAACTGTTCGCGATCAACACCGTTGTGCGCATCAAAGCGCCGGAAGTCCAACCAATTCCCCATGAACTCGCGCGCCATCCCTCGCACTCGTTCATCTGCCAGCATCCGTTGCAATTCACTGACTAGCACGCGATTGTCATTCAAACGTTTGTGCTCCGCTTGTTCGCGCAACTGCGAGTCAGGCAAACTCGCCCACAAAAAGTAACTCATCCGAGCGGCCATTTCAAAGTCCACCAACGGATGCGCTTGCGACGACTGACTTTGCAGATCCCAACGATACAACTGCGAAGGCGAAACCAAGATCGATATCAAAGTGTCCTCCATCGCAGAGCGGTGATCGGCGGACGGAAGCTTCTTTGACGACGCGTAGAAGACTTCGATGGATCGTCGTTCTTCATGCGTAAGCGGTCGACGGTAAGCTCGCTCAGCAAAATCCAGCAGCGCCGCGACTTGAATCGATTGCGCTGCTTGCAGTTCTTGCTCCAACTGACGCAATTGGCGATTCATGCCCGCAAAGTAAGTCTCAACCGCTTCGACAACATTTTCGTTGCCGTTCTTCTCGCGAACTTTATCGAGATACACAGTCGCGAAACGCTGGATCATCTCTTCCGAAATCGCTGAGCGATCTTCTGCGCGAACGAAGTTGAACCTCTCTTCGTTAATGAAAGTCGACTCAGCACGTTCGTACCAGATAAATCCACTGTACTGACGGACTGGTGCCAACGTGATGAAATCAAGTTCTCGCCACAAACGATCGATCTCTCGCTGCTCGTCGTTCGTGAGCATTAATTCGCAAAGCGGTTGGTCATCGCGGAAATAGCCCATCATGCTATGGAAGCCCGCACTCAGCAGTCGTCCCTTGCCTTCCTGCGCCGCATCCTTGGCATCGATATGCGCTCGTCCGCGTTCAGCAATATAAAAAGCGTCTGGAAAGATCGCGCAGAATTGCTTATAAGCCGCGATGATCCGCGCGCGATCTTCGTCTGATCCGTCGCGATACGCTTTCAAATCCGCGGCGCTCAACAGTGGCTCGCTCTCATCCACCAACGACTCGACTAAGCAATCGCGTCGATGCGCAGCCATCTTTCGATTCTTCCACAGCACCAACGTCTGCGATCCGCCGCTCAACCCGGCTGGCCCTTTCAAGTTACGAAACAGTGGCTTCAGCGGCTCACGTTTGTCTTGAATGAACTTCGCCAGCGCGGCACATGCCGTTCGTACCTCTTCTTCCCTCGTTTCATCGAAAGGCAACTGGTACCAACGACTTCGCAATTCAACCAGCGGACCGAATTGATCGCGTTGATCATTCAACGTGTCCCAGATGATTCGCAAGTACTTTTCGCTCACAGCATACTCACGCGCTGCAACTTGAATCGCTTCATCACTACTGAGCATCTGCGAATCCAGTCGCACTCGCCACGCCGCCACCAAATAATCTTCGTATTGCGTTGGTTGTCGCAAGTAGAAATCAACGATTCGCTGCACGCAGTATTTATCGCGATCAGTATCGGTGACGACCGGATGCGGCGCAAAACGAATTCCGTCAGGTGTTAGCAACATATGGTCAGCCACTTGGCGGGCTGCATCAAGATACTTAGTCACCAAAGCTGGAGAAATCGCCAGCGACTCAGCCGAGTTATCGAAGCCCGCTTCGTTAGCTGGATCGACTGGGAAGCTCTTCGTCGGCTGAATATCAACGCCAGTCAGATCTCGGATTGTGTAGTTAAACTCCGCGTTGCTCAACCTGCGCGTACTGATCGGCCCGGGATCGCCGCGCATGCGTTCCGCTTCCGCATTGCGAAACTCGCGAGTCCATTGCCGAAGCAACTCGCGTTCAGAATCGCTTGGTTGCGGAGAAGCATCAGCGGGTGGCATCTCTTGCTCATGCACCCGTGAAACCACTTCCTGCCAAGTGCCCCACGTCGACGAGACTGACGTGAGCTTATCGAAAATCGTTGTGTCAAGTTTCGCTTCGGGTTCCGCGCCGCTGTGACAATCATTGCAATAGCGACTCAAGAAAGGCTGTATATCGCTGCGAAACTTTTCGGCGAGCGGATCGTCGGCAACACCGTTACTCGCAATCTGCGAAACAACCGCGATCGCCAAAACGAGATTGAAAGCGAATGGGATCGCTTGAGAGTTTTGCTGCACGCAGGAACCAAGTTGGATTCGCATTCGGTCGCACGCTAAAAACGACTAGGAAGATTTCACGGTGTAACGTTCAAGATATCCGAAGTCCGGGAAGTGATCGTCTTTTAATCCGGGTTGTCCTTGCATTCCAGCGAGATAGATCTGCGATCCATCGCGACTGAACTGAGCCGCGGTGATTCGCATACCCGTTTTCGCTTGACCCACGAGTTGGCCGCTCTCAGTCGCAAAAACTCCGAGATTCCAATTGCCGCCGCGCAAACGTCCCGCCATCACGAAGTAATCGCCACTTGGGTGCCAAGCCAGCGTCTCCATCAGACCTTCGCCGGTTTGATCAGCCACCGACTCTTGCGATTTTTCGACCGGTGCAGTCTGCCAAGCGAAACGTTGCCACAGTTGTTTTCCATTGCCCGCCATCGGGTCGCGCATGTCACCCATGCCGGCTGCGTAAAGCGATTTGCTGTCGGGCGAAAAACTGACCGCATAAATGCCGCTGATGTAGCAATGACTCTTGATTATGCCCCAACTGGTAAACGACTTTGTTCGCCACTGCGCGAGCGTTTCGCCCGACTCGACGTCCCACACCGCCAGATCACCCATCAAATTGCCAGCCGCGAGGTAACGACCGCTTGGATCAAAAACAACACACTGCACCGGAGGAAGCATCGCAAAGCTCTTCAGTTCCTTACCAGTCGCTGCATCGAGAATTTTTACGGTTGGTTCTTCAGTGGGCAGCGGCGAGTAATCTTCGGCACCTGCTAAGTATTGGCCCGTGACTGAAGCGATGCGAGATCGATCTGGTGACACAGCCATCTGCCATGACCAAAACGAATGCAGTTTTTCTTCAACGCGCGGCGCGATCTCTGCTTGCGAATCTTTGCTCACTGGGCGGATCTGCAACGTGCCATCGTAAGCGGTGGAAGCGAGTTCGGCTTCATCTTTCAGCAATGCGACGCCGGATGCATAGCTGCCGTGACGACCAAGGCAAACTGGCTTGGGTTTCTCATCTTTCGCATCGCGTGGCGGAATGGCAAGCGAATAGACGCCATCCATGCACGCTGCATAAGCGACTTGTTCATCTTCGCTAACCGCGAGATCAAGAATGCCCATGGGAAATGAATAGCGACCGGTTTTCTCAAGTTCGATTTTCATGTTGTTCACGCAAGCAATTCCGAAATGGGAGCGGTATCTTGCTCCACACGATGAAACGTAGGAAAGCCGGGAAGGTCGTAAGTCACATGAGGATCAAGACCGAGAGCCGCGTAGATCGTTGCAAACAATTGCCGTTGATTCACTGGTTTGTCTGCGACTTTGATTCCATTCTCATCCGTGGCGCCATAAACCACGCCCGGTTTCATGCCGCATCCCGCCATCGCCAGGCTCCAGGCTGTCGGATAATGATCCCGTCCGCGAGCCTCATTCAAATAAGGCGTGCGACCGAACTCGCCCATGATCAATACCAACGTATCGTCCAACATGCGACGCTCTTCGAGATCGTTGATCAAGTGAAACACGACGCGGTCCATCTCGGGCACCAGCATCTGATGTGTTTCATGGTTTAAGACGTGACAATCCCATGGCATTCCATTAGCCACCATCACAAACGTAGATCCATTTTCGATCAAGTGCCTTGCAAGTAGCGAGTACTGCGCGAACGTTCCTGGTCCGTACCGCTTTCGATCCGCCTCCGGAATCGCATTCAAGTCGAAAAGTGGTGCCGCTTTCATCAACCCCTTCACGCGTTCGAAAACAGCGTTATATGATTGCACTGAAGCCTCTTGTCGATCGTTTGCAAACTTGCGACTGAGGAACGATCGCAACGCTTCGCGATCTGCGTGGTCTGCTTCCGATAAACCTTCAGGCAATTTTACATTTTCAATTTTATACTCGCCACCAAATCGCACTGGACCATACTCAGCCCCCAACCATCCAGCCCAGTTCGCCGCCTTAAAAGCTTTGAACTCATTGCCTTCAGGACACGGATCGAGCAACACGAATTGCGGAACAGGGCTATCGAGTTGCCCGAGTTGCTGCGCGAGTACCGAACCGAGAATCGGTCGAGTGAACGGAGGTCGAGGAGGTTCACCGCGAGTCAGCATATCGATCGCTTGCAAGTGTTCACTGGGCTCGGTTGACATCGAACGCACCACTGTCAACTTGTCGAGCATGGTGGCGCACTTCGGCATCAACGAACTGACATGCACACCCGGAATCGAACTTGGGATCGAACCGAACGGACCGCTCGTGGGCCGCCCTGGTTTCGGATCCCAAGTTTCAAATTGGCTAGGCGCGCCGCACAACCAAAGCAAGATGCAGCGTTTGCCGCGTGCCTTAACTGAATCAGCAAACGCCGGCACACTGAACAGACTCTGAAAGCTCGCCACCGAAGCTGCACCTGCTAAGCTCCCTTGAAGGAACAAGCGTCGATGCACGCGATGGTCAGCGTTTCCAATCGCCAAACCAGAAGAGCAAACGCCTTTTGTGGCCTCATTTCTAACTTGCATAGCAAAATCTTAGGTTAGTGGCTGTTGAACTAGTTTCCATCGGTTCACTTGCCCGAACAGTCTGCGCAGATTTAGTCTGGATGAGCAATCGAGTTCAATTCATTCTTTGGAGTTTTGTTCTGGGCTTTGTAGCTGGCTTTGTTTCGGTTGAGCGGAAACCAACGGACCAAAGCTCTTCGCACTCATCAACTCTCTTGCGAACTCTCTTAGCTCGTCTACGATTTCAAGCCTACGTGCTATCGCCTCCGGTGATATGTCGACACCGATTCCTCGCGACTGATCTTTAAGCTCATTGGGTTTTGGTTGAGATGACTTCATCGTTGAATTCCAAATTGAAAGCAACG
Source organism: Pirellulaceae bacterium (assembly GCA_041739135.1). Lineage (GTDB taxonomy): Bacteria > Planctomycetota > Planctomycetia > Pirellulales > Pirellulaceae > Aureliella. The sequence continues at coordinate 7,118 of JBGSOM010000001.1, forward strand.
TTGCTAAGGCCCTTCGCATGCTACGCAACGCTAGTGGTTGAACCGGAACTCGGCACTTGTAAGCAGCGCCCAGGTGAGGCTCTCCACCGCTTGCTGACGATTGTCTGCTCGTGAGGTCAAGAACTTAACGCAATGTGTCCGCTCGTCCTCTTCTGGGGCACGGCCCATGACCAGTTCAAACAACCGTTCTACCAAATGATTCGGGTCTTCGATCTGCAACACCACTTGGATAACTTTCGAATTCTTCGCCGACACCATTTGGCGAATCGGTTCGCTGTTCGTTAGCCACAGACCTTGCGAGACATTCGCCAGCGACTCCTCAGTGAGCACATCGGGAAACAAGGTTGCAAACTGAGTTCGCTTGGGCTCGGCATTCCAATCGTCTGGATTGGAAACGTCGAGCGCGACTTGCATCGATCGATACAACGACTCAGCCGTCAGTGGCTTGGCGATGGCCGACGCGAACCACTTTGGATCACTTCCCGCCTGAGCGTTCGACTCCAGTTGATACGCTCGACTCAGCGCCAAGTGCCTGATCAATCGTCGGACGTTGTAATTCGAATGCTCAAAGTCGCGTGAGAGCCAGTCCAACAAACCAGGATGGCTCGCTGGGTGAAATGAATCGAGCGCATCGACCGGATGGACAAGACCACGACCAAACATCCAGCCCCACAGGCGATTGACCATCGCTTCGGCAACTAATGGATTGCCATCGAGAACTTGATCGACGAATTGCTGCCTGCGGGAGAACTTGGGAACTTTCGGTTCGCCATCCGTCGCTGGCAGGTAGAGTTCGTCGCGATCTTCTACTTTTTCATCCTTACTCGGTCGCGCTTCTTCGATCGGTTTGGCGCGAAGATACACCAACTTGTTCTCGGAAGACTTGCCACCGATATTTGTAAACTCTGAAAAACCACCGATCGCCGATTCAGCGATGCGAGGACCGTTCGGCGTATCCACGTTCTTGCTACGATTGAAGAACGCAACCAAACCCCAGTAATGCGCCTGTTCGATTTCAGAAGACAGTGGATGATCGTGGCACTGCGCACAATCAATTCGCACACCGAAGAAGTCCTTCGAAACTGCTTCGGCGATATCCTGATGTTTATCGCGTCGCGAGTACAGATACCACACTGCACCTTGGTCTTCAGGTCGCGTCGGTCTCGCCAGCAGAATCTCACGTGCAACGTCGTTCCATGGCCGATTCTCTTGAATCGCTGACGTCAAGAAATCCATCCAACCCGTTTTTTCCCTTGCTCCATTCTTATTACGCCCTCCACTTCGACCGGCAGGATTGCGTCCCATGAAAACTGCGTTCAGCACTTCCGCTAAGTGGATCGCGTGCTCGTCAGTTCCCAACAGCGAGTCGACTAACTGCTCACGCTTGCGACTGTCCGGGTTATCGACGAACTGGTTCAGTTCCGAATCGCGCGGAATGCGACCGATCAAGTCTAGATAAACGCGCCGCGCAAACGATGCATCGTTCGCAACCTTCGCAGGCGCAATTTCATTGGCGCGCCAACCTGTCTCAAGCGCCACGTCGATTACGTGCGCGGGATTCAAGCCCAGCGGTAAGCGGCGGATGATGTCATCGCCTTCCTCCGGTGCAGCCGTTTGTTCTAGTGGGTTTGCGGTCGCTGCGTCAGTAGTTTTCCACTGTGAAGCGACCACATCGGCGGGCAACGTATCGCTTTGAAAATTTTGCAACCAACTCGACAACTGAGCGATCTCATCTCCCGTAAGTTGCCCTTCCGGTGGCATGTGCTTCTTGGCTTTCGGGTCGAGCACTTCGAGCAACAGGCTGGCGGCTGGTTTTTCATGGTCCACTGCGGAGCCGCTTAGTCCCCCGCGCAACAAGCTCGATATCGACTCAAGCTCCAATTTGCCGGAATGCTCTTTGGCGCTGTGACATTCAAGGCAGTGCTTGTTAAGAATCGGAAGCACGTCCCTTTCCCACGTTGCGATAATTTTCTCGACAACCGGTTTCGATTTGCTATCAACCGGCGCGTCAGTCGTGGTTAGCTCTTGAGCCTTGGCGACGTGGCTAGTGCATAACGCGGCCAAGTAAGCAGCCGCGAAGATAGCCATGCATCGTGCGGCCAATACACGTTTGGGGCGCGAAACTGAGAATCGCAGCACGCGAACAGTATCAAAATTCATATCGAAAAATCGTCAGGCAAGGAGGGCAAGGTGGGTGGCATCGGCAGGAGTTGCATCATACCTCAAAGCTCTTGCCGGGGTATTATTTGAAAGTGACTTACCGAGCGATGACGCAACTGCGACGAAGTGAAACTGGCGAAGCTGTACCGAGTGAAAAAATAAAATTAAACTTCCCCTACCTACCTGCCGATGAATGGGGTGTCGGGCAAGCTGTCTGCGTTGGAAATGCAGTTGGCTTGTTCGAGTGAGGGAAATTGTCGACTTCTTCAACAAACTTGGTTGTTGGAGTCAAAGGATGTCGCAACGAGGAGGCTAGCAATTGGCTCGAGCATACTCTGGCGTGCTTGGGGCAGTAGCTATGTGCTTCGCTATTTTGCGTGGACTGGTTGTTGGTACTTTAGCTGACGAGATTTTGGTACAGGCTCTGGTGGTTTTCGGCGCGTTCTCTGCACTAGGCTTTTGCATCGGCTGGATAGCCGACCAAAATGTGTGCGATTCGGTCGAAAATCGTTTCCGAAGTGAAATGGCTCGCTTAACTGCCGCCGCCGACAGCCCTCCTGAATCACCTTCGGAATAAACCGAACAAGTTGGCATGGCCTTCAAGAAAAGTTCTCGCTAAAACTCGCGGCGACTGAATAATCCTGCACAGCATCGATCGGTGGCTCGATCGGCGCGGTGTAGCCTACGCAGTTGAGTGCAACTTGAGTTAGGCGCAATTTACCTTCGGACAACTAGCGCCGCTACTGCCAGGAAAATCATGGAGGATTGGATGGCAACGTCGATCGCGCCCGAATTAGATATTCAAGAAGTTTGGAAACGCTACAAACTTGAACCCGATAACATTGATCTACGCAACCGTCTGATCGAACAGTACATGCCGCTGGTCCGCTACAACGGCGACCGCATTTGGCAACGCTTGCCAGACGGTGTCGAACTGGACGACTTGATTAGCGCAGGTATCTTCGGCTTGATGGATGCCATCGATGCTTTCGATACCGGTCGCGGTGTGAAGTTCGAAACGTATTGCGTTCCACGTATCCGTGGTGCCATGCTCGACGAACTCCGAACGATGGACTGGGTCCCACGTCTCGTTCGCAGCAAAGCCAGCAAACTGGGCGAAGCGAAGAAGACGCTCGAAACCAAATACGGTCGCGCTCCGACTGAACGCGAACTGTCTGAACACATGCAGATTCCAGCCGCTGAGCTAGACAAGATGCTCATGGAAGCCAGCGCTGTGAACCTCGTCAGCCTCAATAAAAAATGGTACGAGACAGATAGCTACAAAGATGTTCGTGAAATCGACATCCTTGAAGACAAGAAGGGTGAAGACCCAACACGTCGCGTCCAAAAAAGCGACTTGATGCGTCTCGTCACCAAAGGTCTCAATCGCAACGAACGCTTGATCATCATTCTTTACTACTATGAAGAACTGACGATGAAGGAAATCGGCGCGACTCTCGACTTGAGCGAAAGCCGAGTGAGCCAGATGCACTCAAGCATCGTCGCTCGCTTGCAAGAACAACTCGGCCGCCGTCGCCCCGAGTTCGGTACCTAGTCGCTCGCATTCGATTCGTAAACCAACATTGCCCCAAAGGGACGCTCTCCAGCGTCCCTTTTTTCGTAACTACTAATCGCTTTGCTTTATCAGCGTGACGCCTTCATGCTCCAGCAACCACTTCTTAATTGCCAACCCTCCGCCATACCCGGTTAACTCGCCATCGGCTCCGATAACGCGATGACACGGAATCACGATCGCAAGCTGATTAGCGCCATTCGCCCGTGCCACCGCGCGCACTGCACTCGGAGCTCCGATCGCCAATGCTTGCTGCGAGTACGTGCGAACTTCGCCGCTGGGAATACGACCGAGTTCATTCCAAACTCTCAGTTGAAACTCGGTTCCCATTGGCATTAAGGGTGTCTCGAAGTTCCGTCTTGCCCCGCAAAAATACTCGTTCAGCTCGCGTTCAATGGATTCGAGAATCGGATTTGTGCCGGGAACGATTGCTGCTTTCGTGCGTCCTTTGAGTCGCTCGACGCCGCGCTCGAGTCCGCGACGGCAGGTGAACTCAAGCAAGTGCAACGCTTCATCGCTGGCGATCGCAATCATCGGTCCCAGCCGCGTGTCGATCCAGTGCGATTTGAAGACGAGTCCTTGAAAGCCCTTCGGCGCCGCGCCTAAGATTTTCGCAAACGCGTCCCGAAAACCACTGCCCGACTCAAAGCCAGCTTCCAGTTGCGCACTTAGCACTCCCCTGCCCTGGCGAAGTTGCTGGACGGCAACTCCGATCCGGCGAGCCCGCGCGTAAGCAACAAAGGTCATTCCAAAGCGTTGCTTGAAGTGGCGACGAACTGTCGACGAATCAATTCCTAGCTCAACGAAGTCACGATCTGTCCAGCGTCTATCAGGCTGCGTTTCAACCGCAGTGATCAACTGCTTCACCAGCGGCGAAGGTCCATTCGGAAAACTCATCGGTTGGCAACGTTTGCACGGCCGATACCCAGCTAACAGCGCGGCGCGCGTCGAGTTAAAGAACTCGCAATTCTCAAACTTCGGCTTTCGCGCTGTGCAAACCGACCGACAAAAGATGCCAGTCGTCTTGATCCCAAAGTAGACGATACCGTCGTACCCCACATCGCGTTCGATCAACGCGCGATAGTATTCGCGTTTGGTTCGAAGCGACAATTGCTGGTCGCAATCTTGATGCAATGTCTTCTGTGATGTTGGTTGACTATCCGCAATCATTTGGCTCTCGCTGTACAGAATCAGAAATCTCCTCGTTTTCGAAAGTCCTCGCACATTCCAAGCATTGCCGAGACAGCAAAGCGGTACCGCCGGAATTCGAGCGTCGAATTCGGATTCGATTGAGCAAACTTCGATTGAACCAAGATTGATGTCGAATTGCTTTCTACTAGTTGCCGCCTGCAACTCGGAGGAGAGCAACAGCCCAGTTGCCTTTGCTGGGCGGGGTGAGAGTCAATTGGTCGTCGACCTTTACCGCTTGCACAGGTCCTAAACTGCCTTCGTCAATGTTGATCCAGTGAGCCTCGAATTCGCGCGATTTGGTGAGAGCGAAACGAACTTTGCTGTCAAAGTTATCGCCTTTCGGGAAGTACAGCGCAAAGACGCGTTCCGCATCAGCCGCTAAGTAAGCTTCATTCGCTTCGCGATCCAACAGCAAATCGTTGGCTGGCCGAACCGACCACTGCGGAATCTTGGATTCAAGCAGTCTCGCAGCGCGAATTGCCGAAACTGCTTTGTCGCTCAGGCCCAATCCGGAATCGGGTCGATGAAATCGCATCGATGCCGCGCCCGCTAACAAGTGCCGAAACAAACGCTCGACGCCGTCTTGATCGGTGTGACCGAACTTGTTTCCATCGGCGCCGTAAGTCTTCGTCGTATTCATCGGCCGCGGGTGTTTCGATAAATAGGCTCGCACGCTTAAGAAATTGTCCCAGTGTTTCTGCCCTTTGTTTTGGTTGTTCTGCGAAACATCGACAAAGTCATAGAGCTCTGGATGGTCGAAGGTATGCTTGTGCTGTTCGGAGTTGAGATTCCAATCGTCCCACATCTCCGTAACGTAAACCTGCTTGCCTTGCTGAGCCGCGCGACTCTTGATGAACTCTGCCCAGTAACGCCCCCAAGCTACTTCACCGCTGGTTTCGTTATCCATGCAATACAGCACGTGCCCATACTTGAGTGAATATTCGAGCAGCTTCTCGACAAAACGCTGTTGAAACGGCAGCACGATTTGATTGTCTCGCTGCGCAGGTGTCGTAAAGAAGAACGGCTGGCGATTGGCGCCGGGGTGATCAGGATAGCGTTCACTGAATCCCGATTGTTCGTAAGTGTAGTTGACGTTGTTTCGCGGGTTATAAGGATGAATCTTCCAGCGTTCGTTGCCACCGTTATCGACATAATCAAAGCGATCCCAAACTTCGATCTGGACAAAGATCTCCCGCTTGGCCGTCTCCTCCAGCATTCGATCGAAACGCACCCAATACTCGTCGTTCCAAGTGTTGAGGTCGTACTTGCCGTCCGAAGTCTGGCCAAACGGATAGACTTCGAAGCCTTTGTCTTTACGGTCGCTCATCGTGTTGCGAATGACGTTACCGCCGGCTTCCGACAAGCGATTCAGTTGAGCGACCAAGTCCTGCTCCGACCACTGAAACAAGTTGTCGTCATCACTGCCACCGAGCAGCAAGATCGGTTGCCCACGATAACTCCAGTACCAAGGATTCTCCGACCAAGGTTGCAGCCGTGGCTCGTCAGCGACAGCTTCTCGCGCATTGGCACTCAGTAGAAATGAACTGCACAGCAGCAGAAGTATCGTTCGCATGGTACCCGCCTCCAGGTGTCAGAAGTTGTTTTGAACACCCTAGCGTAACAACCTAACTCGCCAGCGCAGAGTACAGACGGCTCAGCGCAGCGCCATCGAACTGAAGAAAGTCAACGCGAACCGCCGACTCTAGTGATCCGCCTTGGGGTCGCGATCGTGATGGTGCTGGTCGATGTGCACATGCAAGTTTGGCTTTGCTTGGAACAACTTCTGCCAAGCCGCATCGCTCAAGTGACAATCATCGATGTAAAGGGAGGAGAGCTTCGGCGCGTTCGCTAGGTGCTCAAGAGCTACGTCGGTAAACTTGGGGCCAATCAAATGCAGCGATCGCAGCGAGGGAAAACTAGCGAGCACTTCCGCCGCGCGATCATCAAACTTCGATGCACTCAATCGCAACTGAACGAGCGACGGGAATCGAGCCAAGTGCTCCAGCCCCGCCACCGTTAAGCTCGACTGCGGCAGATTCACAATCTTCAACTGCGGCAAATGAACGGGATCTAGTTTTGCTATTCCAGCATCTGTGATCGGACTCTCGCGCAAACGTAGATGTTCCAACGCTTCGAGGTTTGCGATCGCGGCGATGGAATCGTCATCCACGATACCCGCGTCCAATTGCAACTCTAGCAATCGTTCGCTGACGCTGCTGAGCTCCAGTAATTGCTCTGCAGTAATTTTCGCTTCAGTCATCCGAATCGCAATCGCTTCGCCACTGCGCACGCGAGCAAGCAGCTTATCGAAACTAGGTTCACTAGCTACGCCGCTTTCGCTTGTTGAAGCTTCGCGTGTTGACGTTTCGCGTGTTACCGAGTCATCCGCAGTCGACATGTTCGATTGCTTTGAACAACCGAACATGCCTAGCAAGCTGAACTCACCGACAAACATCACAATGCAAAACGCTCTACTCGTCGGCCACATTGACGAAGACTTTCAATGCGGAGTTGTCTTCGACCAGCAAACGCATCATCTCTGCGTAATTGTCCAAACCGTCGACTGGGTTGGTCAGGATTTTTTGCAACACTCCTGGGTACATCACTTCGCCGAGCGCCATATCCTTGATGCCCGATTCGAAATACTCGCGGTTCGCGTTCACTGATCCGAGCAGCAGTTTATTGCCGAGCACCCATTCGATGTTGATCTTGTCGGATGGGACTTCCGTCTTCTTGCTGCCGCCCGTAATGCTGGTCCAAACCAACGTTCCGTTGTGACCAAGAGCCTGCATCGCTTCGAACGCAATGGAGCTGCTACCAGTCGCATCGATGATCAAATCCGCTTTGCCAACCTTCTTCACCAACTCCATCAACGGTGTTTCGCTAGTGCTGACATAAGTCGCTTCCATTCCAGTTACGATTTCACTCTTCAAATGCGGACCGGGCGCGCGAGCTAAGGTGAAAACGTCCAGCCCCTTCAAACGCAGAACGAGTGTGGACAACAATCCGATCTGCCCAGCACCAAGAACGAACGCGCGCGTCGGTCGCCACACTCGCATCCGACGCTGAGCCTCGAAGGCCTGTTGAATCGCTTTCGCTGCGCAGCTCATCGGCTCCATCAACACGTGCAAGTGCTTCAAGCCCTGAGGCACGCGCACGACGTACTCCTCGGCATCGACAATCCGTTCTGTCAGATAACCGTGCAGCAGATTGATGCCGCGCTCGTAGTAAGTCTCTTCGCTGGTCATGTCGTATGTTCCGATGTCGTCATAGATCGACCCACCGGGGCGGCGAACTGTCGCAGTCACGTAGTCGCCGGGCTTGATCGTGCGCACATTCGGACCGACCGCCTCGACGATTCCAAAGCACTCGTGGCCCAGCACCAGGTAGTCATCGCCTGGCGGTGAATTGCCGTACAACGCATCGTTGATTTCGCGGTCTGTAGCATCGACGCCAACTTTAAGTACCTTGATTTGGATGCCTTTGCCACCGGGCACGCTATCCAACTTTGGCTCGGGAATATCGCGAAGATGGACGCTCGATGGTTTTCCAGGACGGACAGCGATGGCTTTCATTTAGGCAACTTGATCTCTAGTTGTGATAACCCAGCGGGTTGCGAAACGGATGAAGTGTGGTAACTGCGCTCGTGCGACAGGGGCGTCTATCGAAGACTCAGCTAGTGAATAAATTTAGCCGCGAAGTGAGTGGGGTTCGAGGGGGTGCGATTTCGCGCGCAAAGCAATTCACTCCCTTTTAACGAACGTTACCCTAGAATAGAGTTGGCAAGCAAACTAAAAAGAAACAATAACTCTTACCTTTTCAATTCGAGTACGGCACTTTGTTCATGGAGAATGCAGCCAAGCGGCAGCGGGGTTTCCAATTGAGTTTCAGGACTCGAATCAGGATATACCAGCCCCTCGTTCTACAGTCACAGCAGTCCGTTTTCGTTCCCACCTTTCGATCGAGGTCGATGCAGTATGCGTAAGTTAATCGTGGCTTCCCTAGTCCTAATCGCCAGCTTCAGTGGGCGAGCTTTTGCCGCAGATGGTAACCCTGTTCGGCTCGGTGAAGGCGCGCTGACCGGCGGAATTCCAGGTGCCGGCCCGCTCAAACTTGCCGAAGTGGAGACTTGGCTGAACAACCCCGACAATCACAAGCCGCTAGAAGTTGAACTGCCGCCTGCGCTGCAGATTGGCAAATCGCAAGTGTATATTCCCGCCGACAATCCGCTGACTCGCGCCAAAGTCGAACTTGGCCGCCAACTGTTCTTCGACAAGCGATTCTCCAAGAATGCCGAAGTCAGCTGCGCCGACTGCCATCATCCAAGCTTCGGCTACGCCAAGGATACTCAGTTCGGCGTCGGTGTCGGCGGGCAAACCGGCAATCGCAACTCGCCAGTCGCCTACAACCGCATCCTCAGCAAAGAACAGTTCTGGGACGGTCGCGCCGATTCACTCGAAGCCCAAGCGGTTGGTCCGATCGCCAATCCAATCGAAATGACCTTCACTCACGAACTCGCCGTGAAACTAGTCAGCGATAACAAAATCTATCGCAAGCAATTTGAAAAGGTCTTTGGTCGCGCTCCAAACATTGATGACATCGGCCGCGCACTCGCATCCTTCGAACGTGTGCTAGTCACCGGCGATAGCGCTTACGATGCCAACGAACCATTCATCAAATTGAAGGAAGTCTTCGCAGATGACCTCGAAGATCTCGAAGCACTCAAGGAAGATGATCCAGAGTTGTTTGCAAAGTATGAAAAGCTGAAGTCCGCCGCAGATGCAAACCCAATGAGCGAGTCAGCGATCCGTGGGCGCAAATTGTTCTTCAGCGCCAAAGCCAACTGCGCCGCGTGCCATGTTGGTGCAAACTTTACCGACGAAAAGTATCACAACTTGGGAGTCGGTATGACTTCTGAAAAGCCGGACCTCGGACGCGAAGCAACGACGGGCAACATAGCTGACCGCGGAGCCTTCAAGACGCCAACACTTCGCAACGTAGCACTCACCGCTCCATACATGCACGACGGCAGCCAAAAGACGCTTGAAGAAGTGGTCGAATGGTATGTAATCGGCGGGCACCCCAATCCTTACTTAAGCGACAAGATCAAGAAATTCGACGCGACCGCCCAAGACAAAGCGGATCTGGTCGAGTTTATGAAGGCCTTAACAGGAACGTTGCCTAAAGTTGAAATGGGAAGATTGCCAGAGTAGAGCTGGGGCCGATGCAGTGTGCATCTGCCGCACGATCGCTGGCTGGCCATTCAGAAACTCGACCAACAGATTGCGAGCGACTCACCGTGGAATTCCGCGCCGACAATCGCAGAGCCTTCAATCTTGCTCTCTTAACCGCTCCGCTCGCCTTGCACTCCATGCAGGCGAGCGGCATGGAAACCCAGCAAGCACCTTCTGTTGGTCCCATGGTCGGACATGTTTCCGATTCATCGTGCTTCATCTGGTTCCGAACGGCTAACGTTACCGGGCCAGTTCAATTGATTGTCTATGATGCCACCGGCCAGCGAATCGTTCAGCAACTGGAAGCCGATGCACATCCAGATCGCGATTACTGTGTGCGGTGGTCGATCACCAACCTCGAGCCCGCGACAGAATATAGATATGCATTACCGCATGTTGCAGAGACTCTATTCAACACCGATGAGTTCGCGTTCCGGACGGCACCACCAAGAGAGACGCCCGGCAAAGTGCGTTTAGCGATCGGATCGTGCGCTGATCTCGAGCCGATCAAACTCTGGTCTGATATCGAGAATGATCGCGTTGACGGCTTAGTCTTGCTTGGTGATACACCTTATATCGATTCGACGGATCTCCAGTTTGCTCGGCGACGACATCGTCAATTCCTTTCGATTAAACCCTTGGCACAATTAATTTGTCACACGCCTACTTGGGCAACTTGGGACGATCACGATTTCGGAGGCAACGATACTGACGGAACTCTGAAAGGCAAGGAGAACACGCGTCGAGCGTTCACGGAGTATCGCGCTCTTTCAAGTTTCGGCCATGATGACCAAGGCATTTATTCGATGTTCCGCTACGGCGGGCTGGACGTTTGGCTGCTCGACACGCGGTGGTTCGCCAGTACCGAACCATCTCCCGCAGACCCCAGTCAGCCAACGCTCTTGGGCAAGCAGCAGTGGGATTGGTTGCGAGATTCGCTCAAGCAATCCACTGCTCCCTTTAAGCTAATCACCTGCGGAATGATCTGGGATGATAAACAGAATCAGGAACGCGATGATTGGGGCACTTACTCGTATGAAAGACAATCGCTATTCGAGTTTATCGGTAAGGAGAAGATCACTGGCGTTGTGCTGGTGGGCGGTGATATTCATTGCTCGCGACTTCTCAAGTACAAGACAGAAGCCGTTTGCGGGTATCCAATTTATCAATTGATCGTTTCACCCATTCACGATCGAGTTATACCGAAGTTAAACGTTGCTCATCCCGATCTCGTGCACGGATCAGCGACCCCGCACGTTTGGCTCAAGCTCGATGTCGACACAACCCAATCGCCAGCTACGCTTCGCGCCGAGTGGGTGCAAATGCTCGGCGAGAAGATGTGGACATTGGAAGTCAACGAAAACGACTTGTCCTAACCCGCATGCTCAGCCCAAATTCTCTCGGCTCCTCTGGGACGAGTTACTTCGCTTATCTAGAAGCTCATACAGCCTGTTTCCGCAGTTTTCGCCGCTGCCAAACCGCAGCTCCAAGAGTCGACAAACCAAGCAGGACGCAAGACGAAGGCTCAGGAACCGCGGTTATATTCAGTTGACCAAATTCAGCACCGTCAGCAATAAATGGAGGACTGATTCCATCTCCGATTACAAGGTCGTCGGCGATAGAAAAATCTGCCAAGTTAAACGTAGTCAGGCCTGGCGAAAGTGCACTCAGCGTTACTGAACCGATCTGTACAGTCCGTCTGCCAGGTGCAAAGGTTGTGGCTACGACGGGATCACTAAAAATCCCAATCTCCTGCTTTATGGTAGCGCTGTCAGCTGTGACGCCGACCAACGGCGCACCATCAAGATCGAACAACGCATTCCCCGCCGCACCAACAATATTCGCTGATGTGCCAACACTTCGATTTACCGCGAAATTTGCGGTGACTAGTCCGTCTTCTCCCGCGACCGTCCCAATTCGCGGTGTATCCGTACCGTCAATGAACAACTCATGAAGGTAGACATTGAATGTCGCTGAATCACCTAAATTCATGTTTGCATTGGTGATCAACGAACTGCCTGTCGAATCGAAGCTAAGTCGGTAGACAATGGCGGCTGATGCTTGAGACGCCAAGCTCAGGAGAGCCACTAAGATGAAGAAACATTGCTTTATCATTTTATACCTTTTCTGCTGATGCTTAAATTCTCGCGGTGCGTAAAAACGGCTTCAGTTTCAATTTGCAAAACCGAAGTAAAACCTAATTGAATCGTCGTCGGAGCTTGTTGCGGTTTGCGTTGTAGGCGTTGACATCTTCGAGATCATTAATGAGTACTCCATCGCCATCAAAGTCCAAAGCGGCGTTGTACTCCAAGCCCCGAGCGTGTCTACGCAGCGCAATCGTGTCCGTTCCATCGACATCACCGTCACCGTCAGCATCTCCGAAGAGTGCAAAGAACTTGTCTTCGAACACATCACCAAAGAAATAATCAGCGGCCATTGCACTGCCATTTGCACTCACCTTGGTGGCGTCAATTTGTAGTCGATAATTTCCGTCAAGCAAAGCGTTTCCTGCGATGCCTGATCCAGCGCGAGGAAGTACCCCTGCTCCAGTGCCGAATCGCAGAGTGAATTGCGTCGAAGCGGCGTTTGGCGAAATAATCAAATTCTCCACAACAGTATTGGTATCGAGATTCAATAGCGTGAATGCACCCGAGGCCAGTGCGACAGTCGTATCGAAACTAACGGTAAGGCTGGTGATCAGCGAACGTTGACTTGGTGTGAGGAATGCGTCAGCGCCATTAACCATTACCGATGAAACCGCTGGTGCCGCAGCACTAATCGTCAAACTCGCCCCGATGTAGGTCACAGAGTAATTAGCGCTGGCAGCGCCAGCAACTGCGACGGATCCTTGCAAAATCGCGTACGTACCAACCACCTCGCCAGGGTCCCTTGTTAAACTTCCGGCGATACTGTCAGTAGCAACCAGTCCATTCACTGAAAATGTAAGCAGCGGATCGGCCTGTCCAAACAACTTCGACTTGGCATCAGCCGTAATCGTCAATTCCCGCGGTGTGATCGTCAGGTTCGCGCCCACATACGTAATCGAGTAATTGCTGCCCGCCGTCACGGTGCCCTTCTGAATCGCATAGGCTCCTACGTTCTCTCCATCAACCCGAGTCAACGCTCCGGTAATCGCATCGGATCCGATCAAGCCACTTGCTCCGAACGTCAACGCCGGATCCGCTTCACCATAGATCTTCGACTTGGCCTCCGCAGTGATCGTTAGTTCCTTGGCCGTGATATCAGCGGTGGGGCTGTTCGTCGTACCGATGATGTAGTTACCCGCATCGGCACCGTCCAGCAAGAGGTTGCTCAATGTGACCGGCTTGTCCATGCCGACATTCGCGTTAGCAAAGTTCCCTGTCCCCGTGGCTGTGACCGTATCGCCCGGAATGAAGCCTGTCAGTTCCAATGTCACCGCTGCGCTCGTCGTCCCATCATAAACCTTGTCCGCGGCGGAACCTGTGGCGGATAGCGACTTAGCGGTGATACTCGCAGTAGTATTCGCAGCCGCACCGACCACATAGTTGCTCGACGCAGCGCCAGCAAGTGTCACTGCACCCACCGTCACTGCTTTACCTGAACCAACATTCTCATTGTCGAACGTACCGCTCGCCGTTCCCGATATCACGTCACTTCCCAGCACACCGGCAAGCGAAATCGCAACAGTAGCTGCCGGCGTTCCGTCGTAGACTTTAGTGCTCGCAGTTGCAGTCGGAGTCAACGGGGCGGGTGTAATTTGGAAAGTCACCGGTTGGCTAGTTGCCGCATTGTTCGCTGAGTTCGCGAGCGTGCTGGCCACAACGGTATAAGTCCCAACATTTGTCGGCGCTGCGGAACCTAAATCTTCTCCAGTCGTGCCGGTACCGACAAAATACGTCAACGTTGCTGTAGGGATTGGCTCCACAGCACCAGTAATCGAAACGCTCGCACCTGCATATACGGCCGCTGTGTATACCGCGTTCCCAGCAGTCACAGTCAGCACGGGATCAGCCAAACCAGCCGTAAACGAATTTACGGCTCCCAAATCATCCACCGCAGCACCAGCATAAATAGCGGGCCGAGTAAATCCGCCCGTTGCCAAAGTGATCGTCGGCATCGCACCAGCAAGTTCACCCACGACCCAATCCGACGCCGCAGAATTTACGAGCGTGTAACCAGTGGAATTGCCGTTGCGAGCCATGTAGTCGGGATGGTAACCGCTCAGGTTTACGAAAGTAGAACCCGCAGGAACCAAGCCATTTCCGTTGCCGGATGTATTCAGGAAACCGTAGGCGGTGTCGGTTGCTCCGCCGTCGATGTTGCCGATCGCATCGCGAATCGTCCAGCTTGTGGCGACGCCATCGAGAGTACCGTCGTTGTCACTGTCAACATCCGCATCCGGGACTGGCGCTGCTGCCGACTGCATGATCATCACCGTCACGCTGCCGTTTTCAATATCGGTGGAACGACTGGACCAGTCAGCGCCCCAGCCGCTGGAGGTTGCAGTGAAGACGTTCGCGGCTGGGTCCACCGCGTAACTACTTCCGAACTGTCTCAGGACAAGGAACCCGTTTGACCCTAGCTGCATGCCCGCGATGTAAAAAACATGATCGATCAAACCAGCGCCGTCTTCGCTGTCACCATCGAGCATGACCAGATAAGCATCCGCGGGGACATAAGCGTTCGGAGTCCCTCGCAGTTCAAGATATTCCTCACCCGTGTCACTCGCTGCTTCGGGATCAAACACCACTTCGCTGATGAACAGGTCGGTCGAGACTTCTCCGATGATGAACTGAGTGGTTGAGACCGGTCCTGGGTCGTTCGACGTCTGCCAATTTGCGATGTTATTGACGCTCGCTCTGATCTGAGCAATCGAACCTATGAACAATGGCGGCTGATACGCGCCGTTGTCGATATCGGTTGCTGTGTCGGTCAGTTGAATCGCGTTGATACCTACGGTCAATGCTGTGGGCAACGCTGACTGACTGTTGCCTGTCGGAGAATTGTTCCACGAGCGGCTGTTAATCCCTGCAATCCATGCGGCAGAGTTCCCGTCAGTTGGAGCAGCTCCCTGATAAGCGAGAATTGAATCGCCGCCTGTTGCCAGTCCCGAAATCGCGCCGGTAACCGTCCCGGCCAGTCCAGTGCTGCCCAGAACTCTTGGACCGACTGGCGTGACAGCATTGTCATAGACAAAATGCGTACCGGCCGCGAAACCCAACCCACCGTTGAGGAACATGACGGTCATCGCGTTTTCATTGGTTGCCAGAGTGTTATCGTCATTCCAGCGGTTGTCAGTAAAAGCGATGGAGGTTCCGTCAGCAATGTCTTTCAACAACACGAACGAAAAACGGTCGTCCCCGTCGGATCGGAAGCTGGTAAATGCAATATCACCAGCCGTCAGCGTCGTCACAGCGTTGACTGAAATGATCGTGTCGTCGAGCAGCGCGGTGGTCACGTCGAGGTTGTTTCCGGCAACGTCAGCAACCACAGAACCGGTTGGAATGCGAAGCTGAACCGTTCCGGCGGTGGTCGGCGTCACCACAACGGTGAACACACCCGCTGATGTTTCGTTGATGGCACCGATCGTAATCGTTGAAGTTCCCGCGTTGTCAAAGTCGGCGGCCGTGACTGTGGCCGCATCAATGTCCTCGTTGAACGTCACGGTGAACGTGATCGGCTGATTCGTAAAGCTTGGGCCACCGCTGATACTGTCGGTGATAGACGCCAGCGTCGGGGCGGTTCCGTCGACCGTAATGGTCTCCGCATCAAGGATCGGTGGATCAACGACCAGCAAGTTGTTATTCAAGTCCTGGATGGTCGCCGTCGTTGGAATGCGGAGTTGAAGCGTCCCAGCGGAGGTGGCCGTCACGGGAATGGTGAACACACCAGCGGATGTTTCTGTGATCGTGCCGATCGTAAATGTTGAATTCCCGGCATTGTCGAAATCCGCGGCACTGACTGTTCCTGCGTTGATATCTTCGCTGAAAGTCACCGTGTACGTCACGGTTGCACCTACACCGACAATGTCATCGGCATCGTCATCGGTGATGGAAACGACTGTTGGAGGCGTGACATCGTTTGCGTTCACGGTGACGACAACGTTAGCCGTCATCGGGACTACTAGAGCATTGCCGGCGACGTCCGTAATCACCGCGCCAGTCGGTATTCGCAGTTGCAGATTTCCTGCGGTTGTCGGAGTGACTTGGACCGAGAAGATGCCTGCTGATGTTTCCGTAATCGTGCCGATCGTGATGGCGGAAGGACTGCTGGCAGCACCGTTGTCAAAGTCGGCGGCAGTAACTGCACCGTCACCACTGTCTATGATATCTTCGCTGAACGCAATCGTGTAAGTCAGCATCTCGTTGACGAGAACTATATCGTCCGGATCATTGTCATCGATCGCAGTCACCGTCGGCGGTGTGGTGTCGGCCGCGAAGGTGAACGCGGTTGTATCAAGCGTGATCACTCCCGCGCCCGTGTCAGATGTCCAATTAGAAGGATTTGTTACTAAAGCCTTGAGTTCAGCTATCGATGTCGCTGTTCGTGCCCCTGTGTACTGACCGCGAGAGGTGGAAGCAGTCGACAGCGCGATATTTCCGTTGGCTACATTCAGCTCGCTCGGAAGATAGGTCGTATTCGACGAGGCCGTTCCGTCTGTCAGAAATTCTGAACCAAAGACGAGGCCGAAAACGATGGATCCTGTAAATGTCGTTGGATTCGAGTTTGTTACAAAATCAGAGTTGGTCGTAGTCGTGCCTGCTCCCGCTCCCTGATACGCGAAAATGTTGTCACCACTATTCGAGATACCGCTCAGCCTTTGAACTACGCTTCCTGCGTTCGTTGTCGCGGGCGTTCCATCGACGATCGTGATGACCGTTCCTGCCGCAATCGTACTTCCCGTGCTGTTGCTCCAGGTCACAAAGTTCTCACCGCCACGTGCATTATTCGCAGCATTTGCTGATCCTGCCGACAAGAACGCATTATCGGTAAACTTGATCACCGTTCCAGGCAACAGGTCAACCCATGAAACGAACGCGAATCCATCGGGGGTATTCGAGTTGAACCCAATGATCGAAAGATCGCCGACCGTCAGCGTCGTCACCGCATTGACCGTAATGACTGTGTCGTCGAGCAGCGCAGTGGTTACATCCAGGTTGTTTCCGGTAACGTCGGAAATTACAGCAGTCGTTGGGATGCGAAGCTGAACCGTTCCCACAGTGGTTGGCGTTACTACAACGCTGAACACACCCGGTGACGTTTCATTGATCGCACCAAAGGTCACTGTCGCCGTACCTGCATTGTCGAAGTCATCCGCAGTGACGGTCGCTGCGTCAATGTCTTCATTAAAAGTCACGGTGAACGTGATCGGCGAATTCGTGAAGCCAGGTCCGCCACTGATGTTGTCTCCAATCGAAGTCAGCGTTGGAGCGGTTCCGTCGACCGTGATAGTCTCGGCGTCCAGTATTGCAGGGTCTACGACCAACGCGTTACCGGCGACGTCCAAAATCGTAGCATCGGTCGGAATCCGCAGTTGCACGGTTCCTGCCGATGTAGCGGTCACAGGGATCGTAAAGACGCCTGGCGACGTTTCGGTGATCGTTCCAAACGTCACTGTCGAAGTCCCCGCATTGTTGAAGTCTGCGGCACTGACTGTATTCTCATCGATATCTTCGCTGAAGGTTACCGTGTACGTCACCATCGCACCGACGCCTATGATGTCGTCTGCATCATCGTCGGTGATCGAAACAACTGTTGGCGGAGTAATATCTCCAGCAGTCACGGTCACCTCAGTATCATCCGAAACCGGCACAACCAGAGCGTTTCCTGCCACGTCGGTGATCACTGAACCTGTCGGGATTCGCAACCGCAGGGACCCAGCGGAAGTCGTATTCACCTGGACAGAAAATACGCCTGCAGAAGTTTCCGTGATCGTCCCAATTGCGATCCCTGCGGTTCCGTCATTATCGAAGTCAGCTGGGGTAACCGTTGCAGCATCAATGTCTTCATTGAAGGTGACTGTGTACGTCAGGCTGTCTCCTGAGGCAACCGTGTCGTCACCATCATTGTCGTCCATGGAAACCAGCGTCGGAGGCGTGGCATCTCCACCGGCAGCGGTGCTAGATATAACGATATCATCGATTCCAACCCACTCATCATTTCCAGCAGCATTGGTGGTCATCACGCGAACTTGGACCTGGGCTTGATTATCTGCCGCCGAAGGCAGCGTCACGTCAAGTCCTGTTTCGTCTGTTGCTAAACTCGGCCCCGTCGTAACGTCTGCAAAGTAGCCGCCGTTGACATTTTCCCAAACTCCAGATGTTCCCACGCGGTACTGAACATTGATTTGCTGGATCGCATTATCACTACTTCCATCTATATCGCGAAGATTCGCTTGAAAACGCACGGCCATTCGCCCCGTCGTGTTCAAGTGGAACTGCAGGTACGGAGCATCTGCGGTGCCTGACCCCTGAATCGCAACCACAGGATTTGCTATAGCAAACTCGGCAACATTTCCCGAAGACAGAGTATTCGGATTTGTTTGATTTGCGATAACATCAATATCGTTGTCAACAGTTGAAGTTCCGGTTACCGTCCTCGCATCAACTCCGGTCGCTGTTGTAAGGTTCTGACCGAGGAAACCAACAATACTCGGGACTCCCAACCAATCGTCATTTGCGGTTATCAGCCCGGCATTTGACCAATCCTGAGTCAAGCTCCCCGCGGAAAGATCGAAATAGCTTGCATCCAGCACCCGGCGTTCTTCCAACTGCTCTACCAGTTGCTTGCGGAAGCTCGATCGATAACTGCTTCGCGTACGACCGCGAAAGCTGCTGCGATTAGTAACTCGACGCGATGAACTGCGACCTCGCCCGAAAAGGCGACTGAGCATATTGAACGGCATGGGAATTCTCCGTTGATGGACTTCTTTAGGTCATCGAGCCACCGAGCTCAAACGACCGCGTATTGGCACAGAGCGGTCAGCCTAACCGCATGAACGCTACAAACGAGGTTGCTGTAAAATACCAATTACCACCCAGACGAAATAGTCGCGCTAGGTTAACTTTCGGAGAAAATTAAAGAAGTTCTTTGCCTAGGGTAAAGAGCTTTGCGCTCCCGAACGAAAGTGCACTGCGACGTTAAGACACTGAGAAAAATACTTCATCCAATACTCATCATTTCAACGCTTGAGCATTTGACCGTACTTGCCACAATCGAGCACTCAGGCTCCAGAAATTCCTTCGACGAGGCACCTATGTTCAATTTAACACCGTTTCAACTGGCTCTTTGCATCGCTGTAACGACAGCGGCCATAACGCAGCGAACCACCAATGCCGCACCTCACGAGCCGAAACCTGCTCCAGCTCAGGTGGCATTAACGCAAGTCGCCCGCGGAATTGTCTTCGAAGACTTAAACAAAAATCGTGTGCGCGACGCTGACGAACCGGGAATCAAGGATGTCAAAGTCAGCAACGGCAAAGATATCGTGTCGACTGATAACGATGGCAAGTACGAAGTCCCGGTCTCCGACGACTGCATTGTGTTCGTCATCAAACCGCGAGGCTGGATGACACCGCTGAACGCGAACAACTTGCCACAGTTTTACTACATCCACAAACCCGCCGGCTCACCTGCCAACTTCAAGTACCCAGGTGTTGCTCCAACCGGACCGCTTCCTGCCTCGATCGATTTCCCACTGACGAAACAGGACGAGCCCGATCAGTTCAGAGCGCTTCTCTTCGGTGATACTCAGCCTCGGAATGTCAAAGAAGTTGAATACATGACGCATGACATCATCGAGCAAATTGTCGCGGAAGAAAAACACGGCGCGTCGCTGGGTATTACTCTGGGCGATGTGGTCTTCGATGATTTGACTGTCTTCGAACCTCACAATCAAGCCATCGCGCTGATGGGTCTGCCTTGGTACAACGTGATCGGCAATCACGATATGAACTACGAAGCAGCCGACGACAAACATTCTGACGAAACATTCGAACGGCACTTCGGCCCCAGTTACTACTCGTTCGACTACGGCACTGTGCATTTCCTGGCGCTTGACGACGTAATGTGGCACGGAGCCGAAGAGACTCAGCGCGGTCACTACACCGGCGGCTTGGGGCCTGAGCAGATGGAGTTCATCAAGAAGGACTTGAGCCTCATCCCAGCCGATCAGTTAGTGGTGCTAATGATGCACATTCCTCTAGTCAACGTCGAAGATCGCCAAGAATTATATCGCTTGATTGAAAATCGTCCCTTCGCACTTTCTATTTCAGCCCATACACACTTTTTGAAGCATCACTTTATCGACAAAGAAGATGGCTTTCACGGCGCCGAGCCGCATCATCACGTCGTCAATGTAACCGTATGTGGCAGCTGGTGGCGCGGTGCGACCGATGAGCTTGGAATTCCAAACGCGACGATGAGTGATGGCGGTCCGAATGGATACAGCATCATCTCGTTCGATGGAACCAAATACAGTATCGACTTCCGTGCAGCGCGACGACCGGCTAATCACCAAATGACGATTCACATGCCGGAAGAAATCACGTGGGCGGACGCCATCAAGACAGCGATCGTGGTGAATGTATTCAATGGTTCCAAGCGTTCAACCGCCAAGTTTCGAGTCCTACCTGACGGTGAATGGCAATCCATGGAGCATGTTGAAGGAGTGGATCCGTATTTCCTCGAGATGAAGCGTTTGGAAGCAAGCGACGCTCCGCCGAACGGAACTACGCTACCCGGACCAGCGACTACCGATCACCTGTGGAGATCTTTGCTACCCGCCACTATGCCAATCGGAACTCACTTTGTTGAAGTGGAAGCGACGGACATCAATGGCACAGCGCACACGGATCGTCGCTCCATTCGAGTTGTCGACATTCCTCGCCCAGCACCCGCAAACGCGACTAACGAACGCGTGGCGCCGCGCGGTCGTGGCGAGCGACGCAACTAGCGAACGAGCCGATTCGCAGCGGCTGGTTCACTTGCCAACGTTTGCGGTAACAACGCCGAACTGGATTCACAACCGTCAGATCGCTGCAGCCATTTCGCAAGATTGGCTCGAGCGCCCGCGGTTGCCGCTGGGTCCAGTTCCAGTTGCCAGTTGTGAAGCGGCTTGCGGCCAAGACAGATTCGCAGTTGCTTGAGCTGCCCGCGTCTTGAGATCAGCAACTCGAGCTCTTGGCCGGGTTGGTACATACCGAGCCGCTCGGGCCACGCTTCGGGAGTCAAACGATAACCGTCCAGCCCAACAAGTTCATCGTCCACATTCAATCCAGCCAAATCCGAGGGCGAACCTCGATAGACGCGGCGCACGCACAGCCGACCATCCACCGCCGAAGAATCGGAACCGATCCAAACATCGCAAACTGGTCGATCGCTTGCGCCTTCCTTCTTGCCGCTGCCAAACTTGAATCGCAAACCGTAATGACGCAGCGTTCCATCAAACTCAAGCTCAACCGGTTCGCGAACTTGAACTTGCAACCACTCTCGCAATTCGCTTCCGCATCGCTGCTCAACCAGTCGCTCGAAATCACAAATTGTGTAACCCGTGTGTCGAAACTCTTGCCACAGTTGCTTCATGATCGCGGCCAAGTCATGCTGGTCGCCGCTGGCGCGACGCATCTCTGTATCGAGTATCCACGCCAGCACCGCGCCCTTGAGGTAGTAACTAATGCGAGCGTTCTGAGTGTTCTCGTCCGGGCGATAATGCTTCGTCCAAGTATCCCACGAAGCCTCCGCCAAGCCTTGAACTAGTCGCCCGGGAGCTGTCTGTACGGACTGGATGTTCTTCGAAAGCCGACAAAGGTATTCTTCGCGCGTGCATAAACCCGACCACACAAGAAATAGATCATCGAAGTAGCTGGTGATTCCTTCAGCGATCCACAGCTCGCGCAAATACTGCTCTTGTTCGTAATCGTAGCTCATGAGTGCTTTAGGACGCAGGCGACGCACGTTCCACGTATGGAAAAATTCGTGGCTCACCAGTGCTAACCAATTGAGATAAGACTCGCGTTTGCGCATCGTCCAACGGCTAGCCATTAAGACCGTCGAGTTGTCATGCTCCAATCCACCGCCAGTCTCGGTTAATAAATTAATGAACCAATAGTCGTCGTACGGAACCTCGCCCCAGAAAGCCTGCTCTGCGGCAACAATCTTGGAAACGTCTTCCGCCGCTTTCTCCAGGTTCCACATGTCATCGTCGCCAACGTTCGCGAGATAATGCAAGTGCTCGCCAACGTTGAAACTGCAGACTGGAAAACTACCGACTGCAATCGGTGAATCAACTAGGTCATCATAGTTCTGCGCACGCAAACGAACCTCATGTCCGTTGCGGTCCAGTTGCGCAAGCGAAGTGGCTACGCTATCCCAACCCGGGAGGAGTGTCATACGCAGCTCGATCGACTCGGTGTTTCGATCTTCGACGAACGGAAATGTCGCCGCGCCAGTTAAAAAGCCAAAGTCGCGCTCCACCCAATTCGTGCGCACCGACATCTCGCGACAGTAGAGTTGATAACGCACTTGGACCCAAGCCGATGAGTCGGTTTCGATTTGCCAAGTATTCTTTTCAAATCGCTGCGCCGACAACGCTCCCAGGGAAGGTTCAAGCCGATCGCTGTGCGCAGTTGCCGTCAGCGATTCGATGTTACGAGTGTACTCGCGAATCATGTAACTGCCCGGCGTCCAAACTGGGAAGATGATCGTCAATCTATCTTGCTGAGCTCGCGGTATCCACAACGAAATCGTCAGCAGATGCCGAGTCGCTTCACTGAAGTCCACTTCGTAAATAAGCTGCGAACCACTGCTGTCTACGTTAATCATATGCGGGACGAATCCTTGCCTCTGCGTATCATAAGTCAACCAGCTATCGCTGCTTGTTCCAACTGTCCTGTGAGTACTTCTGCTTAACGAGCTCTTCGGTCATGGCCAGCGGTAGCGTCACATCCGCCTCTGTCGCTTGCCATTGCTGCTTCAACCGTCGCGTCACATCAATGGCTGAACAATGGATGTTGGCCACGAATTCATGATGGCGGCGATGTTGCCGATACTCGGGTTCGCGCGGCGGATGATTCAAGTAGCGTTCTATTTTTTGCAAATCCATGTCGAGTAAAAGGGTTCCGTGGTACAGCAACCAATCGCGCCGCACGCGTAAACTGTTGCCACTGACTTTGCGACCATCCAAGACCAAATCACAAGTGCCGGCGTAAGTTAGTCCCGGCGCGAGCGGTTTCAACGCGGCGACCATCTGCTGCATCACGAACTCGTGCGTCACATCGACCATCGCCAGTCGAGGTCGTTCTTTCAGTGACAGCATTACCGCGTATAGCAAACAACCCGGCCCCGCCACAATTGCAGCTCCGCCACTGGCTCTTCGATACACCGGTATGCCAGCATCCTCACAAGCCGCGACGTTTACTTCCTGCGCGAATTTGCTGCCGCGTCCAATCACTGCAAAATCTTGCTTCGCCTCCCACACTCGCAGATATTCGGTGTGCCACTGACCAGATTCAGCTTGCTCAAGCAAGGCATCTTCCAGTGCGAGGTTGGCAGCGATCGTAGGCAGAGTCTGGTTGATGAACAGCATGAGCGAATCCGGCGCGTGTTGTGAAGTCACACAGAGTGTAACTACTCGCCGCTCCCGTGCGCTGTCAATCCGAACGATGCGCTCGGCAACGATGCGCACGGCAGCGTTGCCGAGCGGCGAAGTGGTCGAGCAACGATTACAATGCAGTCCCCCTGCCCTGCTTTGTCTTTTGGCCGTTTTGAAACAAATCGATGAACACGCAAAAAGATGCAGCAAATGATCCGCCACCCAAGGCGGATTGCTACTCCGAGGGCGAACGAGCTTGGATGGAATACGGGCAAAGATTACGAGCAATTGGCTTCGAGCCGCTATTGAAGCTGCTCACGCGCTGCGGCGTTACTCCAGACATGATTACGATCGCCTCTGGAGTTTGTGGAGCCGCGTTCTTTCCGCTGTGGCTGATAAATCAAGCGGTCGCCGCATTCATTGGGCTGCTACTCCACGTGCTGCTCGATGGGCTTGACGGTCCGCTCGCAAGACACCAACGCGTTGACTCGCCGCGCGGTAGCTTCGTGGATACTTTTACCGATCAAGCGGTGGTCACATTGGTGATGATCGCGCACTTGATTCGCAGCCCCGACAGCTTCAGCATCGCGTTTGGTGGACTGTATGTGTTCTTGTATGCGATCGTTGTATCGATGGCCATGGTTCGCAACGCGCTCGCTGTCCCATACTCTTGGATCGTTCGACCGCGATTCTTTGTATTCGCAGCCATCTACATCGAGTGGTTAAGCGGTTGGTCTGTTGTCTTAGTCGCGATTGTCATTTTCGACATACTGCTCGCGATTAAGTGTTGCAGCGGCTTTCTCGCGCTGCGGGCGCGGATACCCGGACCTCAAGCTCAACCTGATAGCGAACACTCATATGAACATGGAAATGAACACTGAAATGAAAGTCCCAGAAACGATCAGTCCTTGCCGATATGCTTCACTTCTTCCCAGTACTCTTTGAAGTTGAATTCGGGACTGTTGTCTGTATCGTGGCACTCGACACATTTCGCTTCCGCTTGTTTAAGCGGCAAACGCATCTGTTCGCGCAGCCGACTGAGCAGTTCATTGTCCGTGCCATCTTCCTCTGCTGCGATATGCTCGGAACCGGGGCCATGGCAATTCTCACAACCGCTGCCGACTAACTTTGGCGTTTTCTCGAGCGACCAATAACCAGACTCGAACGGTTCAAATTTCTGGGCATCCCAACCCGTTACGTGACAACTCACGCATTCAGGATCGAAGTGACGAGCAATCGCGCCGCGATCATTGGGAGGCGAGACAATCGAATCCGTCGCATGGAAATGCCGCGAGTTTTCCCAAACTTCGAAGGCTGTCGAATGGCAATCGCCGCAAGCGTCACTGCCAACGAACTCACCGGGCTTCGGGGCCGTTTTGAACTTCACGCCCAAGCCTTCGAAACCTTCACTCTGCAGCACTTCTTGGTACTGCTTGAACGATTCAAGCATCCGCGGAGAATCTTTGAACTGCGAACTGATCGCGATCCGCTGATAACGAACAGGCGTTTTTTCATCGTCGAACAGACCCACGATGCACGCGAACATCCCTTTCGTACCGACCTGCGAAATCATCGCTGACGAACCGGGGATCGGATCAAGCACATTGCGAGGCTCGCCCAACCCGCCCGCGGTGACCACCAAATCGAAACCGGGTACGCGAGCCGCCATCTGCTCCGAAGCAGTTTGATTCGCGTGAGCGAGCAACACTAAGTAGTCACAACCTTTTGACTTCAGTTCTGCGACCACCTTCTTCAGCGAAGTCTCAGGATCGGCCACGGTAATGTCTTTGTTCCCGGTCAACTCACCTTGATACTCTTCACCCAAGTAAGCTGTGATGCCGATCTTGCGTCCACCGACTTCAATGACCTGAGCCGTTGGCCAAAAGGATGTATCGTAAATGCTCGTGTTCGCGGAAATGAACATCCCCGGATTCTTCACAACATCATCCGAGGCGGCCACTTGCACCAACCCAGCACTATTGAGGTGCAAGTCATCGAAACCGAGCGTTACCGCTTTGTAGTTCATTGTCTTGAATGCATTGGCGGTAACGCGAAACTTAATCTCAGCTTGCCGTCCTGTTCGTCGCACCTGATTGCCGACATCCAACGGAATGACCGACCAGCCTTTGTCTCGCAATTGAGTCAACAAGGTGTCGCGACGAATGATGCCGCCTTTTTGCCGATCAAGCCCGGTGCATCCGCAAGGTTCCAAGTATCCGTGCTGTTGCCCAGTTAACAGCAACACCGCTTGCGGTTGCGGCCAATCTTCAGCGATCTTTTGGTTCAGTTCGTCGGTCGTTGCCAGATTTCCTACGGGTGATTGGACCGCTTTGTCGGCAACTATCGCTGCGTCCGCGTTCGCATTCTCACCTGAGTTTTCTTCCGGCGCGTTTGACGACGTCAACGAATTCGGCTCAGTCGCAGTCGAAGCATCGGGCGATACAATTTGTGAGACACTTGGCGGAATAATATCCGGCGGATTGCCAACAATCGGGGCGAGCGAACCGGACGCATCCGGCAGAGTTGGTTCACCTGCCAGAGTTGGTTCACCGAATTGAGCGTCGGCGGGCGGTTGAGGTACCGAATCGAGAATGATGTCGGCTGGCGCGACCGCTAATTTTTCGGACTGCGTGTCCGGTTGCTCATCGGACGATTTTTCGGAAGCGACGTCGGAAGCCGCGACCTCGGACGTTGTTGGCGGAGCGAGTAACACGGTACCGTCTTCGGCGACCGCGCCCGGCTCGATTTGCGGTAACTGAGTCAATTCCGGTTGCAGCTTGGAATTCTCAGCCGCTGAAGAATTGTGCGGTTCCGGAGCATGCGCATTCTCCGCAGTTGGCGTAGCTTCAGGTTGGCAACCGCTAGCAATAGCGATCAAGCCGATCAGTGCCCAATGCGTCGACCATCCGTTTCGATTTAAGCAGAGCACTACAACCTCCGTTACCGTAATTGCCGACTAGCCGCTCACCCGGTGCAGCCTTAGCCACAACACGACGCTTGCCACTGTAAAGCCGCGAAATCCTCGATTGTATAGAACCTAGTCGATCATGCCCATCGAGAAAATTGGGCTTTTCCATTCCGTTTCAAAGCTCGCAGCTATTTCGTCACAATCAAACGGATGTAAATCGGCACCTCCGCCGAACTGTCGCTTGGCTTGATAATTACTTTTGCAAAGTTCCTTGCATTGGATCCGGGATACGCTGCCTCGGGAGCACCTTTAGGTACACGAAAGATGACCGGAAACAATCGCCGACTGGCAGAGTCGCGAGACTCACCAATTTCAACTTGCAGCGAATCCGAAGGTACTACCGAGATCACTTTCGGTTCCGCGCCTTCACGGTCTGAGCCTTGCATGCTCAATTGCAAACGGATTACCGACTCTTCCGACGAACTAACGGTTCCAAACGTCAAGATTGCTTTGGTGGCATCAAACGAAGGGCCGCCAATCAGCTCTGTATCGCCTGACACTCGTCCGGTTACCGGCAATTCGATCGGGTCCAATTTGTCGGCCATGTTGGTCGTCGCTAGGATCCGCGAATTGAGCGGACCGAGTCGCAGACCAGGCTTGATCGTGACCGTAACTTCGTAAGCCTTATGAGCCTTCGCGTTATCAGCATTGAACGAAGGATCGACTTCAGACTGTGCAAAAACAATGTGCTTGCTATCGTCAGGATCGCTCCAGCTCAACGACTCCAGCGTCACATCTTTCATGTGCGAGAACACATAGAACTTATGCGTCGTTTGCTCAGTACTTGAAAAGTCGCCCAAGACCAACGTCGCTGGACTGAACACGATGCTCTGACCAACCTTGCCTGTGACACTTAATTGCACTTCTTGCTGACTTGGATCGCTGGTCAAAATTGTTGCCGACTGACTGAAGCCGAGAGCCGCAGCTTTCGGAGTCCACGTCAACTTGATCATCGTTTCTTCACCAGGCATGAGCATCGACTTGTTCAAATTGCCGATGGTGCATTTGCAAGTGGATGTGCCCATTGTCAAATTCAGTGGACCCTCGCCGATGTTGCGAAACGGAAATTCGTGCGACATCGACTCGCCAAGCTTCATGTTGCCAAAGTCAAAAGTTGTGCCACCAAACACTTCCACACGAGGAATGCCGACCGATTTTTCAATTACTTCTTCCCGCGTCATTTCGCCCGAAACCTCAGCCGCCGTCGCGCGACTAGGCTCGAAACGCTCTTCGTACCCGCGATACAAAGCATTCGATTGGACCCAGCCAATTCCCAATCCAACTACAGCGCCAATAAAAATCGGGATGATAATTCGCAGCATCAATAAACTCACAAATTCGAAAGTAGGTCTTAGGTGAAGACAGCCAGTACTTCGTCAATATTTAAATTTTCAGGGTGGCACGCCCTGAGGCTCTGCGAAAGGCGTGGCGGTCTCGCGCAAAGAGTTCGAATCGAGCTCGCCCAACTTCGCTTTTGATTGCGTACGCAGCCAAGTGAACAAAGGTTCTGCAGGAACATAGCCAGTTTGGGAAGGATAACCCTCGGGAACCAGCGGCATCCAAATCAATTGCGATCCAATCTGCTTGTCCGCGTGCGGAGTTCGATCGCTGATTTCTTCAGCTTTCTGAAGCTCCGCCGATGTTGTCGGCCAATCGCCGGCGATTGCCGCCACCACAGCTCGCTGTATCAGCAACTCAACACTACTAGGATATCGTTCGATCGCTGTGTTGTAAAAACCCCCGGATGCAGCCAACAGTTCGCCGTTTGGCATGCCCAGCTCGGCGGCTCTCGCCCCAAGATCGAACGCAATCTGCCCTGCCAGCTTCGGTCGCAAGTAGCCCACACCGTCCGTCGGCGCGAAATCCGCAAGTCGTTGCAGTAAACCGCGGACAGCTTCGGAGAACATCGAAGCATCTTGAATCGCATTGGTCCGCGCCGCGATCAATTGAATGAACTGAACCTCGCGTTCAGCGTCTAGAGGATCCGCCGCAACGGCTGCTTCCATCAACCGCAGTTGTTCGTCAGCCGACCGAGCCGTTGATGCTTGCTCAGCATATATCCAACTCTGCGTCACTGGTCGCCAAGTTTGAAGGACGAAGATCGCAAGTGCCGACAAAGCCAATGCTGGCCCGATCCATGTCGCCGCGGTCCCTGTCGCCGCGCTTTCATTACTTCTGCCGCTATTCCTAGCGCTGTTGTCGCTCGAGAGTATCGCCAAAATAACCAGCAACGGCAGCGCTATCCCCGACGCTTGCCAAGCTCCGGCAGCCAGCAAGCAACACAACATTGCCAGGACCCCAGCAAGTAGATTCCGGGCACCGGCTTCCTTCGCGCCGCAATGCCAAGCCAGCCAACCCAACACCGCAGCGATAATCCATGCGACTGCCGTCACCTGAAAATCGAGCATACCGAGTAGCGACAAGAAACTCGCTTCGACGAAACCGCCCCCGATTGCACCCACGATCAGTCCAAGTAGCAACCCGCCCTGCATTCGACGCTCACGATCGCCAAGCTGATCGCCCCGCGCAAGACCGGCCGACTCACGACTGCTCAACTCAGCACTGCCCAGCTCACTTCTGCTTTCAGCCATGCACAGTGCCAGCGACTTAGTCAATGTGACACTCAACCATCCAAGCACTAGCAGCAGAGTCGGTACAGAAAGCGTGGCGGCGATATCTAACATCCAATTATGCGGATCAGCGATAATCTCGCTGGCGCGTTCAAGTTTGTATTGCGGATAGTAAGCTTGGAAATTCCCCAGGCCCACACCAGTCCACAGGTGATCGCGAATCATCGCCAGCGTTGCTTGCCAATACTCCAGCCGATAACCGAAGCTCTTCGACGCTTCGCTCCAAACAAGTCGATCCACCGACAGCAACCATCCGAACGCGGCCAGCCCCACGACGATCAGTGCTCCGCCACTCAACTGCAACGCACGCCGCGAGAAGAGAACTGTCCATCGCGACCATTCCAACGCAAACCAGATCGCCATCGCAATCATCAAAGCCAAATAAGCTGTCCGGCTGCGCGTTAGCAACAAGCAGATCAACTGTAGCGCCAACACAATCGCCAACGCAGCGATACCAATCCACTTGCGTTGGCTCTTATAAGTTTCTTGTTCACGATTAACTGTAATATTGTGAACGTCGGGAGCACCGCGAACGGCAACAACCGCTTCAAGCAGCACTCCTGCGCTTAGCATCACTCCAAGACTCAGCAGTGTGGCTAGCGAATTCGCTAAAGCAAATGTTGCGAACGGTTCGGGGCTGTTCAAGCGATCTTCAAACTGTTTGCGACGCGGCGAGCCTGCTGGAGCATCAATCCCTTGCTCGACCAACATGCGTTCGGGATCCTTTAAGTAAGCGGCACGGTTTTGCGGCATACTGATCGCTACTTGCTCCAAGCCTTGAATCGAAAGTGCGCTGCAAGCCACAATCAACAGCATGACCAGCGCCTTTCGAACTTGGGCGAACTGAAGCAGCGCCCGACCGATATAAAAACAGCTTGCAATCGAAGCGATCTGCCAGAATCCGTTCCACACCGCGCGACCATCTCCTCGGCTCGATGCAATCCAACTGGCAACCAGCAACCAGATCAATCCACCGCAAATAGTCATCATTTCCCAGCGACTGACGCGAGCATGCATGGGCGATTTGCGACTCGCGAAAGCGGCAACCACCGCCAACATTAACCAACCAAAGTTTTGCGGCAGAGCGGTTCCCAAGAAAACGCTAATCGAATCCGCAGGTGCGAAGAAACTCAACACCAGCAACGCGCCAAAGCCTGCTGCGATGGCTGGCCACACAAACTTGACCAGCCTCCCCTGCCCTGCTGTCTTGGATGCAGCAAGTTCCCTCGCGGGCGACTTGCGTTTTTCAGCGGGTGCTGTTCGCTTCTTCATGCTTGGTCCTTGCGACCAACGGACTCAAGAACTTGAACAAGCGTTAACGTCAAACAAACGACGACCAGTACAAGGCCTGCACCAACCGCATCGACTCGCGGCAGCAGCAGCGCGCCGCAAGAGCAGGTCGCTGTGGCCAAGTAAATCGTCAACACCGATTGCTTCTTCGTCATACCCAAGTCGACCAAGCGATGTGAAAAGTGACGCTTGTCGCCTTCGAACGGACTGCGCCCCTCGCGCAGTCGAATCCAAATCACACTGCACATGTCGTACAGCGGTATAGCGAGCACACACAACGGCGCGAACACAGCGTGCGGTGTCGAGCCGTGATAACCAGCGTACGTAGCCAGTAAACTCGCAACCGCAATCCAGAACCCGACAAAGTAACTGCCCGCGTCACCCATGAAAATCTTCGCTGGCGGCCAATTGTGTTTCAAGAAACCGAGCAGCGCACCCACCAGCACCAATAGCATCGCTGCAACAAAGAACTGCGGTTGGTTGTTCGACGGATCGCGACTGGTCAACAACGTAACGGCCAGCATGCCCGCCGCGATCGCAGCCACTCCGCCACTTAGACCGTCCATGTTGTCGAGCATGTTGAACGAATTGATGAGCGCCACAATCCAAATCACACTCAGCAAACCAGTCAGCCACGGCATCTCGATGAAAGCCGTTAACTGCAAACCTTGCCAGTAAACACAGAAGGCCGCCACCGCGAATTCAACCCCGATTCGCAACTGCCAAGGCAACCCACGACGGTCATCCATCAATCCCAAAATCATCAGCACCGTTGCGCAACCGATCAGCCCCCAGATCTCACCGATCTTGTCGACCATACCGGAAACATGCTGCGTCAATCCGCTTGGCAACCAGGTAAACAACTCTGGTTGATACTGGGCTGCTAACACTCCTAGCGTTCCGATTAACATGGCGCCGACAACACCCGCCCAGATACCCAAGCCGCCGCCCAGCGGAATTGGAGTGGTATGCACTTTTCGAACGCCCGGTTTGTCCATCAGTCCCAGCCGCACCGCCGCGCGTCGTACTACACCAACTGCGATCAAGCTGATGACAAAGCTGGGCACGATTGCCGCTAGCACCAAGATAATTAACGCAACACCGCTCATGCTTCCCCAGCTTCATTGCTCAAATTTAACAACCGCTTCAACTGCTCTCGAACTTCCACAAAGAATGCTTGAAAATCGTCGCGTTGATAATCGGGATAAGTCCAAGGCCTCGCTTGCCAGCGATGTTCCAAGTAGTACAGACACTCTTCAGCGTAGATGCCGTCCGCCATGTACAGCCGATGCGCTCGATCTTTTGCGCTCGCTAAGACTAACTTGGACAGCGTCAAATAACCAGGGTCGATATTAACCGGTCGCAGCTCCGGAAACGTCTGTTGCCGAGCCAATTCCTCCTCGATCGCGTTGCTTTGCAGTTTACAACTCGGCAATTGTTGCGGATCGAACCAGCCGTCGAAGACCAGGAATTGCTTCTTCAGACCGGGACCCATCTCGTGTTCGTAGTACTTCGTCTCGCTGTGGTCGAATCTCGCACTTCGCAGTTGCACGCGTCCCCAATGTTCCGACAGTTGACCTTCGGCCCAGTCGAGCGCGGCAGTGTGCCGACTGAAGAGGGCGACCAACAAGAGCGTCGGCGGATGACTTTGCGGCTTTGCCAAATGAAGCGTCCCAAATTCTAAGTTTCGATTAAGTTTCAGGCGAAGAATAAGTGGCGGCGACTTTTAGTCACCGAGTACGAAACGTCGATTAAAAGTCGACGGCACACGAAGTTTCGCTTTAACTGTCGCTAAAGCGTAACGTTCACGGCAGATCGCTTGTAGTCGGTCGCGTTCGCACCACGCCTCAGTGATCGAAATCGCAGGTTGCAATCGCATTGAGCTGTAGATACTTTGTACTGCATTCATCAGACGAAAACGTCAGGTGTAAAACATCGGGCGGAAAACGAAAGTTGGCTGATCCTCTCTCAAGTTAAGGCGAGCGTTATGATCGAACTGAACCGACGCGATGCACTGCGTACTGCGACCGCCGGAGCTTTGGCGTCGCTCTTACCTCAAGCTGCTTTCGGCCAAGATAAGCCAAATCCGTACGCCGATGCAGTCTTGGTGGATGGCGAGCCTGCGAAGATTGCGAAGGACTCGTTTACGATCGCAGTGCTACCTGATACGCAAAATTACAGCGAAAAGTTTCCGAAAAATTTCTTGGCACAAACCCGCTGGATCGCAGAAAACCACAAGGACCGCAACATCGCCTGCGTATTGCATTTGGGCGACGTCACGAATCGCAACTCTGCGCCGGAATGGAAGAATGCTGTCGACGCCATGGAGCAACTCGATGGCCAAGTTCCCTACTTTATGGTTCCCGGTAATCACGACTACAGCGACGGTGGCAGCTGCAAAGATCGCACGTGTGGGCTAACCGCTGCATTTCCTGTCGACAAGTTCAAAGAGCAATCAACTTTCGGCGGAGTCTATGATCGTGAACCCGAGCGAATCGAGAACAGTTTTCATCTCTTCTCAGCCGGAGGACGCGATTTCTTATCGCTGTGCCTGGAGTTTGGACCTCGCAAAGATGTTGTGCGTTGGGCTAACGAAGTCGTCGGTAAACATCCTCAGCGGGCCGTGATTCTTAGCACCCACGCCTACATCTACTTCGATGACTCCCGTTACAACTGGGCCACGCAAAACTCGAAGCAATCTTGGAACCCACACAGCTATGGTGTGGCAAAGAGCACGGCGGATGATGTGAGCGATGGTGAAGAGCTGTGGAATGAGTTGGTGTCAAAACACGAGAATTTTATTCTAACATTGAACGGGCATGTGCTCGGTGACGGCTTAGGTCGCATGACTTCCCAGACGCCGGCGCAGCGCGATGTGCATCAGATGCTTGTCAACTTTCAGATGCGACCGCAAGGTGGCGACGGATGGTTGCGCTTGCTGGAGTTTCGCAGCGATGGAAAAACGGTCGATATATGCGACTACTCGCCGACTCGCAATCAACGCAACGAATCGCCACAGAACAAATTTGCAATTAATTTGTCAAAGGTTTAAGTTAGGATCAGGCGAAGAAACAAGTGGTGGCGACTTTCAGTCGCCAGTCAACGAAACGCAGCAGCGGTTTCTTGCTTGTACAAGTTTAGCGCAGTTCGCTTTCAATTCGCCCTCATTTCGCGAGCGAGTTTTTGATAGACCTGCGTCAATTCTGTGGCGCCCGTCTTTTCATAGGCCAAGGCCAGACTTGGATAGATTGCTGGGCGAAGCTCTTTGGCTTCGAGTGCCGCTTCAAGGTCAGCAATGGCTTCTTGCCAGCGCTGCATCTTCAAGAGGATTTGCCCGCGTGTTTCCAAAAAATAGGCGTGATTGGGTTGCTTACCAATCGCCATATCGACCAGCGAGCGAGCCTGCTCCAAGTCGCTACCTTCTATTTCTAGTAGAGCGATCGCCAAATTGTTGAGAATTGCAGGCACATTCGGCTCGAGTTGATAGGCAAGTTCGAGATGTGTTTTCGCTTCTGCGACTCTATTGTCAAGCAAAGCGAGGGTGCCACGAATGAAATGGGTGGAAACGGGCGCGGCCCCACTAAGTATCGCTTCTTTGAGGCGAATCACTTCTGGCAAGCTACTGTCTCGGCAGTCGATGATGAGCTGAGCAATGGCCGAGCCGACGGCGGGATCAGATGGCGCGACGCCAATGGCAGCGTGCAGGATCTGCAGTCGCTTCACCAAGTTCTTCGAATCAACGTCATCCGCTCCAAGATGATTCGACCAGACTACGAGCGCTTCGCCCGTTACGCCGGACAAGCGAGTGTCGTTGGTCAGTCGATAGCCATCGTTGAGCAGCTTGGCGGCCTGTTCAAACTTGGTTTGAACCATGAGGACTCTTGCGAGATTTATTCTTGCGTTGAGATCCGTCGGTTTTCGTGAAAGCTCCGAAGCAAAATGCCTTTCCGCAATGCCTGCGTACTTGGCGGCACCGGCAAGATCATGTTGCGATCTACACAGTGTGGCAGCCGCAAGTCCCAATTCTGGACGAGCCGGTACAACTTCGCCGAGCAACCTTGCGGCATCGCTAAACGCACCTACTTCGGCCAAGTAGCTAAACATTAGCACTTTGGCTGATAGTAAATTCTCTCCATCCAAGTTGCTCAATCCAATCTCAATCCACTCGCGAAAGCGCGCATGCTCGGGCTCTGTCCATTTTTTGAGTTCTTGCAAATGGCATTCTTGCGAGATCATCCACATCGCTGCCAGTCCATGCTGGCTTGAGCTAGCCAAGTTGCTCATTTGCTCGATTGCCAACGCAGTATTTCTACGAAGTTGCTCAAGCAAAGCCCGTTGATAGCGCAACTCAAGGTTGCTTGGGCTGCTATCCATCAGTGATCGCAGGACAACTGTAGCAACCTCGAAATCACGGCTTTTCACAGATTCGTCGAAAAGAGCCCGATAGCGACTTATACGATGCTGTGTTTGGTCACTAGTACCTAAGATTGTCACAGCCAAGATCATTGGCCCAAGCAGGATCGCTGGGATCGCTACAAGTAAACTCGCATAGGGCCGCGAGAGCAACCAATTCAATGCAAATGCTGCTGTCCACTTTAGCCAAGATATGGGATTGAATAGGTACGCTCCAAGCAAATTCTCTTTGAGAGCAGGGTTGGGGATATAGGACGAGACTCCGACTGGTCTCGCACACCTAAGTTGATACCTCAAGAATCGCGCCGTCTTGTTGGGCAATTCGAAGCACATCGAACTGAGTCGATAACTCAGCTCCAACACGAACGACCCTGTTTTCCTGCGGAGTCGTTTCAAGATTTTCACTAAGGAACGGCCAATAAATTAGTAGCGCGTTGTATCGACGGAACTGCTATGCTACTTTTTTGATGATCGATACACGCAAATAATCAGGAGGTGCCAAGGATGGCAACCAACAGCAGTTTAACTGAGTCTTTCAGCGAGA
>JBGSOM010000007.1:0-43730 GCA_041739135.1 Pirellulaceae bacterium
ACCACCTGCGCCATCACCGCCAGCCGCTTCCGCTCGTTCTTGCTCATCAAAATCGTCTCCATGGCAAATACCTCCTGAGAGGTAATCATGGGGACATTTCTAATGAACGCTTATGGGGTCATTTCTATTGGCGCATGACACACGCCCGCGATTCGCGAACTAGTCGCTGGTTTTATGGCGGCGCAGTTGATCGAAGCTGCCTTCTGCGAAGTGGCACAGGATCTCCACCACCAATTTCGCTTTCTCCACCAACGATTCCACCTGCACGCATTCTTGATCGCTATGCAAGCCATCGCCGCGCGGTCCAAGCGTATCGATGTTTGGCAATCCAGCCGCAGCCAATTTGTTGCCGTCACAGACGCCGCCGGTCGACTGCCATTGAACGGGTGGCAGCCCAAGCGTGGTCGAGCAGGTTTCGATAACCCGCATCAGTTCCGTTTGAGCTGCGTCGATGCACTTCGGCGGCGAAGTGAAAGCACCTTGAACTTCACAGCTAAAACCATCGCGTTCCGAACTGCTTCTCGCGATTTTACTCAGTTGCTCTTCGAACCATAACGCCGACTCTTTGTCCGGCGCGCGGACGTTTAGTTTTACTGTCGCGCGGTCGGGAACCACATTCACTGGTCCGCCACCGCTGACGAAGCCCACGTTAATCGTCGTATCAACCCGCTGACCGTTCAGTGCATCGAGTGCGGAAACGATGCGACTGAGTTCAGCGATCGCATTGCGACCACGCTCAAAGTAACGGCCCGCATGAGCCGCTTGACCGCGAACGGTGATACTGAAATTTCCAGAACCTTTGCGGTGTGAAATCAACGCTCCGCTTGGCAGTGCAGGTTCAAACAACAAACCGAAATCAAACTGCGGAGCAAGCTCATGCATCAGCGCAACCGAACTGTGCGAACCGACTTCTTCATCGGGATTGAGCAACACCGTCCAGCCCAACTCCGCCGCCAAGCCGAACTTTAACAGCGCTTGCAACGCGTAACGCAGCACGATGATCCCGCCTTTCGCATCGGCAACGCCAGGCCCGCGCAGCAACGTGGAAGAAAGCATTTCGCAACTCTGGAATTCATGCAAGGCACCGAATACGGTGTCGTAATGAATCATCAACAACACGCGTCGTGACGCTTGCGGTTGATAGTCCCACTGCAAAGCGGGGCCGGTCTCGACAGGCTGCGGACGACCCGTGTCATCAATTTCAACGCGCGCAGGCAAAGCGATCGAGCGAAACGCGGACCCTTCAAGCGCGATCCAATCTTCCAACTTGCTGGCCATCAGCAGCAATCCCGGCAAGTTGTTGGATCCTGAGTTTTGCGTTGCGAGCGCATGTAAATCTGCGACCATCTCGTCTTGCTGTGACTCGAGCCACTGATGTGCAGATTGTTTGTTCAACTTAGCAGCGCCTGAGTTAGTGTTGTGCGGCGGGGACCTAACGCAAGCTTCAGTCTACTGAAAATTGAAAATGAGGGTTTGGTATTTCCGTGCGCGGACGTTCCGCAGTCCAGTTTATCAAGCAATCACGAATCGCGAAATTCGCAACCCAAGACTTCTTAAGTTCCCGTGATCCCGGAAGTCAAACCGCCATCGAGAACGATCGTTTGTCCAGTAATGTAAGTCGCATCCAAACCCAAGAAGGCGACTAACTTGGCGACTTCAGTGGGTGTTCCCCAACGTTTGCCCGGAATGTCAACTTGACTCAGTTTCTCCGAAGTCCATTCGCGGCATTCGGGTACATCGATCAAGCCAGTTTGAACTCCGACACAGCGCACACTCTGCTTGCCGTAGCGGCGAGCGATAGAGCGGACGATGCCAACAATCGCTCCGCGCAAAATCGACATCTGATCCTCCATGTCGGTTCCTGCATAGATGGCCGGCAACATACTGTGATTGACAATACAACCCGGTCGACCCGTCGCAGCCATGCGATCGGCGGTCTTGTTGCAGCGATCAAGCAGTTCGTCTGCGTAAGCCAATACAGCCGACTTTGAACCGTTCGCTGGTGGGCAGAACACGTTGACCAGCAGCGTGAGACCATCGAGCTCATGTTCAGCCGCTTGAAGCAATGCATCCGCCGAAAGCGATTCGTGTGATGCGATGTTGCTGATGCTGCAACCACCCATATCGACCGCAGACACACCGGCTCGCTCTTGGTCGTGCATGACCGTCGGGATATCGCGGCCAATGAATTCATGAGCAATCGTATCAGCCAACGAGGTACTGCCGCAGACAAGCACTCGTTGTTCGCTGATTGCCAGCGTCTTGTATTCCACTTCGATCATTTTAATTCGCTTTCAATTCGCTGTCAGATTCTCTGATGAAGACATTGGTTAGGCAGCGGCAATGCCAAGTCTACGAAGCTCGCTTAATCAGCGTCACGATGTTGTGACCGTCTTCCGACGTTCCCAGCAGAGTCGCTGCTTGGGTTCGTTGGACCGGCTTTCTATTAGGTTGCAAAATCGCGCGGTTGATCACTTCGCAAGCCCGCTCGTCGTTCATCGACGCAACCCCTAGGCATAAATTCATCAAAGCTCCGGAAGAAAAACTCACGCCGGTCAACTTGCTGGCGGTGCCGAACGCCACGTCGCCTGCAAACACGCGATCTACAGTTGCGAGTTCACGAGCATCAACGTTGGGAATGCCAAGCCCCAAACCTAGTACCAAATCCACTTCCTCTGTGCCTAGAGTGCTCCGCGAAAAACAGTCTCGCAGCGCATATTCCAGGCAACTCGCGTCGGCCCGCTGCTGAAAATGGGGCATCATTCCGTTGTCGTACGAGCTAGCAAAAGGCAGTTGGTCGAGCGAGCAGGAGGTGGAATCGATCTGAGCGAGAGCCGTTGCGCCGCGACGCAGCACGGATGACTTTCGTTCAAGCACTACTGCTACAGCACCTTCGCCGAGCGACATACCGGGACTGGTTGGATCATAAGGCTGCATCGCTTGATCTGACTTGGCGAGCCATCCGAGCGTCGAAGTTAGCAGCAGATGGATGCGACTAACTTCGTCGGCAGCGACGACCACGATCGCATCCAACTCCGGCGATTGCCGCAGTTGTTCGAATGCTTGATTCAACGCCACTTGTCCACATCCGATACCGCCCGAGTGCGTTGCGTTGTAACCCTTGCAACCAAACCAGTTCGCCATCCGGCTAGCGACTAAGAATCTTCCTTTGTTCAACAAAGTGCGTCCCACGGTCGGCGTCGCCCAAGGACCCTTCACTTCGTTGATTAACTTTTCCAGCATCGTTCCGGAACTATACGCGAGGCCAGTGACGACTCCCAACCGCTTCGAATCAAACTTGGTACCGCACGCTTCGGCTTCACCGAGCGCTTTGCGCACGCTTGCAGCCGCATACTGGGTTAACAAGTCGAGGCCCCGCGCTGGAACCGATGGCACTTCGCGACGAAATGAAAAGTTGTCAACAAGTCCCGCATGAGTAACGTCAGGTAAAGCCAAGTTCTTTCGATTGATAGGGCACACGAACGAAGTTGTCTGACCAATCCGATCTGCAAAGTTCAAACCAGCACATCCAAAGCCGGAAACAATTCCCATGCCGGACACTACGACGTCATCCAGCTCGCGAGGCTGTCTTGCAGGAGCGGTGTGCGCGGCAACCATTACCACGTTGGCACCACCAAACGCAGCAGTAGTTGATAAGAAGCACTTCGCGCTCTTTGATTTCGCGACTTGTGGCACAAAGTCGATGCCGGGAAACGTCTCCACCGAATAATTTAAGGTAGGCGGAATGCTCGCGCGCGCTTGAACACCTAGCGCCGCAACTAAACCCATCGCAGGACCGGCGCCATTGCAATGTCCAAAGTTTGCTTCGGTCGAAGTCACGATTGGGGGCGCGTCGCCGAAGACTGAACGAATCGCCATGATCTCGCTCGCGTCCTGATCTTTACCGCCAGCTCCACTCGCACGAATCCATTCGACGTCGTCGATAAGAACGCTCGCGTCCCGCATCGCTGATTCCATCGCGCGTCGAATTCCATCGCCCGTAGGATCGAAGAGTATCTGATCAAACGCATCGCTGGTCACTGCGAAACCAAGCAGGCAACCGAGGATCGCTGCATTGCGCTGAACTGCGTCTTCATAGCGCTCAAGTACCACGTACGCGGCGCCTTCGCCCATTGTCATTCCATCACAATTGCTAAACGGCGAACAGGGTTCGGAACTCAGCAAGCCGAGCGTATCGAAGCCTAGAAAATTCAGCAACTGAATCGCTTCACCGCCCCCAGCAACAACCGCATCCGCTCGACGCGATAACAACCAGCGGCTCGCATTTCCAATCGCGATGCCACTGCCAGCCGACGCTGAACAAACGCAGGTCATCGGTCCGAAAATCTGCAGCCACCGCGCTACCTGATACAGTTGATAGTGCGGCACGTTTCGTCGCAGCAGCAACTCAGCAATTTCTTGAGTTGGCGCTTGCGCGTACGACTCTGCGTCGCGCGAAGGTGAGAATTGTCCCGCTCCGCTGACGCCCACCGCCATGCCGATCCGTTGGCGCGGCAAAGAAGTGTGAAGGATCTTGGACTGTTCGACCGCATCCGCAGCAGCTTTCGCAGCCATCTGCGTCGCGCGATCCCACCACTGAGTCAAATTTGCAGCGAAGCGTTCGTCGAGTTGAAAATCGGAGTTCAATCCAGCGAACTTTGAGACCATTTGCTCAACGCCGTCCCCATGGTAAGGCTTGATACCACTTCGGCCCGCAAGCAGATTCTCAGTCACTTGTTGAGTTGAATTACCAATCGCTGAACAAATTCCTGCACCCGTGACAGCAATCCGCGTGTCATTCAGAACCATTTAATTCCCCGTCACTTCTTTCTCTAAAATCACTGCAGCGTTACTGCCATCGTCACTTCCGGACAGCACAATACCTCGTCGGGGCGTAGGATTCGGATGGGTATTGTCTGTGTGATGCAAGTCGAGCAACATCGCAGCCATGTTGGCTAAGCTCGAAGAAGCTTCAGCGAAACCAGTCAGCGATGTGATGCTCTTCAGTTGATTGGCGCACTGCGGGAACAGTTGCTCCGCGGTGCATTTCTCGCGACAGTCAACTGTTTTGCGACCGCTGGCGAGCAAGTGAACTTGATGAATATCGCTTGGAGAAAGCTTGGCTGACTCGAGCGCGTGCTTGGCCGCATGTTGCATCCAACCACCTGGTTCTGTCGTTGCACCCAACATCGCCGCTTCGTGTGTCAGTCCATATCCTGCGATGCGACCATACCAAGTCTTATTGCGAGCTTGAACGCGCTGTTTCTTTTCTAGCACAAACGCTACAGCGCCTTCACCGAGAACTACCGAGTTCTCAGTTGAGTAGCCTTTCAGTAGACCGCGCTGGGCGTACAGTCTAAAGAACAGCGATGCGAGTTCGTCGGACGCAACGACCACCACCGAGTCTTGTTGTGAGTTGCGGCGGAAGAGTTCGAGTGCATGGGTTAGCGCTTGCAAGCCTGCACTGCCTCCGCCTACCAGCGACGAAGTGATACCGCGAATGCCGAGCGAACTGGTTACCTGCCCGCCCACCGAACTCATCACCAGATTCGGGAAGTACACCGCACTGGCATCTTTCCACTTCTCACCGGCAACACTCTCCAAGTACTTTTCATAACTAGTCGCTGCACCGCGAGTGATCGCGACAACTAGACCCGTTCGTTTACCTTCGCCAACTAGTGGCCATAGTCCAGCGTCTTTGAGCGCCAGGGAAGCAGCGATCGTTGCAAAGGACGCAACGCGATCAACGCGACGCAGGTTCAGTGCAGGCATTAATTTACGCGGCGCGTAATCCTTGAGCATGCCACACTGATGCCCTTTCAGATCGATGTACTCAACTTCGTCTGTACTGCAGATGCCTGAGCGACCTGACTTCGTGGCTTCATAAAATGTCTTGGTGTCACAACCGATCGGTGAAACAACTCCGATACCCGAAATCACGATGTCATCGTCTTCATGAATTGGTGGCAACGCAGCTTGATTTGGCTTGCCGCCGATCACTACCGCATTCGCGCCCGCAAATGCGGCTGACTGTGCGATGAAGAAACGAATATCAGCGGGCCGCGCCAGATTTGGTACTGCATCTAACTCGCAACCCGGACGAACACCCCGAAAGTTAGCTGTCGGCGGCAACCATGACTCTTGCATGCCGACGATCGAC
Source organism: Pirellulaceae bacterium (assembly GCA_041739135.1). GTDB lineage: Bacteria > Planctomycetota > Planctomycetia > Pirellulales > Pirellulaceae > Aureliella. The sequence continues at coordinate 6,161 of JBGSOM010000007.1, forward strand.
GCGATCACTCCCAAAGAACTCGAGGCACCCAGCATGTGCCCCGTCAGTGACTTGGTCGCGCTCAGTGGTGGAACCTTACCGGACTCTGAATCTTCGAAGTAACGCTGCAATCCAACCGACTCAGCGGCATCGTTAGCGCGTGTGCCGGTACCGTGAATGTTGATGTAGTCGATCGTGTTCTTGTTGATGCCTGCATCGGCGACCGCCATCTCGATCGCTCGCAGCATGCCGTCACCTGTCGGCTCGGGAGCGGTGATGTGATAAGCGTCCCAACTTGATCCCCAGCCGTACAACTCAGCGTGGATTTTCGCGTTGCGTTTCAAAGCGTCTTCTTGACGTTCGAGAATAATGAAGCCCGCGCCATCACCGAGACTCATGCCGATCGGATCGCTAAAAGGAGCGCAAGGCCCGTCTGCCATCGCACCAAGAGCTTCGAAGCCCGCATAAGTCAATTTTGAAAAACCATCTGCGCCACCCGCAATCACCCAATCGCATTTACCGCTTCGCAGCAGTTCGATGCCGTAAGCAATCGCCGCTCCGCTGGAGCTACACGCGTTGGAGAGCGTCAAGCATGGACCGTGAATACCCAGTTTCGATGCGATCGCAGCAGCTTGATGATAATGAGCCGCTTTTTCCAAGATGCGTTCCGCTGCGCCCGGCGAGTCGAGGTCGTTGCCGGATTCGACAAAACGATCTAGCTGCGATCGACCGCCGTGACTCGTGCCGAATACCAACGCTTGACGACTTGAATCTGCCGTCGATGCACCTGAGTCGTCGATGGCTTGCTGAGCTGCGAGAATACCCATTTGCGCTGTGCGATCAAACATCGCCAACTCAGCTTCGTTGAAGTGCTTTTCAGGCTTGAAATCGTCGACCATAGCCGCCCAAGCATGACGATCTTTGAAGATGCCCTCGTGTTTGGTGATGCCCGTTTTACCGTTCTTTAGATTTTCGCGAAACTCGTCAACTGTGCTGCCAATGGGCGTGCACAAACCCATGCCGGTAACAACGATGCGATGGCGTTGCATTTGATTCGATTCCATGAAAGTGATCGCTAGCGAAGGACAATGACAGTGGACTAATTAAGAATCGATTCTCTCGAGAATGATCGAGGTGTTACCGCCGTGTTCCGTGCTGCCGACCAATAGCACATTGCGATAGTTTCCTGGCCGAGCACTTCCACGCACCAGCGGAATGCCGCAGTCGCTGGTCGCGGATGTTGATACAGTGGCGAAGGCTTCGCCAGTTTGCATGCCTTGAACCGCAGCCACGGCACTGAACATCCCCAACGATGCGCCACCGACGCCAACATGACCTGAGATGCAACTAACCGGTGGGCAGCTATCGCCGAACACTTTTCGCAGCGCTTGAATTTCGCGAACATCGTAGTGCGAGTCGCCTCGCCCATGAGTCAGAATCCAATCGATATCGGTTGACGCTTTTTTCGCATCGCTAAGCGCAATTTCAATCGACTTCGCCAGCCAAGAGCCTGATGTATCGCGTGTTTTGAAAGCGGTGCCGTCGTTCGTCGATCCAAAACCAGCAACACGAGCAAGCGGTTTCGCTCCGCGAGCTTGAGCGGCTGTTGCACGCTCAATCACCACGCTGCCGCTGCCTTCGCCCATGATCAGGCCATTGCCAGGTCCGTACATGTTCAGCATCAATTCGTCGCCGGTTGAGTCAGGGGTCCAGCCGCGATCGCAGAACACTTTGAACATCAGTTCGCCGATTTCATCCGCACCCACGACGACTAATGCATCTTGGTCGGCATCATTGCGCAGCAGCTCGTATCCGTGCGCCAGCGCGTGTAAACCTGCTGTGATGCCCGCAACCACCGTGTTGTTCACACCTTGCAGTTTGAACGTCAGCGAGACTTGCCCGCCAATTGTCGATACGACCATCGAAGGAAAGTACTTCGCGCTCAAGTTATCGAGTCCATCTTCCATCAAGCTCTTGCGGAAGCTCTCTTGCACAGACACCGAACCGTACGTCAGAGCCATGATCAATCCAAGCCGTGTTGGATCTGCGCTGCGAAGATTGATCCCGCTGGACTGAAGCGCCAATCCGGCAGCAACCATTGCGTAGCGATTCATCGTTTCAGCGCGTCGCGTATCGACAGTCGGAATCACCTTGCGCGCGTTGAACTCCGGAACGAGCGCCGCATGACGTGTTCGCAGACCTTCAACATTGAATCGATCGACCGGACGAATGCCTGAGCGACCTGCGTTGAGCGCCGACTTGAATTCTTCGTTTCCGCAACCGATCGGAGATACGACGCCGGTTCCAGTAATCCACACTTCGTCAAGCGACTTGGGTTTGGCGGGGACGTTGGCGCGCATGCGGCCACCAACGATCGCTGCGTTAATTCCACCGAAGGCAGCAGAGTTCGATACGAAAACACTAACCGGCTGATGACGCACTTCGTTTGGAACGTAATCGAGATCACAACCTTGTCGAAGCGATTCGAAATTAATGGTCGGCGGTATGAATCCATCTCGCGATGCAAGTAAGCTAACGATGAACTCGAGAATACCTGCCGCGCCCAGCGTGTGACCGAAGTACGATTTCGTCGAACTGACCGGTGGGCACTTCGCTGCGTCTTCGTACAGTTCTCGTATCGCCTGCGTTTCTGCAGTATCGTTATCGCGAGTACCGGTACCGTGCGCGTTGAAATAATCGACGTCTGCTGGCGTAAGATCAGCTTGTTTCAATGCAAGCCGCATTGCTCGGTTGAGTCCTTCGCCGCCTGGATGCGGTGAGGTGACGTGGTGCGCATCGCCGGTTAAACCACGGCCCATCAATTCTCCGTAGATCTTCGCGTCACGCGCCTGAGCTGATTCGAGTGATTCGATCACTACAAAGCCCGCGCCTTCACCAAACGTCACGCCAATGCCCTCACTGAAAGGCGACATAGGCACCGGAGCCATCGCCCCCAAAGCGTAAAAGCCGGCATAGGTTGCAACTGAGAAAGCATCTGTGCCACCAACCAAAACCCGTTGACAGCGACCCGAGCGAACCCAGTCGAGTGCGACGCCCAAAGCTGAACCACTCGATGCGCAAGCGGTTGAAATGGTGTTGTGCGGACCATGCATCCCAATGTCGCTGACAATCGCATCGGTCTGCACGAAGATGGCTGTCTCAGGGAAATCATCTAAACGAATTGCGAACGGATTTTCATTGGTGCTCGTCTTGTTCGGTGGATCGCCTTGCCCTCCTGCGCAAACTCCAACAACCAATCCAAAGTCGGTTGACTCAAGTTGATCGCTGGAGAGACCCGCATCTCGAATTGCGCTTCGTGCAGCCAGGATACCGAATTGCGCCGTGCGATCGAGCAGATTCGCTTGATCGTCGGCAAAGTACTTCGAGGGATCGTAGTTCGCTATCTCGCCCGAATGCTGAATCTTAAGCTTGGAGGTATCGAACGCTTGGATCTTTCCCAACGCGCATTGTCCCTTGTGGAGCGCTTCGATGACTTCGTCTACGGATTCACCGAGTGGGCAAAATACGCCGATGCCTGTTACAGCGATCTGAGTCGACATTAGATAAGATCCTCTCCGCAAAGTGGGCGATGAAACTGGCGTGCTAGCCGCTTTCGCCCTTGTTCAGTCCTTCAAAGGTCAAGGCGAGACAACCGCATGCGGATTATCTCGCCTTTATTAAATTCACCGACACTCACTGACCTACTTAGCCTTTGGTGTGAAAGCTATGTTCTTGAGGTCGAATGTCCATGCTCTTGTTGTAAACAAACGGAGCTGAGCTGGTCGTAACGGTGCGGTTGCCGACATGGAAGTCGAGTCCAACAAACGCCACATCATTGCTCACCAAGGCCAAGCCAATCGACTTGCCGAGCATGAACGAGTAGCCCGCGTTCACAACTTCCCCGATGACTTCACCCGCCAGCGTTACTTTTTCACCGAGTTCTGGAATCGCATTCGATTCGTCGGAAGCAACGAAGCCAATGATACGTCGCGCAGGTCCTTCCGTTGTAAGCTCTTCAATTGCACTACGACCAAGATGATCGTCTTTCTCGCGATCAAACATCACGCGACAATTCATCTCAAACGGATTCGCAACCTTAGCACAATCGCGACGCAAATTCGGGAACCGATTTTCCAGCCGACAGAGATCCAACGCCTCGACGCCTACCGGCAAAATCTGATAGCGCTCACCAGTCTTCATCAACGTGTCCCAGCACTCGACCGCTTGGTCGCGAGGAACAATCAGGCTGTAACCGAACTCGCCGGTCTTGCCAGAACGAATAATCTGTACCGTTGCTGATCCAATACGCTGATTGTCCAACGTTTCGAGATAGCGCAAACCGAGTACCTTAACTCCAATTAAATCCTTAAGCAGTTCCCATGCGTAAGGACCATCCAACTGCAGCATTGCGAACTGCTCAGTCACGTCTTTGACCGTGGCTTCGAAGTTCTCTAGGTGCTTCTTCAGGTACTCTTCGACTTCAGTCTTATCACGACCTTCAGTCAACAGTAGATAAGTGTCGCCCGTCGAAACAACATAGCATTCGGCGAAAACCGAACCATCTTCTGCCAGCATGAACGAGCTGGCTGTCTTGCCGATCGCAAGTCGAGCGATGTCGGGCAGATTCACGAAGCTGAGGAAGTCAACCGCTTGGGAACCGCTAATATGAAACTTGCCATAATGACTTTGATCGCTCAGTGCGGCTCGCTCGCGCAGTGCGCGATACTCGGACTCAAGATCCGAATAGACTGCAGGAACCGTTACACCATCTACAAGGCAATGCTTGGCTGCCTCAAGACGCGATACTAATGGACTATCTGATAAAGTGGTCACTAATGGATCTCCAATGAATTATTCGAATACGATGGATGGATAAGCGTCATGAACTGCGTATTTACAGCGATCCACCTTCGCGGATGACAAAATCAGCCAATGTATTGATTGTGCGCAATGGGCTGGAATCGTCTTCAGGTACCATCACTCCAAATCGACTCTGCATCCCAATGATGATTTCCATGGAATCAATTGAGTCGAGCGACAGTCCGCCGCCAAACAGAAACGTGTCATCGTCGATATCATTCGGCTCGAATTCCAATTCAAGGCGATCGACTAGCTCTTCCTTAATAGCCGTCAAAATTGCTTTACGCTCTTCAATCTTGGTTAGCACTTCCGGCGGTGCTGCTGACATGGTGAACTCCTGGGTGAAACATATAGACGGTTATGATGACTCGGGTATTGAAGCATTATCGGCAAAAGCCGTTTGCATGGCCGGGCATTAAATGGGTGTTGTAACCAGAACCTACCTTTTGGGTACCTATTGTCTATTAGTACGTACCCCACATTGAATTTGATTTAGGACATCCTAAACGCAAAATAAACTGATTCGAACAGCAATGCGTGTCAAGCATTCTGCATGACCGCCAAAGCCTATGTAGGCGGCAAAAGTAGAACGGTCGCTACAAGATGAAGAAGCTTGCGTCGTAACGATTGAAGGATGTGCGATTCGGCATCACATGCCTATTGATTGCCAGAAACGCTTAGCGACGCAGCGTCGTCGAATTGTCTTGAGGTGTGGCCAGCCGAATTGATGACTCAGTCACCCCAACTGGTACGGGCTTCGACAAAGACACGTTGGCCATCGCGCTCTCATCAATAGTCGAGGCGATAGGGGCACCTAGAGTTACGTTCACCTGAGCATAAGGTGCAACTGTTCTAGATTCACCTGCAACGGGTCGGGCAAGCGTAGTGACAACGCTCGGTTCAGGCGGATTTGCGACAGTTCCTGGTGCAGCTATTTGTTGTGGATTCCCACTGTTCGTGTTCGTGCCCAGTAAAGTTCCTGTTACTTCCAGATTTGGCGCCGAACCACAGTAGACCGACACTTCATGGAGCAAAGTGCCCTGAGCCACGGAGAAGCTGGCCAAGGCGATCGAGTAATCCACGCGTGCGATGGCTTCAGAAAGCTGCAGTTCGATTACTTGGCGACTAGCTTCGAGAACATTTTCTTTCGGGATCGGCAGACCTTCGGCATATTTTGCGGCTAGGTTCTCGTACGATTTGCGCGCGATTTCAATGCGCTCGGCGGTCGTTTGCATCGCACGCAGGCTGCGCTCCACTTCAGCGAGCGCACTGGTTACTTCGTGTGAGATCTCTAATTGCTGTGCGTCGAGAATGGCGTTCTCGCGCGCCATCGCCACCATCGCATTGCGTTCCGCCGTCGCAGCCAATCGATTTCCGATCGGACGCGTGATCTCTACGCCAGCAGAAATGTCTTGCAAGTTGCCTTTGAGAAACTCGCTCATCGAACTGTCTTCCGCAAAATCAGGGTCGCCAAACACCTTTTGACCAAAGCCATGGACGCGATAGGAACCCACCAAGTCAACCGAAGGCAGCCGCAGGTTCCTAGCGGCAATCCATTCGAGGCGATGTCGTTCAATCACTTTCGCTTGACGATGCAGTTCAGGTCGCGATACCAACGCCATACGCAACACCTGCTGAAAATCGAATTGAACGGGCGCTTGCATCGGTTCATCGATCGGACGCAACAAGCCTCCGCCACCATTGGGCAGTCCGATTAGCAATCGCAGACGACGTTCTAAAGTTCGCAAGCCCAGTTCAGTGCCAGAGATGATGGCGCCGCTGGGCCCCAGCAGACCTGCGAGCTGTCGTTCGGGTGGACCAGCCAATGCGTCTTCAAACAACTGCTGTGCCGCCAGGTATTTGTCTTTCGCTTGCAGCAAGATCGATTCATCGACCACACCCTCATCGAATTTGCCTTCAATAACCAACAGTTCTTCATAGGCGATATCGCGAGCTGACTGCCGAGTTTTCACGTTGTCGTAGGCGAAGCGCAGCAACCAGTAACCTCGAATGACTCCGAACAGGTAATCGCGAACTGAGATCCGCAACTCGTCTTCAGCGATATCACTTCGAATGCTGGCGATCCAATAACCGTTGTAGGAACCGAAGGGAGTGTTAGGTCCCGCGATAGCGTTGTACGCGCGCCCACCGCCACGCGCCAACGGATGCCTCGCTTCGGCGAACAGGAACGTATCGAAAGCTTCGCCGAAGCGACTTGGCGGAACTCCAACATTGTCCGCGTCGTAAATATGGCCGTGAGTAACCGACATTCGCGTACCGGCCTGGCCGACTTTGGTGATCCCCAAACTACCTTGGCCGCGCTCCTGCTTAATGACCGTGATAGCAGATCCGACGATCGGGTTGCGAAGCCCATTTTCCGTCTTGCTATAGTTCAACGTACCCTGCCACTGAGCATCGAAAGCGGCGAGCGCGGCGGCCACGCCTGTGCTCGCGTCGCTGCGAATCAGTTCGGGAATGTCCGTTGTCACAATTTGATTAGGATTGGAAACGATCCGGCCACCCAAGTCGCGGAGAACTCGGCCATTGGCCATTGCCATGCGAACAACATCGTCCACAGTCACATCCACGAACTGCAGATTCTCAGTTTCGAAGACACCCGGCGAAGCACCTTGATATTGCTCCGGCATGCTACTGGGCGCGGGAAACTGCTCGGCTTCGTCGATTGCCAACGCAGTGCGATGATCGGAAACGCTAAGGGGTCGGAACTGAAATTCCTTGCGCACCGATGGCGAGCAGCCTGCAACGATGATGGCCAACCACAATGAGCCTAGTAGTGACGGACCGCGCAACTCCCACGGCCGACGGTATACCGGCTTTCGTCGCACGTTTGGTCCAGCTTGGGGAGAATTGAAAAGCAATGTCAATGCTTACCAAATAGTGAGCTATCGTTTTACAAGTCCGCGTAGGTCTTCTTATCGGATGATCCACCTACATTGATTAGAACCGTTGCAATCCAAATAGACGGAACCAAAGTTACTGCGGTTAGAAGCCTCGCAGTTCGCCCAAGTTGCCGCGAGCTTACGCATCCTAGAAAATACTGCGAACCGCCTGTCCGCTTAGCGAACCGAATCCGTGTACTTAAAGCTAGCTAGAGTCGAATCCATGTTCAAATCAAAGCACAATAACCTACGCACGCAACTAGCAACTGTTTGGATGCTAGCGATGTTGGTGCACAGTTCAACCGCAAGTGCTCAAAGCGAGCCAGGCCAAGGCCAATCCGCCTCCGACCGCGTCATCAACGTGGTGACTGTCGAACTGCAGCAGACTGACGGATTCGAAATGAAACGTCAATTCACTGGGCAAATTGAAGCGCGGCGAAAAAGTCTGCTAGGCTTTGATCGCATCGGTCAGATTGCGGAAATGTTTGTCGACCGTGGCGACGACGTCACCGCGGGCCAGTTGATCGCTTCACTCGATGTCGACGCTTTGCGGGCTCAACGTCACAAGCTGGAAGCAGACTTGCGATCCGCCGAAGCGCAGTTGCGAGAGGCCAAAGCAGGACCGCGCCAAGAAACCATTCGCGCTGCTCGAGCAACTCTGGCTGAACAGCAATCGCAGTTCGATCTAACAAGTGAATCACTCCGTCGTCGCGAAAACCTATTTGCCAAAAAGTTGATCGCTCGCGAAGAACTTGACCAGGCCGCTGCAGCTCACGCGCGGTGGACTGCGGTCGTCGACAACGCGCAAAGCCAACTTGACGAATTGCTCGAAGGAACTCGTCCAGAACGAATCGACTCGCAAATCGCGCAAGTGCAATCGATCGAAGCCGCCATCGCACAGGTGAATGTTGAATTGCAAAAGTCGCAGATCTTTGCGCCCTACGACGGCAAAATACTCGCACGTGAAGTCGACGAAGGTGCGATCGTTTCGCCCGGCCAAGCGATTGTTTCAGTCGTCGAATTTCGCAAGCTTGAAGCAAAAGTTGGCGTTTCGCCAGCCTTCGCAAAGAAGATTATCAAAGGTCAATTGATCGATGTCGAATGCAACGGCGTCACCTTGGAAGGTTCCGTTCAAGCAATCCTATCGGAAGTGGATCTCAATACGCGAACGCAAGCGATCATCGTGAGCTTGCCGGAAAACGCTTGGGAACAAGTCGCTTCTGGTGATATCGCGCGCGTGAGTTTTTCACAAAAAGAGCGATCCAATGGTTACTGGGTACCGACCGAAGCGCTCGTTGCTGGTCCACGGGGGCTTTGGAATTGCTTCGTAGTTGAAGATCTTCAAGAAGATGGACTGGGTACCGCAGCGGTTCGTACCGTCGAAGTAGTTCACTCCGAGGGTGATCGATCGATGATCTCCGGCTCGCTCAAGTCAGGTGACCTTGTCGTCGCCGCAGCTCCTCATCGCATCATCGCCGGTCAAAAGATTCGTCCAACAAAATCCATCGTAGGCCCATGACAACGATTTTCTACCGCGACCCACGACTGCTCGCACTCACGATTATCTTAATCGTTGTGTTCGGTATCGCTTCGTTCTTGATCAGCCCGCGCATGGAAGATCCAACGCTAACTCAGCGCGTTGGTATCGTGAACACACGCGTTCCCGGCGCGAACGCAGATCGTGTCGAAGCGCTCGTTACGGAAGAACTGGTTGAACGACTGCGCTCGGTTGAAGAAGTAAAAGAAGTTCGCTCAACGTCGCGTGCGAACATTTCTGTAGTCACTGTTGTTCTTAAAGATGAGGTCACCGCCGTCGACGAAGTTTGGTCACGCGTGCGCGACAAACTTTCCGATGCTCGACCTGCATTACCTACCAACGCTCTCGCACCTGATCTCGATGTTATTCAAGTTCGCGCGTTTTCGTACATCACAGCCCTGCGTTGGAATTCCGACGACCAACCCAATCTATCGATTCTCAGGCGACTGTCACGCGAACTGCAGGATGAACTGCGTTCTGTTGCTGGTACCGAAGAAGTTGAGATGTTCGGCGCGCCGGAAGAAGAAATCGTAATCGAGGTATCGCCCGACGATCTCAATGCCGTCGGTCTTTCCGTCGCATCGCTCAATCGCCAAATCGCAAACAGCGACCCCAAAATTCCATCAGGGCAAGTTCGCTCCGCTGGAAGTGACCTGCTGATTGAAATGGGTAACAAGCTCGATTCGGTTGATCGAGTTGGAAGTATTGTGGTTCGCTCGGGAGAAACCGGCGCGACACTGCTACTTTCTGACATCGCCAGAATTGAAAAAGCCGCTGTGAATCCGCCTCGCAGTTTGTCGATCGTCGATGGCGATCGAGCGATCATGGTCGCAGCATCAATTGATTCAAGTACGCGAATTGATTACTGGACAGAGCGCGTCGAACAGCGCCTCGAGTCATTCAAATCGCGACTTCCGCGTACGTTAACGATGGATACGATCTTCCGTCAGAACGACATCGTCGAAGGCCGAATCAATTCGCTCATGTGGAACTTAATCATCAGTGCGCTCACTGTTGTGCTGGTCGTGTTCTTCATGATGGGATGGCGGAGCGCTTGGATCGTTGGACTTACATTACCCTTTGCATCGCTGATGGTATTCACCGGTTTGCAATTCATGGGAACGCCGCTGCACCAAATGTCGCTGAGCGCTCTGGTGATTGCGTTGGGTATGCTTGAGGGCACTGCGATCATTATTGTTGACGAAGTGCAAAGACGAATTCGAAGCGGCGCGACACCGATCCAAGCGTTGTCGGACGGCGTTTCCCATATGGCCCTGCCTCTATTCGGATCGACCATCACGACAGTTCTGTCGTTTGCCCCGATTGCCACGATGCCGGGTCCATCCGGCGAATTCGTGGGCTCGATCGGCAGCTCAGTTATTCTTGCGCTCTGCTGCTCACTCGCGTTGTCGCTGACGATTATTCCAACTCTCTCCGCACTCTTTACCTCTTCTAAACCCTTGGAACCTAGCTTCTTGAATCAGGGGTTTTCAAATCGCCAACTGTCAAGAATCTATCGCAGTACACTACGCTTCGCCTTCCAACGACCCTTGTTAGGTGTGCTAGGTGGTGTTGCGGTCTGCTTGCCGGGTTTCGCAGTGATTCCACTGTTGTCCGAGCAGTTTTTTCCAGCCGCAGATCGCGGGATGTTCCATATCGAGATTGAATTGTCCGCGCAAGCGTCCATTCAACAGACTGAGAAAGTCGCTCGTCAGGTACGCGAGCTACTGCTGCAACATGAAGAGGTCGAACGTGTCGATATTTCAGTTGGCGAGAGCATTCCGTCGTTCTATTACAACGTGATCTCAACGCTCAAGGACAACTCACGATTCGCCGAAGCACTGGTGCAATTGAACACGTCAGGAAACGCGACCGAACAGATCCGCGAGTTTCAACAGGAACTCGATGAGAAGATCCCTGAAGCATTGATACGTGTTCGACAATTGGAACAAGGTCCTCCATTCAATGCGCCCATCGAAGCGCGTTGGTTCGGTAGCGACCCAGAACAACTTCGTGAACTTGGCAACGCCACACGACAACTGCTCGCGACACATCCAGATGTTCTGCACAGCCAATCTGACTTGACCGATACCGTTTCGAAAGTTGTCATCAACTTGGATGAAGCGGCCATTTCGCGAGCAGGCTTCGACATGAATTCGATTGCGAGGCAACTCGACGCAACACTAGAAGGAACTTTGGGCGGATTAGTGCTCGAAGGCAACGAAGAACTGCCAACGCGTTTGCGACTCACCAAAGGCAGTCGCAACGACCTCGCTGGAATCGAGTCTTTGGAAGTCAGACGCGAGTCTGCAATGAGCTCAGAACCTGGCACCCCGATCACATCGCTCGGAACAACCGTCCTCAAACCTGAAGTCGCTTCGATCTCGAAATTCGATGGACGAACGATGAACGAAGTTCGCGGTTATATCACCGCCGGCGTCTTGCCGTCGAAAGTGTTGAAATGGTTCAAGCAGCAACTCAAAGAAGGCAAGCTTAGCATTCCGCCTGGTTACACTCTCGAGATGGGTGGCGAAGACTCAAAACGAAATGAGGCCATCGGTCAATTGTCAGCCAGTATCGGCATGATTGCAGCCGGTATGGTGTTTGTGCTTGTCTTCAGTTTGAAATCCTTTCGCGCTTCGCTAATCATCTTAGCCGTGGGTGGTCTGTCAGTTGGCTTTGGTATGCTCGGATTATGGGCAGCGGGCTTTCCGCTGGGGTTCACTGCGATCGTAGGCGCAATGGGAATGATCGGGGTTGCGATTAACGACTCGATCGTCGTGCTCGCGGATTTGAGGAGCGACGAGCGTTCGGCCGCAGGCGATATCGAATCGGTTCTTGACATTGTGATGCGATCGACTCGCCACGTGCTGTCGACGACATTTACAGTTGCGGTTGGCTTCATCCCGCTAGTTTTAGAAGGCGGAACGTTCTGGCCGCCGATGGCGATGGTGATCTCCGCTGGCGTTATCGGTGCGACGATCCTCGCGCTGTACTCGGTACCAGCTGTGCACTTGTTAATCGTTGGACGTAAAAAAACAGTCACCGTCCAAGATGAGTTGATCAGTCCGACAGCCAACGCAGATTCTGCTGTAGCCAACGTGCAGCCAGTGTAGCGATTGTTTTCGGCGGAGCCACGAACACGCCATCGATGCGCGAGCCGCTTATAAAGCGCACTCCAGGCGGCAGCCGAATTCGCGCAGCTGCGTTGGCGACCGACTTGTTCGAATCAACGCTCGGCAAATCGGGCGCGGACTCTGATAGATCGCTATGCAGCAGACGCATCGCTGGCGCTGAATCAGAGAGATTGACGATGTCCAAAACGTTGCACGTATGAACTTCGTTTGGACGATTCAGACAACGCACTCTGACTTCGGTGCCCGCAGCAATCCACTCCAATTGCTTATCGTTAAGCGGAATGATCGCCATGAACTGATCATCGCAGACTGCCGCCAGCATGGTTCCCGAAGGAATGTAGCGGCCCTGCTGAGTTGAACTGTTCCATTGGTAGCTGACAAAATCAGTCGATTCGCTCCAAGGTCCAGTTGTAGGAGCCGCTGGCATCATCATCAATCGACCCGACTCGGGCGATTTCAGATTTAGATTTTCCAACTCGACCTCGATGCGATCGATCATTTCCTGCGCATTCGAGAGCGCCTCTTTGCTTTCACGCAGATCGTCAGGATGGGATCGCTTGCTCGAGTCCACGCGCGCCTTTGCTCGAGCCAGGAGACCTTCAGCCCGTTTCTTTTCAAGCAGCGTTCGCATGTCATGTATTCGAAAGAGCTTATCGTCTTCGGAAACCTGTTCGCCGCTTTGTGGCGGCTGACCTTGCTCGTTTGGCTCGACGGGTGCAAGCGTTCCACCGGTCGCGACGAAGATGCCTTTCAAGTTTGCTGGTTGGGCCCAGCCGCTTGCGAATTGTCGATATGGAATCGGTAACAAACTGATGCACCCGAGCAGCAGGCCGCTCGCAATCGCTAGCCGCCACCGGGTATTCGTCTTGCTGGCGGATTGAATCAAGCTTTTTGCCAGTTTCACACTTGGTACCCCCCACCAGGAAAGAAGAATCAGCACAGCGATACATCGGCCAACCCAAGCCAAATGCCATGCGTCATAGATTGCAACCAACAAACCAGCGATCGCCAACGACAAACCAGCTCGATAGAACCAGCCCGCCCAACTGAATAAGAACAGCAGTGTACGCAGCGTCTTTTGGCGATTCGTTGTCACAGCCACCTGAGCGTTAGCACGCGAGCTCGCGCGACGGCCGAGCACCAACCGCTGCAACCAAGATTCGGCAATCGCGTCCGCGCGGCCTCGCAAGTTCGATTCGTCGAGCATGTCGCTGAGTATGTAGTAACCATCGAAGCGCATCAGCGGATTGGCATTGATTAGGATCGTACTGATCGAGCAGACGAACATCGTTTGTAACGCTACGGTATTTGCCGGACCATCGATTGTGACCATCCATACCCACGCGGCGAGCGTTGCGATAATCAGTTCGACATACATGCCAGCCGCTGCGACAGCGGCTCGCTGCCAACGACTAGGCAATTGCCAACTTTCCGATACATCGCAGTAAACGCACGGCGCACCGAGTATCACGAACAAGCCAATATCCGGGCAACGGATTCCATGCCGCTTGCACACAATCGCATGCCCCAACTCATGCAAGGCTCGCGTAACAACGAAGACGATAAATAGCGCCGTGCCTTGCGCCGGATGCAATATCCATTGCCAAGAATTGGATTGGCTCGCTAACCTTGGAAACTCGAGCAGTACGCAACAGCATGTTAAAAAGGCAACCGTTAACCAAAATCGTGCTGCGTTGTGCGAGAAGATCGCGTTCGTATAGGGTGCGATCTTCGCCAGCCAAGCATCAGGCTGTAATCCGCGCACCTGCCAAACGACGAACTTTGAAAGCGCCGTTTGCGCTTTGATCGCACCTGTTGATTTGTCGCGGCTGAGTCGGTGTTTTGCAATTCGCAACAATCCGCAGGCCTGCAATCGCTCCACTGTCGCCAGTAACTGACTCTCACTCACTGCAGCGAACTGTGGAATGCGCTGTAGCGACTTGAAGGCCTGCTTTAGTGAATGCGTCCCGCTCAGAGTGCCAAGCACGGCTCTCTCAAATTCACCGATGCGATAGCTTTGGCGTGTGATCGGGTCGAGCACATTGAAGTAAGCTGCGCTGTGCCCCTCCAAGTTCTTTTGGATTCGCAGATCGCGTCGTGCAGAGAATTGCGTAGTCCAGATTGTCGCTGACCCGCTTTGCATCGACGCCTCGCAGTACCAAAGTCACTCAGAACCCAGTGCTTTGTCCCGATTAGATTTTCGAGCATCTGGTTCCGAGGCTCCGCCTGGGAACCCACTGCCTTGCAGGCTCCGCCTGACGGAAATGTTGAGGCGGAGCCTCTGAAGCAGTGCGTTCCCAGGCGGAGCTTGGGAACGAGAGCCAACTCATCCGCTTTATCGGTAGACCTGTTGCGAGCCTGGGAGTGCAGGTTGCAAATTGGCTTGACCTTGTGTCGACTGAGTTGGTGGCGCTGGCTGACTTGGAGCGTAGGCTCCCTGTTGAACGCCCAGTTGAGCGCCTTGTTGAGTGCCGGTGAAGCCTTGCACGGATTGCATCACGTTGCCAGCCATGTTGTAAGCGTTGGTGGCGGCTTGCATCGTGCCGCTACCACCTAAACGACTCATCAACTCGCGAGCTTCTTTTAAGTTCGGATCGATCTGCAGCGCCAGTTGCAAATGCTGCTGCGCGGCGGCAATGTTTTGCTTCGATGCATGCAGGTAAGCGACATTGTAGTTCGCAACTGCGGGTGCAAAGACTTGTTCAAGCTGCTTGACCGCTTCGTCGCTGCGACCGCTATCGACAAGTATGCCTGCCAGATTGTTGCGATAGCGAGAGTTGGTAGGATCGAGCGCGATCGCTTTTTGAATGTTGCTTTCCGCCTCTGAGGTAGTGCCGCACTTGGCTTTCACTAAACCGAGTTCGTTGTAGAGCGCCGCGTCATCCGGTTTGTTCTTAATCGCTTTCTGGAAGAACTCAGCCGCTTGCGGTGCTTGCCCTTGGCGATCATACAATCGCGCAGTGCTTAGCAAAGCGGACATGTTCGTCGGTTCGATTTCGAGCGCTTTGGTGTAGTTGTCGAGCGCCTTGGTGTAATCGCCTTTGGTCTCATTCAACTGACCGTTGGCAACCCAAACTTCCGGGCCAACTGAACTCGGCATGTTCGCCAAACTTGTTGGATCGTCGGAGCTCGCTGCCGCCGCGAAAGGCGAAATCACTGCGGTTTTAGCTTTGCCAGCCGCACTCTTTACCGCGGTTCCCATTGATTGGAATTGACCTACGACGCTTTTGCCGGCACCTGACAAAGTCGATGCGAAGCCGGAAGCTTGCGACGGCGATGTCGCTGCGGCGGAAGCGTCTTTGCCGAACGGCCATAGACTCTTGGGAGTCGTCGTAGCACATCCAGGTGCAGTGACGCTCGCGCAAATCAGAACCAACATCAGTCGTTTGCGTTTCAAAGTCGGAGCAATCGAAGTTTGAACGGTGATGGGTTGTGGCTGAGTCACGCGACTGCTTCCTTTATTTTTGACTTCAAGTGCAACGCACTCGTCTCGTATGGCGTACGAACTTGGTTGGATCGAGACAGTCCAGCCATCTACTCATCGGTCTATAGAGCGTAGGGACTTTAGCGATTTTGACGGCCCTATGACTAGATAAGCTGGCCACTTTGCAGTCGACATTGCTAGCGTATCTCCTACTCCTAACCTCGCCCTCGTTGAAGTAATGGCGCGAGAGATATCGAGATAGTTCGAACGTACTGCGGAAACCTCCGGCCGCAGCGACGAGTGATCGTGTGTATCAAATCGTCTCGCAGTCGCGCGTTATCGCTCGCATCATGACGTGTGCAAAGGTGCCGCGGTAGCTGCTTCCACGTGTTTCGCCCCACAGCGCGATTGCTCCTATCAGCTGACGAGCCCAGCTCAACAAGCTCAGCCTCAACATCGGCACAACGATTGCTTAAAAGCACCACAATCAACGAGTGCAGACTTTTGAAGATATGAATATCAGCAACATTCGCCAGTGTTCGACGGATTCAGTTTTGATTCAGTCTCAACGGAGTTTCATCATGCCCGATCGCTTGCTTGCCGCTACGAAACTGAGCGAGTTTTTCGGTGTGATCGCGCACCCGAGAAGGATTCAAATCGTAGAGGAGTTGCGAGCTGGTGAGTCGGACGTTAGCTCGCTGACAGCCAGCTTGGGCATCTCGGCTTCGAATGTGTCGCAGCACTTGAGCTTGCTGCGCGCCCATCGCATCGTCGAAGAACGCCGCGAGGGACGCCGCGTCATTTACCGACTTCGTTGCAATGGTCTCGCGAAATGGTTGCTTGATGCGATGAGCTTCTTGCCAGCGGCCAGCGACGACAACGAGGCGGTGCGGGCCGCACTGCAAGGCGCCAAGAAAACTTGGGAAAAACCGGTCCAATCGAAACGCAGTTCAACGAAGACGAAACAAGTCAGGACGTAAACATGAGTGTGCGATCGCCACAAGTGAAATCAGAAGTTCCAGCAGCGGGAAAGGTAACTTTCGGTCGCGATCATTCGCCGCATCAGTTGCCTTCGCGCGAAGTAATAAGTCTGATTGAGAGCGACGAGCAGCAGGGACTGAGTGACGCAGAGATCGCAGCGCGACGGCAGAAGTTTGGCCCCAACTCGATTCCTGTCAAAGCAGGAAACAGTTTGTTCTTCACCTTTGTATTGCAGTTCCATCAACCGCTGATCTACATTCTGCTCACAGCCGTGGTGGTCACAGCGGTACTGGATGAATGGATTGATGCAGGTGTTATTCTGGCTGTGGTGCTGGCGAATGCGATCATCGGCTTTATCCAAGAAGCGAAAGCCGCCAAAGCGCTCGAGGCGCTTGCGAAGATGACTGTGACCGAAGCTCGCGTGCTGAGAAGCGGAGAAGTCCGGCAGGTCAACTCTGTCGATCTTGTACCCGGTGACATTGTGTTGTTGCAGTCAGGTGACAAAGTTCCAGCTGATGTGCGTCTGTTCAACGTTCGCGATTTGCAGATCGATGAATCGACTTTGACGGGTGAATCTGTACCGGTGCAAAAAGATCACGACCCATTGCCGCAAGCCACACCGCTCAGCGAACGCTACAACTTGGCATTTTCTTCGACCCTCGTGACTTATGGGCAAGGGCGTGCCGTTGTCTTTGCGACTGGCGCAGAGACGGAAGTGGGCCGCATAAGCACCTTGGTCTCGACGGCTGATGCTCTCCAAACACCACTGACGCAAAAGATCTCTCGCTTCAGCCGATTGTTGCTGATCGTGATACTGATTTTAGCGGCGGTTACTTTTGCCGTGGGCGTTCTGCGAGGGCAATCGGCGATTGATATGTTTTTGGCCGCCGTCGCGCTAGCTGTGGGAGCGATACCCGAAGGCCTCCCTGCCGCTGTGACGATCACACTAGCGATCGGTGTTTCGCGCATGGTCAAGCGGCGCGCGATCATCCGCAAGTTGCCAGCCGTAGAGACTCTCGGTAGCACGACCACCATTTGCTCCGACAAAACCGGCACGCTGACGGTCAATCAAATGACGGTGCATGAGTTCGTCGCCGCAGAACAGAAGTTCATTGTCACTGGAAGTGGCTACGCTCCGGAGGGCGCGATCGAACCGCAGGAAGACGCCAACCTGAGTGCGAACGCGGCGGCTAATGAGTGTCTTCGCGCAGGCGTTTTGTGCAATGAATCAAGCATCGTGCGACAGGAGGATCAATGGAAAGTTGTTGGGGACCCAACGGAAGCGGCGCTCATTGTGTCGGCTCGCAAAGCGAGTATCAAGGAGATGGAGTTGCAGCACCAGTTGCCTCGCATCGACGCGATTCCGTTTGAATCCGAACATCAACTTATGGCGACGCTTCACGACTGTGGCAGCGACCAAGCGCGTGTGGTGTATGTCAAAGGTTCTCTCGAAGTGGTATTGGCCCGCTGCACTTCTGCGCTCGATGCCAGTGGAGATTCATCGTCGCTTGATCCAAATCGTGTTCGAACGCAGTTGGAATCGATGGCCGAAAAAGGGTTGCGAGTGCTGGCGTTTGCGCGCGGCGAAATGCCGGCTGGCACGGGCTCCCTCGGTTTCGAAGATCTCGTGAACTTGACGTTCTTAGGACTGCAAGGAATGATCGACCCGCCCCGACCGGAAGCGATTCGAGCGGTGCAAGCGTGCCAAGAAGCAGGTATTCGTGTGAAGGTAATTACCGGCGACCATCCTGTAACGGCTCGCGCGATTGCAGAAAAACTGGGTATCAATGGGAGCGTCGCTCAGAATGGTCAAGCTTCAATGGTGATGACCAGTTCGGACCTGGCGGAGAAGAGTGATAACGAACTGATCGAGATTGCAGATCGCGTCGCGGTATTCGCGCGAGCAACCCCAGAACAAAAACTGCGACTCGTGCGAGCTCTGCAGGCCAACGGACATGTCGTGGCGATGACGGGCGACGGAGTCAACGATGCTCCGGCGCTAAAGCAGGCTGACATCGGTATTGCTATGGGTGTCGGTGGCACTGAAGTAGCGAATGAAGCTGCCGACATGATCCTAACCGACGACAACTTCGCCACTATTGCAGCCGCCGTTGAAGAGGGCCGTGGCGTGTTCGATAACTTGACCAAGTTCATCGTTTGGACATTGCCGACTAACATGGGTGAAGGACTGGTTATTCTCGCCGCCATCTTTGCCGGCGTAACGTTGCCGCTCCTACCAGTGCAAATCTTGTGGATCAACATGACCACCGCAGTACTGTTAGGCCTGATGCTCGCGTTCGAACCGAAAGAGCCCGACATCATGCAGCGTCAACCTCGCAATCCTCAGACGCCGATCCTCGACATAACATTAATCGTGCGCATTTGCATCGTCGGCGTAATCCTGCTCGCGGGCGCCTTCGGTTCGTTCAAGTGGGCGTTAGAACAAGGTTACAGCGATGCGAGGGCACGCACTGTAGCTGTAAACGTGTTTGTGGTAGTCGAGATTTTCTACCTGTTCAACTGTCGTTCATTGACCAAGTCAATGTTCGCGGTTGGGCTTTTCAGCAATCCTTGGATTCTGGTCGGAGTAGGAACGATGACGCTATGCCAACTCGCGTTTACCTATCTTTCATTTTTTAACCGCTTGTTTCACAGTGAGCCAATCGGTTGGGACGCTTGGTGGAGAATATTGTTAACCGGCATAGTTACCTACGCCATCGTTGGAGCTGAAAAGTGGATACGCAGAAACTGGAGCCGACTGACATCGGGTAAGACAAGCCAGAGTGCATCCTAAGAATCAGTGGTGGCGACTTTCAGCCGCCAATTCACAAAGCGTCGACTGAAAGTCGACGCCACGCATACAGCGATCCTTACTCCAGATAAGTACTGCGGTCCGCTACCGCATCGTACTCTTGCAGCAACCCGTCGGCGCTCGCTTGAGTCAGCTTGCCTTCTGACACTTGTACAGCTAATTGCCGACGATACGACTCGCACAATTGCGCTCGATCGTAGCGCGCGAAATGCATCATGTCCTGAATGCGGCTGCCAGCGATAATCTTGGTGACGTGAAAACGTCCATCGCTGTCGATCGCCACTTGCGCTTCGTTCGGATGGCCAAACAAGTTGTGATGACTGCCCATGACTTCTTGATAGGCTCCAACCAAGAAGATGCCGAGATAATACGGCGACGACTCATCCCAGTTGTGAAGTTCCAAAGTCTCTTTTACGTCCTTCAAATCGATGAAGCGATCGATCTTGCCGTCGCTGTCACAGGTCACATCGACTAAGGTTGCATAGTCCGTCGGTTTTTCGTCCAAGCGATGAATCGGCACGATCGGAAACAACTGCCGAATCGCCCAACTGTCAGGCGCCGAACGGAAGAGCGAAAAATTACAAAGGTACTTTTGCGCTAAAATTCCCTTTAGCTGCTCGAATTCTTCAGCCGGGAAGCGGTCGGCTTGCGACTCATGCAGCGCGCGAGCGCAGATTTCCCAGTACAGAACTTCGCCCTTTGCGCGATCTTCCAAACTGATCAAACCCAAGTTGAATTGTGTGTGCAGTTCGTCTTTCAGCTCCAGCGTATCGTGATAATATTCGACGTAGTTCTTAACGTTGATGGCATCGCACAGCGCTTTCATCTCGGTGATCACTTGCGGATCATCGTCGTCGATGGTGACAACCGGTTGATCATCTGCGAAGGTTTCGATCTCGTCACGAATCGAAGTGATAAAGACGGAGTGATAAGCGGTCATGAACCGCCCGCTTTCAGTCACGAGATTCGGGGTCGGAACGTTCTCTTCGTCGCAGATGACTTTCAAATTGTAAACGACGTCATTGGCGAACTCTTGAACCGTGTAATTGACGCTCGAATCCCAACGTGTTTTCGAACCATCGTAGTCAACACCCAATCCGCCACCGATATCGAGGAACTCGATGCCGCAACCGATTTGCCGAAGCTTTGCGTAGACGCGGGCCGCTTCCTTCATCGCGTTCTTGACGCGTTTTATATCGGTGATTTGGGAACCGATATGAAAGTGTAGCAGCTTGAGTTGCGAGTCCAATTTCGCTTCTCGCAGCATGCGAACACATTCCAGAATCTCGGAAGTCGTCAAACCGAACTTGGCCGAATCACCGCCCGAAGATGCCCATTTGCCCGAGCCGCGCGAGTACAACTTGGCGCGCAAACCGATCCACGGCGCGATGCCCAGCTGCTGCGCGAGCTTGACGATCATCCGAAGCTCATTCAGCTTTTCGACGACAATCGTGACTCGCTTGCCAGCTTGCACGCCCAGCAAAGCCGTCCGCACGAACGATTCATCTTTGAAACCATTGCACAGCAACAAGGACTCGGGACTTTGTTCCTGACCGATCGCCGCAAACAACTCCGCCTTCGATCCGCACTCGAGCCCCACACGACTGCGCACGCCCTCGCGCAGGAATTCTTCAACAACTTCTCGGCGCGGATTCACCTTCATCGGGAACAATGGATAGTGCTGGCCCGTGTACTCGAACTCCGTGATGGCCGCTTTGTAAGCTTCGGTGAGCGTCCGCAGTTGGCTGCTGAGGATTTGTGGGAAACGGATGAGCAGAGGAAGTTGCAGGTCGCGTTTTTCAACTAGATGATCAACGATTTCTTTAAGATCGGCATAACGTTGATCGCCTGCGGAAGGGTGAACAATGATGTGCCCGCGCGCGTTGATGTCAAAATAGCCAGCCGACCAGTTTTCTACGCCGTAAACCAATTGCACCTGCTGGAGTACTTCTTCGTTCATTTAGAGTCCCGTGGGCCAGTGGATGAGGATCGATTTCTGGAACGTAGAATTCTACTGCCATACCGCCAGCGTGCGAGTCGAATTCAGGCCATGTGGCAAAAGTGCCGCAAATTGAGGTCTGCTCGGCCATTCGGAAAACTGCGGCAGAAGACGTGCGGCCTACTGTTGCGATGGATCTCGGAATACACTTTGCTTCACTGAAGAAACTGCAAACGAACGGAACGGTTCCCCCTATGCCCCGGCGTCGACGAAGACGAGCAAATTGGCCTTATCGATTCGCGTGGATCGCGATTGTCGGTTCGCTGCTGCTTTTCGTTAGCGTTGGAACCTTGATCGGCGGTCTGACCTATGGCTACCGCAGCTACGGAATCGATTGGTGGATCGCTTTCGTGACGACAGCAATGTCCGCGACAATCGCGACTTGGTTCTTTGCGGTCGGCGCATCCTTAGGCAGCTTTCTCAATGTGGTAGCCTATCGTTTGCCACTGGGGCGGAGCGTCGGAGGGCATTCAGGTTGCCCGTACTGCTGCACGCCCATTCAACGTTTTGACAATGTTCCGGTTCTCGCCTGGATCAAGTTGCGTGGTCGTTGCCGCACCTGTCGTCTGCCGATCTCACCGCAGTATCCGTTAGTCGAATTTCTAGTGGGCATGATCTTTTTGACGGTCTTCCTAAGCGAAGTTGCTCGCGGTGGCGCGAACCTTCCGATCCGATTTGCCAGCTTCCCACTGCCGATTTACCAAGTTCCCATTGATTCGACGCTGATTCTGCGCTTGCTCAGTTACTGTGCGGTGCTGTGCGGCCTTGTGGCCTGCGGTTTGATAACTGTTAAGGGTAGTCGCGCGCCGCTGAAGCTATTTGCTTGGTCGCTGCTTCCGATGTTTCTCAGCGCACTGATCGAACCTCGCATCATAATTGTGTTTTGGCGTCAGTTGCCCGCGATGGGGCCGATCGAAAGTCGCTTGCAGGCCACTGCGACAATCGCGATTGGCTTGTTAGCGGGCGCGACTGTTGCTTGGCTGATCAGTTTCATTCTGATTCCTCGAACGCAGTCGAGGCTCTCTTGGATCGCCGGTTCAGCGATCATTGGCGCAATCGTCGGTTGGCAATCCGTCGTTCCCTGCATCGCCGTTGTTATCGCTAGTTGGTTGGTCTGTCGTCTGTTGTTTCGGCGCTTTTCCGATCGCTTGCTGGTCGATGACCCAGTGGTTTGGATGTGGCTCGGATTGCTGGTATTTCGAGGCTCATGGCGGCAGTTCTTCTATTTCCAGCCGCTGCCAGAATCGATCCCCGAACTTGCACGGCATGCCGTCGGCGTCGTTGGATTATTGGCCGGTTGCTGGTTGATTTCGAGTTTGATCTCGCCCAAACCAAGCTTAAATGAGCCACCGCTTGATTCGCCACGACCCTATACCGAAAACGATTCCGAAGCGTTAACCTAGTGCACAAAACCAACAACTTGAGCCTGAGGCGCTAGCCGATCTTTGTAAAAATCGGGCAAAAATAGTAAATCACCAAGAAGAAAATCGGCTAGCGTCTCAGGCTCATTAGCACCTTGCAATCGCATTTAAATCCACGAGCCGGTTGGCAGAATGAACGTCGAATCCTTTGATCCATCGCACCTGTCGGTGATTCTCTTTCCGCATCCGACGCTGCGCTACACGGCAAAACCGATCAAGCGCGTCGATGCGATGCTACACAAGATCGCTGAGCGAATGTTTGAACTGATGTACGAACATCGCGGAGTCGGTTTGGCTGCGACGCAAGTCAACTTGCCTATCCGTTTGTTCGTCATGAACTCAACGGGACATAAAGGCGAAGGTCAAGAACGCGTACTGATCAATCCCGTTATCACGCGTCCGCGCAGCAACGAAGAGCAAGAAGAAGGTTGTTTGAGTCTGCCCAATATCAACGGCAATGTGGTTCGCTCAAAGACGATTCGTGTCAACGCGTTCGACCTCAACGGCGAAGAACTCAACGAGGACTTCAGCGGCTTTGAAGCCCGCATCATTCAGCACGAGACCGACCATCTCAATGGCATGCTGTTTATCGATCGCATGAACGAGGGCTCGATCGTCGAGATTCTCGGCGAGCTTAATTTGTTGAATACCGACTTCGAATCGCGGCAGCGAACCGCAGCCATCGCTCCGAACGATGAATTGATCGCGCATATCGCAGGCTGGGAAAGCAAGTATTGCTAAATTAGTTCGATTCCAGTAAGCGTAACGCGTTCTCACTGGAGTGCGCAATGGGTGGGCTTTTTCGATCGAAGTTGACCTACCTCCACTCAGCCATTTAGAATCTGCGTGGCGACTCGTCGACCTTCGGCGCGCTTGCTCTGAAACTGATTTGGAATTTTCGGAATTCACTGTGCTTGATCCCCAAACGAAGACCTCGGTTGCAATTCTCGGAGCAACGGGCAGTATCGGGACCGGAGCATTGGATGTGATGCGATCCTTGGGTGCACCGTGGCAGACCGTCGGTCTCTCGGCGCACACGCAGCTTGCAGAAGCGGTCGAAGCCGCCAATTCGGTACGCCCGCGTTACTTGGTCGCAACTTGCGAAGCCACCGCAGCGCACTTTGATTTCAGCCGATTGCAGCGGGGCACCGAAGTGCTGCGCGGTCCCGACGGCTTGATCCAATTGGCGACCTGCCCCGAAGTGGGCACTGTCTTGGCCGCAGTCGTAGGATCGGCCGGTTTGATGAGCACCGTTGCTGCGGCTGAGGCGGGCAAGCGGCTCGCACTGGCCAACAAAGAAACGCTCGTCGTTGCTGGCGGGATTGTCACCGAAGCACTGCGAAAAAGTGGCGGCGAATTAATTCCTGTCGATAGTGAACACAGCGCGATCTTCCAAGCGATTCATGCTGGCAACGCACAACAAGTCGAACGCATCATTCTCACCGCTAGCGGCGGCCCGTTTCGAACTTGGACCAAATCGCAGCTTGCGACCGCCACCGTGACCGACGCGCTCGCTCATCCCACTTGGCAAATGGGTCGCAAGATCACCATCGACTCAGCCACGATGATGAACAAAGCTCTGGAAGTCATCGAAGCTCGGTGGCTGTTCGACATTCCCGCCGACCGCATCCAAGTCGTCATACACCCGCAATCGATTATCCACTCGATGGTGGAATTCGTGGACGGATCCGTCGTGGCTCAGCTCAGTCCCCCCGATATGCGACTTCCGATCCAATATGCGCTGACCTACCCTGACCGAACCACCTGTCCATGCCCTAAAATAGATTGGACGGCAACTCAGCGGCTCGAATGGGAGCCGGTCGATCTCGACCGATTCCCCGCACTGCGGCTGGGTTGGGAAGTCGCGGATCGCGGCGGCAGTTGCGGCGCAGTCGTCAATGCAGCTAACGAAGCCGCGGTAGAATTGTTTTTGCAAGGTAAAATTCGCTTTACGGACATTGTGGCAGGCTGCCGCAAAGTCCTTGAAGAACATCATTTTGATCCAAGCGCGTCGCTCGATGAACTTATGCGACTCGATCGTTGGGCGCGAGAGGAGATTGGCCAGTGGGCAGCACGCTGTTGATCGATAGTTTGAATTTCTTAAGTCCAGATTTTCTGCAGCTAGCCGCCGCAGAGCCTTCGCGGTTCTCAGCTCTGCTAATGACACTTTGGGGATTTTTCCAAGTTGCTCTAGGTTTGGGCTTCGTGATCTTCGTCCATGAACTCGGTCACTTCCTCGCCGCCAAGACATTCGGTGTTCGCTGCGATAAGTTCTATGTCGGCTTCGATGTGCCCATTTCGATCGGACCGATCAAACTGCCAAGCACGCTCGGCAAATTTCAGTGGGGCGAAACGGAATATGGAATCGGCATCATACCGCTCGGTGGCTACGTGAAGATGCTCGGCCAAGACGACGATCCACGCAAAGCGGAAGAAGAAGCCGAGCGAACGCGGTTGGGCGAAGGTGCTGACGCTCCGCTCGATCCTCGCAGCTATCCAGCGAAACCAGTTTGGCAGCGGATGATTATTATCTCCGCCGGCGTTGTCATGAATCTGATCTTCGCCGTCATCATGGCTGGCGTCGCCTACCGCTATGGCGTTCCCTACACGCCGACTGTGATCGGTGAAGTTGTGGGCGGTGGTCCAGCCTGGCAAGCGGGTGTGAAGCCGGGTGACAAGCTGCTCAAAGTTGGCAACATGTCCGAAGAGAACCCGAACCTGCGCTTCGATGACTTTCGTATGGAAGTCGCCCTCCGCGGTAAAGATGGCGGCGGAACTGCAATACCGCTCACGATCGAACGCGGCGACGAAAAACTTGAAATCGCTCCGCTGCCAACGAATCGTTACGATCCCATCAACGGCATGTTTGCAATCGGCGTGATCTCTCCCAGCAGTACCACGTACGCAATGCGCAGCTTTCCAAAAGGCTCTTATCTCGATCAAGTCAAACCCGACCTTCGCGAAGGCGATACGGTCGTCGCCGTTGATGGCACACCACTTACCATCGATCCGCGTTTCGACCAACCGCTCGGTAGCGATCTGACCGCCCAGCTTCAAGCGAAATGGAATCGGCCCGTTAAGTTGACCGTGGAACGTCCCGGCGAGAAGAAGGACGATCCACTTACAAAAGTCGACATCGAGATCCCAGCCGTTCCGGTCAAAACGCTTGGTGTTGATTTTGAGATCGGCCCCATCGCGTCCATTCGCAAGGACTCGGTCGCCGAAGCCGCCGGTCTGAAAGCGGGCGATAAAATTCTGTCGATCGATGGCGAACCCGTTACCAAGTCTTTGCAGTTGCCAAGTGTTATCGCTTCCAAAGCTGGAAAGACGATCGAATTGAAAGTGGTCCGCGACGGCGATACTGGGGCTGCGGAGCAGACCTTTCAACTCGCTGTCTCGGACAATCCGCAGTTCAACACAATATCCCTGTTCGGCGGAGTCATGACGCTTGGGAACCTCGGCATCGCTTACGAAGTGACGAACGTTGTAAGCAGCGTTGACACGAATGTGGTCACGAACGATGCGATCCAAGTCGGCGATGAACTAGCTCAAATTCGCTGGGAACCCGACGCAGAAGCGAAGGAGACTTTGGCTGAAGTTTACAGCGCTAAAGGCATGAAGATCATCCTCGCCGATCAATTGATCAATCAATCGTTAACGGTGCCCAGTCTGTTTGATCAACTGCAAGACGCGCCCGCTGGTATGGATATACGTTGCTACTTGAAGCGCGATGGCAAGACGGTTGAAGCGCTGACAAAACTTACAAACGCCGATGACTGGTTTTGGTATCAGCGAAGGCTCGCTATGAAACCGCTGTCAGAAATTCATCAAGTGGATTCGTACGCCGAAGCGATCGTGCTTGGTGGTGGTGAAACTTGGCGACGGTTCAAAGAAGTGCTCAGCGTGCTGCGTATGCTGGTGACTGGAAAGCTCGGCGCAAGCGGCCTTGGCGGACCAATCAAAATCTTCCAAGCCGCCGGTCAAGAAGCCAGCCAAGGTGTTTCACGCTTGCTACTGTTCTTAACGTTCCTCAGCGCGAACTTAGCGATCTTGAACTTCCTGCCAATCCCCGCGCTCGATGGCGGCCACATGGTCTTTCTGACCGCCGAAGCGATTCGTGGCAAACCAGTAAACGAAGCTCTGCAAGTTCGACTTACGTTGGTAGGCGTGATGTGCTTGCTGTGCTTGATGGCATTCGTCATTGTCAAGGATGTCGTCGATCTCATCCCATAACTCACATTTCACAATCGTCTTCGACGCAGTTGGCACGTTGATCTACGCGCGGCCGACAGTTGCGGAAGCTTATCAAGCGGCCGCAACGCGTTTCGGTTGGTCGGGCTCTGCCAGCGAAATCGAAACTCGCTTTCGCACGTCCTTTGTGAGTCTGAGCGGACGCGCGCATGACTTGAAAACGGACGAAGCGCTGCAGCGTCTTCGATGGCGAGAATTGGTGGGTAATGTCTTCCATGAGTTGTCCGCGACGCAAGTCGACGACATCTTCGAAGCCCTCTGGATTCACTTTGCACAGCCATCGTCGTGGGCGATTTATCCCGACGCGCTCGCTGCCATCGAACTGTGCAACGAACGCAACATACCTTGGTGCATCGGCTCGAACTTCGACGCCAGACTCCACCAAGTGCTCGCAGGCCATCCGGAACTTTCAAGCTGCCATCGCGTCTTTTGCAGCAGTGAAGTTGGCTTTGATAAACCTGCTGTAGATTTCTTCCACACGATCGAACAGTGTCTCGGCTTAAGCAGTTCGCAACTGCTCATGATCGGTGACGATCCCATACTCGACGCCACCGCCGCTGAACAAGCCGGTTGGATCGGACTCCATCTGAACCGGGATGCGAAAACAGAGTCCGCAATCAAGCTCGATGGTCCGCCGCAATTGAATTCGCTTGCCGACATCGAGCCCTGGTTGCTCTAAATGACTGCAGCTTCACGCTGCGCTGCGCGCCAGGTAAGTTTGCCAGTTATCTTCTGAAGCGATTTTCATGCTGGTTTTTGTTCCGATTGCAGCCCCCGCGGAGCGCGTTTGCCCTTTGTAGTCCCGCGAGCGCGCCAAGCGATTGCAGCCTCCGCGTGCGCGCTTACTCTTTGTAGTCCCGCGAGCGCGCAAATCAATTGCAGCTCCCCGCGGAGCGCGCTTCCGTGTCCCCCCTCTCCCCCGATGATTTCTTGCAGCATCTAAAGCTGCAAGAAATCATCGGGGGAGAGGGGTTGGGGGTGAGGGGGCAATGCAATCGACGTTTGCAATGAACTCAGCGAAGCAATGGATTCGGCTTAGACCAACACTGTATCCTGCCCAGCCGGTCCTTCTCGCCCGATACTATCGGTTGCAGTCGCGCCAGCCTGCTAGAGCCTTGCCAACGCGCGATCCACGACCGACTGTTCGATCAGTAACTCACTTGCCAAGGTTCGCAAGAATTGCACGAGGAACTCGGCTCGCTCGGTCGCCAGCGAACGACCAGTTTGCGTTTGCATCATCGCCGGCAACTTCAATAGCTTTACGAACAAGTGGTCGAGCGAGCTTGCTGCATCGTCAGCATCGCGGTCGACCGGAAAAGGTTCGTCGGCATGCAACAGTTGCCTTCCCATCGCACCGCCAGTCATCAGACAGCGCGCTAACCCCAAGGCTCCCAGCGCTTCCAAGCGATCCGCATCCTGCACTACTTTCGCTTCGATCGTCTCCGGTTTGATTGCCGCAGAAAAACTGTGAGCCACGATGGCATGAGCCACTGCGGGGATCAGTTCGCGCTCATATCCTACCGACTCTAAAAACGCAGTCGCTCTCTCCGCCGCCATCTGAGACGCACGGCTTCGAAGCGGCGAGTCTTTTGTCACCACCACGCAATCGTGCAACCAAGCCGCTGGTAAAACCACCTCCGGTTTAGCACCCTCAACCATACCGATCCGCTCCGCCGCAGCCACAACTCGCTTCACATGCCCCAAGTCGTGCCCCGCATCCGCAAGCCGCATTTCAAAGCTCACGAACTCAACGAACGCGGATTCCCATTGCGCTTTCCAGCTCATCCAGTTTTGCAATTTGAGCTCCTCTTTCTAATTCGCGTTTCCAAGCATGTCCCTTCCTTTCTGATCACTTCTTTCGGCAAGCTGTACGCTAACAATCTCGCAACCAAGCAACTCACTACGAAGCAACTCACTACGAAGCAACTCGCAACGGAGCAAACAGGGGAAGCGTCGACACACATTCTCAAACTTCAAGCCAGGAATCATACCTCAGTCGAGCGAGTTTTCGTTCGCCCGTTCACGGTCCTCACACGATATTGCAAGAACACCCGCCCCCGCCTATACTTTCGTCCCACGAAACGCACCCCGTTTCCTCAAGGGCGGTTAGCTCAGTTGGTTAGAGCGCAACGTTGACATCGTTGAGGTCACAGATTCGAGTTCTGTACCGCCCACTCAGTTTTTCCAAGGAAAAACTACTCTTTTTGATCCGCTCCGCGACTATTGAATCGTACAAATGCACGATTCATGCACGAAACGCGGATCAAACCATGCCACGCCAGAGTAAGCCCTACTTCCGGCAGCAGACCCAAAGCTGGTACTGCTCCATTAACGGCAAGCAATTCCCACTCGGTAAGAACAAGACTCAAGCCTTCGAGAAGTTCTACGAACTGATGGGCAAGGGCGATGAGCTTAAGTCAAGTAAGTCGACGCTCTACGATCTCACTCAAAGCTACCTCGACTGGTGCCAAGCGAACCGGAAGCCCGGCACATACGACAATCACAAGAAGTACCTCAGTAGCTTGATTGACTCGGTAGGCAAAAAGCTCCGAGTTGGTGATCTTAAAAAGCATCACCTGACCAAATGGATGGAGGGCAAGGACTGGAACTCAACCAGCCAGCATGATGCTGTCAGCGTCGTCAAACGTGCGTACAACTGGGCCATTGAAGAGGGCTACATTGCGTTCAATCCAATTGCTCAGGTGAAGAAGGCTCCCAAAAAGCGTCGCGACGTTTTTTATTCCGCCGAGCAGTGGACTTTGATTCGACAACACGCAAAAGGGCCACTGGTTGATCTTCTGGACTTCCTTTGGTCAACCGGATGCCGCCCACAAGAGGCTCGGATATTGGAGGCAGGCCATATTCATGGCGACGTCGTTATTTTTGCACTAGACGAAAGCAAGGGCGAGAAACACCAACGAGTTCTCTTCCTGACACCTGAGCCACTGGCCATCGTCAAGCGACTAGCGGCAAAGAATCCCACGGGCCCCCTCTTCCGCAATCGTTACGGAAGGCCGTGGACAAAGGATGCCATAAAGTGTGCGTTGAATCGCATAAGCGAAAAGGTGGGATTTCGGGTAATCGCTTATGGTGCTCGTCACGGTTACGCTACTAACGCACTTCTTAACGGTGTTGACCCGATTTCAGTTTCTCACCTGATGGGTCACCGGTCACCGGCCATGGTTGCGAAAGTTTACAGCCACTTAGCACAGAATCACGAGTTTTTGAGGCAACAAGCGGTTAAAGCAGCAACCACTACCCCGACACCCAATTGAATTTCGCTGCGACTTTCTTAGTGCGGTGAATCTGATACCCTCGACACGGTAGAGTCTGGTTCTGGGTTCAAACCTTTACACAACAAGGAGCTTATGCCGACAACTTCGAGTGCAAATACTTCAGCAGGACACACAACCTCCTTAGCGCGGGCAACTAACACTCCTATTCATGACGAATTCGCTGACTCGCCTGCCATTTCGCGAGAAGCGTTTGGTCCGCTCGCACGCGAAATTCAGGCTGTCAAGGATCTTCGTAATGCGAGAAACGAGCTGCCGCCGTTCGCTTTTACAGGATATGAGAGAGAGCTCGCCCAAGCCACGCCAATCTCGGCACTAGGCCTATCACAACAAACTCTGGATAGATGCCAGCAACAGTACGTACTCCATTTCGTCGCGGGCGGCCGCATCGTGAGCGTCTCAGAGGGAATTGATTCCTACAAAACACTTGCGGGAATACCACGGTTTCAGCTCAGGGAACACGGTTTCACTGACAGTGAAGTTGCTGAGATCGAGAAGAAAGTAAATGCGTTTGGATTAGAAATGACCGAGAATTTTCCAGACAATCTCGCTTCGCACGTTGAAATCACCACCCTAACTGAGGTGAGAGGCGGATTCTGGACGTATGAACGTGGGATGAATCACGATCATCCCGAAACTAAGGCACTTGTGGCTGAGGACATTGCTTTTATCCCGGGCGTCTCCGCCGAATCGGTCGCTTGGTTAAAGCAGATTCTTGTTAAGGAAGAATCTGGCCGGGTTCGACACCTAAGTTCGATCGGAGATCTCATCCAAATCGTTCCTCTATTTCCTGATGATTGGACGGGCTTCAGCATACCGGCAGTGACAAATTACCTACTCCAGTTCGACCTCAATTTGAATTTTGACGTCGATTCCGACGACGCGGATGGCGTTCTGAATTTAACGAAGATTTCCGCCGTGAGTTACAGTGAAGGTATCTCAGTTGATATGGCCAAGCTAATGCAGGAGAAACTTAGCTGAGCTTCGAGCAGTCTTAAAAGTGACGCTTAGTTGAAACTGGCAACTGCTTGTCAGTTTCACACTTCGAACGTTCGATGTACGCTTCCAAGTCGCTCTCACTGACTCTCCGGCAATTGGCAATCCGATAACTCGGTATCTCGCCACTGCGAATCATGCGATACGCAAGTGACCGGCTAATCGAGAGTCTTTCCGCAACCTCTTTCACGGTAAGCATCGCTAGTTTTCCTTTGACTCTAGAGTTGGTTTGACCCGTGTCTCATGGCTTATCTCGGTGGCGCGCTGAAACCACTCCTCGATATCGCTTTTTTTCCAACGCGCGGCACCGCCAACGTGAAGAGGCGACGGCAGCTTCCCGTCCGCGCAGAGTCGCCATACGGATCGCTCTGAAATCCTAAGAACTCGAGCCACCTCCGAAGCGGTTAGCAGTTCAGGAATGCCTTCATCTTTTGTTGTCATCGCCGTTCCTTTAAGAGCGAAATTCCGTTAAGTCAATGTCGGGACCAATGTCCGTTATGAAGTCGACTTGTAGTTCCTCAGTTTCATCATGCTGCTGAGAGAATTTGTTACTTTTCTCGACGTCGATGTGTACTTCCGGCGCAAACTGTCGTGCCTGCAGCGCGCTCCAGGGCCGCAGGTATTGGTCGGCGATCTCACGATTGATGAAGCCAGTGACACCTTGAGCTGGCGGCAGAATCGTCTGTCCGAATAACTTTGGACCGTCAATGTGATCCCAATACGGAACGGTGCTCCGCAGCTTAAAAAGTCCCGTCAGCCCCGATTTCATGCTGCAGGCGGGAATGAGCATAAACTCTGAGGGCAAGAGCGTCCGCTGATTCTGCTTACTGCGAGTCGTCGAACTTGAATTCCCTTTTCCGTAGGATGTGGTGCGTGAAACCTGCTCGACATCCTGTTCGCCCACATAATCAGAAAGCCAGCGAGCCGTCGTTGGATCTTCTACTCGACCGATGAAGCGATTACCAAAGTTGGAGAGCAGGTCCTCCGCTCCCTCGCGGCCATAAAGCGTCTCTTTTTGCAGGCCAGCGAGAGACTGAAACGATATTACCAGCCTTCCTCCTTTTGATCGCGCAAGCTTCGAGAATGACGCGAGATGCGTGAGTGGTCCAGCCTCACCCAGCTCATCATAAAACTGCCAATATCGATTCTTGGTGTACTCGGGCATATCAAGCACCCGCTGCGTGTAGACGGAACTGAGAACTGAATTGAGGGCCTGAATGGATTCTCGAGAGCGCTCGTAAATGCCGAGCACAGCTACCATCTCTTCCTCCATACACTCTCGGATGGAGAACTTCTCTTTTGCCTTTTCGTACGATGAGGCGAGTGGTACAAATTTACCGCATACCGCGTCGATGCTTGCCGTTATTTCACCTTCCAAGCGTTGCTCGCTGAGATACGTTTCCACGATGTATTCCGTTTCGGGATGGCGCATCAGGATTCGCTTTCTCGCCTCTTTCGAGCGGACGGCTCGGAGTAAGTCGGCGAGCGTCCAGTCCAATCGCGAGAGATTAAATGACATCGCTATGTTGCGGATGATGGCTTTTGTGGCCGAATCAAAAAAGTCGTTCCCTCTGGATTTCTGTGGTACTAATGCAGCCGCTAAATGCTCACAGTCGAGCGGGGACTCGATGTCGAGCGCAGTGTTCCAGCAAACGCACCGTTGGTCGTTAGGATTGAACAATTTGATCCGTGATCGGTCAACAAATGCCGAGAGAATGGACATCGCATCGTTCTTTGGATCGTAGACAAGTGCATGAGTTCCATTCCCCTTTCCTACATCAGAGAGTACTGTTTGCATCAGAGTGCGGATGACCAACGTTTTGCCGGAGCCGGATGCGCCCACTGCTAGAAACGAAGTGTCGATATCTTCTTCCGTTAAAGGAGATCGTCCCCACCGGAGGTTCGTGTAAATGGGCTTTTGAGGAGTTGCCATAGTCTTGTCCAGATCGGCTCTTTAAAGGAATTGAAGTCAATCTCCGAGGTAGGGTCATCGAAGTCGGGAAAAATATCCTCAGCAGTTCGGACATTGCTCCCGCGAAAAATTGAAGGCTCATCATCAAACTGGCCACTGATGCCGCGAAACAGAGTGATGACAATTAGAATGCCCAGTATCAGACAAATCGTTCGCAGGGGATTGCTGATAGCTGCCCAGAGAACGCCTACGAACCAATCCCAAGCCATGTCGAATTTTGCTGGTACTTCATAGAGGACACCGGGAACGGCTCGAATGATGTTTTCAAGCACTTGCCCTACGACTGAGCCCAGCATGTAGGTGGTGATGACGACAAATACAGCAGTTACCGAGAGAATCGTACACGCGAGATATGGCCAGAGGGCTCTCATGATTCGAGTTTCCGTTCGAGTTTGAGTTCGAGTCGCGGCGTTACTGCGTGCACATTTTCTTTAGTGTTTTGCTTATTCATCACCGCGATGATTGATTTCAGTTCTGGTCCCGCATGAGCGCGGTCAACATATAGTCGCGATTGCTGAACGGACCTGGAAAGCTGCACGTAAGAAAGATTCCTGTCTTGGTGCTTTCCGCCGAGAAGCACAAAAACATAGTCCGCTTGAGACCCCTGATACGAATGAGTTGTGCTGGAGTAGCCAAGACGGAGATCTACCTTGGCCGCCTGCTTGTCAGTTATCTTTATGAGGCTCTTGTCATTAGGGACAGTTAAAAGCCCATTTCGAAGGCGCTCTTTCCACGTCACCTCCGATGGCTTTCCGTCAATTTTGATTGTCAGCGAGCCATCATCTCCGATTGAGATAACTGAACCGCGATAACCGTTTTTCACTCCAATCAGTCCATCAGTACCTCGAAAAATGACGCGGTCGCCTCGATGGAACTTACGGCCATTTACTTCTATTCCCCGACCATAAATCAAACCAGCTTTCGATCGCTCCTCCTGGCAGAGCCGGTTTAATAGATCGACTTCCTTATTCGTTTGCGCAATCACTACTGAATTAGCCGGGTCCTTAATCGATTGCTCTGCCCAGTCACTGATGAGTTTTTTAATGGCGTCGTTTCGTTCCTTTGTAATGACGAGGTCCCCTTTGTCTGCGTAGGTTTTTAATGCCTGCTGAGCGTCACCTTCCCTAACTTGCAGCGCCGCTTTCGCCTCCTCGGCTGTCTGCCGCCAGTTGGTTTTGAGCTCTTGCACATCAACTTTCGCATTTATATGCAGAAGCGGGTTCCCTGGTCCGACTGGCTGAAGCTGCGCACCATCGCCGATAAAAACGATGCTTGCCTTTCGTCGCTCCACCTCAGTCAACAAGGGGTGCATCATCAAGAGGTCGATCATGCCAGACTCATCAGCCAGCACGACTGTGTTTTTGTCGATAGTCTGCCGCTTTGTTTGGGACCAAGTGGATTTTTTGCGCGCAGCTCGTGCAAACATACGCACTTGATGTTTGGTCGACTTCCAAGCCTCTTGAAGTTTTGAACTTTCAAACTCCCTTAAGAAGCTTGCAACCGTGCGAGATTCGCGATTGATGCTCTCGCGAATTTTATCGACTGCAACTCCGCCGATTGAGGTTCCAATAACCTTCTTGCCTGCAAGCTCATACGCATCGACCATAACGCGCAAGATAGTGGTCTTTCCTGCTCCCGCATGCCCGACAATACTCGCGATTGAGGCATTAGCAGAGAGTACCTCCCTGACGCAATTTTCTTGCTCATCGGACAGCTTTACGCTGCTTCGCTTAATGGCTTTTTCGATGTATTTTTGTGCAACCTTGAGTCCAGGAGCAGCGGCCATTCGCTCAACGCACTCAATCGTTTCCTGTTCCATTTTTGCCATCTGCTGCGTCGAGTAGATGGCTTGACCGGATTGGCTGTTTGTAAGCACAAGTTCTCTGCTCTGTTGCAGATGTTGGTCAACCTGCTCAATAACCTTTGCTCCCGTGATGGGTTTATCCTGAAGCAGTTCAGACGTTTTTCTCACCAGACTCCAGCGATCGAAGACCGCTTCGTTTTCGGTAAGCTGGCTAATAGCCTT
Source organism: Pirellulaceae bacterium (assembly GCA_041739135.1). Taxonomy (GTDB): domain Bacteria; phylum Planctomycetota; class Planctomycetia; order Pirellulales; family Pirellulaceae; genus Aureliella. Next base: position 41,749 of record JBGSOM010000007.1, read on the forward strand.
TTTGATCGCCGTCTCAATTTCCGATTGCTTGATCGGTATCGGCGCGTGCCCAATTACCTGTTGAACGACCGCCTTTGTGATACCAAGCGTTCTCGCTTTCTCCTGCCAGACTGACTCGAGCTCGTGTAGCGGCAGCGGAGCTCCCTTTGCTTTTCGGGTCGCGAAGTTGGCATTCTGTTTCGCGGAAGCGTGTGCATTTGAGTAACCAAACGCAGCCACCTGGTCATCAATCTCTTGACTTCTAGACGAGAACTTCTTGAGCAACGTCCCTGGGAAACCTTCAAGCTCAAACCAGCCTGCTTGCTTCTCTCCGCGCATCGGCATCACAGCGCGAACGCCCAGTTGCTCAGTAAGCTTGGTTAGCAGCGAATTCCGATATAGCGGGCCAGCAGTTCGGATAAAGGAAAGCAGTGATTTTGTATTAATCTTCTGCGTTTTACCTTCCTTAGTCACCACCACGTTCGGTGCTAAAGCGTGTATGTGCAGGTTTGGGTCGTTCTCATTCCGCGCCGTAAAGTGTTGGAAAAGAGCGAACGCGAGCTGACCAGTGTCCCAGTTGCAGCCACCCTTTCCCGTACGAACTGAGAGACAGTTACTCTGTATCAGCATCAGTGTGTCCTCGACTGCCGACCGACAACAACTCTCAATGATCGCTCGATGTTCCTTTGAGCTAAAAGCCCAGAGTGCGGAAACACTTTTCGGCGCACTGAACGTGATGTCAAGCCCAGCTCTGTCCTGGCCAGCTTTGCGCTGTTTGTCGTCTGTTTTTGTTTGAAGCCGAACGAGTTGCTGCTTTGTGTGAGGGTCTCTCCCTCGAAGCAGATGAAATAAGTCAGCATGTTTCACCTCCCCCTCGAGCCCTAAATGCTCGATGGCACCACCAAACCAGTATCCTTTTGATTCAGTGCCGCTGTCGTAGTAACCCAGTACTTCTCGACCTGCGTAATACCCGGCAATTTCACCTATCGCTTTAGCGTCGTGCGGAGAGGCGCTCAGCAAATGAGCTGTAGCAACCATTTCATATGCCTTCAGGAAAGAGTTTCTCTTTAGCGATCACTTCAGCCACAGCGTGCTCGACTGAGCCAGCTTTGGTGAGCGTATAGAAGAGGTGCCGCATCAGAGCTCGTTGCAACTCTGCGATTCGCTTCTCAAGGGAGAGGTTGGTTGAGACTAGGTCATTCAAGACCGCAGCCAGATCGTCCTTACTGGGCCTGCTAGCAGCAGCGAGAATCTGTCCTCTAACCCAATGTCCACGGCTAATACCCTGAGCTGCGGCGAGCGTATCGACAGCCTCACAGACTTCGTGAGGCAGTCTAAAAGTGACTGTCTGAGAGCGTTTATTTGATTTCATCTGTATACGCCAGGTGTAAACACCAGTTGAGGCTGGGTTGATGAGGGAAACGTTGGCAATGTTCGCGCGATGTAAGCTGAACGTACGCACTTCGTGCATAGGTGTGATGCGTTAGTAAAGCCCTTAACCCTTTATTCGTTTAGTAGCATCTACTCGGGTAAGCCAACGCCTTACGGTATTGAGCTCCCGGAATATATGCCGCGTCTCGTTCCTCTCTGCTTTTGGAATACCTGAGTAGTGCGCAAACTCTTCATCCCAGTAGTACCGAAGGATCTCGGCTATTGCTTCAAGTACCGATTCAGGTACTCGTGCCGTTCCTCTTCTTGGTTTGGTGTCTTCGTTTGTCATTACTTGGCATTCGTCTACAAAAAGATCTGTTTGTTGTCGTGAGGAGCAAAAGCGTCATCCGTGACGCTTTTGCCCTCCTGTTTTGGCCTAGTCTTCGTAACCAAGCATTACTGTCAGGACGAGTTCAAGATTGTCCCCCGCCCCCCCAGGGCAATCGAATGTCGACTGACGTGGACCAATGATTGCTGAGTGTCTCGAATAATCAAGTCCCAAAGTGGGGCAATGGAGTTTCGAGAGCCTTTTGCGACGGAGTTCACGCCTTGGCGAGTTCATTTGTTTGTAA
>JBGSOM010000016.1:0-25501 GCA_041739135.1 Pirellulaceae bacterium
TCCAGAAATTTTACGAAATAGGACGGAGAGCGACAGATGAGATGAAAGCTACACTAAACATTCTATACGATGCAGTTGTCCCAAAATGGAATTATGTCGCGCACCCAGATTGCGCTACTAATTGATTGGCCGTTCCTTACGCGATGGCATTATTTCTTGGCAGCGACTCGCACAAAAGTCTGTGGGTCCTTGAGATCCTCCGTTGCAACATACTCGGAGCCGTTCTTGATATATGTCTCTCCACGCACAAACTGAGAACTGGATTTCACTTGCATCCAAAATGCGTGCTGATGAGATCCTTCTTTGTCTTGTAGGTTCAGTCCATCCAAAAATGAAAAGCGATGAATGCCGTTGCTATCAGTGCGAACCAATTTCAACCGCGGCGCGTTTTCTTGAGGACAGTAGTGTGTCACGATTAGATCGTCACCATCTAAAGCGTAAACGGTCATCGACGTTCGCGTCGGGGACATCGTCCATCTCTCTACCACTGCAGAGCCGCTCGCGATGACTTCAAAAGTCACGATCGTGTCTCGCGAGGGCTCCGTTATACGCCACTCTCCCTCAAAGTCTTTTAACTGTGAAAACAATCGTGCCGCATCATATTCGTCCGCGCGAAGCGTCGAACAGAAACAGGCAAAAACAATCAACGCAAAGATCGATTTCATGGTACACATTGAAATAGAGTGCAGAGGTACGGTCGCCACACGTCGTTAAGAAAAGATGCAGTGAGCTTTTGAATCACCGACGTTGCGAGTGCTGCAGTGGATGATCAGAAAACGACTTTACTCGTAAAACTTCGGTGAGTAAACCAAGCTCGTGTGTAACAGCTTAGCATAAAGCTTGAGCTCGATCGATGAACATCGTGACATCGAGAACCGGTGGCTGACGCACACCGGCAGAGATCTGCCGCCCTCCGGGCTTGAAGAGCGGCAACGTGGCACTGGCGTCCGTCAACTTATAGCAACGCGATGCCGTCGGGGGTGATTTGGAAAAGTCGATCGGAGATCGGGTGGCTGGTGGTGGCGAAGTCATGCGCGACGGCTTCGAGAAGCGCTGCTCGCTGGCCGCGATACTCGAACAGGACGAGAGCGTCGCGAGCTGGGATGGCGGCGGCGAGTTCACCGTTGAGCTGCCGGCTGGCGATCTCATGGAGCTTCGGATGCAACAGGTAACTGGACGCGGCTCCGGCGTGAGGTTGTATGACGCCGACGCTAAGTCCCCCATCGTTCGACATCGTCAGCAACTCGGGCTCGGGGAGAGCCTCTAAGTTATCGATCGCAACCTGCGCGAGTGTCTCGAGCGAAACGTTCCACCGCTGCATGTCATAGTTGCTGATGAAACGAAAGGTGTCTTTGTTGTCGAGTGCAAAACAGATCCTCAAATCAGCCAACCACGGGGCACTGATCAAAAACGCGGAGTCATCGGAGGCTTGGTCGCGGTGCAGCGTTCGGGCGTTGGCCTCCTGGATGTATTTGTCCGACTTGAGCAGTGGATGGATGCGACTGCGCACTTCATCCCACAACTCTTGACCAAGAACTTCGTCGGTACGTGATAGGCCAATCGTACCTTGAATAAACTGATCAACGATCTCATCGAACTTGGCTGGATTCCGTTTGACTTGCGCCAACAGATTGCCGACTGAGATCTCGAACTTATCGGTCTTAATCGTCGAGCCCTCGATCGTGATCTTGGCGTCGGGCAACGCAGCGACAATGGCGCCGTGGATCCGCGTGATAATGCGGGTGGCGAGCAGTTCATCGTCGCGTTTGATGCGCAGCGAAGAGAGCATGCGTTCGAAAAGCGAAATGAACGTTTCTCTGTTTTCGACCGAGCAACGGGTTGAAATGCCGAGCATCAAATCGGCAGCCATCACGAACCACCGTTGCCCGGCTTGCCCCGGCTCAGTGCCTGATTCCGCGGGCCGATCGGCTGTGTAGTTGTCGTAGAGGATCGTCGGGTCGCTGCGAACATTGGTCGAGTTGACTTTGGCGAACATGGCGACGGCCAGTTGTCTGAATTGGCCGGTCTTTTCGATCTGTTCGATATCGATTGGTAACGCAACTCGAAAGAGCATCATTCCGCCCCAACTCTTCGTGTTCGGGGATGTGAATTCAACTGAGCCGTCGTTATCTTTCGCGACTTTCCAGTGTGCCGGGTAGTCGATAACGAACAGGTTGTCCGGATGGACGTAGGTCAAGTAAATCGGTGCAGAGTCCGTCGAGCTATCTTGACGCCGTTTGTCCATCGCCGCGCGGCCTTTCTTCAGTGAGTTGAGCTTGTTTTGCTTCTATTTCGGTTTGAACTCCTGAATATAGCCGATTGTCTTATGGCACTGGAACACGCCCGGTCGCGTTCTCAATTGTATGCAAGTGGCTAATCTGGTAGAGCGTTGAAGTGAGTCGAAGAATCGGTTCTACGCACACCTTGCTTCGGGGAAAGTCATGAAGCCCGCAATGCTGCTATTGATTGCAGTTGTTTTAGTGTTGCAGCTCGGCTGCGCCGCCGCGAAAGATTCCACTCCAAAGACGCTTCAGGAATGGGACCAACAATCGCGGCCCAAATGGCCTTGAACGGAATCAGAATCCGTAAGCCAGGCGGCCGATAGATGGTGCCAGAGATAGGCGAAGGTTGTTGCCGGTTGTTGCCAACCGTCAACGACCAGAGATGCGCGGGCCCGTGGGGCACGCGGCTAAACGATTTTGTTGCAGAAGTGCTAACGAGTGGTGACGAAGATACCGGTGTCGGTTTGCTGCAACTGCTCGGCGCGAGCTTTGAACAAGTCAGCGCGCTGGTCGTCGCCGCTCAGGGCGAGCCAATGAGCTACGGCGAGCATTGGGACGGCGTCGTTCGACTGAGCGAGCGCGTTCGCGGCTAAGCCTTCGACACGTTGGCTGATCAGTTTTCCGGTGTCACCTAGAGCTACACTGAGATCGCCCTTCGGCAAGTCGGCGCGGTCAAGTCGGTTGCCATTCGCGAGCGCCAAGTCCACAACCACAGCCGCTTGTTCGTAATCGCCATTGGCAACTTGGGCAATGAATCGGCGTGTGACCAATCGATCCGAATTTCCATACTTCACGACAAGCTGTGCGTAAGCTTGAGCCGCTTGTCGATAACCGCCAGCCGCCAAGATGGCATCGGCGATTTCAACCAATTCCGATGGAGCTGCATCGAACTCTGGGCTGGAATTAGCAGGTGGGACAGCAGTAGGAGCGACAACTGCGGCTGGCTGGTCTTTCGAAACAAGTCGGCCGCTAAAGTCCAACTGGTTAGACGCAGCTTGCTGCACAGGTTGACTCGCCAAGCGGAATTGTGAGCCGCTGGCGTTCGCACTCGTAACTGGCTTCTTGGCGGTGTAAGTCGCAACGTTGGTGACTAACGTTGGGCTAACAACGGAGGGTTGAGTCACCGAGCAAGTTGGAAAACCGAGCGAAAAAGTGCTGTAGTACACCGGTGCGACAACTGGTGTGTAGTAATTGTTGTAGTAAAAAGCTGGATAGTAAGTTGGCGTGTAGAAACTGGAATAGTAAACGCTCGGCCAGCAATTTGAGTAGAAACGCGGCGCGTAACGGTAGCTCACGTGATAGCTGGTCCTTGGCCAATAGCCGACACCGCCGTAAAAGCTTGAACCGTAGAAACTCGACCGGTTCCAGCCGGGGTTATAAATGCTGGGCCGGAAACTGTGATGATTTGTTCCAAAGCCGTAACCGCGGTAGGAGAACGTGCGCGGGCCATGCCAAGCTTCAGCGCGGCTAGCCGAGAAAGTGACAGCGAGCAAGCAAAGTAAGCACAGCACACGTTTCATTTGAGTCATCATTCACCTCAGTGTTTTTCGTTTTGCGACCTTTGTATTATCCACCCGTGGCCAACAAAGGGCAACAATTCGGCGCGGATTAATCGGTCAGTCAACTTTAATTGCCATCTTCAATATCTTGCGCGGACCAGAAAAGCACCAAATTCGGAGCGATTTCGAGGACTATGTTCGCTTTTCGGGTAGGCTCTAAATTAAGTTACAGGAACTGCAGCGTAAGGAGGTTACGGCCGCATGCAAATCAGAGTTCACCGAATGTTGCGATTGCTAGGGTTGTCCGGATTAGGTTTGCGTGGCTGCGCCAGCTCTTCGGCTCGTTCGTTGATTTGGGTTGCAGGCGTCATGATCGTTGCAACTGTTGGACCGTTTCAGGCTGGACCATCGCAGGCGGTCTATTGTCAGGAACCGGGCGAGGCACTCGACGTCGCAGGCATGCGGTCGGAACTCGAGCGACTGCAAGCGATCTGCGACAGCTTGGGATTGGCGGCGGAAGCAAAAGTTTGTGCGCGATGGCTGCCTGACGAAAGGGCTGATCAAACGCTTCTATTCTTACCTGTCGCGGCGCAGCAACCAAGTGCGACGAACGCCAAACATGCAGCTTGGGTGAAGCACTTTGAGGCAGCCCGCGCGCGGCACGCTGAGTTTTGGTTCGCGAAGTGTCGCGAAGCGATCCAGAGCGGCGACGAGCAACTGGGTTATCAATTGCTGTGGCGGACACTTCGCGAAAATTCGCAACATGCCGAAGCGAAGCGGACGCTTGGTCGGTTAGCGACTTCAGCGACGATGCGGCCCGCGGTTCGGAGATCGAGTTCGAAGCATCCAACTTTCAACTGGCCAGGCAACAGTTACACGCGCGTGGAATCGCCGCACTTCTATCTGACTTCACGGGCCACGACCGCTGAGACGATCGCGCTGGCGATGCAGTTGGAAGAGTTCTATTCGTTGTGGACGCAGTTTTTCTTTCCGCTGTGGTCGCCGCCCGGTTTGCTCAAGTCGCGATTGAACGGCGGCGCTTCACCGTTTGAGACGCAGCGGCAGATCAAAGTCGTGCTGCTGCGCGATCGCGCGGATTACATCGAGACTCTGGGTGCGCGCGAAGAGAACATCGGTGTGTCGGTTGGCTATTACGATCCGAATTCGGAGACGTCCTATTTCTTTCCTGATGAAAACCTTGCAGCGACTTTCTATCATGAGCTCACGCATCAGTTGTTGGCTGAAGCAACGCGATTAAACACGGCGGAAAATATCGGTGCGCAAGGCGATGTGTGGCTGCTTGAGGGAATTGCACTGTACATGGAATCGCTTTGGCAAGGCGAAGGTTACTGGACGCTGGGCGGTTGGGAATCACCGCGCATGCAAACGGCCCGTTATCGTGCGATTCGCGATGGATCGTTCGTGACGTGGGACGATTTCAGTGGCGATGAGCTCGATAAGTGGAAAGCGAACCCGGACATCGCGCGACTTTACTCGCAAGCCGCTGGCGTGACGCATGCGATGCTGGACAGTTATCGCGAGCCTAACAAGAAGGAACATCGGAGAGAGATTTTGTTTCAGTCGCTGGTCGCACTTTATCAAGGTGCACCGAGTTCGGCGCGGGTTCAACAAGAGCTTGGTGGGGACGCGATTCAGCAGCAGTACGAAAGCGAGTTGGCGGTATCGAATGAGCAGGTCGCCGGTCTGCGTGGGCAACAGTCGCTGGTCGAGTTGGTTCTTGCCGGCAGTGAATTGGAGACCGCGTCGTGGCAAAGTTTGACCCACGGAGCAGCGATCAAGTCCCTCGCAGCGCTCGAATGGCTCGACCTGTCTTTCTCGAACGCGACTTCGGAGAACCTGGCGGGGATCGGAGCGTTGAAGAAACTGGAGCGACTGAGCGTCGAAGGGACAGCGGTCGACGGAAAACTGCTCGACGCGATTCGCTCACTACCGAAACTCGCCGAGTTGGATTTAACGGGTTGCCCGATCGACGATGACGGCTTAGCAAAACTCGCCGGCCACCCGCAGCTTGCGACGTTGTGGCTTGGCAAGACGCAGGTTACTGACCGTTCGCTGAAGTTGTTTGCGAGTTTGCCGAAGTTGAAGTTCGTCGACATCGTGGACTCGAAGATTTCACCCGCTGCGTGGTCTGATTTCGTGAGTCGCAATCCACGGTTTAATAAAGCGAAGAATTAGTCTACGTTTTATCGCATGCATTTATCCGTGGGACCGAAATGCTATCCGTGGGCAATTGGGAACGTGAGATTCCAGGAATGGAAGTGGTACCACGGATGACATGGTGGTCCCACGGATGAAAGCCGACGGATGAAAGCCTACCAGTACCTATGTCCGGTTTTGGCGACGAACACGTCTTCGAGGCTGGGTTGACCGAGCGTTAGCGTTTGAATCGAATCGCCGAATGCTTCAGCGAGCGGCGCGATGAGCTGCGCTGTGCCAGCGCCGGTGACTCGCAGCTGGTTTTCGATCTGGTTGACGATCACTGAGCGAGCTTCGAGCCACCGCTGAACCGCCGGTTGATCGGCGGATTGGATCGTTAGAACTTGAGCGCCGAGTTCATGGCGGAGCGCGGCGGGCGAACCGATCGCAACGACACGACCCTTGTCGAGAATAGCGATACGATCCGCTTTGTCAGCCTCTTCGAGCAGATGAGTTGTTAGCAGAACCGTTACGCGATGTTCACTGCGGAGCTGCTCGAGCGCGTGCCAGAGGTCGAGTCGCGCTGCAGGATCGAGCCCCGTGCTCGGTTCATCTAGCAGCAGTAACCGCGGTTTGTGCAGCACACCTTTCGCCAACTCAACGCGTCGCTTGAGCCCACCGGACAATGTCTCCACAATCGCCGACAACCGATCGCTGATACCCAACTGCTGCGCCACTTCAGCGATGCGGGCGTCGAGCGGAGCGCCGTGCAAACCATACAACGCGGCTTGGCAACGAATATTTTCTGCGACCGTTAATTTTCGATCGAGACTGGGCGATTGAAACACGATACCGATCGAGTTGCGAACGGCCGATAGATTGTTCTTCGGCGAATTTCCAAAGACTTGCAGATCGCCACTTTGCACTCTGGCAAGTGTGCTGATTAAGCGAAAGAGAGTTGTCTTGCCGCTGCCGTTGGGACCAAGCAGCGCGAAGATCTCGCCCGCTGCAACCTCAAGGCTGAGCGCGTCCAGTGCTTGGTGCTTGCCGTACCGGTGGCTAACTTGGGCAACCGAAAGCGCGGCAAGAGTATCTGTGGAAGTCATGAATTGCTGTTTATGAAAAGTGCGACCAGATCAAACTATGTAGAACAAAACAAACCATACGCAAGCAAATGCAGCTTGCATGAACCAGTAGCGAGCCAAGCCGCCGAGGGCGAGCAGTTGATCGCAGTTTGCCAAGCGAGGAAAAATCGAAAGCAAACCCGCTATCGCTAACGTCATCTGCAAAGTCGTCAATCCGAAGTACGCGATCGCCCAGTTGCAACCGCCCGGCAGTGCGACCGGCAAACGCAACCACGGTTGACTGCGATTGAGCCCGCCGCTCAAGTCCCCGCTTTCAATAGATTGGCGAATCTCCCGGCGGGTTTTCAGATCGGCTGATTCGTTCTTCAATTGCATCGTAGTGTCCTCAGCGGCTGTAACGGCCGTTGCGGTGATCGACAAGTTTTCGTTAGCCGATGCGAGTTCCGATTGAAGCGCTGCGAGTTGTCGATCAAGCTCAGCGGCTCGCGCGTAAGCCTCATCGCTTTCCTCAAGATCGAGTTCGGGCGGCAGTTTGCGACGCGCCTCACGAGCGGCTCGCAAGCGGCTGTTTAGTTCGCTGACAATCTCGAGTTGCGTTCTCAATTGCGGATTATGTTTCTCGATCTGCGCTGCCGCTTGCTGGAGTTCTGCATCAGCGACGGTCGCGCGCTCGGCTTCCTCAAGTCGCACGCGTTCGCGAAATTGATGATGCGCTTCAGCAAACGCCTTGGTTGGAAAGATATCGTAAGCCAGCGCACTCATAGCAGCGCGTTGATCTTCGAAGTCAGCGGTCGATGCCACGCGAGTTTCTGTCCACTGAAGTTCGGCAGTCAACAACTGGTTTACCAATGCAAGTCGCTGCTCGCGCGTCGCCGACTGAGAGGCATCTGTATCAGCCGCTGCTTCAGCCGTAGCTTTAGCCGCTGCTTCGTTTGCGGCGAGTCGAATGGACGCGGTGTTCAATTCCGTCACCAGATTGTGCATCCGTTGGTGAACTGCGGACAGGTAATACAAGTCGGCGCGATTGTGGACGCCGGAAGCGAATCCGGGGACCAGTCCATCGCGAAATCTTGTGCGCACTTCGTTAAGCAACAGAGCTATAAAAAGTATGCCGAGCCCGAATGTCCAACCTAACCAGCGTGCGCCGCGAGCGCGGTCTGATGCAGTTCGTAAGGCTTGAAGCATTGTGTAGACAGAGGCGAGCATGACGATGATCGCCAACAGGCCGCGCATCCACTCCAGTCGCACGTCGCTGGGCACTGGCCAAGCGTTCGTCAATCGGAACCAGACGACAAAACCGATCAGCAAGGCGAACAAAATTGCTGGTACGACAACAGGTCCTGCGGCGCGCTTCAGCCGTGATTGAGGCTCGCGCATTGCAAACTTATCCGTACAACGTGGCGAGCAGAATGAAGAGCATCGTGAGCGGCAATTGCAAAAGGCTGACGTGCAGCATCTTGCGAGCGGTCTTCATGTCCTGCTGACGACGGAATCGAATGGCCGCAACCAACTGCCAGACGGAAACGGCCACTGCCAGCACACACAGAATGCCACTGAGAATCGAAACAGGCGGAACGGCTAAAACAGCGAACACGATGCAAGCGATCGAACCGAGAATCGCGTGCCAATTTGCACCACGGCCCGATTCGTCCGTCACTGTAATCATCTTGTAACCTGCCGCCTGATATTGCTGACGATACATGTAAGCGATCGCCATAAAGTGCGGTAACTGCCAAGCGACCAAGACGCCCAAGAGAATCCACGCTCGCGGATCCAGAAGCGAACCTTCAGCAGCGGTCCAACCCATCCACACGGGCAACGCGCCGGGCAATGTTCCGACGAGCGTATTCGTCCAACTGATCATCTTCAGCGGCGTGTACACCCAGACGTACAATCCCCAAGTCGCTAAGCCGCAGTACATCGTCGGCAAGTTCACGAGTGTGGCGAGGTAGACCGATCCGAGAACAACCATGACCCACCCCATCCAAGCCGCGTTGCTGGAAGCGACGCGACCACTGGGCAGCGGACGTTTGCAGGTGCGAGCCATAATGGCGTCGCGCTCGCGTTCCATCCACTGATTCAATACGCTGGCACTGGCGGCAACGAGCGCGGTGCCGACGCAGGCGTGCAACACGGTCAGCAAAGTAGGCGTTGTTCCAGCGGCGACCATCGCCATGACCACTGTCAACAGAATCATCGTCAAGATTCGGGGCTTGGTCAGTTCGATGTAGCCGGAAAGACCGCGCGACGCCGCTGGTGCGAGCGCGACAGAACTTCCCGCCTCCAAGCGACTGGTCGTTACGCGACTTGTTGTTTCCACTTCGAATTTACCTCTCTCGCAACGCCCCAGGCGCGCGAACGCCAAGCTCGTAAAGCGGTGACGGTTGCCAAACTGATGATCAACGAACCTGTGGCCATGTGAGCGGTCACAATTATGCTCTCCCAGTATCCCTTAGCCAAGATTGTATACCTAGCCAGCGATTCTGATAGTTCCTGCCAAGGCAAAGCGTAATTAACGACCCAAGTTGCGATTCCTAAAGCGATTTGCATCAATATACAGCCCAGGAGAAGCCCCGCAGGGAAGCGAACTTGACGCGGAGTCTCGCGCCTGAGGCTAGTTGTCGCAGCCAGACCAATTGCCAAGACTGCTACCAACCCCGCCATCGTCAAATGCGAGTGTACGAACGCCATAAATAATTGTGGAGAAACGGAACCGGTGACATGCCGCAACTGAGCTCCGATGGTCAATTGAATGTAGCTAGCCAGCAGCAGTAGGACCGCAACCCAAGCCGTTCGCGGAGTCGACCAGCTCGACTGACCAACCGTCGACTCGCCGCGCTCTAACCACCATCGCGAACTCATCACCGCAGTGGCTGTAGCGATCGCGAAAAACAGCGGACCGGTGCAACCGTGAATCATCGCGAATGTACGCTGGTCGAGCAGCACGCGAAACCCGCCTAACGCACCTTGCGCGATTACCGACAGCAGCACGAACACCGACCACCATCGGAACCACGATCGGGGCTCGAACCAGAACGCTGCGACAACCAAGCCAATCGAAATGAAGCCAGCAATCGTTCCCAGCAACCGGTGACTGTGTTCGACCAACAGATCGAACGGACCGAACAGCCATGTGGTCGCCGGGTAAGCGAACATGTTGTACCCGTAAGTATTCGGCCAATCCGGAACCGCCATTCCAGCGTCGTATGTTGTCACCAACCCGCCGACCCAAATCAACGGGAAGACAGCGATCGTGAGCGCGACCGAAAGTCCATGCACCCAACGGCTATACAGCGGTTCAGTTCTATTCTCAGTTGTGTTGCGCGCTTGGACCATCAGCTTGCCTCCGATCGAGTCGGGGGCGGCGTGATTCCAGCGTCTTGCGAGATCGTTTCGTACGGCAAGCTAAGCAAGAAATTCACTAAATCCCACACGTCAGATTCGGTAAGTCCTTGTGGGTTATCAGGTTGCATGGCTGTGGCGGGCATGGGCGTGCCGTCGATTCCGTTGACGATTCGCAGGTACAAGTCGCTGTGTTCGGAGCCGCCGCGATAAACGCCCGTGCGCAGATTGCGAGGCAGTATATATTGCGGTTTGAGCGCCCCGAGTCGCAGCATGGGACGGATTTCGTCTCGGTTTTGTGGATCGAGTCCCTCGAGCCAATCTTTGGTCCAAGCGTCGTAGTTTTTGGTCTGTCCGTCGCCCATCGCCGTCGCGCCGTGGCAACTTGCACAATTTGCGATCGGCCCCAGAAACAGCTTGCGACCGTTCTCAATCGAAGCCGCAAGTTGCTCGGCTTCGTCGCCCTCTAATTTTTGGCCAGCGACAAACATGGGTTTCGTCGGCTGAGGAATGGGCGTCACCGCATCCTCCGCGGCGCCCCATTGCTTGGCGATCGTCGTCGTCAACTTCGTCAGCAAATTCGACTGAGCCGCAAACTCCTCGGGCTGCGATTCCTTCAAGCTCACATCGTACAAACGCTCGCCCGCTTCGAAATCGATTTCCATCGCCGCTTCGGTCAGCAGTTGTCGTTCAACTTCGCCGCGCGTGGACAGATACATGACGTAATCGACGAGAGCTTCGAGTTCTTCGTCCCTCAGCAACTGAAACGATGGCATGCTGGTCCCGGGCAATCCGGCTGTAAGCACTTGTCGCAGGTCGGCTCGGGTCGGTTTCTTGCCGATCGGAGTCGATTTGAATTTGAATTTTCCGAGCCGAAAATCGCGCGGGTAGGGGCTGAGCAAGCGGCTTGCGGGGCCCGCGCCGTCGCCCGAGACGCCGTGGCATGCGACACAGTGTTCACGGAACAGCCCAAAATGCCGATCCTGTTCGTCGCTTCGCACCGGACCAGCCGCTTGTTGCAACCGCTCGACAGAAACGAGCGCTCCGGCCGCGTCCTCAGACTGCAAAAACTCTGGCCATTGCGGCTTGTCGGGCGTGCCGAACAGCGATTCAAGAGCTGCTTTCGAATCCGTTAGAGCCGGCCCCAGTTCGGTGTTTTGCGATTTCTCGAGCTTTGCCAGATAGATTGTGTTGGGTTTAAAGGCGTCCAGCGGAGCGTCGCAGCCCACGAAAACGACACCGATGATCGCCCAAGCAAGTACTTTGTTCCGAGTGGAATTTAGGGTGGCACGCTCTGAGGCTTTGCGAAGGGCGTGCGGCCGTCGGGTTGCGATCGGCTTGAGGTGGTTAAGTGGCCAGATTTGAGGCATTACCGCAGAGCTTCATTGAAAAGAGAGGTTCGTACCTTCAGTGAACCAACAACGCCGCTCCAATGCAACGCGAAATCGACTAGGGCAAAAGGGCGCAAGCAGCTTTCCGGTGACTCGCGGTTTGCGCGGATGCGAGCCGAATTTGTCGCTTGGGCAGTTTAAATCGCGCCGCTACTTCGCTTGGGGGGCGAACGATGTAGGGCGATGTCGCGAACGATCGCTTCGATCCAATTGTTTACCGCCGCGGCGTGCGTCACCGTCAACCAATGGCCAGCGTCCAGCAACAGTGTCGCGTCCTTCGGCGAGGGCTTTGGCAGCAACGCATCCAAGCGACCGTGCAGTTGATGAAGCGGAAACGGCGGTGCCTTTGCGTCCGAATCTTCGCGCCGCCAAGTTGCCATCATTCGCGCGAACAACATCAATTGCGACCATTCCGTGGATTGATACATCGCTTCGACGAGTTCGCTAACTTCGCGGCCCGCATCGTTTGGTTGAAGCGACTGAACGAGATGCCTTCGTACGAACAACTTGTTGGCGATCCAGTGCGGCAACTTGCTCGACCAATCTGCCCAACGTCCGTACCAGCGCGGCACCGCTCGCCAACTTCGACAACTCGCAACCAGCACCACAGCCAACGGCGGCTTCGCATGGGTTTTCGCAAGCCAACCGATCTCTGCTGCCATGATTCCACCGGCTGATGTTCCGCCGATGATGAATGGTTGATCGCTATCAATCACTCGATCAACTCCAACTGTCCACTTCTCCCAACACAGCTTTGCGAAATCTTCCGCCGTGCGGCAAGACTCGGCGGCGGTGGGCCATTTCGGAACGATTAAGTCAGGAAAACGTTCGCGTTGAGCCGCAAAGAGTCGTTGATCGGTCGCGATGCCGGGCAGCATGACAAGTTGAATGGGCGTGGGCGAGTTCATGGCAGCGATTTCTGCAGAGCGATTTTTGGAATTTGTTTCTGCGAATGACCGAAGGTGTCAACAGCCGCTCGAAACTGGGAGGTGTGAACCAGATCCGAGTCTTCAAGACACGTCCCGAGGAGTGGCTGACGCCAAGTTATCATGTCGATCGCAACTTTCGAATCACCGCAAGTGGCAACACAGCAGTTTTTCGCCTGGGTTTCGGAGAACGAAGCGGACACGACGGTCAGAGAAACGGCCAGCGAGACCGCCAGCGCAAAAATCGCGACGCCGGTCGCAGTGCAGCAACCGGTCGCTACGCAACATGTCGCAGTGCAAGATGCGAGGGACTCACAACGCATCGGAAAGCCCGTGCGTCTGGGTACGGTCATGATCAAGCTGCTCAAGAGCTACGGTATCAGCGACGAAGAGATCGCTGAAGGCCTTGCCGCGTACGCTGCCAACGCTGAACTCGCCAAAGCTGAACTCACTGGCGCCGGACTCGCAAAAGCTGGCTAGTCGCCGTTGCTCGGTTGGATAACAATAGCTCTGTTGGAGCGTTATCCCTAAAAACTGAGCGGAATCTGCAATGAAAAAGAATCGGAAGCTTGCGTTGTTCGTTGTCTGCGTCGCATTGCTGGCCAGCGGTTGTGTCACCAGCAGCCAAATGAATTCCGCGACGAGCGCGAAACCCGGTCCAACCGATGCCGATGCACCGACGGAATTCTCGTCGACAACGACTGGTTTGAAGTACCGAATACTCCGCAAGTCAAACGGTAAGATGCCGACTGACTTGGACGCTGTGACGGTCAATTACAAAGGTTGGTTAGACAGCGGCAAGGAATTCGACAGTTCCTATCAACGCGGCGAACCAGCCACATTCCGTTTGAACCAAGTCGTCGCAGGTTGGACGCAAGGTTTGCAGTTGATCGGCGAAGGCGGCATGATCGAACTGGATATTCCTTCTGAGCTTGGATACGGCAGTCAAGGTATGCCCGGCGCTATTCCACCGAACGCACGGCTGCACTTTATCGTCGAGTTGATCAAGGTTCACTAGCCATTGTCCAGATTCGTTTTTTAGGGTGGTACGCTCTGTGAGTTTGCGAATCGGCTTTGTTGTGGTTTTGGCTGCGCTTGAATGTTTGCAGTTTTGTAGCCGTGCGAACGCTCAAGACGCCCATGCGACAGATCAATCGCCAGCTCGAAAACTGATTCTCGCGCACTACATGCCGTGGTTTGTTGCGAATGAGAACGAGCGAAGTTGGGGCTGGCATTGGACGATGAACACTTTCGATCCGAATGTGATCGCAGATGGAAAGCGCGCGGTGGCCTCCCACTTTTATCCATTGATCGGGCCATACGATTCTGGCGATTCGAAGGTGCTCGAATTTCATTTGCTGACGATGAAGATGGCAGGCATCGACGGAGTGATTGTCGATTGGTACGGGCTGCAGGATTTTAGGGACTACAAGACTCTGCATCAAAACACGCAGCGACTGATCGAACACGCGGAGCGGCTTGGGATGGCGTTCGCGATCTGCTATGAAGATCAAACGGTGCCGGCGCTGGTTGCTGAAAAGAAATTGGACGCTGCGAATCGAATCAGCCATACGACAGCGGAGTTGGACTGGCTGGCAAAGAATTGGTTTTCGCGAAAATGCTACGTCAAAGTTGATAGCCGCCCGCTGCTGCTTTCCTTTGGTCAAGATGGACTTACGGATGCGGAATGGCAAGCATGCTTGAGCCGGGTCGCAACGCCGGTTGCCTACTTCAGTCAACACCATCAGCGCAAGGCCGCGGTGGGAGCGTTTGATTGGCCAAGTCCGAAAGAGGGCACGAGTGCGAACACTAGGTTTCTGAAAGAGGCGACCAACAAGTCGGCAGTAATTCCGGTCGCTTTTCCGCGATTCGTCGACATCTATGCAGAAGCGAAAGTACATCCGAGTTGGGGCCGTGTGGAAGATCAGCGTGGCGAGACTTTTAAGAGAACCTTGCAAGCTGCGTTGAATCATGACGCTCGCATCGTTCAAATTGCAACTTGGAATGATTGGGGTGAAGGGACGATGATCGAACCCAGCGTCGAGTTTGGTTATCGAGATCTCGAAATTGTGCAGCGGCTGCGTCGAGAAAAGATCGATTCAAAGTTCGTTCCGCGCGAGGAAGATTTATTGCTGCCCAAGAAGCTATTTGAACTGCAGCAAAAACAATCAACTGATGCTGGGTCAAAACAGTTGGATGTAATTGCGAAACTGATTGCGGACTTGGAACTCGATCAAGCTCGGCGGGCGCTCAACGCAACTTTCGAGTGAAGTTGATGAAGTCGAGATCGAGCTTATTCAGGTCTTCGCCGAAGTGTTGCTTGAACAAAGTTACGCGGTCGCGCGGCGGCGTATCGACGAGCGGTTGGAGCTTGCGAAGGTCTTCCAAGTAAGCCACGTACTGCTTGCTCTTCGTCTTCAGAAGAAAGTAGGTTAGCGCCCAACTCTCGCTGTACGCATCGCTGGCCGTACTCGGATTTTGCAAACGGCTGTCATCGGTAATTAAGGTCGTAAGCGAATCAGCGGGGCGTTTGGGCAAGTAGTTTGCGAACAGGCGCAAATTGTGATAGTTGATCTTGCCGATTGTCGCGCCACCGCGCGAGCTGTTGGTATCGGGGGTTTCGAAGAACATTGCCATACCTTCGCTGAACCACAGCGGATTGTCAGCTAAGCGGACTTGCAAGCCCGTGTTGAACGACAACTGATGAACCGCTTCGTGGACATTGGTTGCGAGCGTGCGTTCGGCGCCGGGCTGCGCGAACGCTTGATTGATCAACTGCGTCGAACTGAAACGATTATTGCCTGCCGCTAGTCCTGCGACGCCGGTTAAATCGAAACTGATCATGCGATTGGTTTGCATGTTGTAGTAACCGATAAGCGCCTTGGCGGTCTCACCGATTTCGCGCTCCGCGTAGGACAGGTAAGCTTCCTTAGTATTGAAGACGATTGCAACTAACGGAAATCGCGGCTCTCGCAATTCGACCTTCTTCGACTTCCAGAAGTTATGGAATTTGCGATACAGCCCTTCGTACATCTCACCAACCCACTGCGCGTAGACGTCGTTGGTGTTGTAAATGATAACAAAGTGCGGAGTCTTTTGAACCTTCAAACCATCGGAAGCTTGCAGCTTTATCTGAGCGAAGATCTCATCGCTGGTCAGGGCTTGCATCGGTTCAGACGATGGCGTGCGCGAAATAATTTCTTCGGGTTGAATGGTCCAAAGTTGACCGTCCGGCGTCAGCAGCAGCACGCCACCATCTTCCGCTTCGATGATCACTTCGCCGATCGACTTCAGTTGCCCGCCTTTGTGCTTGAAGTGAATCGTCTCGGTCGGTCGCAGGCTTTCGGTGACGAGCTTGGCCGATTCAGCAGACTTCTTGGCGACGCTTGTCTTCACTTCTTGAGCGAAAGCGGTTGTGGATAGAGTCAGAATTGTGACGAGAACAGCAGCGAACTGAGCTTGCGCATATTTTCGTTGCCGCGTAAATCGTTTTGCCATCAGTGCGAAATCCATGTCACAGTTAGAATGACGTCAACCAATCGTGAAGTGAGCCTGTTGCATTATAAACGCAGCCTTTGTCGAGTTTCGCATCGCAAACAAAAATTCGCAGCAGCATTCGGCAAAGTCATTTGGAACGGAATAAGAACGCGAACCGTTATCGAGCTAGAATCCGAATGCGGTTTTGACTTCGGCGGGAATTTCGATCAGCTTGAGCGTCGCGAAATTTACGAACACCCAGCGTGTTTCCGCGACTGCGCAGATTCGACCGTCGGTCACGCGTGTGATCTCATACTTGCGAACGGATGAGACTTTATCGAAGCCAGCAATCCAAGTTGTGATGGCGACTTCATCGTTGAGCACGGCTGGAAATTTGTAAGTGATCTTATGGGAGCGCACGATCCAGCCGGCTCCGAATTCACGGTAGCGAGCCGACGGCCAGCCGACGTGTTTTGAGTGAGCGGAAGCGGTGTTCAGCGTCCAGCGTAAGTACTGGAGATTGTTGACGTGATTTAGTGAGTCGAGATCGTCTTCGATTACGATTCGTTTTTCCACGAAACGTTTGGATGCATTTTTGTTTGAGTTCATCAAGTTTATTGAGTCTGGAAGTTATTCGAGTTTGAAAGTTTTTCGAGTGTGTTGACGTGTTGGATTCTGTTGGTTGCAGAATCGGTTCGGAATAGTTGCTTGGCGAATTGCAGCAAGTTATGTTGGTGAAACTTTTTTCCAACTCAGGTGTCTTGTAATCGCTGAATATTCGAATGGACGGCAGGTTGCTGAGAGCTCTCCAACGCAATCGGTAAGCGAATAACACGCACCAAACTCTACTCATTCTTCAATCGGAGATCAAACGTGGGTTTGTTTGATTCATTCTTCGGCGGCATGGAGAGCCCGCGGAAGTTATCGCCTCAGGAATCGTTTGCTGGAATTCTGCTCGCGGCCAGCGCTTGTGACGGACACATCTCGGATGACGAAGCTTCGAATTTGACGACTGCTGTGGGACGCATGCGGTTGTTCCAACGCGTGAATGAAAAAGAGTTCGGCCAAGTCATGAACAAACTGCTCGGCATTCTGAAAAAGAGTGGCTGCGATACGTTGGTCGATGGCTGCTGTGAAGCGTTGCCAGCCGAGTTAAGCAATGCCGCGTTTGCGAACGCCTGCAACATTGTCTTGGCTGACGGCGTGGTCGATACGGAAGAAAAAGAGTTCATCGAAAAGCTGCGCACCAAACTGAAAGTCGAACCTGGAACGGCTAAGGCGATCGCACAAGTCATGGTGATCAAGAACAAGGGATAACCCACCGCGTTCATACTGCGCATTTTCAACCCACTTTTTACAAGCGAATCAAAACACTATGTCATTGTTTGACGATGTACTTGGCGACGACAGTATGTTCACGGAGGCAGCCTACGGACCGCAAGAAGGTTACGCAGGTGTGCTGCTATGTGCTTCGGCTTGCGACGGTCATATCGCAGACGAGGAAGCACAAAGTTTATTCTTGATCCTCAGCCAGAAGAAACTGTACCAGCGACTTTCACCGCAGCAGTTCAGTTCGATATTCGACCGGCTGATGGGACAACTGAAAAAAGGTGGCCCGGAAAAGCTGCTGGATAAGTGCTACCCGGTTGTCCCACCAGAATTGCGAGAATCTGTTTTCGCTAACGCCGTCGATATCGTTCTTTCAAATGGTCAAGTTGATAAGGAAGAGAAGGAGTTCATTGACGATCTCAAGGTCAAATTTGAACTCGATGACACGCGGGCGAAAACGATCGTGAAAGTCATGGTCTACAAAAATCACGGCTGAGCGAGTTTCAGCTCGGTTAATTATCACGAACGAAAGCCGGTGCGATGCGATTTGGGATCTGTTTGCTGATTGCGATTTGTTGGCTCAGTTGTACCAATGATCATCGCACTTTGGTGGCTGACGAGCCGCCGGCGATCCGCCACTCGTACTTAGTTTTAGGTGCCAAGACGGCGATCATCGACGAAGCTGGCAAAGCGATTTGGGAGTACAGCGGCGGATCACGCGATGGCTTTGTGCTGCCGAACGGAAACGTACTGCTCGCTTTTGCAAATCGCGTTGAGGAGATAACGCGCGAGAAGCAAGTTATTTTCACTTATCAGCTCAGTCAAGAAAACAAAGAGATCGGCACAGCGCAGCGACTGTACGATGGCAACACGTTGATCACGGAACTCGGCAAGCGTCCGCGTCTGCTCGTGGTGAACGCCAAGTCGGAGACTGAGTTAGAAGTGCCGCTCGAACCTGAGACGGACAACGCGCACATGCAAACTCGAATGGCGAGGCAGTTGAAGAATGGAAATTTTCTAGTGCCTCACTTGCTGGCGTTTGCGATCAAAGAGTACACACCACAAGGCAAAGTCGTTCGCACGTTCAAAACGGATTTCGAGCAACTGGGAGGTCGGCCGGCTGAGAATTGGCCGTTCACCGCAATTCGACTCGACAATGGCAACACGGTCGCTTCGCTGACGCACGGCAACAAAGTGATTGAGCTCGATCCGGACGGGAACGTCGTGTGGTCCATCACGAACGACGATGTCGGTGGGCTGTTCAAAGACCCATGCGGCTCGCAGCGACTTGCCAATGGGAACACGGTGATCGGCAGTCATGCTGCGAAAACAGGAGTTTCGATGGTTGAAGTGAACAGCAAAAAGCAGATTGTCTGGACCAGTGATCATCCGCTTGCTGCGGGCGTGCATCATTTTCAAATTCTGTCGACGAACGGAGTTAGCGAACCCGGAATGCCGTTGAAGTAATTCGCCGAAATCCTCGCAGTGCTAGCAAAGGGTTGCGATTGATGCGAAGTCCGTGTGAATGTAAAAGCGAGTTCGTTTTTAAATGGCGACCAGGAATGTTGACCAGTGACGTTGACCAGGGATTGGCGGCAGAATGATTGCGTCGAGTCGAGTAACATGTTTTTGGCCGGGATTAGCGGCGGCTTGGTGTCGAGGTAACTCGACAGCCTTGTCGTTGGCGATCCTATCGATGTGGTCGCTCTGTTTCTTGATTCTCGCGACTTTCGTTTGGCCGCAGTGGGTTTCAACGTGGGCGTTGCGCGGACTATGGTTGCTGGCGATAGCGGCTTGGATTGTGTCGACCGTTCGCAGCAACTGGCAGTTCACGCGACTGATACAAGTTGCGAAGCCGCTCGCCGCGAAAGACAATTTTCTGCTGGCTCAAGACGACTATTTGGCAGGTAACTGGTTCGAAGCGGAAGCAAAGTTGCTGCAAATCCTGCACGAATATCCGCGCGATGCGGAGAGTCAATTGTTGCTGGTCGGCGTGTTACGCCGAACGAAACGATTCCGACCCGCTTTGCGGAGGCTTGCCGCCCTCGAGTCGCTGGATTCAGGTGCGCGATGGCGGTACGAGATTCGACAAGAGCGAGCTGTGATTGAGCGGCGCATGGCGGAAGTCGACGAGGATTCAGCGGAGAATGAGTCTGTGGTCGAAACTGAAGTGCCGGCGGTTGAGGCGGTTCCTGGGCTGAGCGACAAATAGCCGTTTCTGATTTTTCGGCGACATTTTTTGATCGTTTTTTGTTTTCAGTCGTAAAGCGACGGCACTAGCCTGGGACGCGAGTCGACTTGCGTCCCAGGCTATCACATGGCGTCGCGATGCGACTAAAGCGAAACGATTTAGAAACTGTCGAGGAGAGGCGTTTGGCGCGGGACGAATAATCTGCTGGGTCGGGAGGCTAGCCAAAATGGCAACGCAACTTATCCGCTTGACTCAGCTTGCTACAATGCCAGTGTCAAGGCACCGTTCCGTAGCGGTTGCCAGCGATTACAACCGCTATGATCGCTATGCGAGGATTAGAAACTTCAGATCGTGCCGGAGCTGCGCATTCGGCCGAGAATTTCCAGCTTAACAGTCGGAAGTGATGTAGATTTGCAGCGAAAACTGCAATTCGGATTTAGTGGGTAGTTGCTGACTGGGTCGGTTACCCTAAACTTGCCATTCTGGCACCTCGCCCCTGTGGCATAGGCTTTGCTTTATTGTTTGGCTGTCGAAAGACGGCTTGTAATTTCACTCATGCGAACTTGTCTCCGGCGTTTTCCAAGATAGATAGTTTTTCCCATTCCCCGCACAATCCAATTTGGCGTACAAATAAGTTAGTCGCAGTATGATCTGCCGTGAGCTGGCGAATGAGTACGCCAAAGCGGTCAGTGCGAAGTGAATGGGATCGAATTTATCATCGAGAGCTGAGCGTCTCAACAAAGGGGGTTGATTATGTACGAACGATTCACCGATCGCGCTCGCAAAGTAATGCAGCTGGCGAATCAAGAGGCGCAGCGCTTCAATCACGAGTACATTGGCACTGAGCACATTTTGTTGGGCTTAGTCAAAGAGGGCAGCGGAGTCGCAGCCAACGTTTTGAAAAACCTTGACGTCGATCTGCGCAAGATTCGGCTCGAAGTGGAAAAGTTGGTGCAAAGCGGACCGGAAATGGTCACGATCGGCAAGCTGCCGCAGACGCCGCGAGCCAAGAAGGTGATCGAGTACTCGATGGAAGAGGCTCGGAACCTGAATCATAACTACGTCGGCACCGAACACATTCTGCTCGGTTTGCTGCGCGAACAAGAAGGCGTTGCCGCTCAGGTTCTGATGAACCTCGGGCTGAAACTGGAAGACGTCCGCGAAGAAGTGCTGAATCTGCTCGGCCATGGCATGGAGAGCGGTGAAGGCGGCGAACGTGGCGGTCGCGAAGGCGCTGGCGCATCCGGCGGCGAATCGACTGGTTCCTCCAAGGGAACGAAGAGCAAGACGCCTGCGCTGGACAGCTTCGGTCGCGATTTGACTGAGTTGGCGAAGCAGGGCAAGTTGGATCCAGTGATCGGTCGCGCCCGTGAAATCGAACGCGCGATCCAAGTTCTCTGCCGACGCACGAAGAACAACCCAGTTCTCCTGGGCGAAGCGGGCGTTGGTAAGACAGCGATCGTCGAAGGTTTCGCGCAACGGGTTGTTTCCGGCGATGTGCCCGAAATTCTCGCTGAGAAGCGAATTGTGGTTCTGGACTTGGCGATGATGGTCGCCGGTACCAAGTATCGCGGTCAGTTCGAAGAGCGTATCAAAGCGGTGATGAACGAAGTGCGTCGCGCGAAGAACACGATTCTGTTCATCGACGAATTGCATACGTTGGTTGGCGCCGGTGGTGCTGAAGGCGCAATCGATGCCGCAAACGTGCTGAAGCCAGCTTTGGCTCGCGGTGAAATTCAATGTATCGGTGCGACTACTTTTGACGAGTATCGCAAGTACATCGAAAAGGACAACGCGCTCGCTCGACGTTTCCAAGAGATCGTGGTCGAACCGACCAGCAAAGACGAAACGATCGAAATCCTCAAGGGACTGCGCGAACGCTACGAAGAGCATCATCGCGTTAAGTTCACTGACGAAGCGGTCGAAGCGGCTGTCGAAATGAGCGAACGTTACATCACTGCCCGTTGCCTGCCGGACAAAGCGATCGATGTGATCGACGAAGCCGGTGCGCGCGTGCGTCTGCGAACAATGTCCAAGCCACCCGATCTGAAGGAACTGGACGACGATATTGAAAAGCTGAACAAGGACAAAGAAGACGCGGTTGCTAACCAAGACTTCGAAAAAGCCGCGGCGCTGCGCGATCAAGCCGACAAGCTGCGCAAGAAGAAAGAAACAATCACTCGCCAATGGCGCGATCGCAGTCGTGAGACGGACGGAGTTGTCGACGAGGAAGTGATTTCGGAAGTGGTCTCGAAGATGACTGGCATTCCGTTGACTCGACTGAGCACCGAGGACAGCGCTCGGCTGATGAAGATGGAAGACGAACTGCACAAGCGAGTTGTCAGCCAGAATCAAGCGGTCGCAGCTGTCGCGAAAGCGGTTCGCCGTAGCCGCAGCGGTCTGAAGGACCCTCGTCGTCCGACAGGTTGCTTCGTGTTCGCTGGTCCAACGGGTGTCGGTAAGACGTTGCTCGCCAAGGCGCTCGCTGAATTCATGTTCGGTGACTCCGACGCGCTCGTGCATATCGATATGAGCGAGTACATGGAGAAGCACAACATCAGCCGATTGATCGGTGCCCCTCCAGGATACGTTGGCTACGAAGAAGGCGGTCAATTGACTGAGAAGATTCGTCGCCGTCCGTACGCTGTCGTGTTGCTCGACGAAATCGAGAAGGCTCATCCAGACGTCTTCAACATGCTGTTGCAAGTGATGGAAGAAGGCCGTTTGACCGACTCGTTCGGCCGCAACGTCGACTTCCGCAACACGATCTTGATTCTCACCACCAACGCTGGTGCTGAAGCGATCAAGAACGAATCGGCGTTCGGCTTCCAAAAGGCTGACTCGGACGGTTCGTACGAAAGCATGAAGGCTCGCGTGATGGACCAAATCGAACGCGTCTTCCGACCTGAGTTCCTAAATCGTCTCGACGACACGATCATCTTCCGTCACCTCGAGAAAGAAGACTTGAAGCGCGTTATCGATTTCGAATTGGCCAAGGTTCGCGAACGACTGATGGATCGCGGTTACGAGTTGGTGCTGACCGATGATGCGAAAGAATTGATCATCAAACAAGGTGGCGCGAACTTGGACTACGGTGCTCGTCCACTTCGCCGAGCGATTGAACAACGCGTCGAAGATCCACTCGCCGAAGAAATCCTTCGCGGTGCATTCGAAGGCATGAACACGATCGTCGTCGACGGCCTCAAGGGCGAAGACGGCAAGATGACTCAGTTGGTCTTCCGCGGTGAGAAGCGCACGCCGGTTGAAGAGCCCGAAGCGATCGCTAGCGGTACCGAGAAGTAATCGATTCGCCAGCGTCAATCATCGTCAATTAACTTTCCGACGGCCAGCTCATTCGAGCTGGCCGTTTTCGTTTGTTTGTAGCGAAGATCTCAAATGAGCTTGAGCTCTAAGTCGGCCAGCGACTCAGGCTCAGCAAGCCGAGATTTTGTTGCGACGTACGTCTGCCTCAAGAAACTACAAAGACTGAAGCCGCGAGCTTTAACCATGCGGCGGCTCGGTGATCGTTAACTGCTGTGAGGCAACCGAGACTTCAACAAAGCCAAGCGAGTGTTTAGAACTTCGATACTCTGCGCTAACAGCTCTTCGTCCAGCGACACTTCGTCACCAAGCAGCTCTTGCAGAGTCTGAATCCTGGCAGCAAGCTTTCCAAGCTGCACTCCCTTTGCAACTCCGAACCGCTCACCTTTCTCCAATCCGATCTGCTCGCCTTCTTCCCGGCCTTCTTCCCGGCCCTCTTCCCGGCCTTCCTCGCGAGCAGCGTCTAGCTTGGCGGCTTCGTCGCGGAGGAACTTGAGACGGTCTTCGTAGTACTGCAGATCCGCTGGCGATTTCGAAATCATCTCTAACACTCCGATGGCTTCGCAGAACTCGGGCTCAACCAACTGCTCCTTCAACGCTGCGGGCTCGAAATTAATGGCTTCCTTGATCAGATAAAGCCATTTTTCATCGGCGGGCAACTCGCTCACATTATCGCTGCTGGGCACAAACTTGGGAAGCTCGAAGATGTGAAATTCAAGGTTGTCGGTGAACACCAAGTCGCTTCGCTGGTCGCTTCGCAACCGGAAACTGTGATGCCACCTCCCCGCGTCCTCAGGGTGGTCGAACATGCACCGGTCAAGAATGCAGATGCTGATGGCGGGACGGAGTTTTTCGTAACCTTCGCCATCTTGAAGTTGCCGCACGTAATTCTTGCTGTTGTAGTACAGCATGCGGCTGGGGAACGAGAGCGGGATGCGAGTTTGGATCTCGATGTTAAAGATGCGTCCCAGAGCATCTTTGGCCAACACGTCGAGAATGATGATCTTGTCTTCAGAGCGATCTTTGCCGATGATCGGATTCAGTATCTCGACGCTCACGATCGGCACTTTGAGCTTCAGCAATGCATTGAGAAAGTGAACAGTAATGCGCCGGTGTTTGGGGTTACCGACCATTAATTTGAAAACAAAGTAGACTCGCGCATCAATTCGAATAGCCATTGCGTTTCTCCGCGTGCTGATGGCATTCTAGCTGTTTTTCTCCCGGGTAGTCGAAGCATCGTATCAGCGTCCACCTACCGTTTAAGATTTCCGCAGGCAGATCACTTCAGATAATCGCTGTTCAACTTGCCACACGACCACAGCAACCCGCGCGTGATCAAATCCAAGTAACGACCGTCGGCGACCGTGTCGTTGTTGTGGCCAAGCGTTGTTGCGAAGACTTTGGCCGTGCCGCGATAATCGTTCGTCCAAGCTACAACGCATTCGCTTGTTTGCTCTTCTCCTTTGCGGTTCTTGGCAGTTTGTTTGCCAGTCGCGATCGCCTTCGCCGACTCGATCAATTTACCTTCGCTGTTGTTGTACAGTTCTTCGTTGATCGTGGTCCAGTTCGGTTGACCTTCGACGATCGGACTTGAGTCTGCGATCAACTGGACATCGATCGGTGCTTGCGGGCCGTGTCCAGTTGATTGAAGTCCCGTAAATTCGAACCAGGGCGTAATGGCTTTTGGATAACCTTCGCTGCGGAACGAATGCATGCCGCAGTGAAGCAACACAGCGGGCAAGCCTTTGCGGTGCGGTTCGAGGATACGGTTGATGACTGCCAAGTCTTTGACATCCGACGAGCATTCATCGTGGATGATGACGTCGAAACCCTCGGCCCAGTTGGCTTGTTCGTAGATCGGATTCAGGTGCTTGGTCGTCTTGTCGGGATCGTGGGCGACGGTCACTTCGACATGGGCTCGCGCTTTGATACCGTTCGACAGTAACTCTTTCTGAACTGCGTAATCATGACAACATCCGCCGAGTACCAGTAGCGCGCGAATGGGTTTTAAACTTGCTCCAACCGCAGGTTTGGATGTGGTTTCTTGAGCGAGTGATGATTTTGAAGAGTCAACGCAAGTCAGCAACGCGCCCATTACGGCTAAACTTAGAATTGACTTGTGAATCGGGGAATTCATGGTGGGCTCCAAGTGTTGCGGTAGGAACAAGTCTAGCGGTGGGAAATCGGGGAGCCACCAGTCTAGCAGACATTTCAAGCGATCGGTGAAGTTGGCTAAATGCAGACAGGCTAAATGCAGACGACCGCAGCGAAGCGTGTGCTCCGGCGGTCGTCAGATTGAATGTGGAGAGTTGTTACTAAGCGGCAATTCGCTGAGCTGTGGTGGCGATGTCGCGAGCCAACAGAACAAGTGGTTGCCCCGGAGTAGCGCACGCGAGGATGATTGTGTTCTCGTGAGCAATGCGATTCAGCCATGGTGTGATGGCGCTCGATTGCGGTTGAGCTGGGTCGAGACCGCCGTCGATGACGATCAAGTCGCTCGG
>JBGSOM010000052.1:0-58766 GCA_041739135.1 Pirellulaceae bacterium
TTTCGATTACTCGTGCTTTGGTGATCTGCACGAGGGGATGACTGCCAAGGGCAGCCCGCCGGCTACCTAAGGGTTATCACCCCAATGGCTGGTAGAACATCTACTCACGCGATCACCTCCTTCCAAAAACAGGGTTCGCCCAACAATCCACCTATTCAGCCTAGAGTGGGAGTTTGTTGAGACTGAAGCTTGCCTGTCGCGTTGCGTTCCGCGACCCTGAAAGTCAGACTGAGATATCGAACCTCAGCCGTTTTTCATTCTTATTGGTTATAGATGCAGAGTCAAGTGAAAAGTTCGCGGCAAACTTCCGCCTAGCGCTGCTTCGCCACAGCTTCGTCCACTTTTCGGCTTGGACTTGCCAGCCAAAATCAAATGATGAGCTTACTTACCAATGCCAAGTGACGCTGCGGACGTGTTGTGGCACAAAGCCGTCGCGGAACGAGCGACGACTGAGCATTTCTTCAACGACAGCAAACGTCGTGACCAACCGCTGGTAAGCCTGATAAAGCGGCATCAGGGGTATCACGAAAGCGGCACCGAGATCGCGACGAAGGTGGCTCGAGTAATAAAGAATGATCAAATACTGGATAAGGTCACCGACTAGGTAAAGCAGATAGAACAGAAAACTGGGGAATATTAGATTCGTAAACCCGCTGGAACCGATACGCCAACCGATGTAGACCCAGAACCAAAGAGGCAGCAACAGGTTGAAGAACCATCGTTCCGCGAACAGGACAAAGTTGCTGAGGCTGAAATGCTTGTTAAACGGATTGGCCATATCGATGTGTTTTCGCGACTCAAAAGTCACCACTGCCCACTCCCAGCGGCGTCGTTGCTTGGTCAAAACCTTCCACGACTCCGGCACATCGGTGAAGCAATCCGCGTGCGGTATGAACTCAATTGAGTAACCCAGCTTGCGAATTCTCAAGACCATGTCTTCGTCTTCGCCGGGGCCAACATCCCAACCGCCCATCTGTTTCAATAGCGAAGTGCGGAATGCTCCAAACGCCCCGGAGACTATCCCGAGAATTCCCAATCGCGAAGTGACCATGCGGCCGAGGAAGACCGATCGCAGGTACTCGAAAGCTTGAAGCCGAGTCAGTAAATTGGTCGCAGCATTTCGGACTCGCACGTTGCCAGATACGGCTCCCACGCTTGCGTCTTCCAGCGGCTGGACGATTTCCCACAACGCGGTCGGAGCCAATTCGGAATCGGCATCCAGCACAATCGTGACTTCTCCCGTCGCACAAGCCAGACCAGCATTCATGGCTGAAGACTTACCGCCGCGTCGCTTCGAGATGACGATCACTCCCGGGTGCTCGGATGCGAAGCTGCGAGCGACATCGGCCATGTTATCGGTCGACCCATCGTCGACGACGATCAATTGCAACTTGGGATACGTGCCCCACAGTCGCGACAGCGTTCCGTGCAAACTGTCGCCTTCGTTGAGACCCGCGACGATCAACGAAATCGACGGGCAGTAGCGGAAGTGGTTCGGTCGCAATTCTGCGCCGTTAGGTTGAGACGCAGGATGCAGGACGCAGCGCGCTAGAGAGCTGATGAAATCGTACGCCCACATGCACAGCGAAGAAAAACAGTAGCGCAGGCCGTCAAACAGGACGACTGGCAGGATCAACCACAGCAGTTCATCGAGCGGAATCGACGAGAGCCAATATGTCCATTCGTTCCACATGGTAACCATAGATGTCGACCTCCCTTCCCATCTCAAGTGGAAAGCGAAGTTGGCAGTTCAAGCAACAGCCGACTTGCACCGTCGCTTCACCTTCGTAATCGCAATGGCCGCAAGTGTATTGCGAGCGGATCATTTCAAAATCTGCGCCCGCCACCAGATTATCTCGCAGGCACTTGGGACATTGAATCGAATCCTTCTTCTCGAAACGCTGCGCTTCGTTAACATGCGCGCACGCGAAATGATGGATCAAATCATGGAAACGCAAATCGAAGTCGCCACACTGACTGCAACCGGTTCCCACACTGCACACCGCTTCGCAATCGGGGCAAGTCCGAGTGCGACGCACCAATTGCTTTTGCAACACGCCCAACTCGACCCATTGATCGAGTGACGAAGCGGCAACTTCGGTCTCAAAGCGTTTTGAATCGATGTTGATTGTGGGCCATAGATTCTTAGCTGCGAACAGTTCGTCGGCTTCGTTTTGGAAAATCAGACCTACGTTCAGTTCGCCGGCCTGATAGGTGACTCGGCGTAAGTAAGCGTTTACGTAGCCGATCGCGCCGCCAGCTTGTTCGAGCCCGATTATCCAGTTGCGGCTGGGAAGTTGTTCGCGGTCAGGAATTTTCACGCCGATCCCACCGAGACTGACATCGATCGAGGTTGCATTGCAACGACCGGCCATATCGGGCGCGCCGTTGGGCAGAACTGGGATGGCGATCAGCGAGCGTTCTGTAAAAAAGCGGACATGTCGGCGGCGATTTTGAGCGCTGCGAACGGCTGCGCGACGATCGCTAACGTTCGGTCCAGTTTGTTGTTCGCTCAGCGATCGCAACAAAGCTCGTCGTCGACGCACGACCGCTTTGCGAATTGCGTTGGGCAGCAGAACGGCGGCTGCGCTGTCGGCTGTAACGCAATCGGTGAAGCCGCGTTCGAGGTACGAAAGAGCTGAGAAGTCAGACTTCTCGAGCGTTAAAACGACGCTGGGGATGAGCGGCAAGAACTGCTTCAGTTTTTCCAGAGCCGAAACACTCGCTTCCTCAAAGACTGACTGTTCGATCAAGATTGCATCGAATGCAGCGATGCTCTCTTCGAGCTTTTCGATCAGCGCGTCGAGCGCTGCAAATCTCGTGAACTGGAGTTCGTGGTGCGAGGCTGAGGTCCCGTTTGCCAGCGTCACATTAGCCAGGGTCGTGCCGTAACATACGTGCGCAACTCGCAGCGATTTGCTGAGCACAGTGGAATGGCTGATTAGCGGTTGATCGCCATTGGCATCACCGCTGAGTTCTGCATCACTGGCCAATAGTGCCGTGGCGTCCAGCCAGTTGGCGTCGACGAGTTCGCTCGCTTGTTGATTCCAAACCGTCGAACGGAGTTCGACCATGCGCAGATGGCGCATAATCCCAGCCCCGTTGGTTTCGCCGCGATTTAAGCAATCATCGCAGCCATCGAGCATCAGTTGCAATTGCTCGACGTTAGTCAAGTTATCGGAAACGGTGAGAACCGGCGGGCAATTGGCTGCCGTCACCAACTCATTCAACTCGAAGACCGCTTCGCCGATTTTCGCACTGGTGCGGAGCAGGAGGCATTGGAAACTGTCCTGCTCCATCTGCTTGATCGCCGACTGGTAGTCCCGGCAATGCGTCAAGCTCCAGTTTAGACCGCGATAGTCTAGGAATTCGCCATGCAACCGCCGCGCGGATTGCGGATCGTTGTCGATAAATAGTAACCGCATATCATTCGCCCTTCGCAATCAACGATTTTGAAGGCGATGCTAGGCCGAGTTGCTCGAGCAGCGATTGATTCGTCGGGCCGCGGAATCCGAAACGCGGTAGCGCCAGTTCAGCTCCAATCCAAT
The DNA here is from genome assembly GCA_041739135.1 of Pirellulaceae bacterium. Classification (GTDB taxonomy): domain Bacteria; phylum Planctomycetota; class Planctomycetia; order Pirellulales; family Pirellulaceae; genus Aureliella. Next base: position 3,549 of record JBGSOM010000052.1, read on the forward strand.
GCGTAAGATCCGCTTCGCAGCTTACAGGAACGGCGCGCACTCGGACCAAGCCTTTGAAGGCGCGATAATTGGCTTGCACCGATTGCGGGGGCGAAACCAGTTCTGGCGAGATGCGTTGGACGCGAAATGTCTGTCGCTTTCCAAGCGGTGTCACCACGAGCTGCACGGTATTTCCGACCGACAGAAGATTCGCTTGTTGCTGCGGCAGGTAGACTGCGGCTTCGATCGAGCCGGCTTCGAGCAGCTCGACGACCGGGTGGCTGGGATCAACAAATTCGCCTGGATGGCAGTGACGCTTGATGATCTTGCCATCTACTGGAGCGACAATATGTGCAGCATCAAGGAGCGACGCGACCTCGTTGAGCTCCGATTGAATCTCGGCGATCCGAGCTTCTTCGGCTTGGAGCATTTCACGCACGTTATCGGCTGGGTCGGAATTGACCTCGCCTTCGAGCACGAGGGCGGCTGATTCGAGGTCGTTGAGTTCAGCTTTCATACCTTCGTAGTCTGATTGCGACGCAACGAACTCAGTTTCAGAAACAGCATTCGAAGCTCGCAACGACGAATTGTTCGCAAAGGTCCGCTCAAGTTCGTTGAGTTTGGCTTGTTTCAGGTGCAATTCGCCCTGCAAGCGATGGAATTCGACGCGGCGATCGATTCTTTCACGGAACGTCAGTCGGTTGCGTTCACTGATTTCCGCCATACGAACTCGCAGGTTTGAGAGCGCAATCTGTAGATCGCTTTTCAGGCGACGCATATTCATTTCGAGTTCGCGAGCGTCGACGACGGCTAGAACATCACCTGCACGAACACAATCACCTTCGTTGACAGCGATCGACGTAATACGTCCCGGCGCGTTAGCGGACAAACGGATAACGGTGCCTTCGATTTCGCCGTAAGCTTGAAACCTTCCGAATTCACTCCAGAGCGAGAAGGCGATGAAGCCGAGGAGTGAAAGCAAAACGCAACTGACGAACCAGCGTCCTTTGGCCTGTTTTTTAAGCGGGCTGGGCTGGGAATAGCCGACTCGAACCGGGTTCGCTGGCCTGGTCAATGCGTCAGCGACTGCGGAATTGGATCGTGGGAATCCAACGCTTTTCTTTTGATCGAATGTGGGTTTGAAACTGTTAGTGATCACTGCCCCTCTACCAGTCGTTTCTCGGGCTGAAGTCTCCCGAGTTCGTCTGTCGTTGATTCCAACATTCGCAAATGTAGAGCGCCGTTAAGCGTAAAAGGCAAATATTGAGTTTTACGAAGGTGATAGAAACTGAATCCGCAGTTGACTCGCTGCAATCGTTACAGGCGATTCGCGATGCCGCGTTTGAGATTAGTTAAGCTCAGTAAAGACCGTAGATTTGGTCAGGCTGAAGTCGGAACTCGCTTGGGAGGGTTCAGTGGTGCTGGGAAAGCACGGCTCGCTGCAGAGAAATTCTGCGTCGAAATGACGTGGAGAAACGAACCTTTGCACTAGCGTCGCTCGGACGTGTCGCTAAACTGCTGGCTCGACATTGGAATTTGGGCTCGGATATTTCGGTGGTTGGTGTTGAATCTGCTTTTTTGTTGAACTCAGTTGAGTTGAGCTGGGGCGGAAGCAACCTCACGAAACTGAACTTTGGGGTCGAACTCTGTGTCTGCTGGTGTGCGCGAGTGGACAAAATTAGGTCCAAAAACCTGCAGCGGGGCTAGGAATTCACCTTGCGGCAGGATGGTGGGCCGATACACTATTGCGTTTCCCGGAAACGTCGGGGTCCAGGATTTGAATGGGCCAGCGTAGCTCAGCTGGTAGAGCTGCTGATTTGTAATCAGCCGGTCGGGGGTTCGAGTCCCTTCGCTGGCTCCTGTAGGGTCGTCGGCAGGCAACTGTCGACGCACTTGCGGAGATAACGACGGTAAAGGAAAGGTCCGGGAGGTTGCCCGAGTGGTTAAAGGGGACGGATTGTAAATCCGTTACTTCGGTTACACAGGTTCGAATCCTGTACCTCCCATTGGCGAACGGGTGCCTCGGTGGCAAACTGATAGGGCAAGTCGACCTGGCCTTTTTGGTTACACGCTACAATCGTGTACGAAACGAGGCGGGCTGATAGTCGCTGAAGATAAAGCTTAGAGCGGAACCGCGAGGGATTGCTTCGAGTGAGTTGATAGGCGGGTGTAGCTCAATGGTAGAGCAGCAGCCTTCCAAGCTGAATACGAGGGTTCGATTCCCTTCACCCGCTTTTGTGAGGCTGCTGTAGCTCAGTGGTAGAGCACTTCATTGGTAATGAAGAGGTCATGGGTTCAAGTCCCATCAGCAGCTCTTGTCGATTAGCGGGTGACCGGTGATCGGGTAAGGGGCCTCGCAAGGGATGATTGTTCGGGTTCGCGAGAGCTCGGAAGCCGCAAGGCAAAATGGTTTTATGTCTGAGTCATGGTCCGCGTGGGCTTCGCTCACGGAGTCACAAAGTTTTTTGTTTGTTAGGTGTAACTTACAATGGCCAAAGAGGTATTTGAGCGTAAAAAACCGCACTGCAATGTCGGTACCATCGGTCACATTGACCACGGTAAAACAACCACGACCGGCGCGCTGCTAGCTGTTCAGGCTGCCAAGGGTTTGGCGAAGGCGAAAGCCTACTCCGAAATCGCTAAGGGTGGTACTGTTCGCGATGCGACTAAGACGGTAACGATTGCGGTTTCGCACGTAGAGTACGAAACACCGAATCGTCACTACGCTCACATCGATTGTCCAGGGCACGCCGACTTCATTAAAAACATGATTACCGGTGCCGCTCAGATGGATGGCGCGATTTTGGTGGTAAGTGCCGCTGACGGTCCGATGCCGCAAACCAAGGAGCACGTTCTGCTCGCGCGTCAGGTTGACGTGCCAGCGCTGGTTGTGTTCCTTAACAAGGTTGATTTGGTTGACGATGCCGAATTGCTCGAACTGGTCGAGTTGGAAATTCGTGAACTGTTGACCAAGTACGGTTTCCCTGGTGACGATGTGCCAATCGTCAAGGGTAACGCGCTGGCCGCTTACAACAGCCCGGCTGATCCTGCTGCTAGCAAGTGCATCACCGAGTTGCTTGAAGCTGTCGATGCTTACATTCCTCAGCCGACTCGTGAAGAAGATAAGCCGTTTTTGATGGCGATCGAAGACGTGTTCAGCATCGAAGGTCGCGGTACTGTTGCGACGGGTCGTGTTGAGCGTGGCGTGATCAAGGTTGGTGAAGAAGTTGAATTGATCGGCTTGAAAGAAGCTGCGACCAAGACGACTGTTACCGGCGTTGAAATGTTCCGCAAAGAAATGAAGGAAGCTAAGGCTGGCGAAAACGTCGGTTGCTTGCTTCGCGGTATGAAGCGTGAAGACATTGAACGCGGTCAGGTGTTGGCCAAGCCGGGTTCGATTACACCTCACACCAAGTTCGAAGCAGAAATTTACTGCTTGAGCAAAGATGAAGGTGGTCGCCACACTCCGTTCTTCAGCGGTTATCGTCCACAGTTTTACTTCCGCACAACGGACGTAACTGGATCGACGAAGTTGATGGGTGCGGAAATGTGCATGCCTGGCGACAACGTCAAGGTTGAAGTCGAGCTGCAGAAGCCGATTGCGATGGATGACGGCGTTCGCTTCGCAATTCGCGAAGGTGGTAAGACGGTTGGATCGGGCGTTGTTACGAAGATCCTTGCGTAGGCGGTACCGATTGGCTCGCCTGAAGCATTGTTTTGCTTGAATTTGCCAGCATTTGGTTGCTTCCGTTCAGTTGAAGTTTTCAATTGCTCGGTAATGTGTAAGATATCGAGAGCCGCAGGAGCCGACCGGTTTCTGCGGCTGTTTGATGCTGATGTCAAGCAGCGTGAAGGGGCGTAGTTCAATTGGCAGAGCAGCGGTTTCCAAAACCGCAAGTTGGGGGTTCGAGTCCCTCCGCCCCTGCCTTGTGAATCGAAATTTGAAATTGGTCGTGCGAAGGAATCGCAGGTTGGAGCAGTAAATGGCCGCGGGAGACTCCTTAATGCCGAATCGTCCGCTGTTGCAAGAGATGTTTGCATCAGCGGTCTACAAGCGTAATCAAGGTCGCATGGTGCGACAGGTTACTTGCTTGGCGATTTGGTTGGTGGTTGCAGTAGCAGTGTGGAGATTCCACATGCTGTTTCTGCATCCCTACATTACTGAATTAGCGCCGTCGGTAGGCGGTTGGTTGAGCTATCTGGTTGCTGTCGCAATTGGTGCGGTGGGGATCTGGTTCGGCTATCGCTTGGTCAACTGGCCAAAGTTCGCGGATTTTTTGATTTCGGTTGAAGCAGAGTTGAATAAGGTTTCGTGGCCGACTCAGCGTGAGTTGTTTCGAGCTTCGATGGTCGTGATCTTTACGATTTTGTTCTTGTCTGCGATATTGTTCGTTTACGATTTAGTGTGGCAGCTCGTTTTCACGGCATTGGGGATCAAATAGATCTCGAGTGTCGACGATAGAAACGGGTCCACTTGTTGCAATTTCTTCCTAGCCAGGAGATGCAGCGGTAGGCGTTTCTTCGAAACATTACCGCGGTCGCCAGTACTGGCGTGGGGGTGCTTAGGTGAGTGAAGCTGAAAAGAAAGTCGCTGCGGCTGATGGTCCGATCGTTATGGATTGGTACATCATTAAAGTCGCATTCAATCGCGAAGATAGTATTCGCGATGCGCTGCTCAAACGCATTAAACTAGGTGGCATGGAAGCGTACTTCGGGGATATTGTTATCCCGACTGAAGACGTTGTCACTTTCACTCGAACTGGTACTCGCCGCGTTGTCAAGCGGAAGCTCTACCCAGGTTATTTGATGGCCTATATGTGCATCAATGACGACACCTGGTTCTTGGTTAGGGAGACACCTGGCGTTGGTGATTTCACCGGCGCTAATGGCAAGCCGACTCCGATGGACCCGCATGAAGTGGAGCGGGTTGTCAAGACGGTTCGACCTGACGAAGAAGAGGGTGAGAAGGCCCTAAAGACAGCGATTCCATTTCGGTCGGGAGATCGAGTGCGCTGTAAAGAAGGTTACTTTCAGAACCTGGAAGGCGAAGTGGAAAAAGTGGACGAAGCGAATGGTCGCGTAACAGTGATCATTAGTATCTTCGGACGCAGTACGCCTGTTGAGCTTGATCACTGGCAAATCGAAGCCGTTTAGTTTCGATTTGGCTTGCGCGGACTGCGACGACTTGGATTGTCGTCGTGGATCGGTGCGAAAGACATTTTACGAGTACCCTTCCGGTTCGCTTTCGAACTGGATTTATTGAGTTTAGCGGAGTGAATTTCTCCTATGGCAAAGCAAATGGTGGGACAAGCCAAGTTCCAGGTGCCCGGTGGCTCAGCCACTCCGGCACCGCCAGTTGGTACGTCCCTTGGTAAGTTTGGTATTAACCTTGGTCAGTTCGTATCGCAGTTTAACGAGCGGACGCGAGAGTTTAACGGAACGCCGATTCCTGTTGTGGTTACGGTGTATTCCGATCGCAGTTTCGAATTCATCACCAAGAGCCCGCCGGCAGCATCCCTGCTGAAGCAGGCAGCTGGTATTGCCAGCGGTTCAGGTGAGCCGAACAAGAAGAAGGTTGGCAAAGTCACGCACTCGCAGATTCAAGAGATTTGCAAGAAGAAGATGGCTGATCTGAACGCTCGCGACCTTGAGCATGCTGCGCGCATGATCGAAGGCACTGCACGCAGCATGGGCTTGGAGGTAGTAGAAGGTTAACTATGGTCAAACCAACTAAAGTAATGAAAGCCATGCTTGAAAAAGCACCTGGCAAGACCATCATGCCTCTGGCTGATGCGGTTAAGATTCTGAAGGATTTCCCAGCACGGAAATTCGACCAATCAGTCGAGATCCACATGCACTTGGGGATCGATCCAGCGCAAGCGGATCAGCTCGTGCGTGGTTCGGTCGTGCTGCCGCATGGTATTGGCAAAACGCAACGAATTGTCGTGTTTGCGAAGGGTGACCTCGCGACTGTGGCAACGGAAGCGGGTGCTGATCATGTTGGCCAGGAAGACCTCGCAAAGCGGATCAAAGAAGGCTGGACGGACTTCGACGTTTGTATCGCGGCGCCGGACATGATGGGTTTAGTCGGTCCGTTGGGTAAGGTTCTCGGTCCACGTGGATTGATGCCTTCGCCACGATCGGGTACTGTTACCGCCGAAATCGCGCGAGTCGTCAAAGAGTACAAGGCTGGTAAGGTTGAATTCCGAAACGACAAGGGTTCGAACTTGCATGCAATCGTCGGCAAACTGAGCTTTGAGCCTCAAAAGCTGATCGAGAACGTCGAGGCGTTCATTCAATTTGTGAATAGCTTGAAACCCAACGCCTGCCGCGGAACTTACATCAAGAGCATTGCGCTGTGCGCGACGATGTCTCCAAGTGTTCGAATTGCGGCGTAGTGGATCAGAATCTTCAGTTCGATTTATTTGAGCGGAATCGGTTATGAGTAAGTATGTAAAAAACCTGGTAACAGGTGATATCAAGAATCGGCTTGAAGGCGTTGCTGACGCGATTTTGGTGAATGTGATCGGAATGGATTCCGCTTCGACATTCGGCATTCGCAAGAAGTTGCGGGAGAAGGGCATCAACATGCTGGTCATCAAGTCCAGTCTGGCGGCCCGTGCGACTGAAGGTGGATCGTTGCGTCCGATGTTTGACAATCAAACGGGTTCCCTCGCGATTGTCTGGGGATGCGAAGACTTTGTGAGCCTTGCCAAAGAGATGGCCAGCATCGTCAAGTCGAAAGAGTTCGCCAAGTTTGAGCTCAAAGGCGGTGTGATGGATGGCGATGCGCTAACGTCAGACCAGGTTCTGGCGGTCAGCAAATGGCCAAGTCGGACCGAACAAATTTCGATGTTGGTTGGTCAAATTCTCAGCCCGGGATCGAGTCTGGTAAGCCAGATTTTGAGTGGTGGCTCGAACTTGCTCGGCCAAGTTAAAACGCTGATTGAAAATAAGGAGGGTGAGGCATAGTCGCAATTGTTCTGCGGAACTACTGCGGTCGTGCAGGAATTACTGCACCCTAAAACTGCGGGTACAAGCCGCAATTGAGTTACGTTTTTCAGTTGGTTGCAAGCGAATTGGTGCGAGCGACCCGATTTTACAAGTTAGATCCAATACAGACATTTAGTTACTTTACAGAAGGGTTTTCATAACCATGTCCGAAACAGCATACGCAGACGATATCAAGCAACTGGGCGAATCGATTGTAGCTTTGACCCTCAAGCAAGCTAAAGAGCTGAGCGATTACCTCGAGAACGAGCACGGCATCAAAGCTGCTGCGGGTGGCGCCGTCATGATGGCTGCACCGGCTGATGCTGGTCCAGCTGCTGTTGCTGAGCAAACTGAGTTCGACGTTGTTCTGACCGGCTTCGGTGAGAACAAGCTGAACGTCGTTAAGGTTGTCAAGAACTTGACTGGTGCATCTTTGATGGATTCAAAGAAGCTGGTTGAGAGCTGCCCAGCGAAGATCAAGGAAGGCGCATCGAAGGATGACGCAGCCAAGATCAAGAAAGAATTGGAAGAAGCCGGCGCGACGGTTGAACTTAAGTAGTATCTGCTAGTTGATGTGGCGGCGAAAGTCCTCAGCGATGGGGTGCCAGTTTTGCCTGCGGTGGCTCGCACTCCATACCTTTGGTGTGGTTTTAACAGGAAGTGACCGAGCCGTAATCCGTTTCGCCGCGAGTGTCGCAACAATATGGAGCGCTGCGACTGAACAAGCAGGCGGCTAGCATGCGCTAGCTGCGTTAGGTTTTCGACAGTAAAAAACTCTCGTCAGCTTGCCTAGACTGGGTTTGCCAGCTTGGGTGAGCTGCGTTATATTGATCTCGTGCATGTCGGCCAGTTCGCTCCTTCCCTGTTTTTATCTCTATCCGGCGCAGAATGTGTCAGGACGCAGACGCCCCTGCGCCGTTGTCTTTTGAGTTTTCTGCTTGTGCGCCGCGTTGCAGTATGCAGTGGCGACGGATAAGCAGTGGAGATAGGGTGCTGTATTAGTTGTTTGGGGCGACTCTGATTCTTTAACGTGGTTCCTTTAGGAGAACACTTCGTCAATGGCCACTTCCTCGCAAAGACGATTGAAACCGACTTCGGTACGTGTATTTGGTACCGGTTTGGATGCCTTGGAAATCCCCAACCTGACTGAGCTGCAAACGCGAAGCTACGAAGCTTTCTTGCAGGAGGATCTTGCGCCGGAGAAGCGCAAGAATCAAGGTTTGGAAAGCGTTTTCAAAGAAATATTCCCAGTTGAGAGCTATGACAAGAGCGTTTCGCTTGAGTTCTTGCGATACGAACTTGGCAAGCCTCGCTACACGCCTGACGAATGTCGGCAGCTGCGTTTGACCTATGGCAAGCCGATGAAGGTTTGGTTGCGTCTGAATCGTGAGCAGCCGATCGAAGAAGAGGTGTATTTGGGCGACATACCAATCATGCTTGGCGGTGGTGAGTTCATCATCAACGGGGCTGAGCGTGTGGTTGTTAGTCAGTTGCATCGTAGCCCCGGCGTGGATTTCGTCGAGGATCAAGATGGAACCAGCGACCGCAAGCTGCCTAGTTGTCGCGTGATTCCCGAGCGCGGAAGCTGGATCGAGATCAACGTTACGAAGAAGGATTCGTTGAGCGTCCGTATTGATCAGAGCGGTAAGTTTTCCGTGATGACGTTGTTGCGTGCCATGAGCGCAGAACTTAGCTCGGATAGTGACTTGCTGCGCGCGTTTTATCCGACGAGTGTCGAGAAGGTTGTTGACGGACGCAGCGCTGCGAAGCTGGAGAATAAGGTCGCGGTGGATGACGTGGTTTACCCAAGCGATTCGGATCGTTCGGGTGAGATCATTATCGAAGCTGGTCATAAGATTACTAAAGAGCTCGCTGAGACGATCTGCACCTCAGGGATCGCTTCGGTTGAGGTTATGGAAGCTCCGAAGTCGCCTTTGGTTGTCAATGCGTTGGCGGAAGATAACACGAACAGCCACGAAGAAGCGTTGCTGCGTATTTATCAGCGGCTTCGTCCCGGCAACCCGCCGCAGTTGGAAAAAGCGCGTTTGTTGTTCCACGAAAAATTCTTCGATGCGAATCGCTATCGCTTGGGTCGCGTAGGTCGCTTCCGACTGAACCGCAAGCTCGGAACCGAAGTGCCCGAATCCGAGATGACGCTGAAGGCGGACGACTTGATCGCTTCGATCAAGTACATGATCAACTTGTACGACCCAGACTCAGGTGCGCAGTTCGATGACATCGATCACTTGGGCAACCGTCGCTTGCGAACCATCGACGAGCTAGCTTGTGAGGAACTTCGCAAGGGTTTCTTGAAGCTTCGCCGCACGGTTCAGGAGCGTATGAGCTTGAAAGAGGCGGACGAGATGTCGCCTCGAAGTCTGGTGAATCCTAAGAGCATCAGCGCGGCGATTGAATACTTCTTTGGTCGCGGTGAGTTATCGCAAGTGGTCGACCAGACGAACCCACTTAGCCAATTGACTCACGAGCGTCGTTTGTCGGCTCTTGGACCTGGTGGTTTGAATCGTAAGCGAGCGGGCTTTGAAGTTCGCGACGTTCACATTTCGCACTACGGCCGAATCTGTCCGATTGAGACACCTGAAGGTACGAACATCGGTCTGATCAGTTCGTTGGCGATTTATGCTGGTGTAGATGACTACGGTTTCTTGATCACGCCTTATCGCAAGATTGCTAAGGGTAAATTGACGGATCAAGTTGAATGGTTGCGAGCGGACCAAGAAGGGGACGTTTACATCTGTCCTGCCGATACCGAAGTCAAAGATGGTGGCTTGGTATCCGGTCCGAACATGATCGCTCGTTACCGCGCTGACTTTGAAATCGTGCAGCCCGAAGAGGTAGAGTACATGGACATCGCACCGAGCCAGATGGTCGGTGTATCGGCTGGACTGATTCCGTTCCTCGAGCATGATGATGCAAACCGCGCTTTGATGGGTTCGAACATGCAGCGACAAGCGGTACCGTTGCTGGTGACAGAGCCGCCGATCGTTGGCACGGGTCTTGAGAAGGAAGTTGCGAAGAACAGCGCGATGGTCGTAAGAGCTCGTCGTGCTGGCAAGGTAACTTACTGCGACGCGCTGCGAATTGAGATCGGTGCCGATGTGTATCCGATGCAAAAGTATCAGGGTCTGAACGAGCGAACTTGCTTGAATCAGCACCCGATCGTAAACATCGGTGATAAGGTTGAAAAAGGTCAGATCATTGCCGATGGTGCCGCCACGTATTTGGGTGAGTTGGCGCTTGGACGCAATGTGTTGGTCGGCTTCATGTCGTTCGACGGTTACAACTACGAAGATGCGATTATCATCAGCGAAGAATTGGTGCGAGCCGACACGTACACGTCGATTCACATCGAAGACTTCGACGTCGAAATCCGCGAAACAAAACTTGGACGCGAAGAGTTTACCCGCGATATTCCAAACGTTTCCGAAAAGGCTCTCCGGAATCTTGATGAGAGTGGCATCGTTCAAGTCGGAACTTATGTTCGACCTGGCGATATTCTGGTTGGTAAAGTTTCGCCTAAGAGCAAGACGGAACTGACCCCGGAAGAAAAGCTGCTGCATGCGATTTTCGGTCGTGCGGGCGAAGATGTGAAGAACGATTCGCTGGAAGTTCCATCGGGTATCGAAGGTATCGTGATCGATACGCAGAAGTTCAGCCGCCGCATGAGTTTGTCGGACGATGAACGGAAGGTATTCGAAAAGCAATTGAAGGATATTGAGACCGTTGGCAACACGGACATTGCGGCTGCATTTGCTGCTTTCGTCGAGGAAGCGGAAAAGGCGATCGGTTCCAAGTTGAAGGACGACGATGGTTCACCTTTGTCGGGTGGACAGGATCCGAAGTACATTGCGGAACATGCACAGACGTTTAACCTTTCGCGTTTGCTGAATAAGCTCGACGAGAAACACCATTCTGAGCTGCGCAAGGTCCACAAGCAATTCTGGCCGGCAGTTGAAGAAGCGATCGATGATCGTGACCGAAAGCTGAACAGCATGAAGCGGGGCGATGAACTTCGCAGCGGCGTGTTGCAGATGGTCAAGGTCTACATCGCTACCAAGCGTGTGATCAGCGTCGGTGACAAGATGGCTGGACGTCACGGTAACAAAGGGGTTATCTCCAAAGTGTTGCCGATTGAGGACATGCCGATTTTGCCAGACGGAACTCCGCTGCAGATCCTACTGAATCCGCTGGGCGTTCCTAGCCGTATGAACGTGGGCCAGATTTTGGAAACCCACTTAGGCTGGGCTGGTGCGAAACTTGGCTTCCAATCGATTACGCCTGTGTTCGATGGTGCCACTGAAACGGACATCAATAACTGCTTGGAAGAAGCGGGGTTGCCACGGCATGGTAAGGTGCGACTGGTCGATGGTCGAACGGGTGCGCCGATGGAGCAGGAAACAACCGTCGGTTACATCTACATGTTGAAGCTTCACCATTTGGTTGACGACAAGGTGCATGCGCGCAGCACTGGGCCTTACTCGCTTATCACCCAACAACCGCTCGGTGGAAAAGCTCGTTTCGGTGGCCAACGTTTCGGTGAGATGGAAGTTTGGGCTTTGGAAGCTTACGGGGCCGCTTACATTCTTCAGGAATTGCTAACAGTCAAGAGCGACGATGTGGAAGGCCGGACCAAGATCTATGAATCGATGGTCAAAGGCGAGAACACACTCGAAGCCGGCACTCCTGCTAGCTTTGACGTGTTAACCAACGAGATTCGCGGTTTGGGACTGAACATGCGTCTTGAGAAACGAAAAATCTAATTGATTCCGCGCTGAATGCGGCTCGCAGCGGTGATTCGGGGAGCGATCACTGCTGCGAATATCAATCAAATTGCTCCGTTGCCACAACATTTCGACTATCGAACATTCGACAACTCGAACGCACTTGACGCCTAGCAGTTGGCCTGAGCTTAGCTCAGTTCAAAGATTTGCTAGCCTACTGATGCAATTAAAAAACCTAGGAGCAGCGGCATATGTCGACAGCTGAAACCAGTTACGATCGCGTAAACGATTTCACTTCCGTAAGAATTAGCCTCGCACGTCCGCAAGATATCCGCAGTTGGTCTTTTGGTGAAGTTAAAAAGCCCGAGACGATTAACTACCGAACATACCGTCCCGAGAAAGATGGTCTGTTCTGCGAGCGTATTTTCGGACCGGAAAAGGACTGGGAATGTGCTTGCGGTAAGTACCGCGGGATGAAGTATAAGGGCATGATTTGCGATCGCTGCGGTGTGAAAGTGACACACAGCCGCGTGCGCCGCAAACGCATGGGCCACATTGAACTGGCTGCGCCAGTCGTGCATATTTGGTTCTTCAAAGCGATGCCGAGCCGACTCGGTGCGCTGCTCGACATGAAGACCTCGAGCCTTGAGAAGGTGATTTACTTCCAAGACTTCGTCGTGCTCGATCCGAAGCAAACGACCTTGCAAGCTCTGCAGTTGCTAAGTGAAGCGGAGTACCGCGAAGCGAAGTTGCAATTCGGCGAAGGTTCGTTCGATGCCGAAATGGGCGCTGACGCGATTCGCAAGCTGCTGCAAGGTTTGGATCTGGCGACTTTGGGCGATGATCTGCGCAAAGAGCTTTCGGAGACGAACAGCAAGCAGCGAAAGAAAGATCTGATCAACCGTCTGAAGTTGGTCGAAGCCATTCGTGACAGCGACAATCGCCCTGAGTGGATGGTGCTGGACGTGATTCCAGTGATCCCACCGGATCTTCGTCCGCTCGTTTTGCTCGACAGCGGCAATTTCGCGACCAGCGACCTGAATGACCTCTATCGTCGTATCATCAACCGCAACAATCGTCTGCGCAAGCTTGTCGATTTGAATGCGCCAGAAGTGATCATTCGCAACGAAAAGCGCATGCTCCAACAATCGGTCGATGCATTGTTCGACAACAACCGTTGCAAGCGCCCTGTGCTCGGCAGCAGCAATCGTCCGCTGAAGTCGCTGACGGACATGATCAAAGGTAAGCAAGGTCGTTTCCGCGAAAACCTGCTCGGTAAGCGCGTCGACTACTCAGCTCGCTCAGTGATCGTGGTCGGTCCGCGCCTGCGATTGCACCAGTGCGGTCTGCCAAAGAAGATCGCTTTGGAACTGTATCAACCGTTCATTATTCGCAAGCTGAAAGATCTCGGCCACGCCGATACGATCAAGTCAGCCAAGAAAATGCTCGAGCGTAAAGACGAAGAAGTTTGGGACATTCTTGAGCAAGTGATTCGCAATCACCCAGTTCTCTTGAATCGTGCTCCAACGTTGCACCGCATGGGTATCCAAGCGTTCGAACCGATTCTGGTTGAAGGCAACGCGATACATTTGCATCCGCTCGTTTGCAAAGGCTTCAACGCTGACTTCGACGGTGACCAAATGGCGGTTCACTTGCCGCTTTCAATCGAAGCTCAGGTGGAAGCTCACACATTGATGATGAGCACTCACAACATCTTCGCACCTAGCAACGGTCGCCCGATCATGAGCCCGTCGCAGGATACGGTGATGGGTTGTTACTACATCACGATTGAAAAATCGGGGATGAAGGGCGAAGGCATGGTCTTCTCCAGCATGGGCGAAGCCGATCTTGCGTTCGCGCAAGGTGTGATCGACCGTCACGCCAAGATCAAAGTTCGCTTGCCGAAGCACCGCCGTCTTAAGACCGAAGATGGCAACGCAAAGATGGGTGCCGTTATCGAAACGACCTACGGCCGCGTGCTGTTCAACATGATGCTGCCCAACGGATTGGATTTTTACAATCATGCCATGAAGGGTAGCGACTTGGCGGCCGTAATTAGCGACTGCTATCAACGCCTGGGTCGCAAAGCCACGATTAACCTGCTGGACGATATGAACCAGTTGGGCTTCCGTGAATCGACTCGCTCTGGTTTGTCCTTCGGTACCGACGACCTTGTAACGCCGGATTCGAAGACACAGTACATCAGCGAAGCTGAAAAGGAAGTGATGAAGTTCAAGAAGCGTCACGACCGCGGGATCATCACGCAAGCGGAACGTTACAGTCAAGTTCTTGACCTGTGGACGCACGCTCGCGAGAAGATCACCAAGGACATGATGCAAGCCATGGAATTGGATGATCACTTGGGTCCATGGTACGTGAACCCGGTGTTCTTGATGGCGCACTCCGGTGCACGGGGTGGTATCGAACAGATTCGACAGTTGGCTGGTATGCGCGGTCTGATGGCCAAGCCTACAGGCGAAATCATCGAAACGCCGATCAAAGCGAACTTCCGTGAAGGCCTGACCGTGCTCGAGTACTTCTCCAGTACGCACGGTGCTCGAAAAGGCTTGGCAGATACCGCGTTGAAGACGGCTGACTCAGGTTACTTGACTCGTAAGTTGGCTGACGTCGCTCAGAACGTCGTGATCACTTTGCAAGACTGCGGAACCACCCAAGGTATTACTAAGGGTGTTGTTTATCGCGGCGAGAAAGTGGAAGTGCGTTTGGCGGATGCGATCAAGGGGCGTGTCTCGCGCCAGAACATTGTGAATCCGGTTACCGATGAAGTAATCGTTCACGAGAACCAGATGATCACCATGGATATCGCTCGCAAGATCGAGGAAATGGGCTTGGAGAAGATCCAGGTTCGCAGCCCAATGACTTGCGACGCATCGCTCGGTGTCTGCCGTGCCTGCTACGGCATGGACATGTCGACCGGAGCTCAAGTGGAAGAAGGTATGGCCGTGGGTATCATCGGTGCTCAATCGATCGGTGAACCTGGTACGCAGTTGACGATGCGTACGTTCCATATCGGTGGTGCGATTAACCTCAGTATCGAAGAAAGCGAAATCAAAGCGAAGAAGGGCGGTACAGTTAAGTTCGCTCGCCTCCGTAGCGTTCGCAACGAGGAAGGTGCTGAGATCGTATTGACTCGAAACGGCGAAGTAACGCTGCTTGATCCGAAGGGTCGCGAAATCGAGAAGTACGAAGTGCCAACTGGTGCGAAGCTGATGGTGACTGAGAATCAAGAAGTCGCCAAGGGTGCCGTACTCTGCGAGTGGAACCCGCACAAGATTCCGATTCTTTGCGAAGTCAGCGGTAAGGTTCGCTTCGACGACGTGGTCGAAGGCGAGACCATGCGACTCGAACGTGATCCAGGCGGTGGTACTCGAAATGTGATCGTCGATCACAAAGGTGATTTGCATCCTCAGATCGTGATCGAAGACGCCGATGGCAAACCGCTCGACGTGTACTACATGCCTGAGCGGGCTGTGATCACGGTCCAAGAAGGCAAGATGGTTCAAGCCGGTACGGAACTGGCTGAAATGCCGCGTGAATCCTCCGGTATTAGCGACATCACGGGTGGTCTGCCACGTATTACCGAGATTTTCGAAGCTCGCAAACCGAAAGATCCGGCTGTAATCGCCGAAGTCGATGGTGTGGTCGAAATTCAACAGACCAAACGCCGAGGTAAACGAACCATTATCGTTCGTAGCGAAAGCGGCGTTGAGCACGAGCATCTCGTGCCGCACGGTAAGCGATTCCTTGTTCACACCGGTGACATCGTCAAAGCTGGTCAGGCTTTGGTTGACGGTCCGCTCGTTCCGCACGATATCCTTCGCGTCAGCGGTGAAGAGGCTGTTCAGCAGTACCTCACCCACGAGATTCAACAGGTGTATCGCAGCCAACGTGTGGATATCAATGACAAGCACATTGAGATCATCATCGCTCGCATGTTGCGTAAGGTGAAAATCGAAACACCGGGAGACACCAGCCTGCTGCCTGGTTTGGTGATGGACAAGTTCGAGTTTCGCCGCGTGAACAATCTGCTCAATGATTGCCTCAAGATCTCGGATCCAGGCGATAGCGAATACTCAGTCGGTACTTTGGTTCCGAAGGAAGCGCTCGAACTAAACAACACGCAGATCGAAGGTCTCGGAGGCAAGCCTGCTAAAGGCAAGAAGCCGAAGCCAGCGACAGCGAGCACCCAGTTGCTTGGTATTACCAAAGCGTCGGTTCAGAGCAGCAGCTTTATCTCGGCCGCTAGCTTCCAGGAAACGACAAAGGTCCTTACCGAAGCAGCTCTCGCGGGCAAAGTTGATAAGCTTGTGGGCTTGAAGGAAAACGTGATTCTCGGTCACTTGATTCCCGCCGGAACCGGTTTCCGCTTGTTCCAAGAGTCGGAAGTCTCGTATCGCCGTGAAGCTCTCGAGGACCTCGTTAATCGCGGCTCTGTTGCGATTGAAGAAGAGTTCCCACTACTGCAGCAAGCGCCTCCACCAACTGCCGAAGACACTTCTGCTGACTCATCGTCAGCCTTGTAAGCAGCGGAAGTTGCGACCTAAAGATTTACAACGCGGGTTGGATCAATTCCAGCCCGCGTTTTTTATTGGCAGCCAGTGAATTGAGCGGGGAGCTGTTTTTATAAAAATGGCAGAATTTTCTTGCAACGGGCGCTCGACGCTCTAGCGCACCTCTTGGGCGGAGCATGGTGGGTCATCAGCGTCAAGCGGTTGTGCAGCTTACCGGATCACCCTGGGCTTGAATATCTACCGCAGATCAAGCCGGTGGAGCGAATTGCTTATGCGTATCATGTGTACCGCATCGATCCGCTGCCTGGATTGAGTGCGGAGGGTGCTGTGGGAAGTGCTGAGGCGAGTACGGAGGGGAAGGCGGAGCCTTGAAGACAGTGCGTTCCCAGGCAGAGTCTGGGAACGAGGGCTATGGCGACCTAAAATGGTTTCATGAAAACTGCTCGCCTCATAACCCGTTCAGAAAGCGCTCGCATGCTTACTCGCCGCCAAGTCCTCTCGCTTGCCGCTTCCGCGTCGTTGCTCGCATGTGTGCCTCGCACTATTCCGGCTTGCGATTCAAAACGCTCGGTCGGGTTCGGATTCAGCCTCTATGGCATGAAGAACTTGCCGTTGATCGACGCTCTTAAGCGGTGCGCGACGGTTGGTTATGACTGCGTTGAATTGCCGACGATGGCGGATTGGCTGGGCGCACCGGAGAAGTTGACAGCAGACGATCGCAGGCAATTCCGTGACGGCTTAGCTAAACACTCGCTCCGATTGTCGGCTTTGATGGAGAACGTTGTACTACTCGCTGCACCGGAGACGCATGCTAAGAACCTTGAACGGCTCAAGCGAGCTACAGAGCTAGGACACGATCTGAAACCTGCTGGGCCGGTGATCATCGAGACAGTGATGGGCGGCAAACCGAGTGAGTGGATGGAAGTCCGCGAAGCGATGGCGGATCGGTTGCTGCAATGGGCGAAAATAGGTGATCAGACACAATCTATCATCGCCATCAAGGCTCACATCGGCGGCGCCGCGCATCGGCCTGAACACATTCGTTGGTTACTCGATCAAGTTCAGTCGCCTTCCTTGAAAGTCGCTTTTGACTTCAGTCATTTTCAACTTCGAGGAATCGACCTGTCTGAAGCCTGGAAGACATTGGCTGCCGACACGGCTTTCATTCACGTCAAGGATTCCGTTGGTGATCAACAGAAATTTCAGTTTGTGCTGCCGGGCGAGGGAACCATCGATTACGACAGCTACTTTACGCTGATCCGCGATTCGAATTACCAAGGCGATATCGTGGTGGAAGTGAGCGGACAATTGCATAGTCGTCCAGACTATGACCCGGTCGCTGCTTGCGAACAATCCTACGCCCTCGCCTCTAAGTTCGCGGTATTTCAATAGGTTATGCTGGCAACTTGATGCCTGGCGATTCCAACTGCGCCCGCAATCAATACTTCGATTAAGATAGCGGCTTCAAACTGGCCGATCTGGATCGATCGATAAACTGTTCGCGCGACCAGACCCAACGCTTTCACCTATCATGGCTCAATGCAAGTCTTCACCAATCCCAGCCGTATCGTCATTACCTGCAACCGCGGACTTGCGCCCGGCGTGCAGCAAGAATTAACAGAACTTGGCTACAAACCGACTGATGCCTTCAATACGGGTGTTGAATTGGTCGGCACCATGACCGACTGTATACGACTGAATCTGACGCTGCGCTGTGCGAGTCAAGTTATGTATTCGCTGCGCCGCTTTCGCTGCGAAGATCCCGACGAACTCTACCGCGTCATAACTGCGATTCCTTGGGAGTCGCTGATCGCCAGCGGTGGTTACTTTACGGTGAACAGCAACGTCGTGCATCCGACGATTCGCTCTGGCATGTTCGCTAACGTCAAAGTGAAAGATGCGATCGTTGACCGTATGCGTAAAGCGACGGGTGAGCGTCCCGATTCGGGACCCGAGTTGCGCGGGACGGTCGTGTATCTGTTCTGGCGGAATGAAGATGCGGAAATTTTCATCGACACCTCCGGCGAAACACTTGCTAAACATGGCTATCGCAAGATTCCTGGCAAAGCGCCGATGGTCGAATCGCTTGCGGCCGGGACGATTTTGGCAAGCAAGTGGGACCGTCGCTTGCCTTTCGTTAATCCGATGTGCGGCTCAGGCACGATTGCGATCGAAGCCGCTCTGCTCGCGACAAAGCGGTATCCGGGTTTGCTCCGCAGTCGCTATGCGTTCATGCATGTGCTTGGATTTGATCGCAACGTGTATCGCGCTGAACGCGAACGACTGGACCAACTGAAAACAGATGTCGAAGGACTGCGAATTATTGCGACCGACATTAGTCCCGAAGCGGTGAAGATAACCAAGATCAACGCCGAAGCGGCTGACGTGGCGCGCTGGATCGAATGCACCGAATGCGATTTCCGCGAAACGGAAATTCCAGAAAGCGGCGGTGTGCTGATGTTCAATCCTGAATACGGCGAGCGGCTGGGTGAAGAAGCGGAACTGATCGAAACCTACTCAGCGATCGGCGATTTCATGAAGAAAAAATGCGGCGGCTACTGGGGATACGTTTTCACAGGCAATCGCGAGCTTGGCAAAAAGATTGGACTCAAACCAAAGCGTCGCATTGAATTTGTTACCGCTCAGCTTGATTGCCGTCTGCTCGAGTTCGAACTTTATTCAGGCACGCGACGCGAAAAGCCGCTCGTCGATGGTTCTCTCGACAGTAGTGAAGCACCGCCTTCCGATCTATCATAAAAGCCAACCACACATCCTCTTCGAAACCTGGAGCCCTCCATCGTGCGCAATTTGTATCGCAATGTCTGTCTTCTGAGCCTTACGCTTTTGTTCACCGTTATGTCAGTTGCTCGCGCTGCTGAACCGGCCGCTGCAGCCGATGGCCCAGTCAAGATTCTGCTCATCACGGGCGGTTGCTGTCACGACTACGAATACCAAACGGATCAGATGAAGACTGCATTCAAAGAGCACAACGTCGAAGTTGAATGGAAGATCGTTAACGAAGGTGGCAAAGGTACGAGGGCTGAGATCGATCTGTACAACAATCCCGATTGGGCCAAGGGTTTCGACGTAGTGATTCACAATGAGTGTTTTGCCGACACGACCAGCGACGAATACATCCGCAAGATCACACGAGCTCACAAAGAGGGCGCGAATGCTGTGGTTATTCACTGCGCGATGCATACCTATCGAGCTGGAAAGATCGATGACTGGCGCGAGTTTCTGGGCGTAACCAGTCGCCGTCACGATCATCAATCGAACTATCCGGTGAAAGTTGTCGCGACTGATCATCCGATCATGAAGGACTTTCCAAAAGATTGGGTGACGCCCAAAGACGAACTGTACATCATCGAAACCGTCTGGCCGAATGCAAAAGTACTCGCAACTTCAGTCAGCGAAAAAGACGGCGGATCGCATCCAGTCTTTTGGACCAATCAATACGGTAAAGCTCGCGTTTTCGGAACAACCTACGGACACAGCAATGAGACGTTTGCCGACAAAGCTTTTCGTCAAGCGTTAGTGAAAGGCATTCTCTGGTCGGCGGGTAAGCTGCAATAGTTGCAGTCTTTCATGAGCCTGAGGCGGTAGCCGATCTTCAAACCATAGTCGTTGAATTCAAAATCGGCTCGCGCCTCGGGCTCAGGGTTCAATAGCGTTAACCAGCACATCGCTGAGCGGAGTGAATGGTCTTGAACGCGTTGTCAATTCGTTCAGTAGATTTGAGCTTGTTACGGTCGGGTCGAAGCGGCTGATATTGAACATCGCAACGCGACCGGGCTGCAAGCTGCCGAAGCGCTGCTCAACGCCCAAGGCATCAGCAGCGCGCCGAGTCACTGCATCGAACGCCCACTCGGGACGAATCCAAGGGTGCAATTCTCGCAAACAAAGCACTTCATTCCACAAATCCAGATCCGGATTGCTGGCTCGCGAGTCTGTTCCAAGCACGACATTGATATTCGCTTCGTAAAAACGATTGAGTGGATACTCGGAATGCGCAAAGTGGCGGTGCGTTCGGGGACAATACACAACTGCCATGCCTGCCTGTGCGACTTGATCCGTTTCCGTCTCGCTCAAATAGTTGCCGTGAATCAGCAGCGCTCGATTGCGAGTTGCTAACCACTCAATCACTTGCGTTATCGTGGCGCGCGGAGCATCTGAAGGAACGCCGAGTCGTTCGAACACTTCGCGAAATGGGCCGCTTCCGCACTGCAACCATTCCAGCTCGTCGAGGCTTTCGGCAACGTGCATCGCAGTGACTCGCTGCATCGCCGCTTCAGTCGCGAGGGTTTTCTGCATAGTTGGGAAGTGAACCGAGTAAGGTGCGTGTGGCGACAAGCCAACTTGCCAAACGGGATTCACCAAGCATGATTCCACCGGCTCACTGTTCGCCAACTGCATTGCCCACGCGGTCGCTTCTTCAAAGCGAGCTTCATCCAAACCGATGATTTCGGGAAACGCAAACACAGCCATCATGCCGCTGAAATGCCGCGCGCAATCTCGGTACGTCACCGCATTGCGAACGATAATCGGAACTGCGCCAGAAACGCTGCGGCCTTTTGA
The DNA here is from genome assembly GCA_041739135.1 of Pirellulaceae bacterium. Lineage (GTDB taxonomy): Bacteria > Planctomycetota > Planctomycetia > Pirellulales > Pirellulaceae > Aureliella. The sequence continues at coordinate 24,370 of JBGSOM010000052.1, forward strand.
ATTCAATCCATCAAGGTCGGATGCTGACCAAGGTCGAGTCACAATGTCACCGACCAATGCGACACCCGCTTGCCGAGATTCTTCGTAACCAAGTTGCAGTGCCGCGCGACGCAGCTTCAAGCATTCTTCGGTCGAGTGCTGTTCAGCGATCGTGCGACGGTGACGAATCACTGAGCCGATCCACTCCGGGAAATTTTTACCCGCCGCATAAGGTTGCCGCAGATCGCTGAACTCAAGATGCGTATGGGCGTTGAGCAATCCAGCCGACAGCATGCTGCCGGGCAATTCAATGTCAGCTCGACTTGAACAATCTGCTGTGCACTCCACGATGCATCCGTTGCGTACCACCACCTGCCCGGGTCGATGGACTCGATGCGGCGTTTCGATGATCGCTTCAGCTTGAATTCGGATGGATTGTGGTTGCTCGGTCGCTATTGACTCGTTCAATGGAGGCTCGCTTCCGGTTCAAATTACTTTGAGGCATAGTGGAAGGGGAAAGTGTAGTGCGCAGCGCCTGAGGTGGTTAAACTGATGCGAACCCACCTTCAACTTACCCACCTAATGCACTGCACTATGGAGTTCATCATGCACGCAGCTATCTGTCGCAAGGTTCCGATCTCAATTCCGATCACTATAGGCTTCGCTTTATGCTGTGTGATGTCATTCGCGGAAGGAAGCGAACCGATCGCTGGCTTAGGTCCAACTAGCGAAGTTATTAAAGTTCAAGGCGACTTTCAGTTTACAGAAGGACCAACGAAGTCGCCTGACGGATCGCTTTACTTTACAGACATTCCCGCCGAGTCGATCTTCAAGTTAACGCCGAGCGGACAAGTCGAACTGTTCTTCAAGCCGTCCGGTTTTGCGAACGGGTTAATGTACGGCGGAGGCAACCGTTTGCTCACTTGTCAAATGGATGGCCAACTGGTCGCGATCAGTTTAGCGGACAAGAGTGTGACGGTGCTGGCTGATAAGTTCAGCGACAAACGCTTCAACGCTTGCAACGATTTGGTGATCGACAAGCAGGGCGGAATCTACTTTACCGATCCTCGTTACCGCGCTCCGGAACCTTGGCCGCAGGGCAAAGAAGCGTTCTATTATCGTGATCCGAAAGGTACGGTGACTCGGTTGGGCGATGACATTTCGGCCCCGAACGGAATTATTCTCGCGCCTGACGAAAAAACGCTCTACGTCGTCCCTTCGATGCAACCCGAGGTAATGAGTTACGCGATTTCTGAGCCCGGAAAGGTCGGAGAACGCAATGTGCTTTGCAAATTGAAGCTAGCTGGGGAAAATCCCGCTCAGGGAGGCGATGGCCTTACCGTTGATTCGCTCGGCAATCTTTACATAACTACGGCCTTGGGCTTGCAAGTTTTCTCGCCAAATGGAAAACCGCTAGGTATCATTGAGGTACCCGAGCACCCTGCCAATGTAACTTTTGGCGGACCGCTAAACAAAACTCTGTACATTACCGCGAGAACCGGACTGTACAAATGCGAAATGTCGGTGGCTGGTCACCAGTTTCGAACCGAATAATCGCCTGCGGATTGCACGAACTTACTCCTCGAATTTCCCTTCCTAGCTGGTTTGAACATGAAACGGTCTGCTCAGTTGGCATTCGCTATTTCGGTGTTTTACGTTTCGCTCTGGCACGGTGCTCAGTCCCATGCCGGCGACCCCGCCATTTCAGATCCAGCGAAAGTGGATTCGGCATATGACTACATCGGCGAGTACCTCGGTGATTGGCAAGGTAAGCCCGCGGGAGTGCAAGTCTCCACTCGCAAAGGCGATTCGTTGTTCTATGCCAAACTATTTCAAGGCGGTCTGCCTGGGATCGGATGGGACGGCACCAAGCCGCTGGTGTTCAACGGCAATGAAGCGGGCAGTCAGTTGCGTTTGGTGGCTGAAAGTGGGTCAGCTCAAATGGAAGTTACTTCCAGCAAGGTGACGCTTGCGGACGTCGACAATCGAGCTGAGCTAAGAAAGGTATCGCGCCGTGGCGTTTCGCTTGGTATGAAGCCACCTAGCGGTGCGAAGATTCTCTTCGATGGATCGTCGACGGATGCATTCAAGAGCGCAAGCATGACGAGCGATGGTTTGCTTAAAGCGGGAGCTGAAACGGTCGATCCGATTGGTTCCTGTCGATTGCATCTTGAGTTCCGCACGCCTTACATGCCGAAAAGTGAAGATCAAAAACGCGGCAATAGCGGTATCTACATTCAACGTCGTTACGAAGTTCAAATTCTAGAATCGTTCGGACAAGATGTTGTGTTCAACGGTTGCGGCGCGCTCTATCGACAACGCGAACCGAATTTGAATATGGCGCTCCCGCCTCTCGTATGGCAAACCTACGATATCTTTTTCATCGCTGCAAAATTCGATGCCGATGGAAACAAAACGGCCCCAGCGCAAATCAGCGTCATCCATAACGGAGTTCCTGTTCACTACCGAACTGCGATTGCGAGCAAAACGGGAGCCGGTAAACCGGAAGGTCCCGAACCACTACCATTGTTGTTGCAAGATCACAGCGATCCGATTGTTTATCGCAATGTCTGGATGCAATCGGCCAACTCGGGCTCATTGACATTCGACAGCGCCCCCACAAAGACCGCTGAGCAAGTGTTGAATTTGCCTGTGCATTCCCAAGCGCCTGTGACATTCCCTGTGGGAATTCGCACTTACTAAGCACTCGAGCTCAAGATTGCTTTTTGAAGCAAATAGCACTTCGACGTGCGATCGTTATAGAATACGTTCAACGCGTCGAAGCACTAATGCCGTTCGCTCCAAGAGCTCGCTGACAGCGACGGAACTTATCGTTCAAGCGCGGGTTGTATTAGGCGGGCCAGTTTATTCTGAACTCCCCCACTTTTCTTCGGATCAAGGAACGCTCAGATGTCCTCTCGCCAGCAACGCATCGTCGAAGATTACCTCAATCAAGCGCCTCGAACCGTGGGGGCCTACTCGCGTCGGCAATTCGCTAAGTATCTCTCATTTGGCGCCGCCATGGTCGGAACTTCGGGCGCGTTCGCTGACGAATTGATGAAGACGCCGGCGCTGACCGAAGGCCCGTTTTATCCCGACAAAATGCCGCTCGATACCGACAACGATTTGCTGATGATCAACCAAGGGATCACTCCAGCAGTCGGTGAAATCACGCATCTCAGTGGACGCGTGTTGACTGAGAATGGCAGCCCGATCCGCAACGCGTTTGTTGAAATTTGGCAAGTCGACAACAACGGCTCCTACCTGCATTCAGGCTCCAGCAACCGCGATAAACTCGATTCCAACTTTCAGGGTTACGGTCGTTTCTTGACCGACTCGAAGGGACAGTACTATTTCCGCACGATCAAACCGGTACCTTATCCCGGTCGCACGCCGCACATTCACTTCGCCGTCAGCCAGAATGGCCAGCGAGTGTTAACGACGCAGTTGCTGATCAAAGGTCACGAAGGCAACGCACGCGATGGCGTGTTTCGACAACTGCGAACAGACGAACAGCGTAACTTGCTGCTCGCCAGTTTCGATCCGATGGAAGGTTCCAAACTTGGTGAACTGACCGCTGCTTTCGACATGGTCATCGGTAAAACGCCTCACGAAGAAGACGGCAAAATTCGCGGCGGACTCGGCAAATCACTCGGACGCTAAGCTGCCGCGTTGCATTGTTAGCGGCAGTCTCTTAAAGAACCGGCAATGCGGCTCCAACCGGCGCCGCTGCCGCTTTCACAGCCATGCCTGTGAGCAAACTGTGAACGATCTTGTCCAGCGCAGTTGCACAAATCGGATCGCTAAGTGCGTCGCTGAGATTGCCGGTGTCCGATTCGGATCGAAGCTGGATATTGAGTGGCACTTCACCAAGAAACGGCACGCCCAGTTCTTCGGCTTTCAGTCGCGCGCCGCCGTGACCAAAGATGTCATATCGCTTGCCATTGTCCGGGCAGATGAAGCCGCTCATGTTCTCGACCATGCCAAGTATCGGAATGTTCGTCTTGCGGAACATCGCAACCGCTTTGATCGCATCGAGCAAAGCGACTTGTTGCGGAGTGCAAACGACCACTGCGCCAGCCAGCGGAATCATCTGCGACAAGGTCAGCGCGATGTCGCCCGTGCCAGGCGGCATATCAATGATCAAGTAATCCAGTGGTCCCCAATACGTATCGCGCAAGAACTGCGATATAGCACCGTGCAACATCGGTCCGCGCCAGATCACCGCTTGATCAGGTTCCACTAAAAAACCCATCGACATCACAGGCATCCGATCGAAGAAGATCGGTTGCACTTTGCCATTCTGAACTTCGGGTCGTCCGGACAAACCGAGCAAATGCGGGATGCTCGGCCCATAAACGTCTGCATCCATCAAACCAACTTTGGCACCACCTTTAAGCAGTGTCAGCGCAATGGAAGCGGCAATGGTGCTCTTGCCGACTCCACCTTTGCCTGAACCAACCGCAATCACACTCTTGACCGACATACCGATTTGTCCAAGCGGCGCGGGCGGTCGATCAAGCTCTTCAAACTTCACTTCGATCTTTGCCTGACTCGGTACCTGCGTTCGCAAGCGTTCTTCGACTTGCGTGGCTAAATGTGCGCGCAGCGGCCAACTGTGCGTTGAGAGCTTGATGGTGCATTGCACATCGTCGCCGGCGACCTGAATCTCACCGATCTGATTCGTCTTTGAAATTGGCCGACCGGTTTCCGGATCGCGCACATCGGATATCGCGGTCTTGAGCGAGTTGATGAGTTCTGTTGACATGAAAGATACTTTGCAAAATCGGAATCGCGTTAGCTACGCTTGCGACCAATGAACTGATAGTACGGTGTTCGAATGATCGGGATGTAAGGAACCTTGGAAAAAGACTCCTGACACCAAACGGTCTCGAAATGGTTGCGAAGGAATGGCAAGTGATCGGGCGAAGGAAACACATTATCGTTGGCAAACCAGACTGGCCAAAAACTTCGAGTGAACCAACTGTGCCGCTTTGAATCCGCCGCAGCATGTTTCCGTGCGGTATAAAAATCGACCACACCGATCAAACCGCCAGGCTTCAACATACGTAACGCGTTTTCGATCGCCCCAAACCAATCTGGAATCATGGTCAACGAGTAGGAGAAGGTCACCACATCAGCAGTGCCTTCTGGCGGTTGCCAAGTGGTTGCATCGCCTTCGATCGCTTCTACATGGTGCCAGTTATTCTTTGCAAAACGCTGGCGAGCGACGCTTAGCAACGATGTTGCTAAATCGACGACGTAAGCTTTGCCAAGCCGCGGAACCGACTCGCGAATAAACTCGAGATTCGCGCCGGTGCCTCCGCCAAGATCGACCCAAACTCCACCTTCAGGCAATGTGATCTTTTGATAAAGTTCCTCGCGACCATGCAACAGACGGCGTCGAAAATCGTCGTACGCGTTGGCCTGCCCCGAGTAGAAATTCTCCATCCGCTCAGCATGGTTCTTGCCTCGCACTGGACGCAGTGCCAAGTGATACAAAATCTTCAGATCCTGCAGAATTGCCATGATGAGTCCGTTTAGCTGGCCAAGTCCGCGATGTAGAAACTGCCGTAGGTGTGCACGCGATCGAGTTCATGCAAACGCGATGACATTTCAGCATCGTACGTTAGCAACTCCGGCAACATCTTCTGCTTTCCATCGTGCATCACTGCGACGCGATCAATAAAATCAGTTCGCAACCCACCACTGCGCCACAGAACTCGCGCACCAGGCGCCGCACGGCCAAGAATCGCTTGCCACTCAGATTCAAGCAGCGGGAAGAAGTGATCAGACAGCCAGTCCATGTGATCGAGCAAAATGAATCGCGAAATCGGCTCGGATCCCTTCTCCAAGAATCCCTGCACACTGTCGGTGTGAACCGAAACGTTCGAGACGTCGTTCTGCTTCAGTTTTTGAAAGTTATCCGGCTTCAGGTATTCAGGGCAGCACTCGGGTGTGTAAGTACCTGTGATATACACACGCCAGAAATAGTTATCCACAAACGGCAGCTTCGCGAAGACCGCCTCCATCGAATCCTGAATGAACTTCAAGATCCCACCAGGATACTGATTTTCAATCTGCTGACGCTGAGCCTTCGGAACTCCCAACATCGACAGCGTTGTGTCGCGATTCAAAGCGAATCGTAGCGAGCGACGCCAGAATTTGTCACGAATCTGATCGTAAACTGCGGATTGCTGCGCGAGCGTGGGCGATGCCATCAACTCATCGATCTCAGGTCGAACCTTAGCCACGCGATCAATGTAGAAACGAATCATCCTCGCAAACGCACCCGAAGTGCCGCGATAATAAAAGGAACGGCGAGGATTGTCGAAAAATTTTATCCATTTGTCCCAGTAAATTTGTGACCACGGATTTAATTGCTTCCGCAGAACCGACTGGTACAACTTCGCTGCGCCGGGGTGATAGCCGTTACCAAAAAGCTTGTAAAAATCCTCAAACTGCAGATTTTTTATGCCAGCGATTTTTAACTCAAGCAACGCATTCTGCCGCGGATTCATGTCAACCGCATGAACATGAGCTGGGCCAGTGATTGCATAGTCGAGCGCGTTACAGCCGGCTGAGGTGATGACTAATACGCGATCTTGGCTGGTCAGCTTCAGCGCTTCGCGATCCAGCCGCGGATCTTCCCAGCAAGTGTTGTAAACGAGGTTGTTTCCATGAACGAAACTGAAAACGCGACCGCTGATCCAATTACGTAACGACATAGGACGTAAATCATCCAACGTGGAGTTAATCGGCCCGAGAAAACCGCCACGGACCTTTGCAGAATGGTACCCACAATTGGATGTATCCGCGAGGGTAGGCGTTGCCCGCCAATCGCTACTTCTTCTTGTTTGGATCAACCACGCCAGGAGGCGTTACCGCCGCCGGTTGGTTCGCGGCTGCGGCTTGCTGCGTAGCCGCTTCGCTCAATTGGAAATTGCGAATCGGCCCTCCACCGACGAACACTAGAGGTCCCGATTGCAGGCGACCACCCGCTTCCGCCGTTCGGTCCCAAGGGATCGCATAAGCTGCAAACATGCCGCTAGTCGCGTCGGTAATGTAAACCAAACAGTTGCCCGGACGTGGGCCAACGCTAATTCCCGTCGGAATCGCCGTACCAGTTACCATCAAGAATTGAGAATTGCGGCCGCCGCCAGGAAGTTGTTTAAGTACGTTGGTGTAAAACCTCGCGCCGAAAACACCGATCCGCGGATAGTACACCAAGCATTGCAAGTCGCCTGTGATAAAGTCCAAGAAGAAAATACCTTCCGCGTCGATGCCAACTTGACCGGTTGCCACAGCCATCGTTGAACTCGTCGCTGCAGTCGAAGCATGCAACAGCGGCAACGGAGCATTCGCCGCTTGACGCGAGTTACCGATCCAGTATCCGCACAGCACCGCAACGAGTACACACACGCCTACCGCAAATACGCCCGCGAATGGTTGCAGCCTAGTTCGCTCGGTTGCAAAGCTTGGCTTCGTTGCAAGGTCTCGATCAGCAAATTCAGTTCCAGCGTTCTCAGACATGATTGCATTCCCCAGCGACCCTATCTCTCGCCCGCCGCGGTTGTCGCGCGCAGGTCGTCAGCGGAGTTGGTCGACGAGAAACGTCATCCCCGCTCAACGCTAGTATATCGAATTCGGTTGGCTAATAGAACGCCTTTTTATCTAGCAAGGCGTCCCGAACAACGCCAGGTAACTAGCCGATCAAACCAATTGAAGAAGCAACGTGCGAGCATCTATCTAAGGTTGCTGGAGCCAATCAAGGTTAAATCTCGCACATGTAATTGTGTTGTCGCCCTCATACAGACACAGCACTGTTCCATCGGCTAACACCGCCAAATCGGAATAAGCGCTCGGACCAGGCTCCAAAGTCTTACCTACTGGCCATGTCTTGCCATCATCGCGACTCAATTTGATCATCAAATTTTGACGTTTGCCTCGCCCCGCTGGAACTTCTTTACCGTTCTTGTCGCGCGCTAAACTATGCGGATTGGAAAAAAACAGCATGCCAGGCTGTTGTGGATGCGCTACAATGCTTGCCATGCAAATCGGCTCCCACAACTGATCATGAAACTCCGGACGACTCCAACCGCTAGCTCCATCGGCGCTAACCGTAATCAACTTGCGACTCGGCTTCGAAACACTGCGTGTCACCAACATCACGCGACCATCCGACAGCTCAGCAATCATCGTTTCGTTCGGGTCGCCATAGTCGCCTTCGTCTGGGACCGCGATTTCGCCCGCCTGCCACGACTGACCATGATCATCGCTGAATATCGTGGCTGCAGCCGACGGTGCATGATCACCGGTCTTGCCGTACGCCAACCAAATCGGAACAACTAACCGACCACTCTTCAGTTGAATTCCATGCCCAGGCCCAGTTGCGATGACTTTCCATGGATACTTCGAGCGAAACGGTTCAAACGCAGCCGTGATTTCGCGCGGCTCGCTCCACGTCAGGCCGTCATCGGTACTGCGCATTGAAAAGCACCGTGCATAATTCACGCAGTAAAGAAACTCAATCGAACCGGTAACGCGATCAACAATAGCAACTGGGTTGTTGACCGTTTGCTCTTTCTCGCCACCGCTCGCTTTGCGCGGGTTGCCTTCGATGCGTTCAGCTCGATGTGCGATATGTTGTGCTGGTAACCAAGTCTTTCCGCCATCTTCCGAGCGCCTCAGGTGCACTTCGATCTCGCCCCAGTCCGAGCGGCTGTCGCGACGCGCTTCACAGTAAGCCAATACGGTTCCTTTGGTCGTAACCACGATGCCAGGTATGCGATACAAAGCGATCTCGTTCATGCGCGCTGGAAAGACTTCGGTCTTCTCCAGCAGTGGCTCTGCAGCCACCGTGAAGCTCGGCGCGAGAAGAAAGACAACTGTGAAGTAGGCAAGCCATTTCATTTCGCATTCCCCGCCAAGTATCGTTGAGGTTTCAAAGTTGCTCGCGCCATTGTACTTGATCCAATTTAATCCTGCTTCCATCGGTGATGGACGCCTTTCACTCCGCGAAAGCGTGCATAGCCCGAGAAACCGCGAAGCGGTGACATGCGATAGCCCCGGGTGAGTTCAGCGAGCCGCAGGCAAAGCTGAACGTAACCCGGGTGTGGAGTTGCAATGGAGCAGCGGTGAGAAGTTCGCTTTCCATTTCCAGCAAGAAAACCGCGAAGCGGTGACATGCGATAGCCCCGGGTGAGTTCAGCGAGCCGCAGGCAAAGCTGAACGTAACCCGGGGTGTGGAGATGCACGGAGCAGCGGTGAGAAGTTCGCATTCCATTACATGGATCGCCTTCGAACCGCAACATCCCTGACGGTTCGCCGAGAGGTCGCAATGAGCATCGCCCGCAAAGATGTTGCGAACTCAGCGAAGCGAAGTTCCCATCTAGCTCTTCCCTTCGTTCGCACTCGCGACGAACTATAAACCAGGGGTTACGCATAAGCTCGTTGCACTCGCTTGCGCTCACCCCTGGCTACCTCATGTCGCTGCTTCGCAGCTTACAGCTCTGAGCGAGAAAACCGCGAAGCGGTGACATGCGACAGCCCCGGGTGAGTTCAGCGAGCCGCAGGCAAAGCTGAACGTAACCCGGGGTGTGCAGTTGCATGGAGCAGCGGTGAGAAGTTCGCTTTCCATTTTATGGATCGCCTTCGAACCGCAACATCCCTGATGATTCGCCGATAGGTCACAATGCGCAATGAACATTGCCCACGCGACAACTATGAACCATTGCACATCCTATTTCAGTGAATCCACAGCGCGCAGCACGCCCTCAGCTTTGTGCCAAGTCTCTTGCTCTTCAAACGTTGGATCGCTCGCCGCAACGATACCACCGCCTACTGGAACTTGCCACCAACCGTCGCAAGCAGTCAGCGTGCGTATCAAAATGCTCAAATCCATATCGCCAGCAAAGCTCATGTAACCCAAGCTGCCGCAGTAGGGCCCGCGCGCTGTCGGTTCTAATTCGGCAATGATCTCCATCGCGCGGATCTTTGGCGCGCCGGTAATCGAACCACCCGGAAACGTCGCCTTCAACAAATCGCACGCAGCAAAATTCTCAGCCAACCGCGCGCGAATGACACTGACCAAGTGCCATACATAACGATACGCTTCCAACTCGCACAGTCCGGTTACTTGCAGACTATCGACCTCAGAGACTCGCGAAAGGTCATTGCGCATCAGATCGACGATCATGACATTCTCCGCACGATCCTTCTCACTCTGACGCAGCAACTCGCCCATCGCTTGATCCGCAGCAGGGTCGCTCATACGCGGTCGTGTCCCTTTGATCGGTCGAGTTTCGATATCGCCGTGTTGCAGTTTTAAAAATCGTTCCGGCGAACTACTTACTATTTGGACTCGCCCAAAGTCAGCAAAGCCTCCGAAGGGCACCGGATTTTCGTTACGCAAATGCAAATAGAGCGATCGCGCATCCGCTTTCGCTTTGCGCAATAACCGCTGCGCGATATTGACCTGAAAAATGTCACCCGCATGCACATACTCGACCGCTTTCGCCACCGCATCGCGAAAACCGGCTGACGAAAAATTGCTTGTCCAGTGCTCCGACCATCGTGTTGGAAATTGCGGAGCCAATTGCGACTTCGGCAAATCGCATCCAAACTTTGGAATCGCATCCTTAGGCAAGGGATCACGCGACTCAACGATACTTAAGAAATATTGCAACCGCCGATACGCTCTCCGCTGTCGCTTTAAGGGATCCGCAACAGGCCAACCTTGTGAGATTAAGAAAGCCTCGTTCGACTGATGATCCCAAGCCAAAACGACGTCATACAATCCGAGCGCCGCCAAAGGCAATCGGAACTCATTGAATTCGGCGACCGGTATCTTCTCGAAGCAGCCTCCCAGTTCATAGCCAAACCAACCCAACATCCCGCCTTGCATCGGCGGTAATCCATCGACCGCCCGAGAATAAAATTGAGCGAGCAGAGCCGCCAACGAATCGAGCGCTCCCGCAAACGGCTTGTCGATCCGCAAGGTGCAGAACGGATCAGCGGCCATGTAACTGTACCGTCCGAGGTTTGCCATCGGGGAACTGCTGTCCAGCCAAACGCAACCAGGCAGCCGAGAGAGACGCCGAAAGCAACGTTCCGGCGTAAACTCGGACGGCAAACGTCGCACCAAGGGCTCTGGCGACGAAAGTGACTGAATCAGAGTCGGACTAGTTGTGAACGAAGTGGGCAACGATGCACTCAATAAAACGGAATCTCTACTGAAATCGATTCCCATTTTAACGTCATTCTGGCTGTTCTCCGATGACTCTTGGCAAATGTCTTGAAAACCAAGGATAAATCGCTGGAATCACAATCGTCGTCAGCAAAGTTGAGGTGACCAAGCCACCAATTACGACTGTCGCTAACGGGCGCTGCATCTCCGCGCCATCACTCGTCGACATGGCCATCGGCAGAAAACCGAGACTGGCTACCATCGCCGTCATTAAAATCGGTCGCAGCCTCGCAATCGCTGTCACTTGCGACACACGCATGAGTTCAATACCAGACCGTCGCAATACTTCCGCCGCACTGACCCAAACCAATCCGTTCAACACGGCCACCCCGAACAACGCGATGAAGCCGACACCAGCCGAAATACTGAACGGCATCCCGCGAATCCACAGCGCAAAAATTCCACCCGAGGCCGCCATGGGAACTGACAAGTATATGAGGCTCGCCAACGACAACGACTTGAAACTGGAATACAGCAACATGTAGATCAGCAGCAGTACAATCGGAGTAATCAACATCAGTCGCAACGAAGCGGATTGCAAGTTCTCGAAATCGCCGCCCCACATCACTTCGTAACCCGCTGGCAAAACGACTTCCCTACCGATTCTCGCTTGCGCCTCCGCGACAAAGCCGGCCACGTCGCGCCCCCGAACGTTGCAAGCGATAAAGGTTCGTCGTCGGTTCGCTTCATGCTCAACTCCCGGCGGCGTTTCTTCAGTCCTGATGTCAGCCAATTCGCCTAACGGAATCGGCTCGCCATTGATCGCGTCGACCGGCAATCGCTTGAGCAACTGTATTTCACCGCGCCACTTTTCTGGGAATCGCACAACCATCGGATACCGTGCCCGCCCTTCATAAACCACTCCTGTCTGACGCCCACCAATCGCTTCGATTACATCCATCACTTGCCGCGAACTGATCCCGTACTGCGCGAGCGCACTTCGATTTGGAACGATGGTCACTGTGGTTAAGTTCGCTTGATAATCGGCTTTGACATCCACCGCGCCGGGAATCGCTTTCAGTTGACGCTCGATTTCCTTCGCCTTATCACCCAGCACTTGCAGGTCTTCACCGTACAGCAACACCGCCACGTTCGCTTTAACTCCAGCCACCAATTCATCGACTCGCATCTCGATCGGCTGAGTAAATCCATACACGGCTCCGGGAGTCGTTTCGTTCAACTTGCTTGACATCTCCGTGATCAAAGCATCGCGAGTCATCTCAGGCCGCCACTGATGGCGTTTTTTCAAAATCACCCACACGTCCGTCTGATGAACTCCCATCACATCATTCGCAATTTCCGGTCGACCCGTCTTACAAAAAACGGTGCGCACCTCAGGAAATTTTTTCAGTGTGTTTTCGATCTGCGTCGACAATACGACCGCATCCTCCAACGAAGCACTCGGCAGACGATTGGCTTCGATCAACAAATCGCCCTCTTCCAGTCGTGGCATAAACTCAGCACCCAATTGCAAACTAACGGGCACGCTGACCGCGAACACGCCGAACGCCAACATCGCTGTCATCAGTTGATTTCGAATAGCTGTTCCAATAATCGGGCGGAAAATCGCTTTGATTGCACGCACTAGCCAGCCATCTTCCAACGACACTTTCTTCGGGAGAAACGTCACCGCCAAAGCCGGCATCAAGGTCATGCTAATGACAAGCGAACCAGCCAAAGCGAACAGAACCGTCAGCGCCATCGGACGAAACAACTTTCCTTCTGTTCCTTCCAGCATCAGAATCGGCAAATAAACGACCGCAATAATCAACTCTCCGAACATCGTCGGCTTGCGAACTTCAATCGCTGCATCGCGAATAATTCGCTTCCTTTCCGAAGGCGCCAAGACAGCGTTGCCCTGCGCGTCGCGACTTGATCCGACCGCATGCGCAAGCCGATGCATACAGTTCTCAACCATGATCACCGAGGAATCGACGATTAATCCAAAGTCGATCGCACCCAAGCTCATCAAGCTCGCTGCCACCGCGCCGGCGTACATCAAATTCGTGGCAAACAACATCGACAAAGGAATCGCCAGCGCAGTTATCAATCCCGCGCGAAAGCTTCCCAGCATGATCAACAATACCACCACAACTAATACACCGCCCTCGGTCAGGTTCTTCAAGACAGTCACGAGTGTTCGCTGAATCAATTCCGCGCGATCGTAGATGACTTCAATTGTCATGCCAGGCGGCAGTGTCAATTTGATCTCTTCTAAACGAGTCTTCGCGCGCTCGACAACTTCGCGCGAGTTCTCACCGATCAACATCATCACCATGCCCGTCACGATCTCGCCGCGTCCATCGCGAGTTACCACGCCCTGGCGAGCCAGTGCGGAAGTGCATACATCGGCAATGTCTCCGATCAACAGTGGATTACCATTTGCATCGCGACGCAGCGCTATCTGACGGATCTCATCCAACGAGCTAATCATCGCTTGGCCGCGGATAAACTGCGATTCATGATTGCGTACGACGTAGCCGCCGCCAGCGGTCAAGTTGTTGGCTTCGAGCACGGCGAACAACTCCGACAAAGTCACACCATTGCTCGACAGCCGATGGGGATCAGGCTGAATCTCAAACGTTTTGAACAAGCCGCCGTGCGAGTTCACCTCCGTGACTCCGTCAACACCGCGCAATCGCGGAATGATGTCCCAGTCCAAAACCGATCGCAACTCAGTTGGCGAATAGCCAGGCCCTCGCACTTCAAATTGCAAGATCTCACCGAGCGCCGTCGATAGCGGCCCAAGCTCCGGCGCGCCGTACTCTGCCGGTATCATCGACGACGCAATTCCTATCCGCTCATTCACCAATTGTCTCGCCAGGAAAATATCCGTTCCCTCTTCAAAGACAATCGTCACTACCGAAATTCCGAACCGCGATACACTTCGTAACTCCTCAACATTCGGTATGCCGCCCATCGTCGATTCGACGGGATAAGTTACCAATCGCTCAACCTCAACCGGCGATAATGCTCCCGCCTTCGTGATCACAGTTATCTGCACGTTCGTCATGTCAGGGACCGCATCAATGGGCAATTGCAACGCAGACCACCCACCCGCAACCGCCATCAACAGAAATGCGATGAACACTAGAAAGCGGTTCTCAAGCGAAAAATCGATCAGTTTGGCTAACATGTTGTTTCTTGGCGAAGTTGTTAAAAGGATCAAACGAAGGATAAGTGGTGGCGACCTTTAGTCGCCAATCAACGAAGCGCCGCCGGTAAATCGACGCCATGCGAACTTCAGAGTTCACTCTTCCGCCTCTAATAACAACTCGGATTTCAAGTAGAACATGCCCTCGGTGACAACTTCTTGCCCGACTTCCAAGCCCGCTTTGATCTCGACCCAGTCACCAACTCGGTTGCCAATTTGCACATCGCGCCTTTGAAACACTCTTTCGCCAAGCGGAAGAAACACAAACGAAAGCGACTCATGAGTTGCAACCGCAGATTCGGGGACCGCCAAGCAATCGACTTTCTCTCCAATCGGCAGTTCGACATTCACAAATAATCCCGGTCGCAAGCGTCCATCATTCGCAACTGTTGCCACCACCGGAATCGCGTTCGTCGAATGATCTACTTCGCGCCCGATAAAGTAGACGCTCGCTTCGATGCGTTCAGTGCCAAGTGCCGAAGTGGTCACCGATATCACGTCGCCCGCATTTAAATTCAAGCTTTGCCACTGAGTTTCTCGCAACTGAGCTTTGATCCACAAATTGCTTGTGTCCGCTAAAATCAGCAGACTATCGCCTGGACTGACTCGCTCCGTTTCCGATAGCAATCTCATCTCGATGGTGCCATCGAGTGGAGCTCTAATCTCGACGGTCGCCAGATTGTCTCCAGGTGACAGTTCACGCGAAGGCAACTCCGCAAACGATTGATAACCCATCAGCGTCGCGGTCTGTTGACGCGTTAAGTCGAGTTGCCGCTTTGCTGTTTCTACAGCCGTTGCCGCTTTGGTTAAATCCTGCGTGCTCTCAAACAGGATCTGCTCAACAGCACTTCGCAACGTCGCGTCTGCAGTTTCCAATTGCGAACTGCGTTCTGCGGTTGTACGGCCAGCAATTGCACCAGAGACCGACGCATCAGTAATTTTCTGCATCTGCGACTTTGCCAGAAGCAATTGAGAATACGCGGTCAATAACGTCTCTCGCGATGTACCGATTTGTTCTGTGGCTTGCGAGTCACGAATGCTGTTCGGCGAATCACCGTTGCGAATCGCCGTAACAAGAGCTTCGATGCCTTTTCGACGCTCACGCTGGAAAGCGAGTGTCCGATTAAGCAACTCCAATTCCGCAATCTGCTGCATCTCTGCCGCTCGTGACTGCCCGATCTCAGGGCTGCTCAACACCGCTAATAAATCACCTTTTTTGACGCGGTCACCTGGCTTAACAAGAATTTTGGTTATCGTGCCAGCCGTAGCAGCTCTCAACTCAACATGCTTCGATTCATCATAGCTCACACGTCCCGGCACTGTGGCCATGGCGCGCAGCACTCGCTGCTCCGCTTTCCCGATCACTACACCAGCCAAATCGCATTTTGTCTCGCTGAGCTTCACTTCCGTTCGAACCTCAGCGACCTCCGCCTCATCGACTTCCGGGTCGGATTCAGCTTCCATCGCAAAGTGCCAAAAGCTCCATAGACCGCCGACGATAAAGACGGTTAGAAGTGGGACAATAGCCTTTTGCAACCAAACCCGAGCAACTGACATGATTGATTCTTCTTGAAATAACAGTGCACAAAAACTGGTGCGATCGCAGAGATGAAGAACTAAAGCAGCGCGAGTCCCAAGACTTCAACGCACTCGAATAGCCTTAGAACCGCAACGCCTGGCTCAACCGCCAAAAAATCGAGCGGTCGAATGCAATTGAAAGAAAGCTGAGTTACTTCCAATTCAACTTGTTGCTAGTCTGCACTCGCAAAGCCCTGAAGAGCCTGCAAGTCGGTTCAGCTCAGCACAAGAAAACGCACAGCACTACACAAGTAGATGCACCGAATTGCGTTTGTAGAAAGTTCGATTCACATCGAACAAGACGCGTTACAGGTCGCTCGAGTATCGCAAGTTCACGAAAACTCACTTGCGACGGAATGCATGCCTCCGCCACCAGTTTGCCGAAAGCTTGCTCCGACAACAAAGAAAGGTCTGCAAGCGGCTGAGTTGTCAGCCCTTCCAATAATTCTGATGTGTCAGCATGCATGAAAGTCTGACTACCGAATTCCGTCGACTCAACGTCCGCGAACAAAGCGGTTGCACATACATCCAGCATCAGAAAATGCAGATGCAATCCTGCAGACTCTTCGCCTAGATGCCCAGCATGACATTCAATTGCGTGCTCCGCTAATTGGGCGTTATTCCCCAGCGATTGCAGGTCTAAATCATGCGCATGAACAACAGGAACGGGACCGCGCCAGACACTCAAACACAGCACCCAGCACAAGCACCATTGCCACTTCGGCCTCGATCGGCCTCGTTGCAACACCTTGGATTGAGTTGATTTGAGAAAATGCATGTTCACAGACGACCAAACGGGGAGGTGCACCTAGAGTTGACCCTATTGTGTATACCTCCCCTGATACTGTCAAACGCCTGCTTGAATTCCGCTAATTTGCTTTTGTGAGACCCGGAACGACCTGCCGATTGTTCAATCGGGGAGTCACATCATGCGTCAGCAACATCGCTTGACCGACGAAGTAGTTTTTATTATCCGCAACTTGCAAATTAAACGTCGGCGCCGAATCGGTTTGCATAACGCTACTCACGATGCGAGGTTCCCCAGCTCCATGCAGAACATCTGCGGAATTCAACTCGCTCGCCTTTTTCCAGCCCGCACCCGATACCCAAAACAGATGGCCGCTTGTGCACCGCAGCTGCTCATTATCGACAGTAATCGTAAAAGTCGGTTCTGGTGGACGTGTCGTCGCGCGCAGAACCGGTTTCCAGCTAAGCTCACCTGATTCAATGTTCCGGCTGAGAACTCGATCGCCAACAACGACAGTCTCAATCGGTTTCATTCCTCGGCTTGAAACGACCAGCGTCCCGGCCACAAAGCACTCGCCACTCAGTCGCCGAGGGTTCAATCGCGGCAGATTTTCATATTGAGGCACACGATTACTGAGCGCCGTGCGCACGTAACGCTCCGGTTTGAACTCTTGGTATTTGGTTTCGTTGTACTTATCCCACCACTGCCACATTGATTTTGGATCGTTCGGAAACTCCTCATCCGCAACCTCCGACAAGACGTCTGCGATGCGCGCATTGCGACTGTTCACTACGAAATTCGCGCGACGCATTTCAGCCGAGTTGGCAACTGCGTCATTCATCGCGAGACTTCTCAACGATTGTTCGACCAAGTTGTTCATCGTAGTCGCGCCCGCTGAGGGCGCAGTGCGCATCGCTGAAGTTCTGCCCAGTTGGACGCGGGGAAAGAATCGATCAACTAACATCACTTCAACTTTATCCGCTTTCTCTTGGCCAAACGCCTGTCGATAACCCACCAGTGAACCGCGTCGGTCAAACTGAGGTACCGCTAACATGCTCATCGGCGATACGAGCATTTGAAGCATGTCGGGTACAAAGTCATGCAACGGTCGCCGTTTCAGTTCCTTCGCCGCTGCACGACGAATCGAGTCGACCGGATGACTCAAACTGAATCGCATGAGCGCCTGCGATGCTTCCACCGTGTCCATCGCGCTCATCCACTTAACCACTTCACGAGCAATCAAAGGCGAGGGCGACTCCAATGTGTTCTCAACCGCTAACACTGCATCTGCGTCTTTAATCGCTCGCAATTCAGCAGCACCATCTTCACGAACGCTCCAGTTATCGGAGGCGAGCTTGACCTCGATTGCCGACAACGTATTGCCATACTTCGCAACCGATTGCCGAGTCCCTTCAATGCGTTCAGTGAACTCGACAACGCGTTCTGGACTAATCCATTCGCCGCCCACAAATCGAAAACCCAAAGCCTGCCGAACTTGAGCGTTGTCAGGTTCAAACTCCATCGCACGATTTAAATGCGCGCGGCTCTGGTCGAGCAATCCTTGCCGTGCGCACCATGCTGCCATGGCAACGTGTTCGCTGAATCGATCGTTCGCCGCACCTCGCCGCCGCTCGTACTCACTCAACTTTTTGTCGTTAGCCAAGTTCTCAATCGATGCATTGATATCCAACCACTCGCCATCACCTTCGCGCAGTTTCCCGAGTTGCCATTGAGCTGGGGCAAAATCTGCTACCGCCGCTGCTTCCGCCAACAACCTCTGCCTCGCGATTAAATCTCCCTTAGCTTCTGCATTCAAAGCGTCCGCGACGTAATCGGCCGCCTGTTTCAACGATTCTTCCGAAGTCGCATCAGAATCTAAAGCGTGAACCGCCGTTCCAAGAACAAGCAAAGCGCCAAGAGTCATCCACGCTCTGCAAACAAGAAATCGTTGTGACATGGAAAAGCACCTTTGTTGGGATTGGCGATATGCCCGTAGCTTTGCACGAACAAACGCCGGATACAGATGAGCCAGCAACTTCTAACGAACATAACATCTTGGATGCAGTCGATGCAACTAAATTGTCAGATTCGTTCAGCCAAGTCAGATAGGCATGCTCCCAAACTTCGCCCACTCTCCACTCGCTAGAGTGCTTGCTGCTTCAGTTCAGCAAAGCGTTCCCGCATCATGTCCAACTGTGCACGGAATTCGCTATTCTTCGAAAGATCGTTCTCTTCTAGCGGATCATCGGTCAAATGGAACAACTCTTCGTGCTTGAAATCGGGCCAATAGTTGTACTTCCACTCCTTGCTCACGAGCGCTTCGGAAGACGGAATGAAACTGACATCACGAATAATCGCGTGCTCGTAAAAGAAATCTGTTCTCCAGTTCTGGGCTTCCGCTTGCAGGTAAAGCGGCGCAAGGTCGCGTCCCTGCATTCCAGTTGGAACCGTCATGCCGGTCGCTGCTAAAATAGTCGGAGCCAAGTCGACGTTCAACGTTAGCGAATCATCCGTCTGACCCGCTTTCGCAGCAGGCATCCGCGGATCATGAATAATCAAAGGCACGCGAATACTCTCTTCATACGGATACCATTTGTCCGCTAGTCCGTGTTCGCCATGAAAGTAACCGTTGTCAGTCGTGAAGATCAACAGAGTTGAATCGTAAAGTCCCTGAGCCTTCAGTTCAGCGATGACAGCTCCGCAGGTGGCGTCGACTTCAGTAGCGAGCCGATAGTAATTCTTCATGTATTCTTGATAGCGCGGCGGTGTGTCAAAACGCCAATGCCAGCGATTGCGACCTTCGTTCTTCTCGTTGGCGACGAACGGAGGCAAACGCTTGAAGTAATCGTCACTGCCAGTCTTGGGAGTTGGAATGGTTACGTCTTGATACAGCGACATGCTTTCAGGCTGAGGCAGATACTGCTTCGGATTGCTGTCTTCGGCGTGCGTAGCGAAGAAAGCGAGCGTCAAGCAAAACGGTTTTTCACTTGGCCGAGTGCGCAGAAACTCGAGCGCATCTTTCTCATTTTTCTGCGTCACATGGATCTGCGTACCATCCGCTTGCTTGATCCAATGTGTACCCGAGTACGCGCGACCAAAATCGAAAGACTCGGCTGGAAACTTGCCATTGTGCCATTTGCCAACGTGCCCAACATAGTAACCGGCGTCGCGCATCATCCCTGGATACGTCTCCGCCCAAGGAGTGTTAAACTTTGCGAACGCCTTGTTGCCATGTCGCGACATCCACTGCCCAGTAAATAACGTCGCGCGACTCACTCCACAAATCGACGTCGTTACACAGTTGTGCGTGAATCTTATTCCTTCTTTAGCCAGTTGATCGAGGTTCGGTGTCTGCACGATCGAATTACCCGCGCATCCGAGCGTGTCGTGACGCCAGTCATCCGCGTACAGCACGACGACATTCATCGGCTTGCTCGTTAATTTCGAATCATCAACCGCACTTGCAACAGACGCGGACAAGACAACGAACAGCAACTGCAGACTGAAAATTATTGTTCGGAGCATATTCGTGCTTTCTTCGCATGAGTCAATGGTGTCTTAAACGGTAAACGCGTTCGCAAAGCTAATCGCAGCGATCGTCTGTTGCTTGGTAACTCCAGGCACCAACTCAACATGACCAAAGCAGCGTGGAAGAACAAATCGCAACTGACCGTGCTCGACTTTCTTGTCGTGCTGCATCGCTCCCCAAAGTAACTCCGGTTCCGCATTCGCAAACTGCACTGGCAACTGTATTGCTTGCAGTAATTTGAACTGGCGTTCTACAAAACTCCTCGGCACTCGCTCCATTTGAAACGCTAAACACGCTGCCATGTGCATTCCGATCGCAACCGCTTCACCGTGCAACAGTTGGCCATAACCAACAATGCTCTCCAAAGCGTGCGCGAATGTGTGGCCGTAATTCAAAATAGCACGCAACCCAGTTGTCTCGCGTTCATCTTGTTCTACCACCATCGCTTTCGCTTTACACGACTCCGCGATCAAGTGAGCTAACACTACCGGGTCCTTAGCCAACGCTGCGTCAATGTTCTGCTCAAGGTAGTCGAGCAGATTCGGCAATAGAATAACGCCATACTTGAGCACTTCCGCGAATCCCGATAGGAATTCGCGCCTGGGCAAAGTGTCAAGCGATGCGGTATCGATCACAACTAAACTGGGTTGCCAAAACGCGCCGATCATGTTCTTGGCTTTGGGCAAATTAACAGCCGTCTTGCCACCCACACTTGAATCGACGTGGCTGAGCAAAGTTGTTGGAATTTGAACGAGTGGCAGACCGCGAGCAAACGAAGCTGCCACGAAGCCAGCCAAATCTCCAACGACACCACCGCCGATCGCTATCACCATGGAACCGCGGTCGGTGTGTTCGTCCAGCATCGCATCCCACAATCGCGAAGCTTCATTCAACGACTTACTCGCTTCACCGCTCGGCACACGCAACTGCGTCACTCGATATTGCGACTGCTCCAAGGCTCCGCAAAATCGATCGGCAAAGCCTGTGATTTTTTCATCCGTTATCACCACCGCATGGCGACTTTTTGGGCAGCGAGCTTGTAACCAAGTTGCCAACGAATCCGACATTCCACGCCCGATATAAATCGGATAGCTGCGTTCAGCTAACGCGACAGTTACTGCAATTATATCGTCGCGTTTGCTGCATGAATCGCTGCGAAGAACATCGGGTGAAACCGTTGGTTGAGAGGCCATGAAACAAATCTCAGTCGCGAAAACGTATCTTCAATTCACATAGAATCCAAGTCACATATTCTAACCGCCTCACATCGATCGGTGAGCCCCGCTAAATTTGCAATCGCTCTCACGCAGAAGATTAAACCTATGCAGCGATTGGCGGCTAAAAGTCGTCACCACTTATTCTTCGTCTGATCTTACGCTTGCTCTTTCCATGGCAAGCGACTGATTAATCCAGCAGTTAGCGGGTGAATACCGTGCGTGGAAATCGGCGCTTTAGCGATAATTGGTGGCAAAGCCCGCTGCCACACATCCAACCGGCTCGTTACGACCTGAGCACCCGCTTCTAACAACACAGCGATTGTGTCAATTAAATCGGGCGAAACGAAGCAAGCGCAAATCGGCTGAGCCAAGCGACCGCGAACGCGCCACAACGCTCGACAGGCCGCGGGCACTTCCGATTCATGCTGCACGACGAACGTCAGCAATCCGGTTACTTGACGCTGCATGAGCGTGGGCAAATCGTCGAGTGACGCAGCTCGAATTAGTTGCAATTGAGTTGCGTTATCGACAATCTGCTCCGTCAACATTTTGCGAGTCGCTGCAGTGAAGATGCCCGCCGCATCCCAACTGATCCAAACAAATGTCTTACCATCCAGCGAGTGTTGCATAGGTCTTACTTCGCAGGCACAAGCGAACTGAGCATTTCAGTCAAGCGCGCGGCCGCCTTGTCAGTGGTCGCATTCTCAAACACCGCCGTGCGCCCACTCTGCCCAACCAATCGCGCCGCCGGCAGATCGCTCAACACTAGCTGCAAACGATCGACAAGCGCGAGGTGTTCACCGGCTGGAAAAAGGTAACCGCCTCCGAGTCTCGCGATCAGCTCAGGAAACGCACCGTGATCCGGCTGCACAACAGGCACGCCCGCCGCCAGCGACTCAAGCACGAACAAACCTTTCGGCTCTTGATAAGTTGTCGGCACGCAAAGCACATCGATCGACTCGAGAAACTCAAGCTTACCCAGGCGATCAACAGAGCCTGAATACTTGAACGCGTCTTCAAGTCCCGCAGCTCGCAATTTGTCTTGCTGCTCCTGCCAGTACCTCTCATGTTGTTTCCCTAGCCAACCGGCAATTGCCAACCGAGCTTCCGGAATTCGCTTGCGAAGTTCAATGAACGCATCCACCAGTTGATGAAGGCCCTTCTCCGGAGCCAATCGCGCGAGATAGCCGACCGTGGGTGGCCGCTGCGCATCTGCCGCTAACTCGCGAACGCGGTTCAGGAAATCTGCGGGTTCAATCGAAAGCGGATTCACTCGCCATCGCTCGCGCGGAAATTCAAGCAACTGCTGCATGCGCTGTCCATAGTTCTCCGAATGCACGACGAACAAATCGACTTGCTGTGCAAGCTGCCGCAACAACTGCATCGCTTCGGTGCGATAAGGTTCAGTCAGACTCTCGAAGAAGATATCGTCACCTTGCAGCATCACCACGACCGGACAACCGATCCGTTTTTTGATCTCACCGATGCAACCTGCAATCAGCAGATTCGAGAAGATCGCCACGTCGGGCTTCTGCGTGACCAACCAATCGCACAAGCGAGTAACCTCTTTGCGCTGCCGACCATTGCTGCCTTGAAGCATCGATACAGTGAGCGCGCCCAATCGCTTCGCTGAAGTCCCCATCGCTCGCGTCGCAACCCAGTTGACCAAGCGCGGCGAACTGAGGAACTGATCCATCCAATTCGGTACCCAACGGAACACCGGCGAAATTTGTTGCAAGTAAACGTTTAGACCGCCGAAGAAAAGCCGATCACTGCTAACGCTCGTTTCATCGGTAAGAATCGGTGTATAAGTCGGCAACAGGATCACATCATGTCCCAACCGCATCAGTGATTTGGCAAGCGCGTTGTCATGCAAGCAGCTTCCGCAGAACATCCCCGCTGCCCCTGCGGTTAAATAAGAAATTTGCAAACCGAAAGCCTCCCAAGCTCATCCTGCACAGTGCCGAAACGTCGAGATCATCCCACTGCCGCCAGCGATTCTTCGGACTTCTCGGGCACTTTTTCAAGGATTTCGAGCAGGATTTGGTCGACGTCTATGTTCTCGGCTTGCGCTTCAAAGTTGAGTAAGACGCGATGGCGCATACTTGGAAGGTACACGCGGCGGATGTCTTCAAAGCTGACATTGAAACGGCCATCCAACAACGCTCGCACTTTCGCAGCCAGTGCAAGCGTTTGCGCGCCGCGTGGACTGCTGCCCCAACGCACATATTGGTTGGTGATATTCTGCGCGAGCGGTCCTTGCGGATGAGTGGCTAAGACCAAACGCACAATGTAATCTTGCACGTGACGAGCCAGAATGACGTTGCGGACCAAGGCTTGATGCCTTCGAATCTCTTCACCGTCCATGATCTTGTCCGTGACAATCTTTGTGCCCCGCGTCGTACGATCCACAATGACATTCAATTCGTCGCGCGAACTATAGCCGACCACCAACTTGAATAAGAAACGGTCAAGCTGAGCTTCGGGCAGCGGATAAGTTCCTTCCTGCTCGATGGGATTCTGCGTTGCTAAAACGAAGAACGGCTTGTCGAGTTCGTAGCGATTTCCGGCGACCGTGACGGTACCTTCCTGCATCGTTTCAAGCATCGCGGATTGCGTCTTGGGCGTAGCGCGATTGATTTCGTCAGCCAAGCAAATCTGCGTAAAGATCGGTCCTTTTTGAAATTGAAACGATCGTCGTCCCTGATCATCCTCAACCACCATGTTGGTGCCCAAGATATCAGCGGGCATCAAATCGGGAGTGAACTGAATACGATTGAACTGCAGACTAAGCGCTTCCGCCAAGGTCCGAACCAACATCGTCTTGCCCAACCCTGGAACGCCTTCCAACAAACAATGTCCGCCAACAAACATGCTGGTCAACACACCGTGCACGATCTCTTCATGTCCAACGATTGTCTTGCCAATTTCCTCTTTTACTTTTTTGTAGCGCTCGCGAAATTGATCGGTCTGCTGCTGCATCTGCTCGGCGACGTTGCTCATGGATGACTCTGTAATAGGAATTTAATCGAAAGAAAAGTTGTAAAGCAAACCTCAGTCAATGCAGTGCGAACGATCGCTACTCATTGTTGCCGGTCTTCTTCTTCGCGGCTTTCTTGGCTGCAAGTAAACGAGCAGTATAGCCTCCATCGTCGTCCTTCGAGGCCATGTTCGCAGTTGCGGTGCGCGGCGCCTCGCTCGTCAAACTCGACTTGCCAGACGCGGCGTCCTCAAGCGTTGAGGATTCCACCGGGCCAGTCGCTTCGAAGCGAGTCGTGGCTTTCTGCTGCTCCATCGCTTCTGATACCTGCGATTTTTTACTGCGCAGTTGACTGAGGCTTTGCTGACGTGCCACATCTTGAAGAGTCGCGCCGGGCCGCAATTTCTTTAACAACCACTTAGCCGGATAAGCGTAATCGAGCGAAACGCGTCGCACAAACACGTCCGCAAATAGACAAACCGAAGCCAGCAACAAACACCAGGGCCAAATATCCTGCATGCTCCGCGCCTTCGGCAATCCTCCTCGATAGGTGTCGACCGATTTCACGATCTGCTCGAACGATTGTTGATCGAGCGGTTCACTGATCGCGCCCGCTGAACTACCGCCTGTCGGCTCCATCTTTGCCAACTGCGTCAACATACTCAAATTCGTTTGACGCACGCGATACTCATCGGAAAACGGCACGCTAGCACCCGTCGTCAACGGAGCCATAGCGGGCCCCGGAATAACATTCACCAGATAGCTGCCCGCGCTGTCTGCTTCGAAAGAACCGACATAGCGACCTGGTGCAGCTTGACGCATGATCACCGGAATCGCCTTCAAGTCCGGCCCCACCGCGACCGCTTGCATATCTAGAAAATTCAAGAACTCGTCTTGCTGATCGAGCGCATTGACGACAACTTCGATTCGTCCATCACCGACTTTCGTTGCGACATTGAACTTCGCATCGCTCTTGGTTGGACGCATCGCCCATCGAACGACCTGCGTGAAGAACTGATCGTATCCAGGCCACGCTGCCCACTCGCCCGCCCAACGTTTCCCTGTGTCACTTGTAAACACCGCCGTGCGTCCAAGTCCGTACGTCCATGTTGCCAGTACCGCTTGATTCTCCGCCTCACCCGGCTTGCTGGAACGAATCGGAACTTCAACCAACGGACTGTCCTTCAGAGTCGTCAGCACAAAGCCTTTCAAGTTCGGCAAGTCTCGCGACAGCCCCTGAACGATTTCATGTGGATAAGTGATCTGAGGTTGCAATCCACCATCCGGCTCGTAAACCAAAGGCCGTGAAACCCGCATCGCTTCACGCATGAAAATCTTGGGTAATGCCGAAGGGTTCGTCGCAACGTAATAGTTGCCACCAGTCTTCGTGGCAATATTCTGCAGTGTCTGATGACCCGCTGGTCCATGCGCGCCCACTGCGACGGTCGAGATCTTGATCATGTTCGCTGCGAACTGCGACACAATTCCCGCACTCGGCGGTGAAGGGTCCCCGTCGCTGATAATAATCATGTGCTTGATCGATGCCGGCGTCTTGACTAACGACGTCAACGCCAATCGCATCGAAGGCTCGAAATCCGGCATGTCCTGCGGCGTCAGCGTACTTAAACGATTGATCATCGCCGCGCGATTTTCACCGACACGCAACATACCAACTTGACCGCCCCACAACCACGAATCGCCGAGTGTCGTGAACTGAAGGACACCGCAATAATCCATCGGCCCCAGCACTTCCATGGCCGACCGCGCGATGCGCTTCTGCCAATAATTGCCCTGCGCGATTTCCGACGCATGCATGATCATCGCCAGTGCACCGACGGCTTCGATCTTCTTGTTCTTGATCTGGAAATCGACCGGCATCGCTTTTTCGATCACCGTGTTCGACCAACCGCCAGCTCCAAACGAATTCGGACCTCCCAACATGATCAGGCCGCTGCCGAATTGTTCCGTGTTGCTGACGAGAATATCCAGTTGCTCGTCCGTAAAGTTCGCAATCGCGTCCGCAGAGTCACCACTGCTGCGCGGTACACCAGCTAGAATCACGCAGTCGTATGCCTGCAACTCAGCCAATGACGTAAACAGTTGATCGCTGCCCTGAACGTCAACTTCAATCTCGCTGCGACGAAGCGCTTCGACGAACGTTCCGTATTCCCCGACCGCACTCCAGTCTTCAATCAACAGCACACGACCTTTACCGCGGACGTAAGTAAACGCATCCGCGCGATTGTTCTGTTGCAGCGAATCGTCCGTTGGCCTATCCGGTACAAACTCGGCGCGATAAGTGTATCCAGCCGGCTGCTCGATCGTATCGCGAATCGGGAATACGTTGACGTCTTTATCAAGCGTTATGGATTCGTCGAGCAACACTTGCTCACGCGGACCCGAACTTCGCAGCAACCGCAATCGCCCCGGTATCGGCTCGTCCGTTCCCTCCTCCTGATAACGATTAACAACAATCCGCGATTCGAAGGGTTGCCCTTGCCGAATGTTCGTAGGCAAATCCACTTTCTCAACCAAGATCTCGCTCTTGGCCGCTAAGTTGATCGGAACCACATCGACACCGATACCTGCTTCCGACATCGATTTAGCAACAGCTTGCGCAGAGCCGATCGTTTCGATACCGTCAGTTATAATGACGATGCGTTTTGCAGAATCTTCAGGGAACGAAGCTTGCGCTAATTTGAGCGCCGACTCCAGGTTAGTCGCATCCGTCCGCCCCAAGTAACTTTCAACTCCCTGAACATCAGGCAAATTGTCTTCATAGGGAGGAAACTCAATCGCCGCTTCGCGACCAAAGACAATCATGCCCGAGCGGTCATTGCGATTCGCTTGCCGATGCGTTCTTACCGACTTGATCGCAAACTCGAGCATCACGTCACGCTTGGCTCGCGCGATGCTATCACTCTGATCGAGCAGATAGATAACCGTCAGTTTATCGCTGATCCATACCCACTGAATTCCAGCCAATGCGAAAATGATGACCAGCATTACGATCGATCGAAACGAAAGCGCGGCGATTCGCCTTCCCGGTCCCAGCCCTGCCATCGAATGAAAACTGGTGAGCCAAATAAATGGAAGAATCACCAGCAGCAACAGCAGCCAAGGATATTCAAAGGAAAAACGAATGTTGCCCATTCTCGTAACCAATAAGAAGCCGAGTTCAATCGTTGCATCAAACCTCTAACAGCCTGCATTATTTAGAATAGAATTCTAATCGAAACGCAAATCGGCAGCGGTGCAGGTGTTATGGTGACCTTTCCCATGCTGAAAATCAATTGCAGGCAGCGCCGCGCAGTGGGAATCACGGTCGGATTATCGCGCCGCTTCAGTCGCTCGCACTACACCTTGTCCGCAAGATTGTCCGCGAAATAGTCGGTCAACTGCCGGTAACGCAGCGAAAATCCTTCCGCTTCCAACCGCTTTGGAATGGCTCGACAACTACAAAGCAACAATGCGTCAGCCATTTCGCCTATCGCCAATCGCAACGCAAAACTCGGCGCCGGCAACACTGCGGGACGTCCCACCGCATTCGCCAGCGCTTCCGTGAACCTCGCGTTCGTGACCGGTTCGGGTGAACAGAAATTGTAAGCCCCAATCGCAGTCGACTGCTCAAGCAACCAGCAGAATCCGTCTACAGCGTCTTCGATCGCTACCCAACTCCAAAATTGTTCGCCGCTGCCAAGCCGACCGCCCAAGCCCCAGCGGAACAACGGCAGCACTTTCGCAACCGCGCCTTCGGCCGGATCCAACACCATCGCCAATCGTCCATGCGCCACCCGCACGTTCAGCTCCGTCAAGGGTTTCGCGGCAGCCTCCCAATGCTCAGCAACTTCCGCCAAGAAACTGTCACCAACTGCAAAATCCTCATCGACAACCTCGCTGCCGCAATCGCCATAAATGCCGACCGCCGACGCTCCGATAAAAACCGGCGGGCGGTTTTCGAGCGCTGCAAGCTGCTTTACCAATTGCTTCGTCGCCAGAACTCGCGAATCGTAGATGCGATTCTTCTCCAACTGCGTCCAACGTCCAGCCGCGATGTTGCGACCCGCCAAATGAATGATCGCATCAAAACCGTTTAACTGCTCAGGCTGCGCCAGACCTGTCGACGGATTCCATAACAACTCTCCAGGTTTCAAATCTGAAGGCTTACGAGAACTGCTCTCGCGAACCAGCCGTGCAACCTCCCAGCCGCGATCCTGCAGAGCACTTACCAAACGCGTACCAACAAAGCCGCTTGCACCCGATATCGCTACCCTTCGCTGTTCCTGCATTTGGTACTTTCAATCAAACTGACCATTCAATCACTGCTCAACGGACGCTAACACTTCGGAAGCTCAATGTTCATTTACGCTTTGAATTGTAGGTCGCCGGTAACCACCTGTCACGACTTGCGGTCGCACGCAACACTCGTCTCGCAACTCTGCTATCGCTTGCGGCATTTCGGGCTGTGCCCAGGCTGTGCGACAAATTGCAGTTGGGTAGAAAGACACTGATGCGACTGTTGTTCCGCTTTAGTCGCAACGCGTGTTCCGCTTTAGTCGCAACGCGACGGCATGCACTAGCCTGGGACGCCAGTCCCAGGACGTGTTATTGTCTGTTTCCGTAGTCGCGAAGCGACGGCATGCGTGGTTTATGCACACAGAGTAAAACTCGAAAAGTCTTTTTTGATTGCCGGATTGCTTTGCATGAACTCTCACACACCTGCCGTCGGTTGTGACTATTGCGTTTGCTTCTGCTACAGGCTACGCCTCGGAAGTAGTGGGGCGCTCGCATTCCAAGCTATAATGAATGGAAGTTCGCCGAACGTTTCGCATTCAGTTCGAGCGAATTGCACTCCCGCCTTTGCGAGCCTACCGAAATGTCACGCCTGCCTTTGATTATCTGTTTGACGAAGTGCCTATTCCTCGCCACCACAATCGCTGCGCGGTGCGAGGATAAAGTCAGTTTCGATGGCGATATCCGTCCGATTCTGTCCGACAAGTGTTTTTTCTGCCACGGACCTGATGCCAACGAACGCGCTGCTGACTTGCGGCTAGACGATGAATCTTCCGCCAAAGCGTCTGCCATTGTGGTTGGCAAGCCGGATGAAAGTGAACTGATCGCTCGCATTCTTTCCGACGATCCCGACACTCGCATGCCTCCGCCCGATTCGAAGCTGTCGCTTACAGAAAAAGAGAAGGCGTTGCTTCGAACGTGGATCAAGCAAGGCGCTGAGTATACACAGCATTGGGCATTCGTCGCGCCGCAAACCATTGCAGTGCCCAACGTCGCGAAAGCCGAGTGGTGCCGCAATGAAATCGATCGCTTCGTGCTCGCGGCGCTCGAACAACGCGGCAAACTGCCAACTAACGAAGCTGATCGCGAAACACTCATCCGTCGCGTGACCCTAGACCTAACCGGTCTTCCGCCAAGTTTGTCGGAGATCGATGCGTTCGTGGCCGACAAAACGCCCGACGCTTACGAGCGACTGGTCGATCGATTGCTGCAAAGCGAACGGTACGGCGAGCGTATGGCGGTCGATTGGTTGGACATCGCTCGCTACGCTGACACCTATGGCTACCAAAACGATCGCTATCGAGCCACTTGGCCGTGGCGGGATTGGGTCGTGCAAGCTTTCAACCAAAACCTGTCCTACGATCAGTTCATCACATGGCAACTCGCAGGCGATCTGCTTCCAAATGCCACTCGAGAACAAGTGCTTGCAACCGCTTTCAATCGCAATCATCGCCAGACGAATGAAGGCGGCAGTGTCGAAGAAGAGTTTCGCGCCGAATACGTTGCGGACCGCGTGAACACGTTTGGAGCCGCTTTCCTGGGACTAACTCTAGAATGCTGTCGCTGTCACGATCACAAATACGATCCGCTCACTCAACGCGACTACTACCAACTCGCCTCTTTCTTCAACAGCATCGACGAATCCGGTTTGTACTCGCACTTCACCGACGCAACACCTACGCCAACTCTGCAGTTGTCTACCGCCGAACAAGCTTCGAAGCTCGAAGCGCTGCGTGCTCAAATCACATCTCAAGAACAAAAACTGAAGCAACTTGCAATTGCTAAGCAAGCCGACATCGAAAAGTGGCAAGCAGCGATTGTAACCGCACAGCCTCCGCAACTCGCAGAACAAATCGCTGCATCGATAAAATCAAACTTGATCGGCGACTATCCGTTCGAAACGTTGGACGGTAACAAAGTTGCGAACCGTGCCAACGCTGAACAGCCTGGAAACACTTCAGAAAATCCCAAGATTGAAGCAGCGAAAATTGGAAACGGATTGCGTCTTAGCGGCGAGGACAATGCGTCGTTCAAGACCGGCGGCGACTTCACACGCAATCAACCTTTCACTATCGCGCTGTGGTTGAAATCGCCGCGTCATTTTGAACGCGCCGTGGTCTTCCATCGTTCGCAAGCCTGGACGGATTCAGGAAGTCGCGGTTACGAATTGCTGATCGAAAACGGTCGGCTGAGCGTTGGGCTGATTCATTTTTATCCCGGCAATGCCATTCGAGTTGTCACGCAAGAACCGCTTGAGATTAATGCGTGGAAACATGTTGCAATCGCCTACGACGGTTCCAGCCGCGCTGAGGGCGTGACGCTGTTCGTTGATGGCAAACCTGTTGCCTGCGATGTGATTCGAGATTGTTTAACAAAGAACATTCACGACAGCGGCGTGAAGGATCTCACCATCGGCCAACGTTTTCGGGACGTCGGCTTTAAAGATGGACAAGTCGATGAGTTCAAAGTGTTCAACCGAAACTTGACCAACCTGGAAGTCGAAGCTCTCGCCAGCGAAGGCAATAGCGAAGGCATTGCTGCGGCGGAAAGCGATCAGTTACTAGCGACTAAATTGAATAGCGATCAACTCGCCGAATACTATTTGCAAACTCAAGACGAAGGCTTCAAGCAGGAACTCGTAGCGCTCCGCAGTTTGCGTGATCAGTTGAGCGACTTGAACGATCCAATTCCGGAAATCATGGTGATGCGAGAAACGGCGCCGCGACCGACACATATTCTTGCGCGCGGAGCCTACGATGCGCCGACTGATCTTGTCGAACGAGACACTCCGGCCAGTATGTTGCGCATGCCCCTCGATGCACCACGCGATCGTTTGGGATTGGCAAAGTGGCTGGTCGATCCGCAACACCCTCTCACCGCTCGCGTTGCCGTGAATCGATTTTGGCAAGTCTTCTTCGGAAACGGTTTGGTTACAACGGCTGAAGATTTTGGCTTGCAAGGCGCAGCGCCGTCGCACGGTGAGTTGCTCGACTGGCTAGCCCGCAATTTCGTCGACTCTGGGTGGAACGTAAAGCAGTTGGTGAAGCTCGTGGTCATGTCGGCCACCTATCGCCAGCAATCGAATCCAACGCACGAACTGCTACGCGATGATCCTGAGAATTTGACGCTCGCTCGCGGACCATCGCATCGATTGTCCGCCGAAGCGATTCGCGATTTAGCGCTCGCCAGCAGCGGCTTGCTGGTGGATACAATCGGGGGCCCACCCGTTAAACCCTACCAGCCTGACGGACTTTGGGAAGAGAAATCGGGCGAGAAGTACCAGCGCGATAATGGACCAGGCAGCCATCGCCGCAGTTTGTATACGTTCTGGAAACGCACTTCGCCTCCACCTTCGATGATGTCCTTTGACGCAACCAGCCGTGAGGTTTGTACCGTCCGGCGTCAGTCGACGTTAACTCCGTTGCAAATACTTGTTCTGCTTAACGATCCGCAATACGTTGAAGCCGCCCGAGCCTTAGCCGAGCGCGCGTTGCTGCAATCACCCGACCGATTGCAACAATTGCAATTTGCGTTTCGATCGCTAACAGGTCGCACGCCAGCAGAGAAGGAGCTCGAAATCCTTATGGCACTTTTCGAAGATCAAGCTGCTGAGTTTAAGCAGCAACCTGAAAATGCCGGCAAGCTACTGAAAATCGGCGATCATCAAACCAACAGCCAACTTGACCCTACTGAACTTGCTGCCATGACGGTTGTTGCCGAAGGTTTGATGTCCTACGATGAAACCGTCATGAAACGATGACTATCCAACAAAACTGACTCCATCATGTCGAATGAACTCAAAAATCAACTGACCCGTCGACACTTTTTTGGTCGAACAAGTCTCTGCTTGGGTACGGCTGCGCTCGCAAGTCTACTAGCCGATCGTGGCGCCGCCGATGATCGCCTTGCGTCCGCACCGTCGCTTCATCACGCGCCGCGTGCAAAGCGAATCGTTTATTTATTTATGAGCGGCGGGCCATCGCAGATCGAAACTTTCGACTACAAACCGCAATTGCGAATCGACAACGGAAAAGAACTGCCCGACAGCGTGCGGATGGGGCAACGCTTGACCGGTATGTCCGGAAATCAAGC
The DNA here is from genome assembly GCA_041739135.1 of Pirellulaceae bacterium. Classification (GTDB taxonomy): domain Bacteria; phylum Planctomycetota; class Planctomycetia; order Pirellulales; family Pirellulaceae; genus Aureliella. The sequence continues at coordinate 57,188 of JBGSOM010000052.1, forward strand.
GACGTTACCGATCGCCGGCTCGATTTTCGATTTCCAGCAACACGGGCAATCCGGCGCGTGGATCAGCAATCTGCTACCTCACACCGCGCAAATCGCCGATGAACTGTGCATCGTTAAATCCGTTTTCACAGAAGCGATCAATCACGATCCGGCGATTACCTTCATTCAAACTGGCTCACAGATCGCTGGGCGTCCGTCGCTCGGTGCATGGTTGGATTACGGACTGGGTTCAACTAACGAGAACCTGCCATCGTTCTGCGTACTCGTGACTAAGAATAAAGGCGGACAACCACTGTACTCACGACTGTGGGGCAGCGGCTTCCTTCCATCGAATCACCAAGGTATTCAATTTCGCGCCGGTGCCGATCCGGTGCTCTACTTGAGCAATCCCGATGGCATCAGTTCATCTAGTCGGCGCAAGATGCTCGACCGCATCAATGACCTCCACGCAATCGAAATGGCAAATCGTTTGGACCCAGTTATCGAAGCGCGGGTGGCTCAGAGCGAAATGGCGTTTCGGATGCAGTCGTCGGTGCCAGAAGTCGCTGATCTGAGCAGCGAACCGGACGAAGTCTTCGAACTGTATGGACCCGATTCGCGAGTTCCAGGAACGTTTGCCGCGAACTGTTTACTAGCTCGCCGCTTGCTCGAACGCGATGTGCGATGCGTGCAACTGTTTCATAAAGGTTGGGATCAACACGGCGGATTGCCAGCCGGAATTTCTTCGCAGTGTCGCGAAGTCGATCAAGCCTCCGCCGCGCTTGTAATGGATCTCAAGCGACGCGGTTTGCTGGACGACACACTGGTCGTTTGGGGCGGCGAATTCGGTCGCACTGCTTATAGTCAAGGCAAGCTCACCGCGAAGAATTACGGTCGCGATCATCATCCAAGATGTTTTTCCATGTGGATGGCCGGCGGCGGATTTAAACCTGGCATCAGCTACGGACAGACCGACGAATACAGTTACAACATCGTCGAAAATCCCGTTCACATTCACGATCTCAACGCAACCCTGTTGCATGTTCTCGGGATCGATCACGAACGGTTAACTTACAAATACCAAGGCCGCCGTTACCGTTTGACCGATGTTCATGGAGAAGTAATCGACAGCCTACTCAGTTGAATACTCCGCGATCGTTGGCGCGCTAGATCGAGCTGAAAAAATGTTGGTTCGCCGATAAGCCGGGTTCTGTGTGGCGTTGCAACTTGCGTTACGACGCTGACGGTCATTTATCTACGGTCGCAATTGCTTGCGACCTTGAGCAATCTACCCGAGAGTCATCCGAGCCGGGCCGACTCGCGCGAACGTCTGGCCGAAGCCGAACGCTCGCTTGCCCTCTGTTTGATCTTGCTTCGAGCGGGGTTTACCAAGCCGACCGAGTCACCTCGATCGCTGGTGAGCTCTTACCTCACCGTTTCACCCTTACCACGCATCAGTGAACTGACCGTTCGGCGGTTTGCTTTCTGTGGCACTGTCCCTAACCTTGCGGCCGGTCGACGTTATCGACCACTCTGCCCTGCGAAGCCCGGACTTTCCTCTCCTGGCCGTAACCAGCAGCGACCATCTGGCGAACCAACA
>JBGSOM010000066.1:0-26029 GCA_041739135.1 Pirellulaceae bacterium
TTGAATGTCGCTTTGCAACTGATCAGAAATCTCTTGCATGCTGCCACGCAGTGAGACCTCGTGATCCTCGCTGTCGTAAGGATGACGAGTCGCCATCGCTCGCAAAGCTGCTTCGCTTTGCACCGCTACGAAATCTTCGTAGTCGTCGACTTCGAACATCGCCTCCGCAGTGTTAACAACTTTCCAAACCACAACCGCTGAGATCTCGATCGGGTTGCCGTCGCGATCATTCACCTTCGAAGGACGACCGAGCGTTCTTGTCCGGTGAGTTAGAATCTGGCCGGCGGCGTCCTTCGTCTCTGGAGTGTTCTTCGAACCCGTTTCAAAGTTCCGTATCCGCAACGAGATTTTCTTTTTGGTGTAAAACGGATTCACCCAGAAGAAACCGGAATCGACCACCGTGCCTTTGTACTCGCCGAACAGCAAGAGTACGCGAGCTTCGTTGGGCGCGATCGCTAGCAGCCCGAACAAGCCGAAAAATCCCGCGAACTCGACGAGCACAGCTATTACCACAGCGGTTCCCGTCAATTGCGGCCCCAACGACTCGGCGTTGATGAGCGTGGCGACAAATAGAATCAGCGCGCCAATCATCAACGCTAAACAGACAGCCAGCGGTTGCCAACCTGTACTCGGTTTGAACTTTCTTTCTTCGTGCATGACGGTTCCTTTCGCCAGTTAGGCATTCTTGAGGAGAATCTCGATACCAAAGTGATATCACATTGCTATAGGCGTTGAAAGCGGCCGAGCAAGGCGCGCGGGCCAAAATAATCCGGAATTCCCGTGTTTACGAAGTGGCGAACGCGCGGCGGCCTTCGGTTAACCGCAATGCCTGAAAAGCTAAAGAAAAATGGCGAAGTCGCCGTTGCGCCGCTCGGCCAAGTGGTTCCTAGATCAGCACAGGTCGAAGCGACTTTCACAAAAAGGCTCGCTGTGATCGCTTCTCCGTTACTCATCTTCTTAGGACCGGGAGAGTTAACATGACGACTCGTACGTGCATCACGGCTTGCTTCATTGGGATGATCGCCTTCGCAGCTCAACCGGTCCTCGCCCAGCGCGGTGGCGGTAGCGGCGGTGGTGGCGGATGCAGTGCTCAGAGCAATGCCCAGAGTAGTGCAAGCCAATCAGCGGCTTTCACGTCGACGCCTTACACACAAACATCGCTGACTCCTTACACGCAAAATCCGATGGCTCAGCGGTACGCAATGCAACAGATGCAACAGCAACAGATTCAGCAACAGTACATGCAGCAAACGATGGCGATGCGACAAATGATGACGCAGTTGCAGATGCAGAATCAACGTCTGCAAGCTCAAGTGGCACAACTGCAAAGCCAAGAACGATTGGTATCGAAGGATACGAACGGCGATTCAAACCAGTTGCTGACCGCTGTCAAAAAATCGAAAGCGAGCGATGAGAAGAAGCGCGCAAGCCGCACGCGCACGGTCGCTCAACGTTCCGCCGACAATGCGACCGAAAAGCAATTAGCACTTAAGTGATCGAGTAAGGATCAAGCGAAGATTGCTAACAACTGGTTCCCAGGCTCTGCCTAGTAACCCACTGCCTTGCAGGCTCCACCTGATGGAATTGTTGAGGCGGAGCCTCTGAAGCAATGTGTTCCCAGGCGGAGTCTGGGAACGAGAGCCAACGAGAGCCAATGAAACCGTAGGCGACTTAACCGAGGCTAGCGCCTTGCGGCTAATGAAACCGAACTGTCGAATTGATTAATTGATTAACTGCGTGTTGAAACAGGAGTAAGGTTGTGAAGAATCGCAAGAAGCTCGCTCGTCGTTCCATGGTTGTCGAAGGCTTGGAAGAACGCCGCGTTTTGGCTGCAAGCGTCGGATGGGACGGACCTGGGCAAGGTAGCGCCGACTTGACGTACTACATCGGTCAAGCTCCCAGTGGCATGAGCCAGAGTACGTTCGAAGCGGCGATCGAAACCGCTTTGAAAGCTTGGTCGGACGTTGTCGATATCGATTTCACTCAGACCACTCAAGCTGGCTTGAACAACTCGCTCGATTTCTCCGCAGTTAGGATCGATGGCAGCGGCGGCACTTTAGCACAAGCTTACTTTCCCGCAGACCTCAACCGCAGTCGCATCGCTGGCGATGTGCAGTTCGATTCCGCCGAACGTTGGGAAGTTGGCAACGCGCTGGGCAATTCAGCCTTCGACATCGTGCTCGTCGCAGCCCATGAAATCGGACACGCTCTCGGTTTAGATCACAGCAGCGATTCGTCCGCAGTTCTCTATCCCTCCGTCTCGCCCAGCGAGTCGTTTGCTGGTTTAGACACTGACGATGTCGAAGCGATCCAGACGCTCTACACTTCGCGCTCGTCGAACTCAACCGACACCAGTACGAATACGGGCACCAATACCGGTGACAACACCAACACACCAACGACTCGTATCCCATCCTGGCTGAACCGTACCACGCGATTCACTCAGAATTCTTGGTTCGCGAACTGGTACAACCGCTTTGGCGGGTTTCGCGGCGGCATGGAGTCCCTAGATTCTGAAACACCAACCAATCACAACCTATTCAATCCGCTCGACGTGAACTCGGACGATAGCGTATCGCCGATCGACGCTCTGCTCGTGATCAACATTCTCAATGACAACGGCAACCTGACAACTGAAATCAAAGTCGACACCAATGGCGACGGTCAAATCACGCCGCTGGATGCCCTGCTAGTTATCAACGGTATCGGTGACGAACAAAGTACGACGACCATCACCATCAATTTGTCAGGCGATTCGCCACTGGTAACTGTCGTCAGGACCCAGTCCAACGAAGGTGAAGCGACTGATGACTCGGGCAACAACTCGGGCAACGATTCCAATAGCGATTCAGGAAGCGGCACCGACGACAATTCGGTCAATCCAGGCGATGACAGCTCAATCGATGACGGCTCAATCGATGACGCGAATAATACCGGTGATGATACAACCGATAGTGGAACTGACACCGACGATGCTGATGACACGGATGAGTCTCACTCTCATCCACATCATCGATTCGGTAAGTTCGGTTTTGGATTGCGATTCGGATGGCTTTCACCAGACCGAGTTGACAGTTTATTCGAACGACTCGACGACAACACGGACGAACTGTTGACCGAAGACGAAGTACCCAGCCGCTTGTGGGTGCATTGGGTTGACGAAGGTATCGACACGGATGCGGACGCAGCGATCAGTGTCGATGAATTGAACGCGGCCGTGCGAGCGAAGCAGCAAGCGAAGTTCGATATGCTGGATGATGACAGCGACGGTTTGCTGACGGAATCTGAGCTCACCGCGCGACAGTGGAGGAAGCTCACGAATGCTGAAGCGGACACAGATGCCGATGGAGGCATTTCGCTCGACGAACTGCTCGCTTTCCAAGCCACCGCAAGCGGATTCGGCGGACGTTTCAGCTTCGGATTCGGTACCGTATTCGGCGATCAAGACTGCACCGATGACAGCGATGATAACTCTGATAACTCGGGTAACTCAGATGATCCTGTAACCACGCCGTCATCCGTTGCAACTACACTGATAACTGACCGCGATTCGCAATCCAGTTTCGTTGTGCAGCTAGCTACGGCGCTACGATCCATGCGTCTACGGTTTCGATAGTTCGTCGTCATCGGTCTCAGCATTGTGCGGACCGAACGACGGGTTCGGTTCGCTTTGAATAGAAGAGCTTGTTATGAGCACTGATAGCAAGACGATGTACGCAGATCAGGAACGCGTCGAAGATCTAATCGATGCTGCCAAACGCGGCGGCAAAGAGCAACTTGGGCGATTGCTGCAATTCTACTTCAATTACTTGACCGTCCTCGCAAGCACGCAACTCGACAATCGCTTGCGTCGTCGACTAAATCCGTCTGACCTCGTGCAAGAGACGCTGCTCGCCGCCCACCGCGACTTCGCCGCCTTCCGGGGTGAGACGCCTCAAGAGTTGGTCGGTTGGTTGCGACAAATCTTGATCAATGTCTTGCATGGTGCCATCGCGCGGCACGTGAAAGCTGGAAAGCGGGATATTCGTCGCGAAGTTTCGATCGATCAGGTCGGAGCTGGTGTGGATCAATCCGCCGCGAACTTGGCGTCCCTGCTACCATCGCCCGTTTCCAGTCCCAGCGGCAATGCGCAAGCGCAAGAGCGCGCCGCCGATCTCGCTGATCACCTCGCCATGCTGCGTCCGGATTATCGCGAAGTCATCGTGCTGCGCAACCTTCAGGGACTGACCTTCGACGAAATCGCAACTCGCATGGAGCGTTCCGCTGGCGCAGTGCGCATGCTTTGGTTGCGAGCCATCGATCGCTTCAAAGCCACCTACACGCCTTAACAAGTGTCACCTTATAAGTGTCACCTTTTCTAGCGTGGCGTCGACTCGCAGTCGACGTTGCTTAGATTAGCGACTGAAAGTCGCCACCACTGATCCTGAGCGATCTTATGCGCGCGAATCGTTGGGCACTAGAAAACTCAAGTGATGCGCGAAGTGAATGAATTGCAACTGCTCCGCTGCGCGTTTATCCATCGGGCCGAAAATTGGCGACGGATGCACTTCGCCTTGATAGCTTCTGAAACGCTCAATCGATTCCACAAGCTGCTCGATCGCCTGTTTGTCGCTCTCGGTCGTTGGATAAACGGTCGAATTGAACGTCGGATTGCCTGCGGGCATCTTGCCTTCCGCCAACATTTGCTTGAATTTCCGCGGACCGATGGTCTTCCGCAAAATCGCCGCGACACATCGCATCGCCAGCGGCAGTTTCGGAAACCCTAAGACCGGGAAACTGATCCAATCATTCAAGTGCTTCGCCATCTGCTCAAGATTCCATTTGCCCGCGGCGACGTAGCCGCTTGTGGCCAATCGATTCAAGTCCTCAATCACTTGATCCCAACTCTTGAACTCGAGTTCTCGACGCTCGACCATCTATGACTCCTCTATGCGCATTTCGACGCGAAGTCTGCGCAATGCAATCGATCAGAATGTTTGCTAGACTGACAAGACCCTACAACTACGAGAGAGCATACGAGGAGAAATGCAATGCATCAATGGTTCAAATTGTCGCTGGCGCTGTTCGCCTGCGCAACGTGCGGGCTCGCCGCTATCGCTCAACAACCCGCGATCAAGTTATCCGAATTCATCTACGAGACAGCGCCATTTCCATCTTGCCATGCGAGCACGATTACAGAGAATGCGAACGGCAATCTTGTTGCAGCTTGGTTCGGCGGCACGGACGAAAAAGATCCTGATGTTGGAATTTGGTTTGCAACGAAGATCGGCGAGAAGTGGTCTGCGCCCGTTGAAGTTGCCAACGGCGTGCAGTTCTTGCAGGTCGACAAGAACGTTGTCCGACATCCTTGCTGGAACCCAGTTTTGTTCCAACCTGCCAGTGGCCCGCTGATGCTGTTCTACAAAGTTGGACCAACGCCGAGTTCTTGGTGGGGCATGCTGATGACCAGCGACGATGGCGGTAGCACTTGGTCCCTGCCGCGTCGATTGCCAGAACAGATCGACGGTCCAGTGAAGAACAAACCGATTCAGTTGCCCAGCGGCGAGATTCTGTGCGGGTCAAGCACTGAGCATGATGGTTGGCGAGCTCATTTCGAAATCACTGCGGACCTCGGGCGAACTTGGAAGCGCGTCGGACCAGTCAACGATGGAAAAGAATTCAGCGCGATTCAGCCCAGCATTCTGTCTTTGGGAGACGAGCGTCTGTTGGCTGTCGGTCGCACGCGACAAGGCAAAGTGTTTCAGATCGCTTCGAACGATTCCGGTAAGACTTGGGGCAAAATGGAAGCCAGCCAACTACCCAATCCGAACTCGGGAACCGATGCTGTGACTCTCAAAGATGGTCGGCACCTGATCGTTTACAACCACACCGCCAAGGGTCGATCGCCGCTGAACGTTGCGGTCTCGAACGATGGCAAGCACTGGCAAGCCGCTGCGGTGCTTGAGAATGAACCAGGTGAATACAGCTATCCAGCGATCGTGCAAACCAAGGATGGCCTAGTGCATATCACTTACACTTGGAAACGCGAAAAGATTCGACATACTGTGCTCGACCCCGCTTTGATTCACGCAAAGGACTTCGTCGATGGAAAGTGGCCGCACTAGAACTTCGCTGAGTTTCCTCAATCACATGTCCCAATGCCTGTGCCGAATCTGGCTCTGCTGCACAGTCGGCCTGGCGATGACTGCGCAGAACCTGTGCTGGTCACAATCGTTGCTCAACGAACTTGTTACGGACGGAATCGAATTTCGCGAAGGCGTAACAGTAAAGCTGCCCGCCCCAGCGTTGGCCGGCGTACAAAGCAAAGCCGAACTAGCGAAAGCGAAAACACAACTGTCCGGCAACGATAGTTGGGAACGCTTCACACGCGACTCGATCGTTGCTCCCGTCACCATTAAACTCGAGTACGTCACCGATGCCGATGGTAATCGCGTAGGTCACAACGTCTACTCGGCGTTTGTTGTTCACGCGAAATTCGAGTCGCTCGACAACAAAGATCTCATGCAGCAAATTTTTGGCAAAGCGCCGTCGAGCGATAATGCTGGAAACGACACAGCAGATGACGCTGATCAAGTCGAGGAACTCAGCCGCGATGAACTCACTGCAGCCGGAATTTCAGTGCCCGAGCAAGATGCGCAAGCGGACACGAAAGTGACCTACTCCAAAGTCGCATTCACGTTGCTGGACAAGATTCGCTTGAACGGCGTATTGCGAGTCGAGCGCACGACGCGGCCTGGTTCGACGACGATCGCTTGGAAACTGGATCCCGCATTCGAAGCTAGTGATAAATGGCGCGGCACTTGGACAAGAATCGACGAGTCCGAGAGCACGCCGCAGCCGTACAAAGGCTGGGGCGGTTACTTGAATGTAACTCGCGTAGGCGACTCGCCCGAAAAGCTGGTGCTGGAATCTCGCATGCTGTTGCATGAACCTCAAGAGTGGTTCAACGCCAGCAATTTCGTCAGGTCCAAACTGCCACTCGCCATTCAAGAAAGCGCCCGAAATTTTAGGCGGCGATTGAAGGCTGAGTAGGTTGGTTCACAGTTTCTTTTCGGTTGGCAACCTGAGTGAATGACCTCGATTTGGGTGGCACGCCCTGAGGCTACGAAGGGCGTGGGGAGTGCCACCACGCCTCAGAGCGTGCCACCCGAACTTGAGTTTGATGCAACGCTAACGATTTCAACTACTGCGCCGCACTTCTTGATCCGCGCGGCGAAGCTCCGATGCGCATGCCATCGGGCAGCGGGCGAGCTGCGCAGAGGAACCCTTCATCGAACAACGCCGCCTTAAGCACTCGGAACTGCTCGAAGGAATCGGGATAAACCCATACCGTGACAACCGTTTCACCTGGATCGCGACTCGCCAAGTCCAATCGCAAACGACCCGACGGCGACAAAGCGTACTCGAGCGATTCCGCAACGAAGTCCGGAGTGGTCTCGATTTCGAATCGATCAAGTTCGAATCCGCCCCGCACCGCAGCCATCTTGTAGCGCATCATGAAACCGCCGACCGGGCCGAGCGTTTCTTCGATGCCGCCGCGCGAAGCGTTGCGTTGAGCGGCCAGCGGAATTTGTCGTTTGAGCATTTCGATCAGTTGATCCCACGGCACAACGGTCACTTGGCCGCGCTGCAGTCGAATGTGCATCTCGCGTCCGAAAACTGTCTTCGCCATCGGTGTCGGCAAGTGCTCGAGCACGATTTTCGGTCGCTTGTGTTCCTCGGCAGCGCCCAACAGCGCGTGCGTCTTCTTCAGTTTTGATTCGAGTTCTTCCAGTTTCTGTTGTTTTTCGATCGACTCGCGTTGAGCCGAATCGGTCGTACTCATCTCAGTCGCGATCGCTTGCCGCGCAAGTGTCACCTGTTCCAGCAATCGGTCGCGTTCCGCGCGACGATACTCGCCTTCCAGCGAATACTCTTGCAACTGCATCGCCTGTTCAAGCAACGCTTGCTGGAGCGCTTCAGCTCGCTTCACCGGTTCAGCGTGTTTGAAGTCCTCTTCGACTTTTTCAGCCAATTGCTTCCCATGCTCTTTGGCATCCGTCGTCGTTTGCGATCCGACGAGAACAACCAAAATGATCATGATGCCGACTAAGTTTGCAGTCGTATCCAAGAAAGAATCTTCACCAACAGAAATATGATCGTCTGCGTTGCGAGGCATAATGATTTGCTAACTCAAAATTGTAGATTGCATCACCCAACTGCTCGTAGTCCCAACTCGCACTCGTACTCGTACTCCAATTCGTACTCGTACTCGTAATCAGGCGCCAGCCGGTACTCGTACTCGCATTCGAGGTCTTGAGATCGAGTACGAGTACGAGAACCATTTCATTGAGTACGAGAACCATTTCATTGAGTACGAGTACCATTTCATTGAGTACGAGAACCATTTCATTGAGTACGAGTACGATTCATTAGTCTGCATATCGCTTGGTCATTTGGCGGTACGACGTTTCACGGTCAGTCCACTTCCTTCGAGCAATCGTTCCAGCTGCGTGCATCTCGACTCGGCTCCAGGTGCGACATCGACGACCAATTCGGGTTTCCAGTAACCGCTACCGAGTGCAATGCCCCAACTTGCGACGCGCTCTGTGATCGCATTCGCCAGTCGCTCCGCGCTCTGCTGCGGCTGCTGACCGATGGGAATCGTAACTTGATTTGCTGCAGCGTTATCTTGCATCATCACCCAGCGATCGCTGTAACAGACAACCCGAATCGAACGCACCACAGCCGTCTTGGATGGCGGCCCTTCGGACCAAGCCCAATTGCGACCACGTTGTCGAGCTACCGGTTCGCTCTGATCGCTCGCTGGCCCCGATGAAGAACCGCGAGTCATGTCCATGTTTAACGACGGAGCTCCCTGCTGAACTTCACCAGTTGGAGAAGCGGTGGGATCGTTCGCTGGGTTTCCAGCCATCGAGCTCATGCCGCCCATCGACGCCGCACCAGCCCCGCCGCCCGCTCCCGATGGAGCCGTGCTGCTCGAGCCACCGAACATTCCAGCCGGTCCGCCCGGCCCCGATGCCGCTCCACCTGCTCCACCACCAGTTCCAGATCCAGATGCATAGTTCGAACCTGCACCAGTAGAACCTGCAGCACCGCTTGAGTTGCCGCCAGTACCGCTTAGGTTGCTGCCTGCACCACCACTGCGACTTGATCCATCACTCAGCAGCTCACCGCCACCGCTTGGACCATACGCCCCACTTGCACCGTTCGCGTTCCCTGAACCAACGTAAGATCCGTCGGATGCTCCCGCCGCTCCAGCTCCGCCGTCCGCAAAGTAGCTTGAGCCATCCGGTGTTCCGTTCGCGCTCATTCCGCCTGCACCCGCACCACTTGTACCAGAACCGTTACTTGGACCGGCACCGTTACTTGGACCAGCAAAACCAAACTGCGATCCAGCACCAGCACCGCGCAATCCGTTGGCACCATTCGCGCCGCTTGAATTGTTCGCACCAGCTCCTGCCCCGAAACCAGAACCACTGCCCGCGCCATTCTGCGCCGTAGCGAAACCGCCGCGAGTTCCTGAAGCTCCACTACCAGCTCTGCCAGCGCCAGCTCCGCCACCAGTTCCACCACCACCAGAACCAGCTCGACCGCCGCTGACCCATTCGTCGCCCATGTCACTGCCGTCGTCCGCGAAGTCGAGATTCTCATCCGCTGAAGCACCAGCTTGAATGTACTGCCGATACTTGGCTGGCATCGCCATCACCAACGCCGCTTGACGATCGCGCGCGAGCACCAGCGCCTGTTCGATCTCAGCCGCGATGCCAGGTTCGCTCTCGGGGAAAGTCAACTCGAGTTTCTCGTCAATCAATTCATATCCAAACTGATCATCCCATCCCGACATCGCTTGCCGCGCCATCGCATACGTGCGCACACCTGACGGACGCACGATCAACAACGGATACGCGGTACTTGTCAACGCACCGTTGGCTGGCACGAACCGCGAACGCACCGTGCGAATCGCAGCGTCCAGCGGATTGCCGGGACCGTACGGCGGACGCAAGTCAGCAACTCCGATCAAGACACCTTCGGGCTGGATAATGACGCCTTTATCGATGCATTCAAGATAGATCGGTCGCCGGTGAGTGCCGTTAGTCCCTTGGTAAGGAATGATCGCAAAGATCGGTTTGTTGCCTTCGGGATTGTCCAGCTTCTTCTTCAAGTCAATGTTGGCATCGGCCAGCTGCTTTTCGAGTTGCGAGATCTTGCGAGCCTTTTCAGTCTCGGATGCCTTGTCTTCAGTCTGTTTGTTGTTCAGCAGATTCGCGGTGCGCTCGATCGTTTTGAGTTCTTCGATCAGTTCTTGAATGTGCTTTTCCAGATGTTGAAGTGCCAGTCGCTTGCGCTCGAGATCCAAACGTCGCTCGTCGAGCTGCTCTTCGAAAGTGTTCCGCAGCATGTCGAGTCGGCTTTCAGCGTCCTCGATCTCAATCTTCTTTTCCATCGCCATCTGTTTGGCATTCGCTTGTGCTTGGTTGACGATCAACATCAGCAACAGCACAAGCGCACCCATCGTGCTTAGCAAGACCGCCAAGAACGGGAAGAGCGATTGAACAAAATTGTCACGTTGCTTGCGACGTGGGCTCATGCGGCCTTCCTTTGTTCATCTTCTTCGATCAACTCGGATTTACGAGCCACGCGAGGTCGCACCGGCGCACCGCGAATAATGCCCGCGCGTTCCAGACTCGTGGCGAGTACCGCGACCGCTTCGCCAACGCACTGCGAAGCATCTTCCAATCGATTCAGGTTCTCGATGCGCCCAACGCTCTCGTGAATGGTCTCTTCCAATTTTCGCAAGTCCGTCATCGCCGTAACCAACTGCTGTATCGCATCGGTCTGACGAATCAATTCTTTCTGCTGTGAACTCATCGCACGCGCTTGATCGCTGAGCGTCGTTTGCCATTGTTGCCAACGCGTATCAATTTGCCGCGAGCCCTCTTCCTGAATTTTTTCCAGTCGCCCTGCATGGTTCGTCAGAGCGGCTGAGATCGTGCTATTCAAATTCGAAGCCATCGACTCCGATGCGGCTTGCGTCCAAGTGGACCACTGTCGTTGGCTTTCTGAAATTGATCGCGACCAGATGTTCGCTTGCTGCTCGACCGTCTGCTGAACGCATGCGATCAAATCGGCAGACATCTGTTTAACTGGTGCAAACAGATTCGCGCCCGCATCTTGCGGATCGGCTGCAAGAAACTCAATCAGAACATCTTCAACACCTTGATCGATCCGTTCGAGCAGATCGTGTTCAACTCCAATCACCACGAATTGCGCTAGCAGAATGACCAGAGTCAGCGCTAGCGAGAGCACCGCGGGTTCAAATCCACTGCGCGTCGCACTCATGCTCGCTATGTTTGCGTTGATCGGCAGGCTTGCATTGATCGGCAAAGCAGTGTGTGACGCAGTTGTAACCTGTGCTTGCGAGTTCGCTTTTGCAGGATTATTGGCTGACGTTTTGGCGAGCGTCGAGGCGTTGCGTTTCAGCAGCGATTGATCCGCTTCAGACAACAGCAACATCGTGCCAAGCAGCCCGAGAACCGGAATCGCATAAGTGATCATGCGCACCAAACTGTAACTTTCACGTTGCCGCCGTGCATCCGCTTTCGACAGGGATTGCAGATCGGATTCCAACCCATCGCGCCGACCGCGTTTCAACTGCAACGACAGAATGCGACTCAACCGCAATCCAAACCAGCTTGTTTGCCACGCGACGGGCAGAGACATCCAACTCGCTTCCAACCATCGCGGACGCTCTGCTGGAAAGATATCGCATCCTTCATTCACCAGCCCCGTTAGCGCGTGCATGGTCGCGTTGGTAAAACGCACTTGCGTGATCGCTTGCCAGAGTTTGATCAGCAGAAATGCGATTCCTACGAAGAACATCGCAATCGCCGCAGACGCTGTCCAGTGACTGAGGCAGAATCTCCGGAGCATCGGGTTGTTCAGCGGCCCCGAGATCATCAGCGCATAGAAACAGCCCGCACTTCCGGTTCCGAGCAATAGGCCGGACGTGAGCGGTTGAATGAAGCTGCTGCGATAAGTTTGGCGAGTTGCACTCACGATTCACCACTTCCTTGCAGTGATCTGTTATCCGAATCCATCGGCTTCTACTGCCGATACGTTGCGCGGATTGTGGCTTCGAAGGGCTCGCGCGTCCAGGTGAATTCTGCGATTACCCGTGATAGCAATGGATAACTTTCGCTGCGATAGCAACTCGAACCTGGAGCGCGACACCCGAAACCCCACGACTCACAGCCGCTCTTGTCTTGCTGCGGCGCTTTTCCTAAAAGCGACGCGTACCGACCAGCTCCCCGCATCGAGGCAACCGCAATGCAACTCCATCGGCTCAACAAATCCGTCGTCGCCATCGCAATCGTCGCTTTCGGATGGCTCGGCGTGTGGAGTCAATCGTCCGGGGCGCCGACGGGCGTTGACACATCGACCAACGATAAGCTGCAAGTTCTATCGTCCATGATGCCAACCGGATTGCAGCAGGTGATCGTTATCGACTCAGGCAACCGTTCGATGGCTGTTTATCACGTCGAACCCGCCCAAGGCAAAGTCGCGCTCAAAAGCGTGCGCAACTTGACTTGGGATCTATCGATGGAACAATTCAATGGACAAACACCGCTGCCAAGTGAACTGCGGCAAGCTCGGTAGCCTACTTCTCCACTTTCTCGAACACCACGAAGTAGTTCTCCTTCAACAAGTCGGAGTGCTCGCCCACTTTCTTGAAGCCGCATGAGAGTATCTCAGCTTCGAAGACCTCTTGGCCCGCGCGAACATGATTCAGCGTCCAATCCGAAGTCTCGCCCTCGATGCGTTTGAAGTCGATCACAAAAACTCGACCGCCAGACTTCATCGCTTTGTGCAACGAAGTCATTGTCTTTATCGGAAACTCAAAGTGATGGTATGTGTCGCAGATATAAGCCACATCAACGCTCGACTCCGGCAACTTGGTTTCGTCAGCGGTACATAGAACGGTCTGCACATTTTTGCGATCCGCTTCACGGTTGGTCTTGTCGATGTGATCCAAAAAATTCTGTGCAATGTCGACTGCGTAAACTTGGCCTTTCGCACCAACCGCTTCCGAGAACAGCCGGGTGAAGATGCCCGTTCCAGCGCCGATGTCGGCGACGGACGAACCAGCCGCAATCTTGCACGTTTCAACGATCTCTTTCCGCTTCGAGAACACTTCGCTGCTCTCGATCTCAAAACGCTCGACGTACTCGGAAACTTTCGGATCGCGGAACGAATCGTTAATGCCAGGTTTGACACTTTTCTCCTGCGACCAGGCAGGCGAACTCACGAGGCTCAGCGAGGTTGCTATCCCGAGCGCGATGCAAGCGGCCAATCGAAGACGAAGCGTACAGGAGAGGATCGATCCGGACATTGTTACAGCTTTCATGTTTAAGGATTTAAAAATAGGGCCACAAGCGGCTCCAAGGTTCTTCGGTAAAGCACTTTCAGCAAAGTTCTCTCAGCAAAGTTCTTTCAGAAAAGTTTTGCCAGTGCATCGTTTAACCGCGTGCCCAACGGGCCGCGCTCACGCACCGGACTCACGCGCCCTCCCGACGCCCACTCACCAAAAAAACAGCCGCACCAGCCCACCGTCAACCGCGTCGAAACAGCCTCAATCCCACGCCTTCGGCAGGCGTTCGACTGAATTTGTTAGCGGAACGCCATTCTAACGGAAAGTAAGCCTTTCCGAGTCGCGAATTTACTGTTAGTCTTAGAACCCTGAAAGTCCCGCTTCCATGGGGCGAGTCCTCGAAACTATAGACGCAAGAGCAGGAAAATGACCAAGCCGCATCATAAACTGAAGAAAGCGAACCACGGAGCGCGACCCGCCAACGCTAAGGCGCGCAAGGCGAAACGAAAGAAAGTTCGCACCTAATACCATCTCGTATTTCAATCGACCGCCGACCAACTCACCGGACCTTCTTCAGTCTGGTGAATGGTCGCTGTGTGGAAATCCGTCACTGATCGCTGCTGGTCGTTCGTCAACTTCGAGTCGATTCTGAGTCGACTTAGAGCCAATTTTAAGTCGAACTCGAGCGGCACAGTTGCTCGAACCAGTGTTTGAAACAGGAGAAGGCTGCTGACGTGGCTGCGAAAGAACTGATACTCGATCCGGCAACCTTAGATTTCAGCAACATCATTGCTGATCAAGCCGAGATACGTAAATACAATCCGCAGCGCTTCGAGATGGAACAGATCACTGCGATCATTCACGAAGACACGACTCGCCACGTCTGCGTCGGATACAAAGACATCACGCTTGACGAATTCTGGGTGCGAGGGCACATGCCCAACATGCCGCTGATGCCCGGCGTGATGATGTTAGAAGCCGCCGCGCAAATGTGCAGCTACTTTTCGCAGAAATACGATCTGCTGGGTGCTGCCATGGTCGGCTTCGGCGGACTAGAAGAAGTGCGATTTCGCGAACCGGTGATCCCCGGCGATCGACTGGTCCTGATGTGCGAAATGACTAGACTTCGACGCGGCGCGATCGTCGTAACCAAATTCCAAGGTTTCGTTCGCTGCTCGATGGTCGTCGATGGTGTCCTCAAAGGCATTCCGATTCCAATCGAGGTGGTGAGCTCGCAACTCGCTCGCGCGGCCGAATACGAAGCGTCCATTGAACGAAACTCGACCAAGTAACAGCAGGGACTGCACAAATATGTTTCTACGATCAAAGGTTGCTGCGGCTTCACTTGTTTCCAGTGCCGCCATCTGGAGCTCCGGTGCAAGCACTTGTTTTGCTCATCCCGATCACCCAGTGCAAGTTGTCTCCAGCGACTCGCTGCTGCATTATTTCGTCCAACCCGAACACGCATTGCCACTAGCCGCTTTCGCAGTCGTTGTCTGGCTCGTGCGTCGCCTCGCGACTGCCAAGTTTTCCGGACGCGTTGCCGGTTAACTCTGCCCGTTAAGCGTGATCAGTCAAAAACGCTTCAAGACTAAACACTGTCGGCGCGGTTGAAATCGCTTTCCAATCCAACCGGCCGATTAAATCTCGAGCTGCGATCGGCGAAGGTTTCTCGACCAAGCCCAACGTCCAAGCTAAAAAGCCGACGATCAACTCCGGCTTGAATCCCCGCTGGCGAAAGTAACTCAGCCGCGTGTCTCCATGCCGCTTCGCCAAACGTCGACCATCGGTTCCGACCATCAACGGAACGTGGCAGTAACTCGGCGCCTGCCATCGCAGGTGCTTCAAGATCGCGAGTTGACGGTAGGTCGATGGAATCAGATCGCTACCGCGCACAACCTCTGTAACCCCCATGTCAAAGTCATCAACGACGACCGCTAATTGGTAAGCCGGTGTGCCGTCGCTTTTGCCAATAACGAAATCGCCAAGTTGGAGACTTGGATTCGCACATTGAAGTCCGCCAACACAGTCGTTCCAACTCACCTCGCCCGCTTCGAATCGCCAGCGCCAAGCGAACTCGCCCGTCGCTTGCGCGGATGATCGCGAACGACAAGTGCCGGGATAAATCGCACCTTCAAGTGGCACGAGGCCAGCGATGGAGCTTTCGTGCGGCGCACTCGCCGCCTCAGCAACTTCGCGACGCGAGCACGAACAAGGATAGATGACGCCATCTTCCGCTAACTGAAGCAGCACTTCGCGATAGCGTTCCAGTCGCTCGGATTGAACGTAACTAGCATGAGGACCACCAACATCCGGTCCCCAATCCCAATCCAACCCCAGCCAACGCAAGTCGTCCAGCGTCTGTTGCTGCGCCCAAGGCTTCACTCGCGGCGAATCAATGTCTTCAATCCGCAACAACAGCTTGCCGCTCTGCTGCCGCGCCGACAACCAAGCGATCAAGAATGACCGCGCGTTCCCTAAGTGCAACGCACCGGTCGGAGACGGAGCTAGCCTGCCTATCACTTCTGCCATCGCAACGATTCTAAGCCATCAAGAAAGTAGCGATCACGCGTCGCACGCCAATTCGCCTTCGCTTCGGTAGCAACTTATCATAACAACTACCATCGCCTTTATCCGTGGGACCGCCATGCCATCCGTGGTCAGACATCATCGTTGCGACGTAGGAGAATTCTAGGACCACAGATGAGATAGTGGTCTCAGGATGGAATAAGCTTCGCGTGCAGAATCCGAAGATCGCAGAGCGAGCCGACGTCGCGCTAGTCGACTCGCTCTGCGCACCTCTAACCTTAGTTCAACTGACGTAGCGATTTCCAGCTCACCGCGACTCATCGAACTCAAACTTGCAAGCCGCTGGCAGACTCGCGCCGATTGTAACGGTTGTAATACCGCCAAGGAGGAATGTGCTGGATTGGCAAGATGCTAAAATGAAAACGATGGCCCCTAAATGCACTGTGTCGCCCCGCGCATGAGATCTTCTTGGAATGGATGACGAAGAACTGATTGACTCCGAAGACTTGCCAGCCAGTGACTCGACAGTAACTGACTCGACGGCGACTGAGCCCGAGTTGGAAGCGGCGGTCGCTGAACTGCAAGCCGACGAGAATGCGCCGTTCGGATTCCGTCGCGCGGCGGAACGCGTTCGGTCGTTTCCGCAAACTCCTGGCGTGTATCTGATGAAGGATCACGCCGGTGTAGTGATCTATGTCGGCAAAGCCAAGAACCTGCGAAGTCGCGCGGGCAGCTACTTCCTTAAAGCTGCGATGCAAGAATCGCGAACCGCAACGTGGGTGCGCGACATCTGCGACATCGATTACATGGAGTGCGAAAGCGAAGTTGACGCGCTGCTCGCCGAAAGTCGGCTGATCAAAGATATCCAACCTAAGCACAACAAAGATCTGAAGGACGATAAGAGCTTTCCGTACTTGATGATCACTACGCGTGAAGATTTTCCGCGCGTCGAAGTAACTCGCACGCCTCCCAACAGCGGTGCGAAACTATACGGACCGTTCGCTAGTGCCGGCGCTCTTCGCGGCGCGATCCAAGTGCTGCAGCGAATCTTCAAGTTCCGCACCTGTTCGCTCGACATCGACGCGGAAGATGAACGCTGGCGATGGTTTCGACCGTGCCTGCTGGCGTCGATTCAACAATGCACCGCGCCGTGCAATCTGCGAATCTCGAAAGAAGACTATCGGCTGGACATTCGTCGATTGCAAACGTTTCTCGAAGGCGGGAAGAAACGTTTGCTGAAAGAACTGCAGGACGAAATGCAAGCTGCTTCGAAAGCGCTCAGCTTCGAAAAAGCGGCTCGACTGCGCGACGAAATCAAAATGCTCGAGCGACTCGACGAGCGCGGAGAACTCGATACACACGTGCAACCCGAAGTGTTTTACATCGATCCGAAGAAAGGGTTGCTCGGCCTGCAGAAAGTTCTCAAACTGCCGACGACACCGCGAGTCATCGAAGGCGTCGACATCGCGCATCTCGGCGGCAACGAAACCGTCGCAAGTCTCGTGCAGTTCATCGACGGTCTGCCTTTCAAGCCCGGGTATCGCCGCTACAAAATCCGCGACGTCAAAGGCATCGATGACTTTCGCAGTATCCACGAAGTGGTCTCACGGCGCTTCCGACGACTCAGCGACAATCAAGAGACGTTCCCCGATATCCTGCTGATCGACGGTGGCAAAGGTCAGTTGAACGCCGCGCTAGCCGCGTTTCGCGATCAACAAGTAACGCCGCCCACGCTGCTTTCGCTGGCCAAACGCGAAGAAGAGGTCTTCCTTCCAGGCGATTCGGAACCGCTTGTTCTCAGCCGTCATGCATTCGGATTGCGGTTGCTGCAATACGTGCGCGATGAAGCCCATCGTTTCGCCCAGCACTATCACCATATTTTGCGGAAAAAGAATCAGTTCGAGTGAATCAGTTAGATTGAATCGAAACGTCACCGATCACCGCTCGCAATTGACCGCCGGCTTGCGCGAGTAACTCCTGAGCCGACGCGCGATCCACTTGACGATGATGCATGACCACCGCCGACTTCACTTCACCGTTCGCTTCACTTAGCAGTTTCGTCGCTTGGTCAGCGTCGAGCCCCGTCAGCCGAGCGACCAACCGCTGGCTGCGCAGGACCAGTTTCGTGTTCGTCGCGCGCAAATCGACCATCAAGTTTCCGTAGGTCTTGCCCAGTCGCACCATCGTGGCGGTCGTCAAAGTGTTCAGCACCATCTTCGTCGCAGTTCCCGACTTCATGCGTGTCGAACCGCTCACGACCTCAGGTCCAACAACCGTTGTAATCAAAATATCGCATTCGCTTTCCATCGCACTCGCTGCATTGCAAGTATGACCAAGCGTCGCGCAACCTAGCATCCGCGCGAATCGCAGTCCACCGATCACGTAAGGTGTCCTGCCGCTGCTGGCGATGCCCATCACGCAATCGCGGCCGTTCAATCCGATCGCTGCGAGGTCTTCAGCCGCTTGATCCAAGCTGTCTTCGGCACCTTCGATCGGCGTCCGCAACGCTTTGTCACCGCCTGCAATGATCCCCACCACCAAACCCGGCGGCGTGCTAAACGTCGGTGGACATTCACTAGCGTCCAACACGCCCAGTCGTCCGGACGTGCCCGCACCGATGTAGATCAATCGACCTCCGCTGCGCAAACATTCCACCACGCAATCGATCGCCGCAGCGATCGTTTCAGCAGCGGTTGCCACCGCGTCCGCGACCACGCGATCCTCGCTGTTGATCAGTTTCACCAGTTGCAGAGCGTCGAGCGAATCGAGACCAACCGAGTTCGGATTGATCTGCTCAGTCGTCAGGTGCTTCAGCGGATGCGAATCAGACATGCCATTTCCCAAGATGTTTTTAACTTTCTACTAAGCGTGCGTACCGCGTCTCCCCGAGCAGCCCGCCGATTGTGTCGCGCCTGCGGAGCGAGCATCGTGTCTCCCTCTCCCCCAATGATTTCTTGCAGCTTTAGGAGCTGCAAGAAATCATTGGGGGAGAGGGGTCGGGGGTGAGGGGGCGTTTCAGCAAGCGCCTCAGGCTGCGATGTGCGACAACTAGCAGTTTCCGATTTTTGTTGTGACATTTTTTCGATCGGTTTTTGTTCTCAGTCGCAACGCGACGGCATGTATTAGCCTGGGACGCAAGTCAACGCAAGTCCCAGGAAGGTGGCAAGAGCAAACGCTACAGTCGCGAAGCGACGACAGGTGAGTGATAGTTCACGTCGAAGGAATCCGGCGGCCAATTAAAGGTGATTTTCCAGTTTAACTATAATTCCACGAACAACGCCTGCCGTCGCTTCGCGACTATGAGAACTAACAACAACTCGTCCTGTGACTCGCGTCCCAGGCTAAAGCATGTCGTCGCGTTGCGACTGGAGCAGAACAAAACTTGAATCAATGCCTTTCTGCCAAACTGCCATTTGTCGCACAGCCGAAGCTCAGGCTCACGCTCATTTCGTTGCGGCTTTGCGATTTTGCTTTGGCACAACCGGCTTCACTTCCGTCACCGGAAAATGCTTCGCGAGCCGCTGCTTGACCTCAGCCAACTCAGCTCGACCAGCGAGATTCGACCACTCGTGCGGATCGCTGCGATGATCGTACAGTTCTTCGTCGCCGTTCTCGTAACGAATATACCGATAGCGATCATCGCGAGCTGCGTGGTTGCCGCGACCATGAGTGCAAATGGCGACATGTTCCCACTTGGCCGCGGGATCTTTCAGCAACGGCACCAGACTCGGACCCGCGACATGCTCCGGCACGGGCAAACCAGTCAATTCACACAACGTCGGATAAACGCTCAGATAATCCACCGGAGCCGCACAACTCGCATTCGCACTCGTCACGCCCGGTGCAGCGATCGCAAACGAAGTGCGAGTCGCTTTCTCCCACAACGCAAACTTGCGCCAATGCTCTTTCTCTCCCAAGTGCCAACCGTGATCTGTCCACCACACAACGATCGTCTTCTTCGCTCTCGAACTCTGCTCCAGCCCCTTCAGCAATCGACCAACTTCGTCATCGAGAAACGAGATCGTTGCCAAATAAGCTTGTACCGCTTTCTTCCATTGATCCGCTTTCAGCACGGCCGAGTGATCGCCTCCGGGGTTCGCCATCTTGCGTCCAGCCGGAGGGACATCGGCGAGATCATTCTGAGTTGTAACTGGCAACTGGATCGTGTCGAGCGGAAAACGATCGAAGAACTCTTGCGGCACAAACCAGGGCAAATGCGGCTTGACGTAACCGACGGCCAAAAACAGCGGCTGGTCGGACGGCTGCTGCAACTGCTCGATCGCCCAATCCGTCAACTTGTGATCGCCCATCTCGTCGACCTTAGCCGGAATCGCTCCCCAATCAAAATGCGACTTATCCAATCCATTCAAGTTCGAAACGTTGCCACCCGCTGACGGAAACAAACCCACTCAGTCACTCCACGAATCATCGCGACCTTCGGAACCATAGCCGTGATAGATCTTGCCACCGCCCAGCACTCGATAACCGTTGGCTAGAAAGTGACGATTGATCGTCTGAGTATTGCGCATCACGCTCTGTGCCGGATCGCCGTTGGTATAGATGCCAGTTTGCCAAGGCCGCAAGCCGCTCATCAGTCCCGCGCGCGATGGATTGCAAGCCGGTGCGACGCAGTGTGCGTTGCTAAACGTCACACCGCGAGCGACCAGCCGATCGATGTTCGGCGTCTTCGCTTGCGGATGCCCAGCCAGATGCCCAGTCCAATCGTTCAAGTCATCGACCGCGATGAACAACACATCGGGTCGGCTGTCTTGCGCCAACAACGGCTTCTGCAACACGCTACTCCAGCAAGTTGCGATCAGCGTGAAGGCGGCGAGTATCCGTGTAAGTTGATTTTGTGTGGTAATGATTGTGTACCTCCGTTTGAGAGATTGGGAAGGTCGTATTGTAAGCCAACTGCAGTTGAAAAAACTCTCGCTCAAAGCGATCCGCAGCGGAAAGCCTCACTGCGATTCGCCCACAACTTCCGCCACCGCATGGTTCTCTGAGCGCCATATAACTTTCAGTTCGCCAGAAGCGATGCTCGAGTCGATGCCGCGAAACCACTCTTGCTGCGCCGCGATAAATCGCTGCGAAACATCCGGTCCGGCCGGCGTCATCGTCAACACCACGTACTTCACACGTTGCTGACGCAACTGCTCCAGAATGTAGTCCGTCGAAGCGGGAATCGCCGCTTGCGTGAAGTACTTTGACTGAAAATAAGGCGTCGCGATTTCAACGCCGGGCGGAAGGTACGCTAGCCGATGCTCGAACAGCGTCACGACTTTGGAATCGCGAGGAACTTCCGTGTGCAGGTACACGGCCAGCTCTGTGTAACTATCGCCCACGCCATCCCGGATGTAATCGATCGGCGCAAAAACTCTCAGCACACACAGCCAACTGTCGAGATAGTATCCGCTGTTCGTCCAAGGCACGCTCACAATCGTCAACACGCTGATGCAAACCAGCAAAGCACGCCTCGCGCCGTGTTTCAATTCATCGATGTAATGAGCGCATGCAAACACCGCGACCATCAGCAGCGATACCGCGAACCGCGCTTGCTGCGAAGACACAAACCACACCACATACAATAATCCACACAGGATGAAAGCAGCGATCACCTCGGTTCGTTTCCCAGTTGCCGCTGCTCGTCTACCAGCAGCTCTGCCAACTAACGCACGGCACGCCAGCCCACATAAAACTAGCACTGCGAGCCACTGGATTCCAAACGTGCCATCGTAAACCTCGCGCGCGAAAGCCAATGCGATTGGAGCCGCGATGAATCCGAGCCAGCCCGGAATACCAAAATTCCCGACCGCTAACTCATGATGAAACTCGCTGGTCAACTGCGTCGCGCGATCAGCGGTAAACCATCCGGCAAAATACGGCGAGAAAGGGTTGCCGCACAACACCCAAGCGCGCAAGTAAAACGGAAACGCGAACAACAACGCGATCCACAAACCGAACAAAACTTGTCGCACAGTCAAAATCTTGCGACTCTGCATCAGCCACCAAGCGACCGGCAAGAAAGCTGCCAATCCGATGGCGGTCATCTTCGTCGCCAGCGCAGCCCCCACTACAACTCCAGCCACGTAAAACGAACGCCGCTCGATCGCTTTAGGAAAAAGCAGCAAACTACACAGCGCCGCCGTGTCGGCCCACAGAAAACTCTCGACATAAAAGTTCGCGCTGATCATCAGCGACACGCGACTCGCAACAACAGCCCAAACCAACACTTCCGCAGTTGCTACAGAAGCGACTCGACGCAGCGACTCGCGGAACACCAGAATTCCGTTGACCCACGTGACCCAGCCAAGCAACCGCGGCGCGACTAGATGTTCAATCGGAGCGACCAACCAACAGATGATCTCGGGCAACGATGGCAACGCGGAGTAGGGCAAGTCGCCTTGCACCGATAATGAATTGAAGTTCAACCAACGTCGCGGCAGCTCGACGTGATAAACCAGTTCGTCCCAACCGGATGGATAAGCGAGCGCGGGTCCCAAAGTAATCAACAGCGCGAACAACCCCAAGACCTGCGGCACCGACCAACCGCTCAGCGCGCTTCGGCAGTTTGCCAACAAAGAATTGCCGCGAGATTGTCTTTCGAAATTCCTGGGGCGGAATCTCGAAACCATGACATGAAAAACAAACACCGATGCACCAACGCACACAACCATCGTCGGAATCGGCTGCGGAAGCCAACCGAGCGCCAGCCCAAACAGTCCAATACAGTTCGTGCCCACAATCAACTGAAGAGGAACCGATGGGTCTCGGCCAACAAGAGCGCCGCCGAGTAATTTGGCAATACACAGCAGAATGGCAACGGCGGCGATTGCACGCGACAGCGATGACCAGCTATCGAGCGCGGTTAAATCCATCGTTGCACAGATCTACAGAACACCACCTGCAACTGTTTCATCGCTCGCAATCGTTGCTACGCCTCCGCGGTCGTTTCGGATCGCTGCTTTTGCGCGTCGCGCAGTCCTAGACCGACAAACAAACCGATGCAAACTGCTGCCGAGCCGATCCAGACGATCCGCTCTGCAGCACTTGCCGGTGTTATGATCGAAAGGTTTGATGCGGGTGCGACGATTGGAGCAACAATGTTGAACACGATCGCACCAAGCACGCCACCGATCAAACCGAAGATCGTTAGATTCAAGAACGCTGAAGAACGATTGAGCAAACCAACGCTTGCACCGATGCCTGCTCCGATGAGTCCCCAGATTGCACCGTGATAAAAGGCGCTCTGTGCTAATGTCTGCGGCACGCTAGAGATCAGCGCCGTCGCTACGAAACGCCCGATTACAAATCCAACGAGTGCTCCCAGCGCGATCCCAATCACACCCGTCACGATCGCTCCCAACGCACGCCGGCGCACCGTGAACAATCCAATGACCAATCCTAAGCAACCGCCAAGTATTCCGCAGTCGACCGCACCGTTTCCGCTACGAAACGCATACTGGGCAACATGATAGCGCTTCACCAATTCCGCCGAAGGACTCATTCCAAGTTCCGGCAAATCTTCGAACGGGAACACTGGATGCGCCGCGTTCACTACTACAAAACCGATCAAGCCACCCAGCAGTCCGCCAACTAACGCCATCCACAAAGCCGCGTTAGTCGGCCGTGCAACACCAGCCAGCGAAGAGTCAATAGGCGAAGAGTCAGCGGTCGACTGTGCAGCAGCAACCTTGGTTGAAGTTTCCATCAAACAGCTTTCTGTTAGTCGCTACTCGCTGCTCGCCACTTACTTTAAATCAAACTCAAATCGATTCGGGCCAGCTTCGGTAACGGTTGCGCGCAAACCTGAAGCTTGATCGTTCCCGTACTTCTCGGGCACTTCACTCTTCGCCGACTTGGGCTTTGAGTTACCTTCCGTGGCAGTCGGTGGAGCATAACTATCGGTGATTTCGCCGCTTGCAAGTTGACCTGCGGGCGGTGTGTTGATGGGCGCGGTCAGTTCACTCGCTGGCAATTTGCGAATGGCAACGCGGTACTGACCTGGAATGGCACCATCACTTGGTTGGAACATCGACAAAGTGAATTCACCACTGGCGTCTGTTGTTCCAATTGCATTTTCTTTGCCTTCAGCAAGCTGAAACGTAACCATCGCACCGTCGATGGCTTTGCCATTCAGTGTCACTTTACCAGTTACTGGGTAGGTCTTTGGAAAACCACTGCTGGACCCACAACCGATCAACGATGCACAGCACAATGCCAAACTTAGATGGCACAATTTCCAAACCATGTTTGCCTCAACTTCAATGGAGTATGAAAGAAAGTGAGTGCAGTCGAATCCCGACTGCACTCACGATGAAAGCTAATTGTTTGCTTCTAAGCAACAATTATCAACTAGTTGTCCAGTGAAACGGTCTCGCCGCCTTCTTTCGAACCCATCGCGCCCCAAACACCGTAAACGCTTAGACCTGAGTCTGGTTGACGGATGTTCAGATTACCGGTGTCGATGCTCTGGCTGATGAATCGCACGGAGCCGTCTGCAAGTCCGATGTTTACACCGCCGGTGTGACGGCTACTAGCCGGCAAAATTACGTCGTTAGAATCAGCGTTGCCGTTCCCGTTCTGCTCACAGCCAGGAGCGTTAGGCGGAAGAATCGTGTTGAAGCCAACTCTCTCTGGTTGACCGTCTGTCCAAAGAGATCCAAATCGACCTTTAACCGAGATGCCGGCGTTGAAGTGCGTTCCGGTAGCTTGAGTTAAACATAAACGCGGTGCGTCAATCACACCCGCAACGTTCATCGCTGTGCCGTGCGCGTTTAGCACTTGGTTGGCAACAACGGTCGAACACCGAGATTTGCTCGAAGTCTCTCGCTGAAAGCAACTGTATTGCTCGTACCATCGGTGATTTCAGCGATCTTAACCCCGACGGTCGATGGAAATATTCCACGAACCACGCGATTGTCGCGAATGTTGACTGCGTCATCGCCTACGCAAAACGCGTAGTTGTTGATCTGTGTGTTTGTGGGCGCGTTGAAAGTTGTTCCGTCGGAAGGACAAGTCAAGAATCCAGGCGAAACGTTCCACACGGTCCAACCAGCCCAAGCAGCAGGTCCACCAGGATTGATCGGTGGCGCACCAGCTTGAATTTGTGCATACATCGGTCCCTGCTCAACGTAAGGCAGCAATGCGATGAATCCCGAGAGGCGACCGCCATTGTTCGATGTTCGCTCGGTACCGTTGAACGCATGGTTAGTGCCCGCCTTGCGAGCTGGGAAGCGCTTGTAAGCGCTTTCATAAGTGTGCAAAGCCAGCGAAAGCTGCTTCACCGAGTTCGAACATTGCATGCGTCGAGCTGCTTCGCGAGCCGCTTGAACCGCTGGCAACAACAGACCAACCAGAATGCCAATGATGGCGATAACAACGAGCAGTTCCACCAGCGTGAAACCGCTCCGTGACCGATTTCGGTCGCTCGAATACTTCATGACAAGCTCTCCGTAAATGAAATAAGAAGTTCGAGGTCCACTTTAAAGACGAGAATGGACCTAAACTGCGCACTGCACAGATTCTAAGAGCTTTTCGACTGCATTGGAAGAGAACTGGCGAAATATTCACAAATATTAATCTCCCGCAATCTGCCCGTAACGACCTTCGCAGCAAGGATACGACACTTTGCGGAACGTTCTCCGCCCTTAGCCCACCAGCGATTACCCTCCCTCTGGCAATTCCGGCAGCGTTTTGCACCGCTCAAACCGACCGCGGCTGTTTGAATGCAGTGGAACTCGTCAGAGTTCCGTCCCGATTCACAGGTAGCGGGACTCGCCAGAGTTCCGTCCCAGTTCACAGGTAGCGGGACTCGCCAGAGTTCCGTCCGCGCCCGCAACAAAACGCGCCGCGTCTTACTCCGAAGGAGTTGCGCCTAACAGCCCAGGGTTGCGAGCGCAGCGAGCTACCCTGGGACTCAGCCGCACAAATCCCTTACCCCAAAGGGGTTACGCCCACTTCACACTCGCCAACCATAACCCCGTTGGGCAACGCTGTGAAGCATTTTCATTGAAGGAAATGCGGCGATTTCGACCCAAAGGGCCATTCGATTGCCCAGCCTGGGCCAACGGCCCAGGAAGAGTCAACATGATGCCAGCAAAGGCCTGAAGGGCCGATCATTTGTTT
>JBGSOM010000093.1:0-7199 GCA_041739135.1 Pirellulaceae bacterium
ATCTTAGCCGCGTTGCTAGCCATCACACACCTCAAGTAGGTTCGAGTTGAATTGGCAGCCCCATCAGCCGCCTAACGAAACCTACAACACAACGCAACACCACGCCGACCCAATACCCACTGGGACTGGTGTACGCTTACACTTGGCAAGCGATCGGAAGCCGAGCTGGCGGCGAAGTATTTTCCTCGAACGACTAGAAACGAATTAGATATGTCTCGAATTTTAACTTTGGCATTTGTGATTGCCGTTGCTGCATGTGGATGCAGTGACAATGGCAGTTCAGGCCCAGTGATGCCAGCCGGCGCGAGTGAAGCGATCACAGAAACGCATGCACTTCTGTTGGAAGCCACCTATGGCGGTGGTCCCCTGAAGAGTGAGAAGGACCTCACGGCTTACGAGAGCAAGTTCCCAAATGCGGTCGCTTCCATTAAGAGCGGTGACATCAAGGTCATGTGGGGCAAGCCGATTAAGGACAACTCGCCTTCTCCAGAGATCATTGCCTATGAAAAGTCCGCGGAGAGCGGTGATGGCTGGTCCATTAAGGACAATGGAAAGCTAGAGAAAGTAACAGCCGCGGATCTACCGAAATCTAAATAGCGATTGCAGTGTCAGTCACCTAATTGCTCGGTGATAGTCGAGCAAGAAGACGCTTCAATAACACATCTAAAGCGTTTGAGTGAAAGCTCAAACGCTTTTTTGTTTTCCTGTGATTGGATTAGCTTTAGAAATAGATGATTTAAACGAAGTTCGACACGTCTCGCTAATTGCCACCGCATATCAACTTGACCCTCCCAGCGAAGCGACCGGGAGGGTCGGCAATCGAGCGTCCAGCGAGATTGGCGGGGAGGGTTGCGCGCGATTGATCGCTTCAACGCGAGGCCTTAAGCAGCAGTCGCCCCCCAGCCACGCTGTCGCGGGCTGCCCCTCCCTAAACTGCGTTTTGGGAGGGTGAAGATGGCGGTGGGTGTAGAGCGGTTCATTCTTGAGTGCCGGCGCTCGACTCCGCTCGTTCGACTAAAGAGGTCAATTTGTCGAGTCGTTCCGCAAGCTTGGCCAATGCATTTGACTGTGCAGTAAGTTGCTGGCGTTGTTCCTCGAGCAAGCGATCTTGGTCTTGGACAACTTTTGTCAAAACTGCAACGAAGTCCATCGGCGAAAGCTCCTGACGTGTGTTAGTAGCTACCAAGTCGGGAACTTCTTCGGCAATGAAGCCAGCTTGAGGTTCGTCGGGCTCGGCGTTGTAAGCGTAAGTTACTGGACGCAGCTTTGCGATCGCCTGACGGGCGCTCTCTAGACTTAGATCTTCGATATTGTGCTTCAGTTCGCGACTGCTGGCATTTTGCCAAACTCCGCCGACAGTACACTTCGCGCCATTTGCAAGCGTCAATGGAAAGTTTGGATTGAGAACGCCCAAGCCGATGTTCCCATTACGAACAACTATTGCGTTGCTATTTTTATCACTTGGCGTGATCGTCAAGACGTTGACGTTGTTCGCGTTATCTCGCAATCTGTATAAGCCGGCGAGAATATGCGAGAAACTACTCGCAGTTGAAACCAACTTGAGCGATGTTGCGCTGGTAGAGGATTGAGTTTCCAGAATCATGGTTGTTGGCATGGCTGCATTGACTGCGTGAATGGTGGCCGTTGCGTTCGGATTGCCTGGATCCACACGAACTTCACCCGGCTCATTTTGATTGCCAAGCGTTCCAACGTGTAGCTTAGCGGAAGGAAAACCCGATCCGCGAATTGAGACGCCGCCGTCATTCAAGACCAGCGAGCTAGAAGGTGCGGCCGCCGTAGCAACAATCACACCCGCGTTGAACGGACCATCCAGTTTCCACAACACTGTATTGGCTGGAATTGACCAAAGCAAATCACCACTCGATCCCCTGTAATTCAATCGAGGCAATGACCCCTGCACGGTTAGAGTTTCGGTTTGGCCGTGGGCTGCATCCACAACGCAGCAAATCGCAAGGAGTAAAAGTGCTGTGCGAGTAACGGTGCGAGTAACCATGAATAACCTCCACGAAGCGGTGACCGAAATCAAACTTGGATCTGCTTATCGTACTCCAACGAGCAACGGTTTAAATCAAAAACAGCGAGCTTTCATGTTTACCACCCGCAAAACGGCGTTAGCTGTCGAGCCGATAGGGCTCGCCAACGTAGGTTACGGCTCGCCCGCAAAATCAATACATTTCTAATTTTAGGAAGCTTGAACCAATGTTGACCTAACAATCGTTAATGGCCGCTGCGCAATCGTGGCGCGAATAAAGCTGCGTCCTAGGCTTGAGATCAGAACAGGCGGCATTGGTGGCGTGACCACGCTCTCACGACTTGGAGTAACGACTTTGGAATTACTGCTGTTGCTCGGGATCCCGGCACTGGTTGTTTGGGGCATCGTCTTCGTTCGCTTCGCGGGAATCGCGGGTTGCTTGGTGGCTGTGCTGCTCGCTGGCACCGTTGTCGGCCATCCGTTCTTTCATATCTCCGCCATCACATTCGATCGCTTGATCCTCGGCGGTTGTATCGCTCTTTTTCTGGGGTTCCAAATACGCGGATGGAACCAGCCGCGAAAATGGGTTGCAGCAGACTTGCTATTCGGATTTTTCATCTTTGCAATGATTCTTACGACGGTCGTTCATCGTTCGGCGGACGATGCGGTCGGCCCATACAGTAAATTGATTTTCTTCTTCCTTCTGCCAGCGATTATGTATGTGATTGGTGGACAAGTTACTTTGTCGGGCAATCAACTAAAAGCTCTTTACTGTGCGTTCGCTGCGCTCGGCGTTTACTTGGCTCTGACCGCAGTTGCTGAGAAACTGAGTCTGCAGTGGGCGATCTTTCCTAAGTACATTGCAGACCCTGCTTACGAAGAGTTTCTTGGTCGCGGTCGCGGTCCGCTTCTGAACCCGGCTGCGAACGGCATTTTGATGACCTTAGCACTTGTTTGCGGTCTAATGCCGGTGTTGTGGTGCAGCGGGATTCAAAGGGTGGCCGTGATAGCGACGATACCCATTTATTTAGTCGGAATCGCGTGTACGATGACACGTAGTGTTTGGCTAGGCTGCCTCGCAGTCATCGTTGGAATCGCTGTTGTAATTATCCCCCGACGTTGGCGTCTGCCGATGGCAATGACGGTTCTTGGACTGGCTTCGATGGCATGGCTGTTTGACGCGCAATCGATGTTGTCGTCATTCAAACGGGATCGAAATGTTAGTGTTGAGCAGATGCGAGAGTCTGCATCCTTAAGACCGATACTTGCTATGGTCGCTTGGAAAATGTTCCAAGACCATCCTTTGCTTGGATGCGGTACCGACCAATATCTGTCGAAATCAAAGGCTTACTTATCCGACCGCAATACGAAACTACCGCTCGAGAAGGCTAGGCCCTATGTGCAGCACAATATGTTCCTAGCGATGCTGGTCGAAAACGGATTGATTGCTGTGATACCTTTTTGTTTGTTAATGGGAATTTGGAGTTTCTGGTCATGGAAACTGTGGCGAGAGCAAAGCTTGTCACTCGAATACCGACAGCTTGGCGTCGCTTCCTTGAGCCTGCTAATCAGCTACGCCATTAATGGCATGTTCCATGACGTGCTGATTTTTCCGATGATCAATATGTATCTATTTTTTATGGCTGGCATGACACGCAACTGTGCGACTCACCTTGTACCGGGACCCAAGTCGCAAACTTCATCCACGGCAGACCGTAGAAGAGTCTTCAGGCCGTCTATTTACTCGAACTCATGCGGCGCCGCCGGAACATCCGCCTAGCGGGCGTGCATGCCGTCGCGACGGCAATCAACAGCAACGAAGACGGCTCGGGCACAGCGCTGATCGCAATGAAGTTGTTGATAAACGCAGCCTGATTGCCGGTGTAGTTCACGCCGCTCCCGCGGAAGGGAACATTCTGAAAATCAACGCCGTCAAAAATAAAGC
The DNA here is from genome assembly GCA_041739135.1 of Pirellulaceae bacterium. GTDB lineage: Bacteria > Planctomycetota > Planctomycetia > Pirellulales > Pirellulaceae > Aureliella. Next base: position 3,939 of record JBGSOM010000093.1, read on the forward strand.
CGTTGGTGCCCAGCAATACCAGTTCACCGTTTATCTCAACGAAAGTTGGTCCACCCGAATCGCCACCTTGGAAATACGCTTCATGCTGTACGAAGTCAGGGCTTGCTGTCGGGAAGTTGTCGTCGATCATCAGAATCGAATCATTGTCGGTGCCGTTAAATGCAACATTCTCACTGTAACCCGTGATAAGGTTTCGTCCGACGGCTTGATCTTGCGAATCTATATGCGAAGCGGGCGAACGACCGAACATGTACGTATTCAAACCCTGCAGACTTCCCGCAGCCACAATAGTGCCCGAGTTTCCTGACCATGGTGGACCGCTGAGCGATTCTTGGACGAACGAATAATTCACGATGCTACTGGGGAGCGGTTGACTAAGTACAGCAAGATACAAATCGGTTGAACCAACGCGCGTTCCTGAGGCGATTGTCGAAGTGACCGACGCCGTGCTCGGGTTGTTGTCGCTATAAAAGTTGATCGTCGAACCGATTCCCGGCCTAGCATGAAATGCTGTGATCACAACGTTGCGGCTGATCGCGGTCGCCCACTGTCCCGCATTCGTTTGACCGATTCCGCTCAAGTTAAAATTGGCTGCGATAAAATTGGGGAACGAGTTTCCGTTGCCGTCGACGGCAAAGCGGTCATTCGTCGCGGCTGTGTAGTTGGCGATCACGATGTCCGCGCGAGCGAACTCAACTGTGAACGAAGACAGGAGAAATCCTATCAGCGTCAGTTGCCAATTCCAGCGCGACGCAGGGCGATGCGTGTCTTGATTCATCTGATGATCCCGTTTCTAGAGGAGACCAGAATTATATTCGCACGCGACGCCCTTACGAACGATTTCCCTCAAGAAATTACGGATCACCGCCGGGCGAGACCTAATCTTTGGCTTGGATTTTTGCCCACGTATCTCGCAACCCGACTGTGCGATTGAAGATCGGTTTTCCCGGTTTGGAATCGACGGGATCGCTAAAGAAATAGCCCATCCGCTCGAACTGAAAGTGACTGCCGCCGGCGGCGTCGGCCAGCGATGGTTCGAGTTTAGCGTGGATCGTCTCCAAGCTGTTCGGATTTAAGTTGTCAAGAAATGTCTTGCCCTCTGGGACGTCTTCGGGAGTCTCGCCGAGGAACAAGCGATCGTAGAGCCGCACTTCAGCCGTGATGGCTTGCGAGGCACTGACCCAATGGATGGTTCCTTTGACTTTACGCTGAGCTCCTTCGCCACTGCCGCTGCGCGTGGCGGGATCAAACGTGCAGTGAAGTTCCGTGATCGCGCCGGTTTGCGGATCCTTGATAACCTCCTCGCACTTGATGATGTAGCCGTAACGCAAACGCACCTCGCCGCCGGGCTTGAGACGGAAGAACTTCTTCGGTGCATCTTCTTGAAAATCATCTTGTTCGATGAACAGTTCGCGTGTGAACGGAATCTGGCGAGAGCCCGCAGAAGGATCTTCCGGATTGTTCACCGCTTCCATCATTTCAATTTGGTCTTCCGGATAGTTGGTAAGCACCACTTTAATCGGCCGGAGCACCGCCATCACTCGCGGTGCGATGGCATTCAAGTGCTCGCGAATGCAATTTTCGAGCACCGTCACATCAATCGTACTGTAAAACCTCGCTACGCCGATGCGATCACAAAACAGTCGCAGACTTTCAGGCGTAAACCCACGGCGTCGCAAACCGCTGATCGTTGGCATGCGCGGATCGTTCCAGCCTTCAACATGTTTTTCTTGAACTAGTTGCAGCAACTTACGCTTGCTCATCACCGTGTAGCTCAAATTCAATCGCGCGAATTCGATCTGTCGAGGATGATAAATGCCTAGCGTTTTGCAGTACCAATCATACAGTGGTCGATGATTCTCAAATTCGAGTGTGCAGATCGAGTGCGTGATGCGTTCGAGTGAATCGCTTTGGCCGTGTGCCCAGTCGTACATCGGATAGATACACCACTTATCACCGGTTCGATGATGATGGGCTCGCAGGATGCGATACATAACCGGGTCGCGAAGGTTGATGTTGGGCGAAGCCATGTCGATCTTCGCGCGCAGCGTGCGAGCTCCATCAGGAAACTTTCCATCGCGCATCGCTTGGAAGAGCTCCAAGTTCTCTTCAACGGAACGATCTCGAAACGGACTGTTCTTGCCCGGCGCGGTAAGCGACCCGCGGTACTCGCGAGTTTGTTCGCTTGTCAGATCGCAAACATACGCGTGCCCAGCTTTGATCAACTGAATCGCCCAGTCGTAGAGCTGATCGAAGTAGTCGGACGCATAGTAAATTGCGTCCCATTGAAATCCCAACCAGCGTACGTCGTCTTGAATCGAATCGACATACTCTTGCTCTTCTTTGCTTGGGTTGGTGTCGTCGAAGCGCAAGTTGCATTTGCCGCCATACTTCAACGCGAGCCCAAAATTCAAGCAAATGCTTTTCGCGTGACCGATATGCAGATAGCCGTTCGGCTCCGGGGGGAAACGAGTCTGCACGTTCATCCCAGACAACTTCGGCAGCGACATGTCCTTTTCGATTTCTTGTTCAATAAAGTTCGCATGCCGTGGCGATTCGTCAGCGCCCTCAGAAGTTGGCTGGTTCGAGGAATTCACTCTTCACGTTCCTTGTTAATCGCTGCTGGATTTAATCGTGCGTCAGGTTTACATCAGCCATGGGCCATTACTCAAAAGCTAGCGCTGGCCGGCACATGTTGCGGATGCAAAGTTGCTAAATTATCGCCGCCTTCGTGAATGCTGCTAGATGGCAAGGTGACCGCATTTGTCAGATTCACTGCTGGCTTGGCGATGCTTGAGAATTGCGAGTCACGTGATCCGCATATCGATTTGCGCGTTAAAATCACAGTTTGCGTTTACAGAGATTTTGCACACAAGGAATCGAGCATGGGGCAAATTGGAGCGATCATTGCGGATGCGGCGACGGTTAGCCAGCGTTACGCGAAGCGTCTTTTGGTAGGTATTCCTGTCGACCGATTTGCGAGGTTTGCGACGCCCGGCGAGCAGATGATTGAGTCGAATCATCCTGCGTTCATTCTGGGGCATCTGTCGCTTTACCCGAACAATGTGCTGCGATTGCTGGCGGCGGATACAACTTCGGTGCTTCCGACCGACCGCTTCATCGCTCTGTTCTCGAAAGACGCAAAGTGCCAAGACGATGCGCTCGGTATCATCTATCCGTCGCTGCAAGAACTGTCGGACGTTTTCTTCCGCAGCTACGAAATAGCGATCGATGCGGTACGCGATGCGTCAGACTCGCAGT